>JAISUC010000005.1 GCA_031272275.1 Actinomycetes bacterium | reverse complement strand
TGTACTCGATGGCGACCATCTTGCCTCTCGCGTCGCGGCCTTGCCTGCGCTCGATGTAGCCCGCCCGCTCCAGCTCCCAGACCGCCGTGCGGATAGCGTCGATGCTCTCGCGGTTTATCGTCGCCAGACCGGCCAGCGTGTAGTCCCAGTCCTCCGGCAGCGAGAGCATCTGCGAGAGCAGCCCCTTGGCCTTCAAAGTCAGCTCGATGTTGCGCAGGTGATGGTTGCTCATCACCGTGTAATTCTGCGTCTTCTCGATGCGGAATACCGCCATAGCTTCTACCTCCTTCCTGTGTTCTGGACAAAAGAAAAACGCCGGGGAATTCACCTCGGCGTTTGCCTGATTCACTCTGGATAAAGTCTGCCTGATTTATTGCTATATCATCAATTTATCATCAGTGACCTTTTTTGAACCCCCAAAAACGTTGATTTACCAGCGGTTTTGCGGTTTTGCCTGACTATTCCCACTCAATGGTGCCGGGGGGTTTTGAGGTGATGTCGTAGGCGACACGGTTTACGCCGGCGACCTCGTTGATGATCCGGTTTGACATGCGCGCCAGCAGATCCGCCGGCAGCCGCGCCCAGTCAGCCGTCATGGCGTCCGCCGACGACACCGCACGTACGATAACGGGCCGCGCATAGGTGCGTTCGTCCCCCATCACGCCGACGCTGCGGATGTCGGGCAGCACCGCAAAGTACTGCCAGACGCTGCGTTCGCTGTCCCATGCGTCGATTTCTGCGCGCACGATGGCGTCGGCGGCACGCAGAATCGCGAGCTTTTCTTCCGTGACCTCGCCGATGATACGCACCGCAAGCCCGGGTCCCGGGAAGGGCTGGCGCCAGACGATGTGATCGGGCAGACCCAATTCGGCCCCCAGCGCGCGGACCTCGTCTTTGAACAGCGCTTTCAGGGGCTCAATCAGATCGAAATGCACCCCCGGCGGAAAGGGAATCAGGTTGTGGTGGCTTTTGATTTTTGCCGCCGTGTCGGTTCCGGACTCAATCAAATCCGGGTACAGGGTCCCCTGTGCCAAGTACCGGATCGGTGCAGTCCCGTCACCCAGTCGCTGTTGCAGCGCGCCTGCTTCCTCGAAAAACACCTTCCAGAACTCCCGGCCGATGATGCGGCGTTTCTGTTCGGGTTCGGTGACACCCGCCAGCAGCGACAGATAGCGTTCGCGTGCATCGACGTGCACCAGGTCGATGTGGAACTGGTCGCGAAAGACGGCGTCGACACTTTCGGCCTCCCCGGCGCGCAGCAACCCGTGGTCCACAAACACGCAGGTCAGCTGGTCGCCGATCGCCCGGTGCAGCAACGCCGCCACGACCGAGCTGTCCACGCCGCCCGACAGTGCACACAGCACGTGGGCGTCGCCCACCTGTGCGCGGATGTCACCCACGATCTGTTCGGCGATGTTTTCCGTAGTCCAGCTAGGCTCGATACCCGCCACGCGATACAGGAAGTTTTCGATTATGGTCTGGCCGTATTCGGTATGCGCGACCTCGGGGTGAAACTGGGTCGCATAGATGCGCCGCGCGGGGTCTTCCATAGCGGCGACCGCGCAGTTCGCGGTGGTCGCAGTCACAGTGAACCCGTCCGGGGCCGTCACCACCGAATCGCGGTGCGACATCCACACCTGTGACGTTTCCGGCACATCTGCAAACAGGGGGGAGTGCGTCCCTGCGATCAGCGTCGTCGGGCCGTACTCCCCCACTGTTGCGGTTTCGATGCGCCCGCCGCAGATATGGGCGATTTCCTGGATGCCGTAGCAAAAGCCCAGCATGGGGATGCCCAGCTGCAGGATGGCGGGGTCCGCATGGGGGGATCCCGCGTCGAACACGCTGGCCGGGCCGCCGGTCAGGATCAGGGCGGCCGGTTTGCGGGCCCGGATGGCGTCAGCCGTAATGGTCGCGGGTACGATTTCACTGTAGACGCGGGCCTCGCGCACGCGCCGCGCAATCAGCTGTGCGTACTGGGCGCCGAAATCCAGCACCAGGACGGTGGGCTGCTGCGGGTGTGCGTGCTGTGCGTGCGGCTGCTGTTGGTGTTGCGACATAGACTAGCGGACCCCCCGTGATTCGTTGCGCAGTATCACGTCATGTGCGCCGCCCTCGACGATGCTGGTGGCACTGACCAGGGTGAGTTTCGCGTCGCGTTGCAGTTCGGCGATTGATTTGACACCGCAGTTCGCCATGGTCGAGCGCACCTTTGCGAGCGAGGTCGCGACGTTTTCTTTCAGGCTGCCGGCGTAGGGGACGTAGCTGTCCACGCCTTCCTCGAAGCTGAGTTTGGCCTCGCCGCCCGAGTCGTAGCGTTGCCAGTTGCGGGCACGTGCGCTGCCCTCGCCCCAGTATTCTTTGACGTAGCTGCCGTTGTAGTTCATGCGGGGGCTGGGGCTTTCGTCAAAGCGCGCGAAATAGCGGCCCAACATCAGCCAGTCGGCGCCCATCGCCAGCGCGAGCGTCATATGGTAGTCGTAGACGATGCCGCCGTCACTGCAGAGCGGCACGTAGATGCCGGTTTCGGCGGCGTAGCGGTCGCGTGCGGCGGCGACCTCGATCACGGCGCTGGCCTGGCCGCGGCCGATGCCTTTCTGTTCGCGGGTGATGCAGATGCTGCCGCCGCCGATGCCGATTTTCACGAAATCGGCGCCCGCGCGCGCCAGGAACTCGAAGCCGTCGGCGTCCACCACGTTGCCGGCGCCCACCTTGACCGTGTCGCCGTAGTTTTGGCGAATCCAGTTGATGGTGGCGCGCTGCCATTCGGTGAAGCCCTCGGAGGAGTCGATGCACAAGACGTCGACGCCGGCATCGACCAGCGCCGGGACGCGCTCCGCGTAGTCACGTGTGTTGATACCCGCCCCCACCAAAAAGCGCTTGCGGGCGTCCAGCAGCTCGTCAGGGTGCGCCTTGTGGCTGTCGTAGTCCTTGCGAAACACGAAATGCGTCAGTTTGCCGTCGGTATCGACGATGGGCAGTGCGTTCAGTTTGTGGTCCCAAATCAGGTCGTTTGCTTCCGACAGGCTGATGCCGTCACGCCCATAGACCAAATTTTCCAGCGGCGTCATGAAATCGGCCACCGGGGTTGTGGTGTCCATGCGGCTGACGCGGTAATCACGGCTGGTGACGATACCCACCAGTTTGCCCTGTGCCGTGCCGTCGGCGGTCACCGCGACGGTGCTGTGACCGCTATCCTCGCGCAAGCGCAGGATGTCTGCCAGCGTGGCGTCGGGGCGGATGTTGCTGTCGCTGCGGACGAAACCGGCCTTGTGGTCTTTGACGCGCGCCACCATGGCCGCCTGGTCCTGGATGCTTTGCGAGCCGTAGATAAACGACAGACCGCCCTCTTTGGCCAGCGCCACCGCCATGCGGTCGTCGCTTACCGCCTGCATGACCGCGCTGGTCATCGGGATGTTCAGGTGCAGCGCCGGACCGTCGCCTGCATTCAGGTCGTATTTGACCAGCGGAGTCGTCAGGTCGACGTCGCCCGGAATGCAATCCGTGCCGGAATAACGCGGAATCAGCAGGTATTCATTGAAGGTGCGCGAAGGTTCGTCGTAATAAAATGCCACCGTACGTCCTCTCTTTCTGTGTGAGCTGTGCGGGTTATGCGGGTGGTCGCCCGCAGCCGTGCCGGTCGTGTCCGTGTGGGTCGCGTTGTTATGCGGCTTTGGTGGAGCGTGGCCGGGTCTGCAGCTGAGCCGTGCCCCGAACCGCGTCCGCCGTCACCACGACTGCCGCGATGTCGTCGCGCTCGGGCAGTTCGTACATCATATCCAGCAACAGGTTTTCGCAGATGGAACGCAAACCGCGCGCCCCGGTGCCGCGCTCGGACGCCTGTTGGGCGATCGCACGCAGCGCCTCGGGCTCAAAGGTCAACTCGACCTGTTCCAGTGCGAACAACCTGCGGTATTGCTTGACCAGCGCGTTTTTCGGCTCGGTCAGGATATGCACCAGGTCATCGACCGTCAGATCCATCGTGGATGTAATAACCGGAATGCGCCCGATGAGCTCGGGGATCAATCCGAAGGTCGTCAGGTCCTCGGGTGCGACCTCTGCGAAGAGCTCGCTGGCCGCGCGCTTTTCATGTTCGGTGATTTCGGACGCAAAACCGACACCACGCTTGCCCACGCGATCGGCAATGATTTTGTCCAGGCCGACGAATGCCCCGCCCAAAATGAACAGGATGGACGTCGTGTCGATGCGCAACAGCGGCTGTTCGGGGTGCTTGCGCCCACCTTTGGGCGGGATACTGGCAACCGTCCCCTCCAGTATTTTCAGCAAGGCCTGCTGCACACCCTCGCCCGACACATCGCGCGTAATCGAGAGGTTTTCGGCCTTCCGCGCGATTTTGTCGATTTCGTCAATATAGATAATGCCCACTTGGGCGCGCTCGATGTCGTCATCGGCGGCTGCCACCAGCTTCAGCAAAATGTTCTCGACGTCTTCGCCGACATAGCCGGCCTCGGTCAGTACCGTCGCATCTGCAATCGCAAACGGCACATCCAGCACACGCGCCAGAGTTTGCGCCAATAGGGTCTTTCCGGTACCGGTGGGACCCAACAGCAATATGTTTGATTTGGCCAGCTCGGTGTCATCTGAATCCAGGTCGTCGCGAGCCTCCAACATCACGCGCTTGTAATGATTGTGCACCGCCACCGACAGGATCTTTTTCGCACGATCCTGCCCGACGACGTATTCATCCAACGCTTCATGTAACTGACGCGGTGTCGGCAGCTGCTCGGTGCTGAACTCGCTGCCCGGACGTTCGCCCCGACGCGGCAGCGTACAAGCCGAACCCGCGGGCTCGTCATCGTCGTCTGCGTCGAACAGTTCACTTAAATTGAAACCGCCGAATCCCGACAACGGCTCGTCCCCGTCACCCGGAAACACCCCCTGAGCCATCGACATGGTAAACATCAGCTGGCCGACCAGATCCAGACACTCCTCGCAAATGAATCTGCCGCCGGGTTCTGCCACCAGCTGCAAGGACTGTTCGGGTCCGCGACCGCAAAACGCACAATGCGGCTGCCCGGAACCACCTGCCGGTTTATGGGGTCCGTGGGGACCTTCAGGGAATTCGCGATCTTCGTTCACACGCCTGTCCTTTTCCTGTTTCCGGGTCGGTTGCTGTGCTATTTATCACCCTTGGCCTTTTTGGCCTTTTTGGGTGTGGCGGCAGCAGCACCGTCTGCGCTGTCGGGGTGCGACTCGATCACGGCGTCAACCAGACCGTATTCCTTGGCCTCGCCGGCCTTGAAAATGTTGTCGCGGTCGGTGTCCTTGACCAAGGTCTCGTATTTCTGACCGGTGTGCTTTGCCAGAATACGGTTCAGCTCTTCTTTCAGGGTCAGTATTTCCTTGGTCTGGATTTCGATGTCGGATGCCTGTCCGCGGGTCCCGCCCAGCGGCTGGTGAATCAGGATGCGCGCGTGCGGCAACGCGAAGCGTTTGCCCGCGTGACCTGCCGCCAGCAACACCGCGCCCATCGACGCGGCCAGGCCGACGCAAATGGTCGAGACGTCCGGTTTGATGAACTGCATGGTGTCGTAAATCGCCATGCCGTCATAGACGTGCCCGCCCGGGCTGTTGATATAAAAATGAATGTCCTTGGTCGGATCGACGCTTTCCAGATGCAGCATCTGTGCGATGACCAAGCTGGCGCTGACCTCGTTGACCTCGCCGTTCAGGAACACAATGCGCTCGTTCAGCAGCCGGCTGAAAATGTCGAAGCTGCGCTCGCCGCGGTTGGTCTGCTCGATGACGATCGGGACCAGCTGACTGCGCGGGTCGCCTGCCATGTCGCTGCGTGAATAGATGCTGTTCATATCGTGCGTCCTTTCCGTTCGTGTTTCCTCGTGCGTGCCGTCCCTCGAACCTGACTGCGCGTTTTTGTGCGCGTCACATCGGGGGAGTGCGTCCCGAACCCGTCCGGTGTCAGACGGTCTCGTTTTCGTCAATATCGATCGTCGCGTTCTCGCGCAGCCACTTCAGTGCGTTGCGCCGCGAGAAATCGTTCTTCAAAATGGTGATCAAACCGCGCGACGCCCAGGCCTCGCGGGTGTCGGCACCGGCAGTCTCGGGGTCGTCTTTGCCCGCCATCTGTGCGAATTCCTCGTCCAGTTCCTCGTCGGTGATCAGCAGGTTTTCGGCACGTGCCAGCGCATCCAGCGCCATGTCCTCGGTGACCTCTTTTTCCGCACGCAACATCAATCCGCGCTGGAAGGTCGCGCGATCCTCGCCGCTTTGCTCGATATAGGTGTTCAGGTCGGTCTCGTTTTTCTTGAGCATCTGCATAAAGTCGTCCAGCAGGTGTTTCGCGCGAAGCTGAACTTGCTGTTCCAGGGGCTCGACCTCGTCCATTTGCTGCACCAGGGCCGCCAGCAGACGCTGGTCGCGCACGGCATCCCAGGAATACTCTTTCTGGCTGGTGATGTAGCCCTTGCAGGCCTCTTTCAGTTCATCCAGCGTGTCATAGCCCACCTGTGTTGCCAGCGCATCATCAATCGCCGGCAGATCCTTTTTCAGTATGGCGTCGATATGCACGTCAAAGTGCATCTTTTTGCCCACGTGTTCATCGTTTTTGCCGTTCGGCTCGACCTCGAAATCAATCGCGACGTCATCGAAGGCGTTGTGTCCGATCAATGCCTCTTCAAAGGCATCGGGCATGTACTTTTCACCCATCTGATAGCGGGTGGCCTGGACGGTTGAGCCCTCGTATTCCTCGCCATCGATGGTTGAGGTAAAGCTCATGAACAGCAGGCTGTTTTTCTTGACCTTTGCGGTCTTTGCCATCGGGATGAATCCGCCGAACTGTTCCTGGATACCCTCCAGGTGTGCCTGAATGTCGGCCTCGGTGGCCTCTTTCGGGGGCATCTTGATTTCGATCTTGGTCGATTTCAGAGTTGCCGTGGGCGGGGGCGTCACCGTCATCGCGTAGGTGTAGTCCTGCCCCTCCTCAAGCGGGGTGGGATCATCAAAGTCGGGTGCACCCACCGCCAGGATGCCCTTTTCGTCGATGGCGGGCGGATAAGTGTCGTTTACGATAGCCTCGACGGCGTTCTGGTAAATGTAGTCGCGACCCAGTTGCGCCTCGATGACGCTGCGCGGGGCTTTGCCGGCACGAAAGCCGGGGATGCGGACCTTTTTCGCCAGGTCCTTGATGGTGTTTTTGACCGCCGCATCGACATCGGTCGCGTCAACCGTAATGGTCACGTGGATGCGGTTATCATCGGTCGGTTCGGTAATGCACGTGTAAGCCACAGAAAATTCCTTTCTCAATCAGCACTATAACCTGTCTATAATAGCAAAGGTGAGTGCGGGCGTGGCGGAATTGGCAGACGCGCCGGGTTTAGGTCCCGGTGGGTGCAAGCCCGTGAAGGTTCAAGTCCTTTCGCCCGCACCATATTTCACCTATTTCACGCGCGGCTAGTCGGGGTCTTTAGAGACCCACGAGGGCTTTTTCAGGCGCAGGAACACCAGCGGGGGCAGCGCCAGAATCGCCGTACCGATCAGGATGATCGCAGAATACGCGACAGCCGGAATGAACTTGACCATGTCGGCTGCGACAACTTCGGCCACCTTTTTGCTGACCGCAGACGACAGAAAGGTCGCGACCTCGGCATGAAAGCCGCTCCCCAGCTTGAACAGCTCCATCCCGCTGGGTGGCAGAATGCCGACGATAAACGTGAACGCGGTCGCAACGAACCCCAAGCCACCGACGATCCAGACCCCCGGCAGGCCGCCCGGGATTTTAAAGGCCCGGGGCACGTCGGGGCGTTTGATGCGCAGGCGTATGACGGCGGCAAACACCAGCATATAGGTGATGCACATCAGCATGACCGTGATGGCGGACAGCACCCAATAGGCCTGGTTCACCGACGGGAACACGACATAGGCAAACGACACCACCGTCGCGATTATTCCCTGGAAGACCAGCATATTGACCGGGATACCGTGTTTGTTGACACGACGGCTGACGGGCGGCATGTCGCCGGCCCGGGCCGTTACTCCCAATCCCAATATGGGACCGACCAGCCAGGTGGTCAGTAGGGCAAATCCGCCCAGCGCAATCAACACCGCGCAAAACGGTACCAACCCCGACAGCGAAAACGCCTTCAGGAACGTCTGGAACGCCTCCATGATGCCGCTGGCCAGCTTCAGGTCTTTCGCCGGGATGACCAGCCCCATCGCCAGGGTGCAGAGCACACTGGCAGCGAACACCACCAGCGCGGCGATTCCCATGCCGACCGGGAAATCGCGTTTGGGGTCTTTGACCTCCAGCGCGTGAAAACCGCTCATTTCCATCCCTGCGAACAGCAGCACCACCGTTGCCACAAAGGGCAGCGTCGACGGCTTGAGCGACGGCAACGCCGCAGGCAGCGAAAACGCCGGCAGGGCCGAGTGCTTGCCTGCGACCACGTAGGCCACACCGAACGCGATCAACAGCGCGCTGGGTACCAGCGATCCCAGCACCACGCCCAGGTTGTTGATGCGCGCGGTGATTTTCGGGCCCAGCCACGCAGTCAAGGTCGACAGCCAAAACACCGCCATCATCGTCACGAACATGAACCAGCCGTTGTCCGCCAGTTTCGGGTTGATCGCGTATGCCAGCGTGCCCGCGATGAACGACAGCACGGTCGGAAACCACACGATGTTGTTCGACCACTCGCAGAACACGGCGATGAATCCGGCCTTTTCGCCGAATGCGACCTTCACCCATTCATAGACGCCCCCGCCGCTGGACCAGCCGGTCGCCAGTTCCGCCGACGACAGCGTCAACGGGATCAAAAACAGCAGCGTTCCCAGCACGTACCAGCCGATCGACGACCAGCCATAGACCGCCATGGACGGGTAGTTGCGCACCGACAGCACCGCGCCCACGCTGATCATCGCCAACGAAAACACCGAAAGCGTCTTTGCGGGCGACACCGTGCGCGCGCCTGCCGCTTGTTTCGTTTGTTTCGTCTGCTGCGTCTGTGTGTCTGCCATCAGTCCGTCCTTTCCCTTTCCCTTTCCCGGGGTCACGTCAGTCAATTGCGGGTAATCCACGGAAGCATGATGTCGTGCTCTATGCGTTAGCTATCACATGGACGTAATAGGTACCGCCCCGGACCTCGACCCCGTGCGAATCGTGTTCGAATCCGGGGAAGCGTCGATCGAATTCCTGCAGCGCGAACAGGTAGCCGATAAAGGGATCGTTTTGTTTGCCCGCGTTTTCGCCGGGCATCAACAGCGGAATGCCCGGCGGATAGGGCACGATGCCGGTGGCAAGCGTCCTGCCCGCCAGCTGCATCAGCGTCACCTGTTCCACCCGCCCGTCGACCAGCGCCGCATAGGCGTCGCGGCAGCTGAGGTCACAGGCGGGCAGGCGGCTGAATGCGGCCGATTGCTGCTCGGTCTGGCGCGTGCGCTTGATTTGCGCGAACATCTCGTCTGACAGGTCACGCAGGCCCATCCCGACATAGCGTTCGTGATGCGCGGAGACAACGCCCGGGACGCACTCCTCCAAGGGAATGTTCGCATCGTAGTCACGTTTGAACTCGAGCAGGGCGTTTAACAGCGTCCCCCATTTGCCGTTCGTGATGCCGATCGAGAACAGGAACAGCACGGTGAAGTCGGCGGTTTTTTCGCAGACGATGCCTTTGTTTTCCAGGTAGGCCGAAAGGAGCATCGCCGGGATGCCGCCGGTGTCTGCCAGCGTGCCGTCCGGCAGCGCGCCCGGGGTGACGACGCTGACCTTGATGGGATCGAGCATCGCATAGCCCGCAGGCAGTTTGCCGTAGCCATGCCAGGCCGCGCCCGGGGCCAGTTCCCAGCAGCTTTGTTCGGTCGTGAGCAGTTCCAGCGGGGCGTCGGCGAAGTCGTAGGTGCGCCCGGTGGCGGGATCGGTGACCTCGGTGGGATTCCAGGTTTCAAAGAACCAGCCCTGGCCCTTTTCGGCCAGTTCGCGTTTGTAGCGCCAGACGTTTTGGCGGAATTCGCAGGCCTCCCACAAAGATTCGGTCGTCAGGAATTCGCCGGCCTCTTCCATCATGGCGGCGCTGATTTCGTTCGAGGCGATGATGGTGTACAGCGGGCTGGTGGACGAATGCATCATGAAGGCTTCGTTGAAACGCCCGTGTTCGACCGGGGCGCGCCCCTGGCGCAGGTGGATATAGGATGCCTGGGACAGAGCGGCCAGCAGTTTGTGCGTCGACTGGGTCGCAAACAGCGTGGGTGCCGTGTCGGGGTAATCGGCCGCGTCGCCGTACATCGCGAAGTGTTCGCGGTACAGGTCGTTGAAGCGCGCGTAGCCGTACCATGCTTCGTCGAAATGGATGCGGTCGCAAGTTTTGCCCAGCAGGTCCGCCACCGTGTGCGCGTTGTAGCAAATGCCGTCGTAGGTCGAGTTCGTGACGGTCGCCAGGCGTGGGTGCAGTTTGCCTGCGCGCAGCTGTTTTTCGGCCGATTTGATCGCGGCGGGCGGGATGGGCCCGATGATACCCAGGTAGTTGCGCAGCGGCATCAGGTAGACGGGATGCGCGCCGGTCTGGGTCAGGCCCTGCTCGATGGATTTATGGCAGTTGCGGTCGCACAGCGCCACGTCCCCATCGCGCAGGTTCGCCGCGTATATCATGCGGTTCGAGGTCGAGGTGCCGTTGGTCACCGTGTAGCTGCGGTCGGCGCCGAATACCTTTGCGATATAGCGTTCACCGGCGCCGATCGGGCCGGAATGGTCCAGCAGCGACCCTAGGGCATCCACACTGATGGAAAGGTCGCTGCGCAACAGGCTTTCGCCGAAATAGTCGTAAAACGCCAGACCCGCGGCCGTTTTCAGAAACGCCGTGCCGCCGGTGTGCCCGGGTGTGTGCCAGCTGTATTCGTGTACGTCGTTGAACGCCACCAGGGCTTTAAAGAATGTGGGGAGGATGCTGTCCGCATAGCGCTGGGCGCTCGCCTCGATGCGCCCGGCGATGAAGGGTGCCGTGTCCTCGCCCAGCCAGACCAGTTCGTTGACTTCCTCCATGATTTCCACGGGCACGGTGACGTCGCTGTCGTGGTCGCGCAGCAAATACACCGGGATGCGCCGGTTGCGCTTGCGCAGCGCCGTCAGCACCGCGGTGGCGTCGGGGAGCTCCCACTCCAGCAGGATGACGTCGAGCGCGGCGTTCGCGGCGATTTCGGCCTGTCCGTCGGCGGCGGTGGTCAGGCGCGCCACCCGGTATTCGCGTCGCGTCAGTTCGTCTGCGATTTCTGAGATTGCCTGTCCCGCCACACCTGCGGGCGGGCAGTCACGTGCGATGATGGCCACAGATAGCTCGGGCCGCTGTACGGTTCTGCCTAGCATGAAAGTGCCCCTTTCTGCAGTTCTGCCGTCCCTCAAATCCCCCAACGCGCAGGTAATGCGTGCGTGCGCGTGCGTTCCCTCGACGGTACCGGATGCGGTGCGTGAAGTGCAGCGCGTGCGGTGCGGTGCTGTGCAGCACAGCGCAGCGCGGAAATGTGACCGCGTGCAGTACCCGTTACCTGTGGGTAATTATAACAAAGGATGGGGGGAGCATGTCCCGGCGCGGCGTCGGGCCCGAAGCGGCGGCGGGTACGGCGCGCCGTCGGGTATATAGAGTCGCGACAGGTCTGAGGATGATGGGTTGAGGATGCGCGAATGCGCATCCGAATCATTGATCCGGGGCGGGTGTTCACCCGCCCCGGTGGATTGCCGCGCCCGCCGTTGGCGGGCTCGCAATGACGTGAGTAGGGTGTGCCCGCCCCGGTGGATTGCCGCGCCCGCCGTTGGCGGGCTCGCAATGACGTGAGTAGGGTGTGCCCGCCCCGGTGGATTGCCGCGCGCGCTTCGCGCGCTCGCAATGACCTTTGTAATTTGGGCGACTACCGGCTTAGCTGATGTCGCCGGGGCTGCTCCTGCGGTTTTTGCGGGTGACGGTGACGGTCCAGACACCGACTGCCGCAACGGCGGCAACCACCAGCAACCAGACCCACGCGACCTCACCGGTCGGCAGGTTGTCGACCTTGACCACGCGCGGCGTGGTCTTGCCGGTCGGCAGGTCTTTCGGTGGCGTCGTGTCGGGCGGTGTCACCACTGCCGCCAAGCGCACGTTGCTGAACGCCACCGCGTGATCCGCAGTCACGGTGCCGTCGTTACTGGTCCAGGTCGTCGCGATCTCTTCGGAGCTGTAATCGTCCTGGGTCACCAGATACGTGACCCCGGTCGGCAGTTTGAATACGGCTTTCTCGCCGTGTTTCAGCGTAAACGACCCCGCCACCGGCAGTGCCGTCGTACCCACATAGACCGCCGGACTGATCAGGCTGCCGTCCGCCGCGTAATAGGCATAGCTGCCGTTCCACGGCATCCCGTCGACCAGGATCGTATAGCGAAATACCTTGGTGGTCCCCTCTCCGCGGGCGTCACTGAACGCGTTCGTCACCGTCAGCGTGCCCTCTTCGCGCGTGTTGGTGAATTCAATCGGCGCCACGACACCGTCTGTGATAGTCCCGCTGGTGTCGGTCGACGTGGTCACGTATCCGGCAACGGCGGTCTCGGTCACCGAATAATAGGTGCCCTGCAGCAGCCCGTCAAACACCGCCGTCTGACCCCCGCGCAGCGTGAAGTTCCCGTCTGCAGTATAGCGCGCGTCAGTACCTGAAATCCCGGCACCGGACACCGTATAGGTCCCGACAAACGACACCGGAACACCCGACGTGCCGCCCACGGGCACCAGTTCGGCCCGGAAATCGAAATCGCGCGCGGTGTCGGCGAACTGTCCCTGCAGCTCCTTGGTCACACTGAACGCGCCCTCCAGGCGACGGTTGACGAAGGCAGCCGTCGCAGTCGCGGTCGTAGAGCTGAGACTGCCCGTATCCCCACTCGATGTGGTGACGTACAGGTCGGCGGAATAATCGTCCTCGGTGACCTCGTAGAACCAGTCAACCGGGATGTCGGTGAAGGTCGCGGTTTGCCCGTCTGCCAGGCTGAATGCGCCCGCCGCCGTCGTGACCAGATTCTGCGGGGTGTTGATACCGGCGCCGGACAGCACATAGGGCTGTGCTTTCGCGGTCAAGGCAGAGGAGAGCGTCCCGGACATCAGCGTGAAATCAAAACTGCGTGTCGTTTCACCGTTGCTGCCCTGTACCTGTTTGGTCACCTGCAGGACCCCGACGTTGCGCGTGTTCGTGAAGGTCGCCGTCTGGGGGGTCGCGCCGATGGTCAGTGCCGCCGTGCGGTCGGTGGTGGTACCGACGTCATCAGTCGTCGTGTAGGCGGACGCGCTGTAATCGTTTTCGGTCACCGTGTAGGTGGGACCGGTCGGCAACGCGAATTCCGCCAGCTGGTTTGCCGTCAGGCTGAAATGCCCGGATGCATCGGTTGTAAGCGTCGTGCTGACCGTGGTCACGACCGAGGTCAGGGGATTTACGCTTTTCAGCACATAGGGGCGTGTTGCGACCGCCGTGCCGCCCCGGGACAGCGTGAACGTGAAGGACTGGGACGACGATGCACCGTTTCCGGCAATCAGTTTTTTGACCGTCAGGGTACCGTGATCGCGCGTGTTGGTGAACGTCGCCGTGACACCGTTTACCGGCAGCGTGCCGGTGGCGTTGGTGGCGGAACTGAGGCTGTAGCCGGTGCTTGACGCGGCCTCGGTGACCTCGTAGCTGGTGCCCACGGGCAGGGTGAAGTCGGCAGTTTCGCCGCCCTTCAGGCTGAAGCTGCCGTCGGTACCCGTTGTGTATGAGGTGCCGCCGATGGAATAGCTTTCACCGGATGCCGCCGTGCCACCAATTTTCAGCACAAAGTCGAAGCTGTCGGTGTTCGAGGTGTCGTTACCTGCCAACACCTTGCTGACCGAGAGCGTGGATGCGCTGTTGTCATAGAAACCGGCGTCGACATTCGTGCGGTTGGCACCGTTGATGGTGCGCGAGGTCTGCGCCAAACCGGCAAACATCGCGTAGTCGTTGTCGACGGTGTCGTTGGTACCGGCATCGGTCGGGCTGAGGAACAGCCCGGCAGGCGGCGTCAGTTTCAGCACGTAGGTGCCGTTTTCCAGGCCGATGAAGCTGTAGGAACCGTCAGATGCCGTCGTCGCCGAATCCAACAGGGTGCCGGTGTCGTCATAGAGCTCGACTGCCACATTGGCACAGCGGGAAGACTCGCTGCTTTGGCGGATACCGTCGTGGTTCAGGTCGAACCACGCCAGACCGCTGATTTCATACATACCGGCAGACCCGCGCACACCCGCTTTGGCGGGTTCGCCCACCGCAACGTTGCCGCCTGCGTAGTGGGCACCCACCGCCATCGAGGCATACGCATAGTCACGCGCGGTGCTTTGGGGCAGCTGACCTTTATAGACGATGTCGATCTGCGACCCTGCGGGCAGACCGCCCTCCAGGTCGATCATGATGGCCTCGGCCCCGGCGGGAATGGTCCCGTCGGTGGTCTCGACCCAGGTGCCGGCGACAGCCGCCGTGACATTGCTCAAGGTCGTGCGGTTGTTTTGCCAAGACGCCGCCATGGTGTAGTAGATCTTGATGTCGTCGGCCGTGTTGGTCGGACTGACGTTGGTTACCACACCCAGCCCATCGGTGATTGTGATGCTGTCGATGGTGATGGTATCAAGCCCCAAGGTCGAGCCCTTTTGCGCATTGTTCACCGTCATGGTGTCGGCACCTGCAACCGGCAGGTTGCTGATGATCTTCACACGGTCAAACGCGCCGTAACCGCCGCTGGACGAGTTTTCCGCGTGCAGTTTATAGTAGGCATCCTGTGCTGCCGTGGTGTTATCGACCACGGCGGCGCTGCCATAGGTGATACCGTCTGCAGACGTGGTGACCTCGGGATTCAGACCGATGGTATTGTCGATCGGCAAGGTCATAGCATGCGTGTAGAACACATGCCATTCACCACTGGAGCCACCCGGCAACCCGGCTGCCGCCATGACGTTGCTATACGGAGGCCATCCTGCGGCCGGCCAACCCCAACCGTATGCAGTCAAGTCCGAGCCATTGCCGAAATCCTGAGCAAGATCGGGCGTTCCAAACAGCATGATGATGGGAGTCGAAGTGGCGCCCGGCTTGACTTTCAATTTGATGCCGATATGTGTCCCGGCCCACGGTTGCCACGACTGCCACGCCCCCCAACTGGTTCCGCCCACGTCATTCGGCGGTTCAAAGGGGCTGGTCAGCAACCTGATCCGCACAATGGTCGAGCCCGCCGGGTACGTGGATCCCACCGCTGTGGGCAGGGTGAAGGTTTCCCATTCGATTGGTCCTGCACCATATCGCGAGGCGGCATCGATAACATCGATATCGGCACTGGGGACGATGAAATAGAACTCCCCGTTGTTCAGCGCCAAATCCGTGACCGTAAACTCTTGGATCGCCCAGAGCTCGTCGCCTGCAACGGCACTGGCCGAGCCCAAACTCCGCCCGCCATAGGAACCGTGCCAAATCCGTGTGTATCCCCAACCGTCACCGACAAGGCTACTTTCGACGGCGGGTTGTGCCCACCAAAAGCCGCCGTCCTGGCTCCACGACTGTTGTGCCAAATAACCTCTCACGGCAGAGCTGCGCAGCTCAGTCGAGCTCAGCACTTCGTTGTTGCTTGCCTGCGACAGGTCTTTGCCGCCGGCTGTTCCCTGGGTGACCTTAATGGTGTTTTCCAAGTAGGCACGCCCGCCCACCTCGGGGATATAGTCATAGGTACCCGGTACCGTCTGCTGTGCCGATTCCGCCAGCATAACGGCGTTCAGCTGAATGCGCACGTGACCGGCCTGTGCCGGGATGTTCGCATTCGCGCTGCCGGTCCCGCCGTCCACGTAGCTGCCGCCGGATCCCGAACCATTCTGGTCATAATAGAACTCGAACTTGAACTGATCCACATACGAGCTGTTCCCGGTCGGCAACGCGCCCACAGCTGTGGATCCGTTCAGCGCCGGATCCGTGGTCACCGCATGCCAGGTTCCCGCAGCCTCGTCTGACAGGTGATAGCTGACCCGGGTCTTGGTCCGGTGTACCAGCGAGGGGTCGCCCAAGGTGTCGTAGTCCTGCCAAGACACCTGGGTGAATCGGTTGACATTGAAAAAGTCGGCTTCGTTCAACAGGGGGTTGTCGACCACGACGATGTTACTCATCGCCTCGGTCGGCCAGAATTCAACCACATAGGACAGCGTGCGCCCGGCGGCACGAATCGCCTGGGCACTTGCGGATTTCTTGAATGCCGCCGGGACCACCGGGGCGATCACGACGTCATAATCGTCCTTTTCGACCAGGTTCACGACCTCGGGCGTAATGGCGCTGCCCGCACGGTCGGCGGAATAGGTCACGTCCCAGTTATAGGTATCCGGCCCGTTGCCGTTGGTCGTGTCGGGCGGGAAATGATAGGTGACCACGATGGTCTGACTGTGCCCCACCTGGAGCGTCCCCACCGGTATGGTATAGACCTTGGGGTCGGCCGCAGACGGCGTCGGCGTAATGGCCGTCCCATTCAGGGTGATCCCCTCGATAATCGCCGCCGCGGGAATCGAAATCTGTACCTGTGCGTTCGTTTCGTTCAGGCCGCCCAGTTCCGCCTCGGGCGTCAGATGAATGGTCGAGGAATGCGACAAACTGGCCCCGCTGGGCTGCCCGTTCAGGTAATCGTCAACGCTCAGCACGACCGGCTTTGCGATGTTGGTCGGATTTACCGTACCGCCGGCACTGCCCGGTGTACAGTCGGTTCCGGTGACGGTCACATTCGCCGCCCACGTGTCCACACCCTGGACGGTCGTTCCCGCCTCCCACTTCAGCGAAAAGCCCAGACGCTGCAGGGCACCCACCGGGATGGGCTGGTTGTATGCCACCACCACATGCGTGTCCCCGCTGGTGGTCACGGTGTATTCCCCGTTCGCGGCTGTCGGCAACGCCACCACGTCCAGTTTCGCCGGCAGGTCGAATTCCACCCGGGCATTCTTGACAAATGAGGCATCCCCCAGCGACTGGCTGTTGAAATTGATATTCATATCAAAGGTCTGACCCGACGCCGGCGTCGTGGTGCTGAAGTTCAGGTTCGCCGTCATCGCGGCATCGGCAGCAACCGCCGTCCCGGCGGGTAACAGGCTGAACGCCAGCGCAATCGCCAACAACAGCGACACCACACGTCCGCGCGTCGTGGATTGGGGTTTACCCAACAGGTTGGCAGGTGCATGGATTCTGAATGCCCTCGTCATAACACACTCCTCCTCGTATTACCCTCACAGCGGACCTCGAACATTTCCTCGAGTCCCTACAAACTAGCCCTCGGTACGTGTGCTCATAACAACCCTGCCCACACCCCGCAGCCCTCTGCAGGATGAGCAGGTAAATCACGCCCACATTATATCATTTACGCCCTCCCCGACCCGCAGGTGACGGACCTGATGGGGGAGCGTTACCTCTCCACCTGTTTTGAACCCGGCGGCGTTACTTCAGCTTGCCGGATATCTTGGTCGCAGACCAGGCACTGTAATAGGTCCCCGCGCTTGCGCCGGTGGTGATTTTCCGGTAGGCGCGCACCTGTACCTGATAACGTTTGCCCTTTTTCAGTCCGCTGATGATATAGGACTTTTTCGATGCGGCAAGCGTTTTCACCTTTGACCATTTCGCCTTGCCCTTGATGCGCCAGCGAACCTGGTATTTCGTGACCTGCTGGGACGCGGCGAGTTTCTTCCAAGTCACGGTCAGCTTGCGTTTGCCGACTTTCAGTTTGCTGATCCCGACCTTTTTGACGGTCGGTTTCGTAACCGGCATGGTGATACCTTGGACGGAGCCTGCCGCGCCACCGGACGCCGCAGAGCCGCCTGAGCCGCCGGATGCCGCGGAGCCGTTACCGGAACCGCCGGCAGCAGTGCTGCGATAGCAAGCGACCACAGTGACCGGACGGTTCGGGAGTTCGAATGACGTGCGCGCAGCGGTTGCGGACTGAAACGCTCCCCCGCCATTGCTGCTCCATGTGTCGAAGGTTTGGCCTGACGGCGCGGTCGCGGCCGCGATGGGAACCGTGGTTCCGGCCGGATAGGTGCCGGTTCCCGTGCCGCCCACGACGGTCAGCGCAATGAGTGCCGCCCCCGTGGGGTTGTTGATGGCTTGGCCTGCGGCGTTTTTGGGCGCGGGCGCGATTTTGTTCCAGGGGGCATAGACGCTGCCTCCGGCGATCGTGACGCCGCCTGCGTCGGCCGTGATGCCGTTGGGGGCCGTCAGGGTGCCGCCGGTCAGGGTGACGTCGTCGTTCATGGCATAGACGGACGGAGTCGTGCTGTTTGCCGGGTTGATGCAGGTGATGGTGCCTCCGGCGATGTGGACCGCTGATGCGGACAGGGGGGCGTGTTCGGCGGTGACGCCCGCCTGGGTTTCGGCGGTGATGGTCGGATTGCCCGTCACGGTCAGCGTGCCGAACGCCGACGAGATGCCGTGGCGGCTGCCGCGGGCGGTGATGGTCAGGTTGCCGTCGATGGTCAGGTCGCCTTCGGCGTAGATGGCGGGACTGCCGTTGGTCGGAGCGACGTTCGTGCAGGTCAGATGCGATGTTGCGGCGCCTTTCAGGGACAGATGCGAGGCCTTGTACAGGCCCAGCGGGCAGAGTGCGTTCGTGCGGTTGATGTCGACCGTGCCGTTCACGATGATGGTCATGTGGTCGGTGTATTCGCCGTGGATGTAGTTCAGGATGCAGTCGTTCAAGGTCAGCGTATTGGTGGCTGCGTCATAGGTCCAGTTGCCGCGGCCGATGCCGCTGCCCCGTTCGCGTTTGACGACGCCGTATTCGACCACGTCGGAGTCGTTGATGGTCAGAATCATCGATGCGGGCAGCGCGCGGGCGACGGGGGGTGCGGCCAGCACGGCCAGCACGGTGAACGCCGTCAGCAGGACGAACACGACGCGCGTCGGTATAGACATCGCGGCGTTTTTTGCACGTGACGATTGATTCCCCCGAGTGTGCCTATGTTGCAAACGCGCAAGCACTGTGACCTCCCTGTGCCTTCCCTCGAACGGTAATTAGCATAGCACAGGGCCGGGGCAGCGCGCCGTTTTGTCAGATACCGTAGCCTACGCGAGTGGTGGTGCGACGCCGAGATGCGCCATCAGGTACGCTCTCACCACCATTGGTTTTTGTCGAGCCACTTAATGGCGGCCACCCTATCCTTGAAGTCATCGTACTTTTTCCCGTTTTCGTCCACGGTGACTTGCAGGGTGTTGATCGCGGTTATGGCTTTGTTATAGCGCTTCACTGCTTTGTTGTAGGCCGAATCGCCGGTGGCGGCGTCCATCACGGCTTTCTCGCTGTTGGCCGCATCGTACGCCGCGTTACGCGCAGCGACGATACGGGCGACTTGCTCCATGGCGGATGCGCTGTAATAGACATCGGATTCACCGTCGCCAAAGGGAATATCCACCGGCGTTGAGGTCAGCTGTTTGTCGCCGACGAAGCTGGTCGGGATTTCGGACACATAGATGGGCTGCGTGGTCTCGATGAAGGCATACCCGCTCTCGCCCCAGCTGAGTTCCAGCGCCTTGTCACTGTCCTCGACTGCGACCGCCAGCGCCATGTGCTTTTCGGTCTGCCACAGCTCGCCCGAGACCTCGTATCCCGAATGCGTCAGCAGGGTCGCCAGCAGCATCGTCTTTTCATCGCAGTCCCCGGTGCCGTCGACCAACACCTGGATGGGCATACGGGGATCCCCTGCCACCGAGCCCTTGACCTCGGCCGCGTTGCGCGCGGTGTCATAGGGAATCGACTGCACGTATTTCGCCAGCAGCTCGCAGTATTCGTCCGCATCCAGTTTCGCCGATTGCTTGATGGCGGCAAGCTGCGTCAGGACGCTGTTGATCGACGTCTCCATTTCGGGGTCGTATGCCAGCTTGTTGTAATAGGCAATCAGCAAGTCTTCCTGGGCATATTCGTCGTCTGCGGCGTCAGCCGGGATGGTGTAGCCGCGCGCAGCCGCCACCGCACCGTGGTACACGTCGGATTCCACCGTCGGCTGAATCGTGTATGACTTCCCGTTGTATTCAAAGGTGATTTTCTTTGCCGTGACCGCCGCCCCCTGCACGCGCACGATATAGGGATATTCGGCCTCTCCCCCTTCGGCCGCCCAATCGGCGTCCTCGCCGGTACCATCGTCGGCCACGTCCTCGTCAGCCACATCCGCGTCGGGCTCTTCGATCACTTCCTTGCCCTGTATCCAGCCCTTTTCGCGCGCATACAAGGTCAGCACAAACGACCCGCCGACCACCAGCACCACCAACAGCAGCGTCAGCAACAGCGACTTGATGGTCTCCCAAAAACCATTGCGCTTTTTCCGGGGTGGACCGGCAGGAGGGGGAGTACGTCCCGCATCCGCGCCGGATCCCGCACCGCCTGCGCTCGGAAGCTCCGTCGAGATGTTCTCGACCTGCTCGCGCGTGGTCAGGCTGTCCTCCAAGCGCTGACGCACCGAGGGTTCCACCGTGTCACGAAAGGTATCGACCATTGCGCGTCCTCATTTCATGCTCATTCCGTACTCATTTCCGTCCCGGTTAAGTCCCGTTTGGTCCGTGTTTCGTTTCCCGCCGTCGCCGTTACGCCACCGCGGGCTCTTCGTCGCGCAGGATCTGTATGAACGCATCCAGCGCCATGGCACCCTTGTCGCCATCGGTCCGGTGCCGGACCGCGACGGTGCCCTCTTCGGCCTCGCGCTTGCCGATGACCAGCATATAGGGCACACGCTGTGCCTGGGCACGCGCGATTTTCGCCTGCATGCGCTCGTTACTCGCGTCGACCTCGGCACGCAGTCCCGCCGACGCCAGCGCGTCTGCAACCGATTGTGCGTATGCGGCCTGATCGTCACTGATGGGGATGATTTCCGCCTGAACCGGCGCCAACCAGCTGGGCAGGGCACCGGCATAATGCTCGATCAGGATGCCGAAAAAGCGCTCCATGCTGCCCAAAATAGTCCGATGCAGCATCATCGGGCGCTCGACACTGTTGTCTGCCGTGCGGTACTCCAGACCGAAGCGTTCGGGCAACAGCGCATCGAACTGAATGGTTGAACACTGCCAGGTACGCCCGATGGCGTCGCGCAGCTTGATGTCGATTTTCGGCCCATAGAACGCGCCGTCGCCCTCGTTGATTTCATAGGGGATCCGGCGTTCCTTCAGCGCGTTTTCCAGGGCTGCGGTCGTGAACTCCCAGGTCTCGGGCGTGCCGATGAATTTCTTTTCGGGACGGGTCGACAGTTCCGCAGAATACTCGAATCCGAATACCCCCATCACGTAATCGACCAGTTCCAACATCAACAAGACCTCGGTGTTCACCTGGTCGGGGCGACAGAAAATGTGTGCATCATCCTGGGTGAAACCGCGTGCGCGCATCAGGCCGTGTACCACGCCGGACAGCTCGTGACGGTACACCGTGCCGAACTCGAACATACGCAGCGGCAGGTCGCGATAGCTGTGCAGGTCGGAGGCATAGATCATGATGTGGCCGGGGCAATTCATGGGCTTGACGGCGTATTCGCTGACTTTGTCGACCTTGCCTTCAGCCGCGCGGCTGCGCCCCTCGTCTTGGCCCTCGTCCTCGAACACATCAAAGAAATACATGTCGTTTTTGTAGTTCTCGTAATGCCCGCTGGTCTTCCAGACATCGACCTTATAGATATGCGGCGTGATGGCCTCGACATAGCCGCGCGCATACAACACACGCCGCAGCCATTCCTGTAACAGGCGCAACACGCGCGCGCCCTTGGGGTGATACAGCGGCAGTCCGCTGCCCGCCAGCTCGTGGAAACTGAAGAGATCCAGTTCCTTGCCCAGCTTGCGGTGGTCGCGCCGCTCGGCCTCTGCCTGGCGCTCCAGGTAATCGCTCAGCTGGCTTGCTTTCTGCCAGGCCGTTCCGTAAATGCGCTGCAACATCGGACGGTCGCTGCTCCCCCGCCAGTATGCGCCCGCCAGTTTCGTCAACTTGAAATGCTTCAGATACCCGGTCGAGGGCACGTGCGGTCCCCGACACAGATCGGTAAATGCCCCGGTGGTATAGACCGACAGCACCTCGTCTGCCGGCAGCTCGTCAATCAGTTCCAGCTTGTAGTCCTGATCGGCAAACAGCGCCAGCGCATCGTCCTTGCTCATTTCCTTGCGCACAAAGGGCTCGTCCGCCGCGACCAGCTCGCGCATGCGCGCCTCGATCGCGGGCAGGTCCTCCAAGGTCAGCTTGACGCCGTCGGGCAGCTCCAGATCGTAATAAAACCCGTCCTCGATGTCCGGTCCGATGCCGAACTTTGTCCCCGGGTACAAGTCGGCGATTGCAGCCGCCATCAGGTGCGCCGTCGAGTGGCGAATCAGTTCCAAGGGCTGGTTCTTTGGGTTATGTGCCATTGTGTCGTGTGCTCCTTCGTTGCTGTTATTCTACCTGCGTGCTATCGCCGGTATCCCACGGGTCACGCGAACGTACGGGACGCGCTCCCCATCCTTATATCCTTTATTTCCCTATCTGCGCCGGGCAATGCACCGGGTGTGCGCCCTATTCACCGGACAACGCGACGTCATCGGCGGCGCCCGCCGAGTGTTTTCCCGTGCCGGCTGCGCGTTCGCGTTTTTTGCCCGCGCGGCTTTTCCCGGCCGCCGGGACGTTGGCCTGGTGCGCTTTGCAGTACGGGCAGGTCTTCCATTTGACCTTGATGGGGCGGCCGCAAAACTCGCAGGGGCGGCGCAACGTGATGTTGCACACCGGGCAAATCAGGAAATCGGGCTCGACCCCGGCCCCGCAGCTGGGGCAGGCCTTTTCGTCCAGTTCGGCCTCGAGCAGGCGCAGCGACATCTCGCGTTCCCGGGCGTCAGCCAGGTATTCGCCCGGGCGCACCAACGAATAGACAATCAAATACACCAGCACGGCGGCCAGCGCAATCAGCCCCACCGTCGCAAAGCCATAGGTCGTGAAACGAAAGCCCACGATTGCGGCCACCACGATGACAACCGCGCCGACAATCACCCAGATGATGTCGCGCCCGCCGCGCCTGCGCGCGTCACGCCACGCCCAAAACACCAGCGCAACGGCCAGCAACAGCGTGATTATGCCAATCACCAGCGAGGCGAACTGAAAGGCCTTGCTCTGGATGATGGGATTCAGGATGTCAGCCATGTCCTGTCGTTCCTTCCTCGGTACGGTTCGGGGTCACCCTCGACCCGCACGACCGCCTGGCGGCCGCGCGTCATATCTGATGATTGTAGCACGCGCGCCAGGCTGAGGCTGCCTGTTATCAACAGGGTCTCCACATTGTTGACGCGGGCGATTTCCTGCAGCTTATTCAGGTCGAATCGGGGGAGCACGTCCCGCACCGCCGTGTCGGACCGCGCGTTGATGCGACGTGCCAGATCCGCAGCCGCAAGACCGCGTGGTCCGGGAGCCGACAGCGCAACAAACGCGGATGCCACCGGAGACAGGGCGTCGATGATGCCGTCGACGTCTTTGTCGGCGAATGCACCCACGGCAATCAGCGGACGCATGCCGCGCCGCGTGATTTCGGCTGCCAGGCGCGCGGCCGCCTGGGGGTTGTGTGCTCCGTCGAAATAGGTCGGCGGATCGTCGGCGATGCGATCGAACCTGCCGGGAAATCGTATGCCGTCCAGCACCTGCTGCAGACGGCGGGGCGTCGGCGGGTAGCCGGCGGCGGTGGCGGCAGCCACGGCACACGCGATGTTTTGGCGCTGATAGCCGGCAACGTGCGCAGGGATGGAAAGGTTTGTCGGCAAGTCGCACGCGCGGGCGGGAATCAGGCGCGCACCGACGTCGGCGACGCGCCGGGCGATGACGGCATAGGCGTCGGGAGCTTCATGCGCCAAGTCGGCTGCGACCACGGCGGTGGTGGCGGTGGCGATGGTGTCCGTGCCGGTGCGGGGTTTGATGATCGCTGCTTTTTCCGCGGCAATGTCCGGGACGTACTCCCCCAAGAATTCCGTGTGGTCGCGTGCGATGCCGGTAATCACGGCGACGGCGGGGTCTGCGACCGTGGTGGCGTCCCAGCGCCCGCCCATGCCGACCTCCAGCACGGCGGCGTCGACTGCGGCATCGCGAAACGCCAGAAAGGCGGCGACCGTGAACTGTTCGTAGGCGGTCAAGGTGAGGTCGATTGCGGCAGCGGCGTCGCGCGCGCGGGTCAGGACCGCGTTCAGGGCGGCGGGCGTGATGTCGCGGTCGTTCACGGCGATGCGGTCGGTGTCGGCGTAGAGCTCGGGCGATGTGTAGCGGCCGACGCGCAGGCCCGCGGCCTGTAACAGGGCGGCGATCAGGCGTGTGGTCGAGGTTTTGCCGTTGGTGCCGGCGACCTGGATGGTCGTGTAGGCGCGCTGGGGGTTACCCGCGCGGGCACAGACGGCGGCGGTGGCTTCCAGCGAGGGGTTTATGTCGCTGCGGTTCAGATGCATGGTGGTGTCAAGGATAGCAGGATGCGTGTGGGGGCGGGTCGGACGGCGGGGGTGGGCGGGGTCGGGGTTGCTACAATGGGGGCGACGGGGATGCAGGATGAAAAGGATGGGTGATGGGGATCAGGAAAACGGACGGACAGACGATGCGGGTGGCGATTGTGACCGGCGCCAGCCGCGGAATCGGGCGGGCATGCGCCGAAATGCTAGCGCGGCGGGGAATCCGCGTGTTCGGGTTCAGCAGGACGGCTGCGGAAGGCTCCCCCGACGTGAGTAACCGAACCGGGCGCGAACCGGCAGGCGGGATGTCGCAGCCGGAGCACATCGCCTGCGACGTGACCGATTCAGACAGCGTGGCGGCCGGCGTGGAGGCGGTTTTGGCCCGCGCCGGGCGGGTCGACATCGTGGTGTGCAACGCGGGGTTCGGGATAGCCGGTCCGGTGGAGACGGCTGCGGAGGCGGAGGTGCAGCGGCAATTCGACGTGAACTATGGCGGTGTGGTGCGCGTGATCACAGCCGTGCTGCCCCACCTGCGGGTGACACAGGGCTCGATCGTGTGCGTGTCGTCGGTCGCGGCGCTGTTGCCGGTCCCCTATCAGGCGCATTATTCCGCGAGCAAGGCGGCGCTGTGCGCTTTGGTGTTGGCCCTGCGAAACGAAGTGTCCGCACAGGGCGTACGGGTCAGCTGTGTGTTGCCCGGCGACACCCGGACCGGGTTCACCGATGCGCGGTGGCGGACGGGTCGGGGTGCGGGTGCGAGCGGGAGTGCGGGAGCGGGTGCCGAGTCCGGCGGAGGCGGCGGGGTTGGCGTAGATGGCGGAGGCGGGGGCGGCGCGCACGGGGAGCGCGCCGGCGTGGGGGAGGCAGCAAATAACGCGGACGCGCATTACCCGCGCGCGGAGGCTGCCATCGCGAAAATGGAACAGGACGAACGGCGCGGGATGTCGGCTGATGTCGTGGCGCGTGCCGTTGTGCGTGCGGCGCTGGCGCGGCACCCCCGTCCGATGCGGGTCGTGGGGGCACCGTATCGGCTGTTTGCGGTGCTGGCACGCGTGCTGCCGACGGGTGTGGTGAACCGCTTGGAGGGCATGCTGTACGGCTGAGCGGTCGGGATGTACTGAGTACGCACAGTCTTGCAGGGTAGCACGAAATCTGTTATTAAATAAGCAGGTAGCCTGATGCCGGGTCGCAGACGGTTAACCTAGTTTTTAGAGTAAACCGCCGCGGCGTCAGCTGCGGCGGTTGTGTATGTAATCAATAATGCCCCGTCACGAAATACACGTGACGGGGTCTGTTATCCGGCGACTGGCGTCGCCGGTGGATTGCCACGACCTGCAAAACCCGCAGGTCTCGCAATGACGTTGTTAATTCCAATACCCACTGATGTGATTACGGCGGGTGCAGGGCGTGCGCCGACGGTCAATCGTCCGTGCGTTTCAGGAACAGCACGATACAGACCGCAGCCGCAATTCCCAGCACGCCTGCGGGTATCGCCCAGCGGCCGGCCTCGCCGGTCGGGACGTGCGTGTCTGCGCGCGTGGGTCGCTTTGCCGTCGGCGGCGTGTGTGTGGGCCGTTCCGGCAGCTGCGGGGGCACCGGGCGCGTCGCCGGCGTGAACGGCTCGTCCGGCCCGGCTGGCGGCGGGGTCGGCGCGTTCGCCGGAGCCTGTACCGTCACCGTGCGCAGCAGCGGGGTGGCGTATGCCCCCCGGTTACGTTCGCCCTCCACGTCCAGCGCGCCCACATCTCCCGGGATCTCGCCCACCAGTGCCGTATCGGCATCCGCCGCCGCATAGGTATACAACAGCTGCAGCACCGTACCGTCGGCGCAGCCATCCAACCGGGCGGTCAGCGCGGCGACATCCGCGCCGTCGCCCAGGTTATAGCCGGGCTCGGTCCCGGTCCAGGGCGTTGACGCCACCGCGGGTTGCTCTCGCAGGTAGACCACCATCCTGTCAGCCGCATTGCGGGTACCGACATAGTCCACCCCACCTGCAACGTCGCCGTCCACCGGATCATCGCGGCGCGCGACTGCCGGCGCAACCCCCGCGTCGCACACCGTCACAGAAGCGCCGCCCACCGACGTATCGAAATCACCGGACCCGGCCCGCCACGTGACCGCGCGCGACTGACCCGGGCCATCGGTTGTCAGCGTCGGGCGCGTGACCTGCACCCACAGGTGCGCCTCGATCCCGGTCGCCAGACGACCGCCATAGTTGACGTTGGTGATGCCGCTCTGAACCGCAATCGTGGCCTGCGCAGACGCCCGGCGGATGTCGTCGGCGGCAGTCCAAGTGGACGGGTCGTCACCGATGTCAGTCGCCGTCCCACCGATGCCGCGTCGGTAAAAGCCGCGCAGTTGCTGCTGCGCACCCGTGCCGCCGTGCGCCGTCGACCAAGCACCGTGCAGCTCCATCTGCATGTCGTACAGGTTCACGTGCGATTCGTGCGCGCTGACATGCGGGTTGCTGCCACCGTAATAGGTACCTTTCAGGACGTATTTGCCGCCCAAGCCGCCGCCTGTATAGGTGGTGACATTCGACGACCATTTGTACAGCTGGTTGCGGATGGTACCGTTACGCAGACCCCAATAGCCGTCGTTCGGATTGGCGAAACGGTGCGTCTGTGCCAGGTGGCCTGCGATAGTGCCGTTCATATACAGCTGCGGTGACACCGTATCTGACGCCAGCTGGCTGCCGGTTTGCGCGTCCAGGACATTCAGATAGCTGGCGGGACGGAAGTTGTTGTCGCCTAAGCTGTATCCCGGGTGCGAGCGAAAAGTGATCAGAATGTCGTCGCGTTCGCGGTTGAATCGCGCCGGAATCGTGACTCGGTTGGCGTCGGTCAGCTGGTAGTCGACGAATTTGTTCGCGACGGCAGCACCCGCCGGGCTATCCAGTCGGTCGTAGCCTTTGGTTGTTTCCCATATGGGGGAGGACGCCCCGCCGCCTGCTGCGACCTGCGGGATCGACGGTGGCAGATAGGCGTTGCCGGACCGCACGGGACTGGCCGGGCTGAAAGGTTCGGGCGGATTCGGCCCGATATAGACGGTGTTCATCGCGAACGCCGTTTTCAGCACATGGCGCTGGCCGGTGTCGTCAATCGTCGCGTTTTGTTCGTCGATGCTGATGATGCCGTCGGGAGCTTCGCGGGTGGCGGTGTTGTCGGTGTAACCGTCGTTGTCCGCATAGCCGTCGCCGTCGCTGTCCCGGGGCGGTTTCTGCTTGACGACCCAAGCCTTCAGGGCATCCCAGTCGGTCACAGTCAGTGCGGCAAACGCCGGGCAATCGGCCTGTTGCAGCGTCGCATAGTCCTGTTCATCCAAACCGAACAGTCGGAAAAATCGGTCAAAGGTGATGGTGTGCGGGCTGCCCGCAAAAAACGTGCGCAGCGACGCCGGGACCTCGATGCGCGTTTCCAGCAGCCCGCAGTCCAGACCCGACCGGAAGTTGTCGCGCCCGATCAGGGCATAGTACCTGCCGCTGTCGCTGCCGTCGGGAGCCGGGTCATAGGGGGTGGCGGCGTGTGCCTGTTCCACCGGATGCACCGGCAGCAGCAGGCAGACGGCGACCAGGGCGGTTGCCAACGCCGACCGCACGCGCGGATGGCGGCGGGTGCGGGACGTACTCCCCCGCTTTGTTTTGCCTGTGTTTTCGAATGCGAATGGCCCCCACGGTTTGGATTGTGCCGGATATGTGCCCATCGTGATCACACCTTACTGCCCCGCTGAATGCCGCCCGCCCTCGCGCAACGCCCGCCGTCGTCCCCACGGTGCGCGTGCGGCTTTGATTGTACGGCAGGGGGAGTGCGTCCCGCGCCGTTGCCCTATACCACCGCGCGCGTAAGATGCCCCCGTGCTAAAGCACGGGGCGCGTGGTATCCGGGCGGGCTCAAGCCCGCCCGGTGGATTGCCACGACCTGCAAAACCCGCAGGTCTCGCAATGACGTTAGTGGGGTGGGCATATGCCCGCCCGGTGGATTGCCACGACCTGCAAAACCCGCAGGTCTCGCAATGACGTTAGTGGGGTGGCGGCGGGTTTATGGGCGCGTAGCGAGGGGTGGGGTGTCCAGGCCGTGGGTGCGCATCAGGTCGGCGTCGCGCATCAGGTCGTGGGTCGGGCCGTCGGCGACCAGGTGGCCGGCGTCCAGTACCAGGGCGCGCGACGTGAGCTCCCACGCCAGATCCAGGTCGTGCGTCGCCAACAGCAGCGTCACGTCCAGCTGTTTCAGGAAGTCGATCATCGCGCGACGGGCGCGCGGGTCCAGGTTGCTGGTGGGCTCGTCCAGGACCAGGATGGCGGGCTGCATGGAGAGCACGCTGGCCAGTGCGGCGCGTTTCTTTTGCCCGAAGGACAGGTGCATGCCGGGCTTTTGCAGCAGCGCGTCCAGGCCGACGGCGGCAAGCGTCTGTTGCACGCGGCTGTCAACCGTGTCTGCGGTCAGCCCCATGTTGCGCGGACCGAACGCGACGTCGTCATAGATGGTCGTCATGAACAGCATGTCGTCGGGGTCCTGAAACACGATACCGACGCGTTCGCGAACCGATTTCAGGGTGGCAGGCGTGATGGGTTCGTCGTCGATCAGCACTGTGCCGGTTTGTGCCTGCGTGATGCCGTTCAAGTGACCGATGAGCGTGGATTTGCCCGCACCGTTCGGTCCCAACAGGGCGACCCGTTCGGTGTGACGGATAGTGACGGACAGGTTGTCCAGCGCGGCGGTACCGTCCGGGTATGCGTAGGACAGTCCGCGCAGCTCGATGGCGTTTTTGTTGCAGTGCATGTATCCCCTTACATCCTTACATCAGGGCAATGGCAGCCGCCATCAGTGTGGCGAATGCCAGCGCCGCTGTGTCTTTTATCTGCCAACGCGGGTGGTTCGGCCAGGGCAGGCTGCCGGTGTAGCCGCGCGACAGCATGGCTGCGTGCACGCGCTCGCCGCGTTCATAGGCGCGCACGAACAGGTTGCCGCCCAGTCTGCCATAGACCACGGTACGCCGCCAGGGGCCCAGGTTGGGCGCGCGCGAGGCGAGGGCTTGGCGCATGCGCGCCAGTTGAGCCGCAAACAAGCCGGTAAAGCGGGTCATGAATGCGGCCAGCATGATGAACACCCGCGGGAGCTTCAGGTGTTCCAGCCCATGCAGCAGCTCGGGTGCAGGCGTATTTGCGACCGCGATCGCCAGCGTCAGCGCCGAGAGCAGCGACTTTGCCGCGATGACGGCGGCCAGCGGCCAATAGACGCGATAGCAGGCGGCGATGCGCGCGGGCAGCCCCGGGTCGGCGGCTGCGGCAAGCGAGGATAGGTGCGCCAGCGGGGCTGCGGCGGCAATCGGCAGCGCGAACACCGCGACCGCTCCCACGCGTTTGGCCAACGTGGCCGCACCGACGCCCAACAGGCGCGCGATAATCAACAGACCCAGCAGGGCAAAGATGCCTGCGCGCAAGTTGGGGCGCGGGCAACAGACGATGCCGATAATCAGGACCAAGGAGGAGAGCAACCGCGCGCGGATGTCAAAGGACAACTTCACGACGGGACGTACTCCGCCAATTTGTTGAACAACGCAGCCAAACCGTCATCCTGCCTATTCCCATCACGGCGACAGGGGGCGATTTGGCAAGGCGTTTGGCAGGTTCCTGCGCGGAGCGTAGTTGTCCTACGTGAGCACAGGGTTCTGCCAAACAACACAGCCAAATCGTCATCCTGTCGTCGTGATGACCAGTTTGCCATGCTTAACCCCTTTGGTCCCCAACAACTTATCCGCCAGCGCGCGCACGTCACGGCTGCGGCCGCGCAGAATCACGACCTCCAGGCAGTCGTGGGCGGTCAGGTGCACGTGCAGTTTGGTGTAGATTTCGCGGAAGTGGTCGTGTTGCAGCGCGTCCAGGCGTTCGGACAGGTCGGAGGTGTGGTGGTTGAAGACCATCGTGACGGTGCCCACGACCGGGGCGTCGGGATCCTCGGTGATTTCGGTGGCGAGTACGTCCCGGACCAAGTCGCGGACGGCTTCGCTGCGGTTGGTTGCCTGGCCGCGGGCAGCGACCCATTCGTCGAATCGCGCCAAGAGGTCGGCGTCCATTGCAACCCCGAATCGGACCGTTTCAGCCATGCGTGTGTCCTTTCGTGTTCCGGTGTGTGGTCAATGTGGCGACGTGGCGGGTGTGGCCGCTGTGGCGCTGTAGCCGTTGTGGAGGGTCAGTTGCCCCGGGCCGGCTGTTTGCGTGTTTTCGGGGCGAACAGCACCCAGAGTAACGCCGCCACCAGCACCAGGCCGACAATGCCTGCGAGCACCGTACCCAGGGCCTCGTTGCCGAAACCGCGCACGCCGTAATCGGCAAATACCGTGCCGTCGCCAATCAGCGACAGTTCACGGAAGGCCTTGCCGATGCCGCTATCGAAATAGACGAACTCCAGCCCGTCGGGTGACGATGACGCCAGCCAGCTGACGCCGGCTGCCGCCACCGCGACGATACCCAGCGTCACCAGCACGGATCGCAGCGACCCCTTGATGCGGTCTGCCAGTACGCCGTCGTCCAGCAGGTCGGGGCGCACGGCCAACAGGTAGCCCACCAGGGCCGCCGTGATGACGCCTTCGCCGATGCCGATCAGCGCGTGCCATCCCACCATCGCGCCGAATACCAACGCGAAATTCGCGTGCCCGGAAATCCAGATTTCGAAGGCCACGGCGGCAGCGGACACCACCGTACCCGCCCAGGCGGCAATACCGGCACCGATGATGCGGGCAGTTTTCGACTGACCGCCGATGCGTGTGGCGGCGCGCCAAATCAGCCAACCGACGGCAGGGGCGATAATGCCCATGTTCAAGACGTTTGCGCCGAATGCCAGGATGCCGCCGTCACTGAAGACCAGCGCCTGGATGCCCAGCACGGCAGACATCACGACCGATGCCGGCCAAAAGCCACAGGTGATGGCGGCCAGCGTCCCGCCGCCGAAGTGGCCCGACGTGCCGCCGGCGACCGGGAAGTTCAGCATCTGCAGGGCGAAAATCAGGGCACCCAGCACCGCCATTAGGACGAGTTTTTTGTCGGAGAGTTTCGTGCGAATCCAGCGCACACTGTAGGTCAGTGCCGCCACGGCGCCGACATCGGCGACCACCGCGACCGGAGTGGAGAGCATACCGTCGGGAATGTGCATCGTTTACGACCCCTTTCCTCGTTGAGCACCGCCGGGGGAAATCGACAGTGCTGCTGTGGCAGTGCTGTTGTGCGGTTGCCTGTGCATGGCATAAACCGTGTGCATCGTGCTACGAATTTCAATTTCGTGTTACGCCGAGTACGCCACCAGTGTAGCACGAAAAACCACTGCGTATTACCAATACCACCGTTCAGCGGTAATGTCAATATTTTTTCGTAACTTTTTTATATGTCCTGAGTGCTCGAAAGTTGCACTATTGAAATACCCTCGTGCGTGTATGGGCTGCGCCCAGGTTTGCGAGACCTGCCGGCAGCATCCACCGTCGTCATTGCGAGGCGGCGTAGCCGCCGCGGCAATCCACCGGGCGGGCTTATGCCCGCCCGGATCATTGACTCGGATGCGCGATTAACGCGCATCCTCAACGTTATGTGTTCGCGCAACGAAACCCAGTTGCGCTCACAGCCAGACTTTTTCGCGAAACGAAAATGCTCGTTTCGCTCACAGCCAGACTTTCTCGCGAAACGAAAATGCTCGTTTCGCTTACAGCCAGACTTTTTCGCGAAACGAAAATGCTCGTTTCGCTCAGGGGCGGCACGGAGTGCCGCGCTACAGGGATTACTCCGATTGCGAATTCACTGCTTGACTATTGGTCATATCGTCGGTTTGGACACATCAACTGCAATTGCGGGTCGCCCTGTAGGGGGGCACTCCGTGCCCCCGCGTGGCGACGTCCGTCGCCACAGGACAATCCGAGACGGCGCGCTTGTGCGTTGACGGCGCGTACGCCGTCAACGGCGCTGTCGAGTACATCTTGTACTTTTGGCTGCGCGCGCGGGCGGCGACCGTGGTATAATTCGTGCCACGCACAGAGGGTTCACCACGGCTTTCCCGGAGGCATCGGCGGCATAGTTCAGAATAACCGAAACCGCCCGGGGATGATGGGGCGCGAACAGGGTTGCTCCGGATTGCGACGGGTTGGGACGCACCGGAACGCGTCGGGACGAATTGGGACGGACTGAGGATACGGGTCAGGGACAGGAGACAGGGACCATGTCGGACACACAGCTGCATGCGGATAACGACGCCGACCTGCATATACCGGCAGACGACACCATGCAGGAAGACGCGGCGGACGCACCCCGGATTCCCATCACCGAGGTCAAGAAAAAATCAACCCTGAACACGGTATTCGCCGTCGCTTTGGGCGTCATCGTCATATTCGTGCTGGTCGTGCTGTTCTATGCCAGCAAAGGCCTGAAAGAACAGACCGCTGCGACCAACACCACCACCGGCACGGTCGCCCAGCCATCGAACCTGCCCGACAGCAGCACGGACGCCAGCGCAACTGGCAATACCGGTGAGGACGGTGACACCGACAGCACCGCCATGGGCGCCATCAAGGTCGTTGAAGAAACCAGTTACAACCACTACAACGCCTATCTGGACAGTGACCAGAAGGCAGGCTATGACACGCCGGGGAACACCGCCAGCTCGGGACGCGGAACGAACTGGACCACGGGGGGCAGTACCGGGGGAGCATCCGGCGACGATACCACGAATAATGGGGCAACCACGGCGGTCGACACGTCGACGGATACGGTGGAGAGCTCTGACTCATCCCCCGAAACGGCGGAACCGGCGCCGGCGCCCACCCCAACCTTTGCGTTGGCTGACGTCGTCGGCCTGGACGAAGACGATGCGACGGCCCAGGCGAAAAAGGCCGGATACACGGTGACGTCGGTCTATGTGTGCGACAGCAAAGCGGTCAAGGGGACCGGCAAACGGCCCAAGGCCGGGCGCGTGCTGCAGGCGAAGGAATACACGCTGGGCGGCAGCGACGCGGGCGGCAAGCTGGCGTTTCTGTACGTGGCGACCAGCGACCCGTATAGCAAGGCGAAAAAGGTCCCGAATGTAAAGGGCAAGGCGTGGAAGTCCGCGCGTGCGACGCTGCGGGCGAAGGGGCTGGGGATTCGTTATCTGTACGAGGCCGGCAGCACTGCCAAGACGGGCACGGTCATCTATCAGGCTCCGGCGAGTGGCAGCTATCAGCCGCGGGGCTCGTCGGTGGTTGTGGTTCTGGCGGACTAGCGGTCTGCGGCGGTTGCCGTGACGCCGCGATAAACGTCCAAGGTGTCGACAATCATACGTGAAAGAGTAAACGACGTCAGTATGCGTTCGCGGGCGCGGCTGCCCATCTGTGCGCGGCCAGATGGCGGTAGGGACGCCAGCTGACCGAAGGCACGCGCCAGCGCGGCGGCGTCGCCCGCGGGCACCAAGATGCCTGCGCCGCCGGGCGCATCGATGGCCTCGGGAATGCCGTCGACTGCCGTTGCGATGACCGGACAGGCGAGGTTTGCGGCCTCCAACACGGTGTAGGGCAGTCCCTCCCAGCGTGAGGGCAGGACAAAGGCATCGGCAGCCCGATACAGGGACGCCAGGTCGGGTCGCGGGGGTATCCAGCAGACGTTGTCGCCCAGTTTGGCATGAGCGATGTAAGCACGCAGCTGTTCCAGGATGCGTTGTCCGGAGCGGTCGTCGGGTGCAGCCGTCACCACCAGCCCCAATACGGCGTCGTCAGGTATTGCGCCCTCTATAAGCGCCTTGCTGAACGCATGCAGCAGGGACATCTGATCCTTCGGAACACTGGCACGTCCGATATGCAGAAAGAACAGGCGGTCCGGCGTGATACCCAGCTGTTCGCGTTCCGCCGTCGCGCGTAGGTCCAGTTGCGCGAGTTCATGTTCAGTTACCGGCTCGACGCCGTTATGTATGACGCGTGTCTTTTCACGATCCAGAATCCGCAGGTCGCCCCCCCGGCGCGCGTCGCTGCGGCAGACGGTGATGAACGCCGCCGTACGCGTGCGCAGCCTGCGTTCCAACAGCAGCTTTGCGGCGGACGTCGCGCCGCCCTTGTCCAGGTGGATGCCATGGAGCGTATAGACGACACGGCGGGCGGCCCGGGGGTCGGCGCGGCGCGCAAAGGCTGCGGCGCGCGTTCCGTGCGCATGCACGACGTCGGGTTGCAGTTGGTCGATGACGGCGCGCAATTTACGCGTCGCGGCGGACGTCGGCAGTCCATCCAGCGGCAGCGCGAAATGCTGCATGTGCAGGTCTGCCGCCAGTTGTTCCAGGTCGCCACCGGCGGGGGCTGCGACAGACAGGTTCAGACCACGGGCGGATAAGCCGCGCATCAGGTCGGCCACGTGACGCTCCCCCCCACCGGTGGTGCGGTTCGCGGCGGCGACCAGCAAAACGTGCATGCGGGTGCGCGAGCGTTCGGTCATCGCGGTGCCCGGATTCGGCGACGCAGCGCCAGCAGGTGTTCGGTCGCGTTACGCCCCAGCATGCGGTACAGGCGCTGTCGCGTCCGAATGTTTCGTTGCAGCGCGTCGTGGCGTGCAATTGCCGCATCCAACTGTTCAGGGGTCAGTTTGGTGGTCGCAATCAGGTCGGCGATGCTGGCCAGGTCGGATTGGCGGGATTTGATGTGGTCGGCGCTTTTCTGGGTGGCCGAAATCGGGGCTGCGGCCAGCGGTTCGGGCGTGGCGATGCAGTCTCCGCCGGCTGCCAGCATGCGCAGCCACAGGTCGTAGTCTTCCGCATAGTACTGCGGGCGATAGCCACCGATGGCGGTGTACAGGTCACGCGCGTAGACGACGCAGCCGAACACGGAGGGAGCGGCGATTTGGTCCAGCAGGGTGATGGTTGTGCGCCGGCGGAAGCGCGGGTCGGCGTTGTAGAGCTGCCGTCTGCCGTCGGGGTAGACCTGCCAGCCGTTCGATGTGTACATGCTGTATCCGGGGGCTTCGTCCATCAGCCGGGTGATGACTGTCAGGAATTCCGGCAGATAAACGTCGTCTGCGCCCAGTGACGCCAGCCAGGGTGCGGCTGAGGCGGCGATACCGGTGTTGAGTGCAGCACCCGTGCCGCCGTTTTCGCGCTGAATCAGACGGAACCGATCGTCGCCCGCAATGGTGTCACGCACGCGCGATGCGGTGTCGTCGGTCGAGCCGTCGTCGACCACCACGCATTCCCAGCTGCCCTGTTGCACGCGCACCGATTCCAAGCAGGCGACGATGGTGTCTGCCGCGTTATAGGCGGGCACGATTATGCTGAACTGCGGATTCACGCCATCCAGTATAATGCAATCGGAAGCAAGGTCACAGGCGCGATCTCGCCGCGTGCGTCACAGCTACGGGGCGGTATGAGGCACAACAGAAAGGGACAGCACATGCTGAAAGCAGCCGTATTCGGAGCAGGAAACATGGGTCGCCATCACATCCGCATCGTAGACAGCACGCCGGGGGTCGAACTGGTGGCGATCGTCGACCCGGATACCGAACGCGCACGCCAACACCCGGTGGCGGCACGCGGCGTGCCCGTGGTCGCCGGTATCGATGACCTGCCCGACGACGTCGATTTTGCGGTAGTCGCCACACCGACCCCGTATCACACGCCGATCGGACTGGCGCTGTTTGAGCGCGGAATCCACGCCCTGATCGAAAAGCCGCTCGCGGGAAACCCCGATGACGCGCGGGCGCTGGTGGACGCCGCGCAACAGGCGGGCGTGATCCTGGCCGTGGGTCACGTCGAGCGCTACAACCCCGCCATCAGCAGCCTGGCGCGCCTGGTAACGCGTCCGCTGTCCATCAGCATCGAGCGCCTGTCGCCGCAAACCCCGCGCATTCAGGACAGCGTGGTGTTCGACCTGACGATACACGACCTGGATCTGGCATGCTGGCTGGCGGCATCCCCGGTCAGTGCGGTGCACGCCGTGGGGGCAGACGTCTACAGCGGCAGCATCGATGTCGCATCCACCATTCTGCAGTTCGAAAACGGCTGCATCGCGACCCTGCAAACCAGCCGCATCACCGAGGACAAGGTTCGCCGCATCACGGTCGCCGAGGCCGGCCGCTATCTGATTGCCGACACCATCCGCCAGGACATCGAGATCAAACGCCAGGCCGAGGTCAGCTATCGCGGCCAGGACGAAGAACTGACTTTCGCCCAATCGAGCGTCGTCGAAATACCGACCATCGACCGCAGCGGCGAGCCCATCCGGCGCGAAATCAACGACTTTCTAGAAGCCATTGCGGGCCAACACGTCCCCAAGGTCAGCGGTACTGACGGATTGCGCGCCGTTGAACTGGCAGCCCGGGTGGAAGAACTGTGTCTGGAAAAACCTGCGTGAAACCTATGAAACGGTGATGTAGTCGGCGGCACGCAGCGGGGGGTCACCCGGCTGCCATCTATAATGCCTCGTGCCGCAATCATCGGTTGCAGTCAGCGTAAACCCGGCGTCGGCGAAAAAGTCTGCCGCCGGGGCATTTTTTGCAGACGGAATGTAGGACGCCTGTATCGCGGTCGCACCCTGTGCCACCAGCAGGTCGGTTATGTGCTTCAGAAAAGCAAACTCGATGTTGCGGCTCATCACCCGGCAGCTCATCAGAAAATCGGTCAGCGACCAGGCGCCGTCCGGTTGTTGTTTCGCCAGGGCCAGCACCGTCTGCCCATTATCCCCGAACTTGTCACGCACGGCACCGATATAGACCCGGACGGCGTCGTCTGCCACCAGCGTGCGCATGTGCGCCTCGTCGATGCGGCGCGTCGTCAGGTTGAACTGATTGGTCTTAAGCGTCATCTGCGCGGCGCGGGCGACATCACTCTGTCCCGCTGCGCGGATTTCCAGCTGCATGTCCATGTCCCGCAGAAAGTCTTCCGGGGTCAGGTATTCGGCGGCGGCACGTGTGCGTGCGGCATTCGCGGCGTATTGTTCGGTTTTCGTACGGTCCTCTGCCGACAGGTCAAAGGTGAAAAACCAATCGCGGTACAAATCGGCAGCAAAGCGTGCCAAATGCTCGGTCGCTTCCGGCCATTCGGGAACGGTGACCTGGGGCAGCGCGGACGTGACCGCGGCACGTTCCACCGGATTGTCGTCAACGAACACAAAGGAATCCAGTCCCAAGTTCAGCTCGTTTGCGATCGCGGCGATGTTCAGAGCTTTAGGCTCCCAATTGGTTTTGATGACCGCAAAGTCATCCCATTTCAGGACCATCGCCGGGTGTTCGAACGCGGCACGCGCATCGTCCGGGTTGTTTTTGGACACGATGCCCAACAACACGCCCGTGTCTTTGATGCGCAATAGCTGCGTCTGGAAATCGCGATAGCGCGCACCCTCTTTGTGGAAATCCAGCGTGATGCCCTCAGTGCCATCCTCGCCGATCACGCCACCCCACAGCGTGTTGTCCAAATCGACCAGCAGGACCTTTTTGCGCGGGGTTGTGTGTGCGGTGACCAGGCGCACAATCAGGGCGGCCAGGCGTTTTTCCCCGTTCGCGGAAAAGGGGTTGGATGACAGGTACCAAATTTTGTCCGAATACAGCGCGTCGGCGCCGCCTTCTGCCAGCAACGCGCGAATGTCCAGCAGGTAGACGTTCGGCAGGTCCAGCAGGCGTTCAATTGCCGCGTCCCATGCGCGTTCCTGTGCGTAGTGCGCGTATTGGCCTTTCAGCGGGGCGATCGCGGTCGCGGGTGTCGTCAGATTCGAAACGTAGCAGGTTGTTTGTGGATGTGCGGTGGCGTAGTGCGAAATCGCACCTTCGGCGGTCGGGAGATCCAGGTCTCCCGCGCCATGCAGGATGAAGTATGCGTCAGTTATTGCCGTGTCACCGGCACCGGGGTCTGCATCTGCGCCGATACGCATCACGTCGGTCATCCAGGTGTTGAAACCCGCCGGTGCGTACACGCCGAACTCGCGCTGCAAACGACGGCGCAAGGATGCAATCTCGATGTTCGAATACAGCGCAATCATGCCGGTGCATTCCCGTGCGTAGCAGCCGTCACACCGGTGCCGTGTCCACCAGCGCCGCCAGGTCGCCGTAGGTTTTGACACCGCTCAGATCCTCGAACGGCAGCGACACTGCCAGTGCATCCTCCAGCTCTGCAATAATCTGTACCAGCGCCAGCGAATCCCACTGGTCCAGTTCCTCCAGCACGGTGTCCGCCGCCAAGTCCCCGGATGCCACCTGCGCCACATCCGCCACAATCCCCCGCAGTATTTCGCTCATGTCGTTCATTTCAGTCATTTCAGTCATTTCAGTCATTTCGTTCACTTCGCTCATATTTCGCCCCTCCCAGTCTGTTGGATAATACCCTACCACAGCAGCTTCATCTACAGAACCCGGCTGTCCAATCGGCAGTTATAATGGTGACCATGAACGGTTACTCCCCCATACCCTATGCAGGCTACGAAAGCCAGAAGGAATACTGGCGGGTGGCAATTGGGCTCAACGAAGTCGATGACCTGAAACCGTCCGAATATCTCAACAAGCTTTCAGAGGAAAACGCTGCCGGCAAGCTTGCCGACTCGGAGGTCGTCGATGCCCTCAAAAAATACTACGAGAGCGGTCAAGGGTCTACGTCGACGCGCGAATGTGACTTTGTTGCAACACGCATCAAGGAGTTACTGGAAGACAATGTGTTCACGCTCAGGCCCAATACGATGGCATCCATTCACCGGTATCTCTTTCAGGATCTGGAAGACTTCTCCGGTATTGCAGGTGTTTACCGAACGAGCAATATCGCAAAAGCAGAGCCGGTGCTTGCCGGTCGCAGCGTGAACTACACCCCTTGGCAGTTCATTGCCGACACTCTGGAATATGACCTGGGACAGGCACGCACCCGTGCGTGGAGCAGCTTACAGGGCAATGACCTCATCACGGCTGTTTGTGACCTGACCTCGGCGGTATGGCAGGTGCATCCGTTTTATGAAGGCAACACACGCACGACGGCCGTGCTTATTGAAAAGCTCTTACGCTCGCTGGGCTACAATTTGGACAACGAACCTTTTGCGCAAAGCGCCAAGTACTTCAGGGATGCGCTCGTGCTTGATAACTTCAGCGACCCCGACCACGGGATTTCGCCCAACCGGACATACCTTCAAGCCTTCTTCGAGAAGTTGTTGCAGGTGGAAGGTCAACATGGTCTACCGGAAATCAAGCAGGCGTATAGCACCACCCTTGAAACTGAAGAACCCGAACTCGACGACGAGCCCGAACTCTGAGAACTGACCCGCCGGCTGTTACCAAGTAACCGAATTAACTTGTTAGCTTTCTCGAGCAATATCTCCATGGTCTCCCGAGCTGTCACCCAACCTGCTGACTAGGCTATACTCTATCCAGCAGAAAACCGACAGGAACAGAACACGAACAGGACGGGGCACGTGACACACGACATGACACACGACAAGATCCAGCTGCTGATTCACGCAGATTCTTGGTCGCACCGATCAGGGACAAAGCTCGCAAACGTGTGCGGAATGCTGGATGAAAAGCGTCAACACTTTGCGGCAGAACTGGCGCGAACTTATCATCTGGATCCCTGCGACCTGCACAAAGGAGAACACCATGACTGACAGCGTGCGCGTATCAACCGCAGACATTCTGCGCTTCCTAGACGGTGCGGGCATCACATATCAGGCGGATGGCTGCCGGGACATCACGATTACCGGTTGTTCGGCGCTGTCGGACCCACAACGGGGGTCGCTGACCTGGTCACGCAGCGCAGATGTGGATTTCGCACGTTTGTCAACCATCGGAGATCTGGTCTTGGTCGCACCAGAGGATGTCACGGGCGACATACCGACGGGCATTTTCGTGCTGGCAGTGAAGCAACCACGAACGGTGCTCACGCTGCTTGCACGAGAGTTTTTCGAGGAGAAACCCTCCCCCACTATCCACCCAAGCGCCGTCGTCGAAACGAACGCCATGGGCGCAAACGTGTCCATAGGTGCTCTCAGTTATATCGGACCGGACGTGACCCTAGGCGACCGCGTGCGGATTGCAGACCACGTCTCCATCCGGGGGCGTGTCACCATCGGGGATGACACCACCGTCGACAGTGGGGCGGTCATCGGCGCGGAAGGCTTCGGGTTCGTGCGCCACAACGGTATCCACTTACACATGCCGCATTTTGGTGGCATATCAATCGGCGAACGCGTCTTTATCGGTGCGAATAGCGTCATCCAGCAGGGCGCATTAACGGATACGATTGTTGGTGCGGACTCCTTACTGGATTGTGCAATCAGCATTGGGCATGGAGCACAAATCGGCAAAGGAAGCATAATCACAACTCATGCCGTATTGACGGGCAGTGCGAAGATCGGTGACCGCGTCTACATTGCCCCGGGGTCCATTGTCATCAACCATAAGTACGTGGGCGACGATGCCTTCGTCGGGGCAGCATCACTGGTTAACAAGGACGTCGGTGCCGGTGAATTCGTATCAGGGTACCCCGCCAAAGTGTTGAAAGGTCTACCAAAACCCAACCCTACTGCATAGGTTCAGCGCACCCTCAAAAAGCACTGGACCTCTCCGTACTGTAAACAGTATGATCTCCTCGGTTAGATCAAATAGATTCTGCATACTGTTTCACCTCCCTTTTCCCGGATCCGGCGAGAGGTTCTGGTAGATAGTCAGAATCACTTAGGCGATCTCGCACTCCTCGGTACCCAGTAACACCCTACAGATTCTTTCAGCGGCCTTTCCATCTCCGAAAGGATTTTGGCTGTAAAGCACTTGCCGATTACGCGATGCGAGCAAATCAAGGACCTTTTCTAGAATCTTTTGCGAGTCGGTACCCACCAAGTACGCACAACCGCACTCAACCGCTTCGGTTCTTTCTGTTTCATCACGTGTTATTAGTACCTGCTTACCGAATGTGGGAGCTTCCTCGACAACTCCACCCGAGTCTGATATAACGAATGCACACTCTTTTAGGGCACGTTGAAACTCAACATATCCCAGCGGAGGGATCAGTTCTATTTGTTTGTACCCATTCAGTCTTTCGCGAATATGGTTTGCGACAGCAGGATTTGGATGAAGAATGAATCTGATCTCAACAGCCGGTTTTATCTTCAACAATTCAACCAACGCGCAACAAACGGACTCGATTCCTGCGCCCCAGTTCTCGCGACGATGCATAGTGCACAGTATGCTGTTCTCCTTCTGAGTAACGTTGCTTAAATACTTGTGATCCACCCACCGCTGAGCATCTACAACGGTGTTACCGGTAGCATAAACACCATGAAGAATTCCTTCTGATCGAAGTGCCTTAACCGCACCGGTTGTCGGCGCAAAATGCCAGCGGGCAATTCTCGAAATAAGTCGTCGATTCATTTCTTCGGGAAAAGGTGTATCGAGGGTAGACGTTCTCAAACCGGCCTCAACATGCGCAACAGGAATCATGGCATAAAAAGCACCGATGGCGCCCATGAGCGCTGAGGTTGTATCACCCTGAACGATAACTAGGTCGTAACAACCTGATGCTTCGAATACGGTCGCTATCTGTTCAATCAACCTCGAAGATAGTGCGGACAGGCCCTGTCCATGCGTAAACACGTCTAAGATAATATCGCTGGTCAAGTCAAATACCTGGAGCATATCTTCCGCTAAGCCGGGATGCTGACCGGTATTAATAACTGTGCATCGCTCGCCATTTTCAGTGAGCTGATCTTCAAGGCATCTTATTACCGGTGCAAGTTTAATTGCCTCGGGGCGAGTCCCAAGCATGACAGCGACTCGTATGTTATCTCTTGTGCACACGCCGAGCATTGATACCCCTTTTCGCAGTCAATAATGTGTTCGTATTCAGACTATACCATTTTGTCGCGCCAATACAGAGCCTTGCTCTGCGATATACTCATAGCAGCCGTTGAACAAATAGTTTTAACAAATAAGGAGTTTGCTTGATGATGGAAAAACACATGACGTGGTCATTGTTTGAGACCTTGGTGACTGAACTGGCACGGAGTGGTCGAGTGCACGATTTCATGCAGTCGCCAAAACGAAGAAACTTTGTTTTGTTGCGACATGACGTAGACTTTTCAATAGAGCGTAACGCACATATGCTTGGCATTGAGCGAAAGCATGAGGTTCAAGCAACTTATTGCTTTCTTATAGACTCCCCAAGCTATAACCCCCTCTCCGCAGAAGTACAGTCCCTATTCCGAGATATCGTTTCCGCTAAATGTCATATTGGACTTCATTATCGCTACAACGATAACCTTGATCCTGAAGAGAATAGTGCTGCAATCACACGCCAGCTCAAAACCCTTAGTGATATTGCCGGAACCACCGTTGATAGATTCTCATTTCATTGCCCCAGCAAAAAAGCGCTCAACGCAAAGATCGCGATTCCAAATGCCGCGAATTGTTATGGGCCGGAGTTTTTTTCTTTTTATCCGGATGAAAAAGTCCCCCAGAACCCACCGGTCAAATACATCGCTGATTCGAATTACTCGTTCCCTTGGGGTTTCCCCGATCACGAAACGCTCGAGGCGCACGATAAAATCCAAGTATTGATCCATGCGGACAATATCGTTGATGACGAGCAACCTAAATCGAAAAACAGGGATGCTCTCTTGCGAGAAAAATTAAAGCATATCACGCGTGACCTGAATTCAATGTACTGACGGATCGCGCGGCACCAATCTGCGCACCGGGTCTATAGGTCATAACCCTCTCCGGGCGAATGGCCTGCACGCTTTTTGGCAACTACGAATTTGATGAGTGGCTAACCGGATCCGCTTCTTGCGCATTCAGCAAGAGGCAGTAAGCCTTGCACAGTACCTCCTTTTGTTTTCCATCGGTATACTTTTCGCTTTCCGCCAGAGCAGCTTGTTTCATCCGTGCAACACGTGCCTTGTTAGAAACTAGCTCACGAAACACCTGCTTGAGGGCTTCAGCGTCATCTTCGTCAACCAATATTGCAAACTGCTCAATGTTCGGAAAACTGGCCAGAGCTGTGGTACGGTATGCCACAATTCCCAAACCCGCCGACATGTAATCGAAAAGTTTGTTTCCCAAAGCCCCATCTGTTTGCACGTTCTTTGCACTTCCCCCAATAAGTCCTACGTCATAGCTCTGTAACGTGCGTTTTAGTTCGCGAAGGGAGACTGGTGAACGGAAGTCCACAAATTTATTCCAACCGTTGAGCCGAACTGTGTTACGCAATTGGGGCAGATAGACCCCATTGCCTAACACGGTTATTTGCATATCGGCAATCTCTGCAGCCCCCTCCAGGAAAGATTCTATCTGCCTGTTCTCGACAACATTCCCGGAATGAACGAAACGGAGAGGAGAATGCACTTCCGATATATCCTCCACCAAGGTTTCATTATTCGGAGTATTCAGTACAATATGTACTTCTTCACGTTTCGCGTGGTCAGGATAATATTCAATCTGCGCGGGACTCACGCAGATGATAGTATCGGACTTTTTAGAACAAGATTCCTCTGCGTGCGCAAACCGTGCAGCCAGTCTTTGGGGAATATTGTATTCGGAAGAAAAGATATGTTCGCGCCATGTCTCGTAAGGCTCGTATACGAGCTTTGCGTGCGTATCACAAGCGTAGCGTGCACAGGGTTCCAAATAGAACACATTGATGCAGTGCACGATATCCGGCTTCTCGTTTTCGAGAACGTGGGTTACATATTTCGCGCGCGCTTTCCAAGATGACAGAGGTGTCAGTCTGTTAGCTGCATGCCAAACCAAACCCGCCAAGCCGCGACCTGGAAGATACATGGGGTAGTACGTAACATCTTCCCCGTAGTGCAGCCGGGTTTCTTCCGGGTGATCACCATGATCAATGATAGCAATCCGGCAATCTAATCCGCGCAAGACTTCAACCGTACGCATAATCCGTCTATCAGGCCATGCCGGACCATCGGTAACAATCACTACTTTTTCATGCATGGTCTCTCTCCGTCATCCTAAGCACTTGTTTGCCTATCCCTAGACAGGGGTTCGTAACTCACCTGCGTGTCGGTTCTTGATAATACAGCCGCATACAGTTATCCCGTTGCGAAACGCGGGGAATACGGCGGCTTAATGTATTATACTGATTAACGCTCACTGCCATTTCTGTTTTGAGGAGACTGAATGAACACGGTTGCAATGCTACTGGTGGAAACTGCGCGAAATCACCCCCATGCGGTTGGATATGAAGATCAGTTCAATTCCATCTCGTTTTCGTGCGCACATAATACGGCAGTTCAGCTTGCTCTGACAATTCGCGCCAATGATTCCGAGGCAAATAGGTGTGTGCACGAGAATGGTAACCTCAATCCGGGAAAACCCATCTTGGTATATCTGCCAAAAGGATCGACGTGTATTCCCGCCTTTTTTGGCTGCATATACAGCTGTAACCCCTATGTTCCTGTCGATTATACACAGCCCATGGAACGCATACGGCGCATGCGAGATATTTCCGGAGCACGATACGTTATCACCGATTCTGCCGGCTGCAAACGGCTCCGTGCGGAATTCGGTGACAGTCTTACCTGCATCGACATTGACTCAATCAGTGCTGAACTCGTCACATCGGACGATCTATCTGTTGTCCTGGAGGGGCTGAATAAGGTTTGTGACACCGACCCCGCTATCATCATGTTTACATCCGGATCTACAGGAGATCCCAAAGGGGTTACGCTCAGCCATCGCTCGGTCATTGATTATGCCAATTGGATTGTCGACACCTTCAACTTTGGTACTGATACGGTTTTGGGTGGACAGGCGGCATTTCACTTTGTGAGCTCGGTTTTCGATATCTTTTCGGTTACCCTTAGTGGGGGAAAACTGATTACCATGCCGGATAAGATCTTCCGTTTCCCGCAAACAATCCCGCAGTACCTCATCGATAACAAAGTCACCGGTTTTTTATGGGGGCCCGCCATCATGAAAAGCATTGTGAAGATAGGCGCTTTGGACAACACAGAGCTGCCCGATCTCAAAAATTGTTTCTTTGGGGGGGAACTCACTTCGAACGCCACTCTGAATGTGTGGAGACGTGCGGTACCCCAGGCACAATTCATTAACCTGTACGGCATGACGGAGACCACATCCGCATTACTACACTATATCGTCGATCGTCCCTACGACGACAACGAGGCCATACCCGCAGGTGTTCCCTGCAAAAACATGCGTGCATTCATCGTCAATCCCGATGGTACTTTGGCTTCCCCCGGCGAAGTGGGAGAAGTGTGCGCATGCGGCACCGGTCTGGCTTCGGGATACTGGAATAACCCGGATCTGACATCACGTGTTTTTGTACAGAATCCTTTCAACCGGGCATATCGTGAAATCATGCTTCACACCGGAGATATCGGGGTTATGGATACGGATGGCTTGATCACGGTAAAAGGACGAAATGACAGTCAGATTCAATACCGAGGAAATCGCATTGAGCTGGGTGAGATCGACATGGCGATCGCAGGCATCGATGAAATCGTCACGGGATGCGTCCTCTACGACCAAGTGAACGAGGAACTGGTTCTCTTCGCGGTGTTTCAGGAAGACGTTCAAACAGGTAATATGGGATCCCTGCTGAAGGATATCAATACGCAACTCAAGGAAACCCTGCCGGCATACATGATGCTGCACCGCATTCAGGTACTGGAAGAGATGCCACTGACCCCCAGCGGCAAAGCACACCGCCTGAAGCTGCGCGAGATGTTTCTGTCGGAATAGCAACCGCCGATCCGAACCGATCTGAAGAAAGGGAAATCAGCATGGAAACCATCGAGTATACACTTGGTTCGTACATTGAAAGAAAGTTCGGGCTTGAAAACAATCCTGACAACTATTCGACAGATTTGTTTGCCACGGACATCATCGACTCCTTGGGCGCAGCGGAGTTCTTTGATTACATTGAAACCAACTGGCATTTCACCATCACGCCGGACGAAGCGGTCGAAACTCCCCTGGAAACCATAAACGAGATCACGGACTTCATCAAAGCGAAGACGAGGGCTTGAGGAACGCTATGATAATTAATGACACCGTGGATTACCAATCGCTTGCAGGCAAGATTGAGGGCGTATCGTTTATCGACTGCCCACAGGACAATACGGTACTGTACGTCGGTAAAAAGCTGGAAAACCGCCTACATAAGCTTGATCAGACACGCAATTGCGTCGTTATGCTTGAGGAGGGAATGCTCCTGGACGACGCAATCGCGGAATCGAACACAGTTATCTATTCGAAGCATCTTTTAGCTGATTACGGGCTCCTTTCGAAAATACTCTATGATCGGGAGAACGAACAACTGAGTACCGCAGAATACCAAATGGTGAATGGGGCAACCATAAGTACCTCAGCAGAAATCGGCGATAATGTCCTGATCGAATCGGGGGCTTTCATCGATCATAAGGTAATAATTGGAGCAGGCACCCGGATACGCGGCGGAGCACGTATTCACCACGCATGCATCGGTGAATACTGCGACATCGGCGAATACACGGTAATCGGAGCGCCTTCTTTCACCAATACCCTTGATGCGGACGGAAACCGAGTCCCTATCTACGCTCTGAGTGAAGTGACAATTGGCGACCATGTACACATTTCTGAATTCACTCGGGTTAATCGAGGTCAGTCACGCAGTACCACAATCGGAGAATACGCGAAAATCGATGGGCACGTTGCCATCGGCCACGATTCGGTCGTCGGACGGAATGCGGTAATTGCCGGTAGCGCAATTCTCGCAGGGTTTGTCACCATCGCCGACAATGCTTATGTTGGAATAGGGGCACTGTTGAAACCCTTTGTATCTGTCGGGGAAAACACTACGATCGGCATCGGTGCTGTTGTTGTTCGCTCTCAACCGGACAATGCACTGGCAGTCGGTAATCCGGCCAAGACCCTGAAAAAACGCTAGCAGCAACCTTTCTGCCTGCTATCGATTGCCTGACGATATATACTCAGTAGGTGCCGAGCGTTCTGTTCGGACGAGTGTCGCTTTCGCACGAAATCTCTGCAACGTTTACCTATTTCAGCAAGAACCTGCCTATCGATGATCAGGGCTCGCAGGTCATCCGTTATGCGCTCTTTGAAAGTACTGATAAATGGTGGAGCAGCCAATCCGGACAGCTTCACGTATTCGCTTCCTATGGCAGTCATAACAGGCTTTCCGAATGATGCTGCTTCCACGGAAGCTACACCGTACCACGGTGTCACCAGCTGATCGATAAAGAGATCACACTTTCTCATCTCTGAGAGAACCACTCCGTGCGAAACGCCGGTCAGAACGCACAAGTCAAGATCAAAGCCTTCAGACTTCAGGCAATTCACGGCAGACACAATGTGTTCGGTACCTTTTCTTGCCGGGGCACTTGGCGCGTGAAGTATCTTAAGCGTCCCATGGGCATTCGGGGGCAAATAGGGTGCGGATTGAATACCATCAACACTCTGTGGCAATAACTGTGCATTCGGCAACGCAGGTAACAAATCTGGCGTAGTAACAAAACACAGATCCGCTGTCCGACGTATATAATCAGTACGCCCCGTTGTGTTCATCATTTCGCAAGCACGTTCCGGGCAATCAAAAGGGCACCCACCCGGTTGCAGGTTGCGCACCTCGCATCCATGGAACGTCACAAAAAGTGGCGTATTCCTGCGCGCCGCCTGTTTGAAATCCATCAAAGAGAATACACCTTGTCCGTAATCGAGGATCGAGCGGCCAAAATGATAATGCAACACATCGTACTTCGGAAGCTCATTCTTGCAAAACTGATATTTCCTAAGCTGTCTGACGAGCTTATTATCGCCACGAAAACTCAGGTCGATATTTCCATCCACTACAAGCGGATTATGCGCGATGATTGCCAAATCCGCATCTTGTCCCAACCGGTTCAAGGCATTCACGAGTGTGGACGGATCGCTCGCAATATTAAGTGGGGCGTGGAGAATTCGCAATCGTTTGTCACTCATACCTCTGCCTGTCCCTCAGTACCTGAGCATACAGTTCAACCAATCGTGCCGCCTGCCGATCCCAGGTCCACTGTCGTCCATGCTCCAGAGAGCGTTGTTTCATGCGGGTGATCTGATTCCGATCGCCCAACAGCATCATGAGCGAATGTGCGATTTCCTGCGGAGAAACACCACCGAGCGTTATGCCAAATTCCGAAAAGCCGGGAAACGCACGGAATGCCGTCGCCGGGGGCATTGCCATAGCCAATCCGGCCGCCATGTACACAAAGAATCGTATCGGTAAGGTTAGGTCGAAACTGCTACTGTCGACCGGGTATACTGCAACCCCGATGTCATGATCCTGTGCAATCAGCACAGATTGTTCCGGGACGTACTCCCCCGAAAAAAAGACACAGTCCCCTAATCCTTCTGCCTGTACCAGTTCCCGCAGGTATGTGATGTAGTCATTCCCTTTCAGCCCACCTTGGATAGTCAAAACGGCTGTGCCGCGCAGGTATTGCATCGCACGCACCAGTGACTCATCATTTGTTTCCGGACGGGGATTACTCTGGCTGAGCAAACGCACGGGCCGATGCACTTCCGTTGCCTGTTCTGCCATTTCGGTGGGTGCATTCGCAATTATGCTTGGTGGTTCACATTGGTAGGTTCGCGCGAAGTATTCTGCATAACAGGGGCTCACGGTAATGAATGAAGCTGCATCGCGTATTCCGGCTGCTTCGGCGACTGAAAGGCGACGATAATCACTCGACCTGATATCCGTTCCGGGTAATTGCAGCCATATCTCGTGTGAATCATAGATAAAGGGGTGATTCGTCTTCGTCACGTGCGGTTGGATATAAAGCAATGATGGCAAGTCATGAGCGTGATAGATGTCGGCAGGATGCCGGTCCAAAGCGGCACGAATCGCGGTTTCATGCGCTTTCTGGCGCAGAAAACCACCGGCTTTACGGAAAGGCGAGGCAATCACCGACACCTGAGCGCCCTGCGGTATTTGCCTGGTGGGTGGAAAGGGGACCGAGACCGACCGAAAGTAGGGTGACGTCCATGCAGGATCTGTTCCCAACGAAATGACCGTGACTTCTGCGCCCGCCTGTTTGAGCGCCTGACACTCCTTGTGAATGCGCGAGTCAGATTCAACCGGCATCGGCGTCAGCATGGTTACGCGCGTACCCGCAAGTAAACCCGATTCGGTAAGGTTTTTGTTTCCTGAAATCACGGCATCCATTATACTGGTGTACATGGACTCACCTTCCAGCAAACGCAACGCCGATACCAAAAGGATCTGCATTCTCAGTGCGCGAAATCCGCTTTCGGATACGCGAGCGTTACAGGAAGCCCGTTCGCTGTCGGGTGCAGGTTACCGGGTCTTACTCTTGGGGTTTGACGATTCCTTGATTCCGGGGTCCGGGAGCATAACAAAACCGGACGTGAACGAGACGTTTGAAGTCGTATGCCTGGCACGTGACCGGATTGTCCGATTCCAGAACTGGGGGCAGCCGCATATGTGGCGCCCCGTTCGTATTGCCGCTAACCTCTCGCGGGAATGGCTGCTGCGGCACAGCAAAAAGACCATCTACCGACAGCTGTTCCACTCGCGTAGTCAGGCGAACTACGCCACCGCATATAAACCGGACCTCATCCAAGCAAACGACCTGTATACCCTTGCCACCGCCGCAGAAGTCGCTGAAAAGACCGGCGCAGTATTGGCGTATGATGCCTACGAGTGCTTTGACGGGTATTTCTCAGATAGAAAAACTCAAGAATTAGTTACGAAGATCGAGCAAACCTTCTTACGTAAGGTACGCCTCATAACTTCCCCGGAAAAATGGGGTTGTGATGACCTTTTTGAGCGCTATGGCACCACCGCACAGCGTGTCACCCTGTTAAATGGGGTAAGTATGATCCCTGATAAGATTACGCCTTGCGAAGTCCATCAACCCATCCGATTACTGTCTCAGGCTTCACTGCGTCCCGGGGGCAATGAAGAGCTACTCATCAAAGCGATGGTTCATTTACGTGGAAAGGCACTCCTCACCATCCAGGGAGGTGGGGACAAGAATACGGAGAAGCGCCTACATCAACTTGCGCTCGACCTTCAGGTGAACGACATTGTCAGCTTTACCGGTAGATTTGCCCCTGACAAAGCCGTGCAGATCGCCATCGATCACGATATCGGCGTAAACCCCATAGGACCCAATAATCCCAACCACGACCACGGGAGAGGTCACCGCTTTTTTGTCTTTTTGGCAGCAGGCCTTGCTCTTGGAACCGCGCCACTTGCGAGCATTCGCAATTGGCCGGAATTCGATAAGTTCGGTTTCTTAATCGACACCACTGACCCGAAACGATGTGCAGCATCACTGGAAAAAGTCATAGCTCAGCCTGAAGTCATATTCAAAAAGAAGCAACACGCCCTACATTGTGCACCTCACTACTACTGGGAAAACGCAGTGAAAGACTACATCGCCGCTATTGACGCACTCCTCACCAAACCGGTGTAAACTATCGTTGTCAGCGCCTAGTGTTCAGTAGGCGTTGGTAGTCACTGACCACCCGACGGGCATTAACAAGGGGATCATGCCGTTCCAGAACAAAACGCCGATTATGCATCCCCCACTCCCCCAGTCTTTCGCGGTTGTTGTACAGGTCTATCAAACAGTGCTTCAAGGTTGCCTCCGTCGCGTCCTGAAAGGGAGGAGGGGGCATGGATGACTGCTTGATATATTCGGGGTCGCAATGCACCACCACGGCCTTTGCACGAACCGCAGCCTCGACCGATACCACGCAGTACCATCGCATCACCACCTGGTCGATTACGATATCAGCTGCGTCCATATGCCGTAAAACCTCATCGTGAGGACAGTTCTCCAAGAGCACAAATCGTAACTCATACCCCTTGGCAATAAGCTCTTCGACGACACGAATAATACGATCAGTTCCCTTGGTTTTTCTGTTTGAGGGTGCATGCAGGATTGTCAGCGGCAAATGGCCCGGACTGGGACGTGGGGTGGTCTCAGCAAGTCCTAAAACACTTTGAGGTAGCAGCTGTGATCCCGGAACCAAATGCAATAGGTCGGCCGTCGGCACATAGCAAAGATCGGAGTATGCGAGCATGGCGGCAAAGTCCTGCTCCATGTAGCGGAGCGTGCCCGGTGCAATCTCATCCCGATACAGGGCATCGGAAACAGACAGTTCGCGGACGTCAGTGCCATGAAACGTTGACACAACAACCTGTCCTCGCCGCTTCTCCGGATCAAGCTCGAAAAAACGCGTCAGGCGACGTGAGGGGTGCGGAATAATCGTATTACTGGAATGGTAGTGAATAACGTCATAGCGAGGTAGCTGTGTCATGCAAAACAATAGCTCCCGCCAGTGCGTCAACAGGTGCCCATCATCCGGCTTAACAGGTAGCGTTATGTCTCCGTCATGACTGAAGCTCGTGTTACGATTCGTGAAGAGCGAGGCTTCGACCCCTATCTCTTTCAACCCACGTGTCAAGCTGTAGGGCTCATCGGCAAAGTTCACCGAACCATGCAGGACTCGTAATACGCTTGATTTCATGAGCAGTCCTGCTTCATGGCATCCTTCAACTTCGAGTAGGCTGCAATTAGTTTTTCTTCCTGCCTCTCCCACAAAAACTCACATGCAGCTTCCCATGCATTTTGTTTCATTGCCCGTACGGCTGCTGTGTCAGAACAGAGTTTCCTGATATCTGCTGCCATTCGCGCAGGATCATCAACGCTGATAACGCCTCCGGCTTGCTTGCTTTCAATTATCTTTTTACACGAGTATAGATCAGGAAACGCACACACCAATCCTGCCGCCATATAAGAAAATAGCTTGTTCGGAAGCGTGTATTCAATGTTCTGATTGTAGAAACCATTATCATATTTATTTGCCGGATAAATTCCGACATCAAATGCCGAAGCAGCATCAATCACTTGTGCATAAGGCACTGAGCCTAATAAATGCACATTACTGATGGGGTTTTGACGGATCCTTTCAGCAAGTACGCCGCTTTCATCAAAGCCTCTTCCCTGAAAGTACATGTCAAAATCAGGGTTCAACAATCGTGCCGCCTCAAGTAATACAGGCAGATTGGTTGTTGCTCCGCTGTAATGCCCTTGAAACAGTATCTTGATTGGAGAGTGCACAGGAGAAACTGAATCTGCGCGACTCAGTGGTCCGTTATATATCACAACAATTTTTGAGAGGTCGTACACCTCGGGGTCATAGGGGGAATTGGCAACAACAAGAATTGTTGTTGCTTTTTTCACCATTTCCTTTTCTAGTTTCAACCACTCCTCGTGTCGAACAGCGGGGAATAGCTCCGCGCTTACGGGATCCTTAATGACACTTCTCCAGTATTCTTGCGAGTCATATACGAGTCGGCAACCCAAAACATCTGCGGCGCGTAAAGCGGGGTAAATAGAGTATAAGTTTGTAACATGAATGACATCAGGCTTTGCCTTGATCAACGCTCGCTGCATGGCGGGCCATTTTCCATCAACCCACCTCGTCACAAGTCGTTTGCTTCTTTGTTTATGCCTCGAAATAATACGCACGAAGCTCTCTACGCATAAGTTATGCACTACGCGTAGTAGCCAAATTTTGTTCGTGCTGGGATTCCACTTAATGTACTCGGGTTCCTCAGTCTCACCGGTAAGGAAGAATTCAAAAGGGGTTTCCGCCCACTCAGCATTCAGCTTTGCAGCACCGCTGACCTGAATAATTTCAGCGCCAGCATTATACAGCGAAAACGATTTTCGATAACCATTGGTATCAAGCGTCAGCGGTTTTGCATTCAGGTAGCAAACGCGAAGGCCGCTCAGCGGACCCTCCGGGCGGTCTTCGGGCGCCCACGCATTGCCAAAGAGGTGCCTTGTTTTCATGCCCGATCTCCCGGGCGCCTCCAGGAACACACAGGTTCCGACATTATACTCCCCCATCCCCTAGATAATAAGCTGGCTATCAAACAATGCACGGTATACTCCGGAATAGTCAATCAGTTCCGCATGCGTTCCCTGTTCCAGTATCTGCCCGTCATCTATCAAGAAAATCCGATCCGAGGAAACCACGGTCGCCAAACGATGTGCGATAACTATGATGGTAACTTTCCCGTGCAAGGCAGTAAGCGCCTGTTGAATATAGCCTTCGCTTTCAGAGTCAAGGGCGCTGGTTGGTTCATCCAGTATGATGATGCTGTTGCGCTCTAGCATAACGCGCGCCAATGCGAGACGCTGTCGTTCACCACCCGAGAACCTCGCCCCTCCGTCGCCTATGCGCGTATCAACCCCGTCGGGAAGCCTGAGAATAAACGTCGCATAGGCCTTTTCAAGCGCCGTTCGGATCTCTTCGTCTGTCGGGGAATAATCCAGTCCATACAGCAGGTTTGCGCGCACGGTGTCATTAAACAACATGGGTGTCTGGGTCAAATAGGAAATCCCCCGCCGGAGCGAGCCCAAACTGAACTCTTTGATGGATACCCCGTCCAGAGTAATGGATCCACTGTTTGCTTCATGCATGCGTGGCAACAGTTCGACCAAGGTCGATTTTCCCGCTCCGCTGCGACCCACGAGGGCAACCATATTACCCGCATGGATGTCCATGCTGATGCCCTTGAGTATTTCTTTTTCTTCAACGATAAAACCACCGCGCGCAGGTTGCCTGAAGGGTCGGGGATAGCGAAAGCGGACATCCTGAAAGCTGATTGTATCTGCGAGGCCGCTGAATTTGATTTCACCGCCGTGTATTGTATTGGCTGTCTGTGCGGCAGTTACCGTGTCTTGCACCAAAGTGACACTGGCGGATGCCTTTGATATCGCCTGCAGCCCCAGATTGAATTCCTTGATTTTCGCGTTCAGACGTGTCACCAGTATGACTATCAGGCCCAGTTGCGCCAGCTTCATTCCCAGCACGGTGATGCCGAAAAAGACAACCGTAAATGCGGCAAACATCAGCAGGGGATCACTGATGAGTTCAGTCCGTGCGCCCAGTTTTGCGGTCAGGATGTCCCGGCTGCGAATTTCCTCTGAAAACCGTTCTATTCTCTGCGTTGCGTCATCGGTACGGTCCCGCAACTTGATCAAGCGAATCAATTCCAGCCATTCTACGATTTTTCCGGACATTGTTTGGTTGATTTTCACCGTTTCACGCGAAAGACGTCTTATCGCAATGGTATTGGCGCGAATAGCGATGGAGACAACCACCCCTAAAGCGCAGGTCAACAAAGTGAGTAATAACGAAAGTTTCGCCATAATGGCAACGTAAAGCAACATGAACAGCACGAAGGAGATCTGGCTGATAACAGCCAGGACCGCCTGCCCGGCAACCGCCGTCTGATTTACGATCAGAATTGAAAGCTCGCCACGCGAATAACAACCGAAAAAGCTGGGATCTGCGTGCAGCACCGCATCCAGCGTGGAAAGCCGCATGCGCATGGCAATACGGGAAGCAACCACCGACGAATAGCGCGTACTGATATACAGTACGACGTTACGCAGGATAATCGGTATGAATGCCAGCACCAATAATGCCAGTATGTTGTCAGCAGAAAGACCCAGCAGCGCCAGAAATCGCGCTGCCAGCTGCCAGAAGGTGTTTCCGCTGTCAGCAATCGCCGAGCTGCGGTTCTCGACAAACTGCATAATGGGCAACAACAAGGTCATGCCGAAACCCTCAAAGATGGTTGCAAACCCCGCAAGGAAAACCAAGCGAAAAACCTCGGACTTTCGAACGTCGACCATCGAAAACAGACGCTTGATGGCGTTTATCCGCAGGTATTCTTTGATGTTTTCGATAACCCTAGACACGTGCATCCCGCCTGTTGTGATTATCGGTATTAGACGCACGCATCACGTCAGTCAAAGTAGGCATGAACCGCATCGACGACCTGTTCCAGTTGCTCTGTCTGTATGCCCGGCCAAGCGGGCAAGGCGAACAATTTGTTTGCGCAAGCCTCGGCTATCGGCAGTCGTGGCTTTTGATATCCGGGAAGCGTTTCGAATACTTCCTGTTGATGCAGCGCTTTGGGGTAATAAATTGCCGTTCCAATTCCTCTGTCACGTAAAAAGTCGACGATGTCCGTTGCTTGTGCGGAGCGCACCATGAACAGGTGATAAACAGCACGCCCATAGTCACGTTCAACCGGCATTACCAAATCCCCGACGCCTGACAGCTGTTGGCGGTAATATGCCGCCGCAGATCGTCTCTGTTCGTTCCACGCATCCAATTTCGTCAAACGCAGGGACAACAATCCGGCCTGTAATGCATCGAGTCTGGAGTTCACACCAAATGCCGTATGCAGGTACTTGCCCGCCTCGCCGTGTTTGGCAATCAGCCTCACGCGTTCGGCCAATGCGTCGTCGTCGGTGGTGATGCAGCCGCCGTCACCAGCACCGCCGAGATTCTTGGTCGGGAAGAAACTGAATGCGGCGGCGCGCCCGAAACTGCCTGCACGCCGGGTTCGATAACCGGCCCCGATTGCCTGACAAGCATCTTCAATCAGCAACAGACCATGTCGATCGGCGATCGCCTGAATGGCATCCCAATCCGCGCATTGGCCGAAAATGTCAACCGGAATAATGGCTTTCGTGCGTGGAGTTATCGCCGCTTCAATTGTGTCGGGATCAATGTTATAGGTATCCGCTTCGATATCGACAAACACCGGGGTGGCCCCCATATGAACAATACACTCCGCGGTGGCGAAAAAGGTCCAGGGAGTCGTTATCACCTCATCCCTTTTTCTGATTCCCAGAGCTTCCAAAATCAGAAACAGTGCATCGGTACCGTTGCCGCATGCGATACAGTGTTTGACTCCGCAATAGCTTGCTATATCTTCCTCGAGCTGCGTTACACGTGGCCCCCCGATATAGGCGGCGTTTGACATAACGTCGCGCCAGAGTGCATCGCTTTCATTTTGCAGTTCGGTGTATTGGATTCTCAAGTCAAGCATGGGCACAGCCATGAAATCAGTCCTCCTGTGTTGAATTCTCCGTCAGCCCATTATAACCAAGCGATGTGTCCAACAGTTCATCTAGGTGCTCAAATGAATTATAGAAGTGCTTTCGGTAGGGACCCATTGCAGACAATGCCACTCCCCCATCTCCGTCGAAAAACGATGCGTCGTTATAGACCTCGGTAAATCCCGCTTGCAGCAGCCACCAATTGAGCGTGGAAGCCATAGATACCACGGCTCGTGCGGCAACAGCTGCATTCAGCGAATCGCTTTCATCATTTGAATCAAAGAGGACCGTTTCCCCGTCAACCCATTGTTCCCATATCATTTCTATACCGGCAGCCCTTATCCGGCGCTCATACGGATGCGGCAGAATGCGAAGTTTCATATGATGTTTTTCTGCGTACACGATAAGATGCCGCAGCAAAGAGATTTCTTTCTGCCCAACATCGCACAGTTCATTTTCCTGAATTCCCCGCAGAACCGCAAACTGTTCAGGTGAGTAGCGTCCATCAAATCCCGGGCGCGCCCAATTGCCTGACGAAATAAAGGCGATGTCATATTGCGGGGAAACCAATTGGGGTTTTTTCTCGGGATAGAGCTCGAAATAGTCACGATATAAAGCATTTGGTGAGTTCACCGAGCTGTCAACCAAAAGATGTTCGGCAATATACTTCTGCAATCGTGTGTCGACAATAACCGAAGCGTCAATTGCGGAATAGGCGGCATAGAACGAAAGGAGCTGTTCGTGGTAGACAAGAAACACTTTCCCGGTTAAGCATCGCGAAAGTGCGACGGCCATTATATACATTCGGGGGTCGTATAAATAGTGCAAATAGACTCTGTCGACATCATTTGCCCAGCAAAGTGTACGCACAGCAGCAACATGCGCAGCAGCATAAATAGTATAGGGAAACCCGGAAAAGTCAAAAAAGGCTAGCAGGGCGCTTGTGAATCCCTGCGAAAAAAGGGACCACAGCATACGAAACTGCACTTTCGATTTTTCGGGTGGCAGCAAAACGCCGGAGCAATCGCATAATCCCACTGTTGCAATCCCCGTATCATCAATACGATCAAAGAATCGTTTCACATAATCAACGTTACGCTCATCGGGGCTCATGGCAACACAAAGATCAGAAATCCCCTGCAGCTTACGTCTGCGGAAAACGGTATGCAGGAAACCACTCGTAGTCGCAACAAGGAAGCACCAGCGATCTGAAATCCACCAGCGTGGATGCTTATAGAGGTCGTGGTCCTCGTCAGGCCAAGTGGGTCGATTGCGAAACCTGAGAAATCTCAGTTCTTTCACGTGATTCCTGCGACGTTTCCAGTCCAACAGTGAAGGATAGACCGCGTCAGCCCGCAAGCCTGATCGGAACAGGACGTGCTGCACTCGTAAGAGCACGTAGAAGGCTCGCTTCAGGAGATCACGCAAGGTCATCGCCCGTCCCTTGTTCATCGACAAGGATTCGGTTTACCGCAATTGCAGAGTCGGTATCAAGGCGATCCTCCAACTCTTCGAACGATTGGAAATAGTGTCGTCGCCACGGTCCACAGGATTCCAAAAAAACATCGGTCGTACCAATTTGATCGAGCGCACGCATGGACTGAAAAGCATCCGTCATACCAAAGTCAATACATTTCCAGATTAATGTCGAAATCACGGATATTTGTACTCGGGTTTCTGCAATGCACTCAACGGACGACTGTCCGTATTCCGGTATAACGAAACGCGTTCCAACTCCATCCATGCGTTCCCATGGCGAAGTGACTCCCATTTCTATGACTTGTTTTTCATAGGGGTGTAGGTAGAGCGCAAGTGAAAGCCTCCGTTTTTCTGCAAAGGAAATCAAGAAGCGAAACAATTCCATTTCGTAGCCGGCATCAGGTCGCGGCACGAAAGTTCCCTCTTTCATTTGCTGGAAATGGTGTGGCTCCGCGCGATCGGCGTGCGCCGGTCGTGCCCAGATTCCCGATGAGATAAAACCGATGTCGTATCTAATGGGTCGCTTCACCAGCGTGGCATCTCCCAGCCCCTGCAAGTACTTCTGTTGATCAATCAGACGATAATCACCGGATGCAAATAAGCCTTTTGAATGCAAGTTTGCTGCCTGCTGCATTTGAAATTCGCTGACAAGCACCGTGGTACCACGAACCTGCGACCACGGCGTACGAAAGGAAAAGGGCTGTTCCCCGAAAAAGCTGACGTGTTGTGCATGAGTTCGACCACTGAGGCAAGATGATACGAGGTAGTTATCACGCGCTTCGATGGATTTATGAACCAGCACATCTATCCCCTGCGCCTGATGTGCAAACCACGCAATCCGACGCAGCGTATTCTGCAACCTCATATAGTCGGTATCCGAAAAGTCAAGGAACGAGAGCATCGCAACAAGGAAGCCGATGAGATAAATACCGGGGCAGGGTGTCCACGATGCCTTCTGATCCAAATAGCATATCCCATCTTCGAACCCGTGGATCGACACATTTTTCTCGTTTGCATCGAAAGCCATCCCCAAGGCGAGTTTAACAGCCTTTTCGTGCCGTTCACCCCGCGAACACCAGACAACAACATAGGGGGTTCGTTTTCCCTTGCCGCGGAGCTTTCGTAAGACCCTCCGTTGCCTCAGCAAATCGATGGTTGAACACCGGGCGAAACTCAGGCGATTTCGAAACCAGGGACCGAAGTTTTCTCGGAGATCATAAGACTCATTATTGGGATTCTTTGCAAATACCCGCAGAATTGTCTGTGCCTGAAGAATTTGCAGTTTCCCCCCCTGTGTATTGAGCAAATAGCTAAAGAGCTTGTACGTAGGCACTCCATTGCCGAAAATTGCCGTAATACCTCGCGTGCATGCACGAATGCATGCTTTGAGATATGTCCTCCCGCGTGAACCATGCTTTAGCAACGTGTGATTCCATCCCTTCACATTCCCGCAATTCTAGTGAATACCTCATATATAATACAGGTGTTTATGGAGAAAAACATTGTAGCCATTATTCCGGCACGTGCCGGGTCCAAGGGGATCCCGAACAAGAATCTACGGATTCTGGCGGGACACCCTTTACTGTATTACGCGATCCGAACCGCCCGCAAGTCCCGATACATCAACCGCGTTATTCTGAGTACGGATCTTGACGACGGACGGGAATTGGCAAAAATTATGGGCGCAGAATACCACCAAAGACCCGAACACTTGGCTGCTGACAACGTAACACTGGACGCGGTTATCTGCGACGCGGCTGCAGGGATTGACTGTGACTACGTCATTACCCTGCAACCGACGACGCCAACTCTCCGTACAGAAACACTGGATGCTGCAATCCAAAAGATGGTATCGGGATCTATGGATTCACTCGTTTCCGTCGTTAATCGCCCCCACCAGTTCTGGTATCACGGCGAATCAGGATTGCAGCGTTTTATGCCCGCAGTCAACCGCCAGCAGATGCCGCCCCTCTATTATGAAACAGGAGCATTTGTCATAAGCAGTGCACAGACCATTGCAGCGGGAAGTCGCTTTGGACCCATAACGGAAGTATTTGAAACACCTGAATCTGAATCCATCGACATTGATTCATTCGAAGATTTGGTCGCAGCAGAAAATGCGCTGCAGTCACGCCCGATTGCTTTTTTCGTTAACGGCAATGCTGAAATCGGCATGGGCCACATCTATCGTACGCTCGAAATCGCCGATGAGTTTTACAGTAAACCGGACATCTACTATGACAGAACGATTACGGACCCCGCATCTTTTGGGTACACAACCCACACGCTGATTCCCGTTGAAGGGAACGTGGGATTCCTGGAATCGTTGCGTAATAAAAACTACGGTGCAATCATCAACGACATACTCAACACTGATGAAGGATTCATGCACTCCCTAAAGCAGGTCCAACCACATGCAGGAATCGTGAACTTTGAGGATGCAGGGGAAGGCTCTGCTATTGCCGACATTGTAATTAATGCCATGTACGAGCACTCCGGCAACGAAAAGACTTTCTCGGGCCCGGCATACTTCGTGATTAATAAGCGCTTCCTCTTATATGAGCCCATAACGATACACCCGGGTATTCGACGTGTCTTTATTTCGTTCGGAGGAGCCGATCCCGGAAACTACACGGAAATGCTTCTGGAAATAATCAGGGACGAGTCCTACGCTCCGTATGATTTCACCGTGGTGTTAGGTAGAGTAAAACACATTTCAGAAGCCCTGCTTTCTGAAATCGAGGGAGTCCAGAACATCAGTATCCATCGTGATGTTACCGACATGCCCGCATTGATGTCACTAAATGACATCGGGATTTGTTCGTACGGTCGCACCAGCTATGAATTGGCTTTCCTGGGGATCCCGCCGCTTATTCTGGCCCAACATGAACGTGAATATGGTCACGGCATGTTCGATAAAAGGATTTCGAGTGTGCATGGTCCTACCATATGTAAACCGCATTCATCCCGGGCAGAGGTAAAGATGCACCTGGACCGGCTGCTTGCAACGTCCCAGGCTGAACGTGCATACATGCAAGCTGAACTGCTCAGCCACGATTTGCGCGGCGGCAGAAAGCGGGTTATGGGATTGATTCAGGCACTTATACAAGAAAACGAGGACGTATGATTCCCGAAAAACCACCCTATCTGATAGCTGAGATCGGAGTAAACTACTATGACTCAGCACATGTTGAGGGTATCTCTCCGCTGAACGCTGCGCACAACTACGTGAGGGCAGCTGCCGGCGCCGGCGCCGATGCCGTGAAATTCCAGTCCTATAAAGCTGAAACCCTTGCTTCAAGGAATTCGCCCGCATACTGGGACCAAACCAAAGAGCCCACCGCGTCACAGTACGAGCTATTCAAAAAGTTCGATGCCTTCGGAACTCTCGAGTACCACGAACTTGCCGCAACCTGCAAAGAGGTTGGCGTTGACTTCCTCTCCACCCCTTTTGACTATGAATCTCTTGATTATCTGGAGGATATTGTCCCCGCATACAAGATTTCTTCATCGGACATCACGAATTACCCCTTCCTGAAGCGGGTTGCCCAAAAAGAAAAGCCCATTATCCTGTCATGCGGCGCATCGACGCTCGATGAGGTACAAGATGCCTATCGGCTGCTTATTGACGAGGGTTGTCCTGACGTATCGCTACTGCACTGCGTGTTGTCCTATCCCACAAACCCGGTTGATGCAAATCTCGCAGTCATACAAACACTGAAAACTTCTTTTCCCTCTGCAACTATCGGCTACAGCGACCATGTGCCCCCGGATAATTGCATGACCACCCTGTTGGTGGCGTGGTTGACCGGTGCAGAGATCATCGAGAAGCATTTCACGCTGGATAAGAGCCTCCCCGGTAACGACCACTACCATGCCGGATCTCCTGATGACTTCAAGCTTGCCCGTAAGCAATTCAATCGGTGCTTGGAATTGTTAGGGAACCCGGAAAAGGCCGTCTTGGCCGCTGAAGAAATCCCCCGCTTGCAGGCCCGCAGGTCGATTGTCACGACACGAAGCATTAAGGCCGGTGAGGTATTTGAGAGTGATGCCCTAACCTGCAAACGACCTGGAACAGGTATCCCCCCTATCCACCTGGACCAAATCATCGGGAAACACGCAGTGACAGATTTAGCCGAAGACAGCTTGCTCTGCTGGAAAGACCTGAGTGGAGACACGAATAAATTGAGTGCACATGATTGAAGCAAATGACACTTTTCAGAAACAGGAATTGCAAGATATGGGATTGGTGAGTCCGGCGAAAACGAAGCGGTTTTCGCTAACCCTTGCTACAATACCGGCTGAGGATTTCTAGACACGAATTTGCTATTTCTTAGTGAACCTTCCATGATGAATGTGCGAAGAGCGAAGAAAGGATGGTTCAAGATGTCAAAGAGAAGAAACCACTCGCCGCAGTTTAAGGCAAAACTGGCGGTGGAGGCACTCAAGGAGG
>JAISUC010000001.1 GCA_031272275.1 Actinomycetes bacterium | reverse complement strand
CTACCGTCCTGGTAGAAGTAATGCACCATGCCGGCTGCCGTGGTCTCTTTCGAGATACGCTGTCCCGCGGAGTTATAGGTGGCGGTCTGAATGTTCACATCCCCCTTGTCCACTGACACATGCCTGTTGCCCGTATCGTAAGTATACAGGGTGGGGATGTCATTTCCCATCTGTTCTGAGATACGGTTACCCTTGCTGTCGTAAGCGTATAGGGTGGTGATGTCCCCGGTGAGCGTTTGGGTCAGCTGATCAAGCGCGTTGTATGTGGATACAGTCACCACTCCGTTCACGTTTTCGGTCCTGCGGTTTCCTGCCGCATCATATCCGTAGGCCGAGAGGGTGACGTTATCGGAGGTGAGGGTGTTGTCGGTGGCAACCGAGACAGTCAAACGTCCGAGCGCATCATACGTATAGGTCCGGATCTCGTCAATGGCGGCAGCACCTGCGTAGTTTGCTGTATGGTGTTCTGAGGTGATGTTCGAGTTCTTATCATAAGTGTAGGTGAAGGACTCGACTGTGGCAGTTGTCGTGCACACGTCCGACACGCAAATCGCGCTCACGCGGTCAAAGGCATCATAGTCGTAATCGGTGATGATCTGATGCGCAGTGCTACCTGTGGCGAAATCTGTTGTATCGGTGAGTGTATCCACTTTACCGAAAGCGTCATAGGCGATCTGACGCACGGTCGTATCTGCGACCTCGTCCACCAGACGTGCCCGGTAGGCCTCGACGCGTCCATAGGCGTCGTAGTCGACAAAGACGGCTGCAAGCTCTCCTGAAACCGCGTTCGGATACGTGACCTGTATCAGACGATCAGCCGCATCGTAGCTCCAGACCTCAGTAGCCGTAAGCGAGGTTTCCGTCCCGTGAGAGACGGTACATGAGGTCTGCCTGCCGAAAGCGTCGTAAGTGGTCTGCTCCCGATAGGTGCATACACCCGCAGAGCTGTAGTCACTCAGTTGGGTTTGCTGCCCGTAAGAGTCGTAGGAGTAGGTGGTGTAGGTCTCAAGCACACCTGCCGCAGTGAAGCAGTCCAAGCGGATTACTTGGTCGAGTGCGTTATAGGTGTAGGTCTTATAGTCGCCGCCGGAAAGCGTTTCTGTGACGGTCTGTCCTTTGGCGTTGTAGGTATAGGTGGTGTAAAGCTGTGTTTGTGCGCTGCTGTCACCGGCATAGTCGGTGACAGCAAGCGTCTTTCCACTCGCATCCATACGGGTTTCAGAAACCCTGCCCAAGGCATCGGTCACGATATCGAGGGTGCATCCATCCGTCTGGACCACGGCCGTCTGATAGGAGGTCTGGGCAGCCTGGACGGCGACGGTGCCGTCTGATAGCACTTGTGCGGCCGCAGGCTCGGTGACCGAAGTCAGCTCACCTTTGTCGTTGTAGGCGTAAGCGGTGACGTTTCCCAAAGCATCGGTGGCAGACACTTCTTTGCCGTTGGCGTCATAGACACCGGCTGTAACTATGGTCTCGTCACCGATGTGATAGGCACCGGATGCGTAGAGGGGGTTGGTGACGGTGCCGGTCTGGTTGCCGTTGGCATCATACAGGCTCAGAGTCGTGCGGGTGGATGCAGGATCGGAAAGGGGGCTTGTTATGGTGGCAAAGACCTTGCCGTCACGCGTGTATGTGACATCGGTGTTAATACCTGCGGCTTGGGTGCGCACAGTCTGTCCCAAACCGTTGGTGTAGGTTTTGGTCTCGACGCCTGCCGCATCCGTCATGGTCACCCGCTCCAGTCCGCTCAGGGTGGTGATACCTGCGGGAGCATGAAAGTCGGTAAGGGTTGCCGTACCGTAGGTGGTCGAGGTGGTTTTCGTTTGCGCGGGAAGGGCCGGGTTGGTGGTCGTTTGTGCCGTGAGGCGCCCTGCGTTGTCGTAGTCGAAGGTGGTTGCGCACCCGCGTTCGTCGGTGGCGGTCACGCTGCGACCATAAGCGTCGTAGGTGTTTGCGGTCGTGAGCGTGGTTCCGTCTGCCTGGACGGTCACCGTCCCGGTCAGCCTGCCGAAGATGTCGTAGGTGTGGGTGGTGGAAGTGGAGTCATGCGGTAGGCCGTCAACGAGGACCGAGTCGGTCTGTTCCGTCATCTGGCCGAGCGCGTTGTAGCTGTGGGTGGAGGTAGTGAGCGTCTGGGGCGTGCCGTATTCGGTCAGTGTTTCAGAGATGAGGTTGTCATATTGGTCATAGACGTATTCTGTTTGTGTCTGGGGACGCGCCTCACCTACGGCTTCTCCGTCCTCGAAGTCCTGGAGTGCGGTAACGGTTTTCTTCAGGTTGCCGTTTGCGTAATACTCACTGGTCTCGACTGTTTCTTGGACGATGTCTCTGACCTCTATCTCGTTACCCTCCGCATCGAAGTCGTATTCCTCGTCTTCGATGACTTCCCCGTCTTCATCCAGGGTGATCGCTTCGGTCACTTCCTCTTCGTTGAGGGCATCTGCGGCCTCGTAGCTTTCTGTGACGACGTTCCCGTTTTCTTCTGTGGTCTCAGCGGGAAGCTCCAAGGGGGTGTAGTCGGTCTCGGTCACGCGCGTAGTGCTGCATTGGGTAACGTCGTCTCCTTCGAGTACGTGGTAGTCGCACTCGGTTTCGCTTCGCGTCTCAAGGGTGTCAATCCAGGTCTGCACCCGGGTTTGGGACGTACTCCCAAAATTGATCCCGGCCAGTCCGGTTTCGGTCACCGCAGGCTCGCCTCCCGGCCAGTAGTTTTGGTGTTCTTCTGTGGCAGGTGCGTTCATGCCGGCGGGCGTGGTGAGTGTGACCGTTTCGGGAGCAATAAGCGGACCATAGTCGACCTGGGTGGTGTTTCCCAGAGAATCGACGGCCTCTGTTGCCTGAATGAGTTCGGGCAGGTCTGCGGCAGACGCGTAGGCAAGGGTCGTCTGGAGTGCAGGCAGGTCTCCCAGCGCAGGGCCTGTGATCGTGGACAGATAGGGAAACCCGTTGTAGGTGTCATAGGCATAGGAATAGACGATGTCTGCCGGTGAGGGCGTGGGAGGTGCCGCAGCGAAGTCGGTCTCTGTGATGGTGGTAGCGTGCAGGCGCACGCCGGTCAGGCACTTGTCCGCATTGTAGCTGTAGCTTACCGCGCTTGCGTCCGGCAGGCGCAGACGGCTTATGAGGCCGTCTGCGTTATGTGCGACGTCAACCGAGCGGATGCCTTTGGATGTGATGCGGCACAAAAGCCCGGTTACGTCGTCATAGTTAAGCAGTGTCGATGCGGCGGCATCATCGGTCGTGATACCCGTGCTGCCATCGGCAAGTGTCGCCGCTGTGGCCGCGAGCTGTTCAGCCTTGTCGGTGACATATATCAGCTGACCTCCCTGGTTGAACCAGTACTCGCGCTTTTTGTCTTCGGTCACCACTGATTTGACCAGAAGCGTGGTGTAGGTGTTCGGGGTGGTGGAGGTACCTTTGGCGGAGATGACTTGTGCGCGCAAAGGCTCAGAGAAGACCTCAAGACGCACCCGTTTGGAGTCCTGGGTGAAGTAGGTCGCCTGTGTTTCATCCCAGATGAAGGTGCGCAGCGTGCCGGTACTGTCTTTGAGGACATAGTCATTCCCCGTGATTTTTTGCAAGAGCTCGATACCGAGCGCCGAGTCGTTCCCGCGTCCGAAAGAAAAGATAAGGGAGGACTGGGAGTTATACGAGCGCGCGAAGATGTCTTGCAGTGACACGTCGCTCTCCAGCGTGCGGTCGGTCACCTGATAGAGTGCGTTTCCCCGGCTCTTTTCAATCCGGATTGTGCCAAAGGGAGCTGCAACCGAGTTATAGTCCCAGTAATCCTGCTGCCCCAGTCGTTTGCCAAACTCCAGATAGTCGGCCGGTGCACTGAGTGTGACTTTGGAATAGTGTCCGTATTGTTTGCTGCCGTCGGGAAGGGTCTGTACCACACGGATCTTATAGGAATAATCAATCGCATAGTCGATGTTGGGGGTGGAGTAATAGTGTTCGGTAAGTCCCTCCGCCAAACAAAACCAGTCAAGGGTGGAGGGATGTGCTGTCGGTGCCGCCCAGATTTCATAGCTGACATCACTAGGTAATGTCATCTGATCTGCCGTCCAAGAGAAATAGGTCTTGTAGTCGATACGGTCGCGTACGATAAGCGAGGTCGGTTCATAGTAGGCAAGGGATGCCACCTTAAAGACACTCGGCTTGATAAGCGTCGCATCAACCCCGAAACCGTAGACCTCGATGTGTCCTTCCATCACGAAGGTGATATCGACCGAGTGGGCGTAGAGCTTTTCAGCAGGAACGAGGATGCAGCCCTCTGCATCCGCGTAGACCTCGATGGGCTCCTCCCCGTCGAAAGAAGCATAGACACATGTATCCCCGCCTCTGCCCACAATGGTCCAATCCACCCATAGATTAAGCTCGGTTATCGGATAGATGGAGTCAAGGGTGGGCAGTGTCACCGTGGCCGGCCCCTGCAACACCCCGTCATGTGTATACCCGCTGCCCTCAATCGTGAAGTTTTGGTTTTCGGGGTCTGCGGTAAACAGGTTTATGGTGGCTGATTGCGCGCTGCTCATGGCGATGTTTCCTGCGTGTGTGCCTACCAGGGTGTGATAGCTCCCCTGCGGGTAGCGTACTCCATCCGACCAGGTATCCTGAAAGGGCGGCAGCGGCAAGGATGTTTCAGCAAGGGTGGGCCTGTGCACACCATCCACATAGTAAGAGAGGCTACTTCCCCAGTTGTAGGTACCGGTGGCAGCTATCTGCTGGTCAGGCGTGGTGATATAGGCAAGACCGGGCAGACCCAAGGTAATGGCAGCAGGTGCCAGGGTCTGTCCGCACAGCAGGTTTGCGACCGTGAGAAACGACACAGTGACATTTCCCGCCTCGTCACGTGCCACCAGTTTGACCGTGACGTCCGCCGACTGCGGATAGAGGGTTGCGATATCAAAGTAGGCGAGGGAACGGTCCGTAACCGCGCTGTCGCCTTCAAAAACTTGCACATAGGCACTGTCGGGTGCGGTTGCGTCTTTGGCGTAGAGCTCATATCCCACAAAGTCGTAGTCGGTGGCAGTGCCGATGACGATACCTGCCTCCACGCCGGTAATACAGGCGACAGGCGGTTGACGGTCGACGCGTACGTTGAGGGTACGTGAGGCACCTACCTGTCCGTCACTGTCCACGCCGCGGAGTTCTATGCTGTAGTCTCCCTCTTGGGGAAGTCCTGACTGGGTGGGTGTGGAAACGGTCACAGATCCCGTTTGTCCTGAAGATGCAACCGTGTTCCAGGCGCCGGTGACATCCCCGTCAATGAGTCTCCACTGTATCTGGGGGACGTGGGATGCGAAAAACTTCCAAGAGACCGTGAAGTGGTTTTCGGCTTTGATGGAGCCGTCCACCGAAAGCGAGGGGGCAGCGAGTGCGTTTTCGATGATGACCTTGATGGTTTTGGTCACGCCGACGTTTCCCGCGGCATCACTGCCCGCAATCGCAAGCAGGTATTCACCGTTGGAGCAAGCATTGGTGGTGAAGTTAATGACGGTACTGCCCGTAAACCCGGTTCCCAGGAGGTGGCTTTCCAGCCCATCGAGGGACGTGAGGGTTACTGCAACGCTGGAAAGGCCGGAGTGAGCCTCAATGACCGATGCGCCCACCTGAATGTTGCCCGAGACGCTGACCTCGGGTACGTCACCGGTGTATTGGGATGTGGCAAGGGTGTTGTCTACGTTATCCGACAGCGTAAGCCCGAAGACCGGCGCTGTCACGTCGCGGTTGTAGATGATGGTCTTTTCGGCACTGGTATTGCCGACCTTATCAACTCCCCTCAAGCGTATCGTATACTTCCCCGATTGCATAAAAGAAGATGCGGGCAGCTGCGTGGTCCCGGACGTTGCCGTGCCTGCCGAGGTGAGGTTTGTGTATGCCCCGGCCGGATCCTTATCAAATTGCTTGGAGTACTGCACATTCCAGGTGTTGTTGGAATAAGTGGGTGTATCAGCCGACAGCGCCCAAGTGAGCGTAGGCGGCAGTGCGGCATTGGACCACGCAGTCTGCGAGTAAGATGACGTGACGGAAGTGAGTGTCGGTGCCTGGGCGTCGTAGTAGTAGGTCCGCTCGAATACTTGGCTGTTGCCTGCTCGGTCCATAACGCGCAGCCGCACACTGTAGATACCCGGTTTGCCGGCAGGCATTTCTGCGGCATTGAAAGACTTTGAGCCTGCACCGAAGCTGCGCTGCGAAACGGGAGTATCGATTCTCCAGTCGGTGTAGGTGCTCTCACCGGGACGCTTGACGGATGTCGCAACCGATATGAGCGAATAGTTGCAACCCGGCGCGTCGGTAATGGACGACCAAGAAAATACGGGAAGACCGGATGAATAGCTCGTCGCAGATGTGGTAGGCCCGAATGTGAGACCGGAAAGGACAGGAGCAGTGCGGTCCACGTGCAGTATGGCGCCGGCGCCGGTTCCGGTTGCCCCGTTGACATCCACGCCGCGCACGTAGACTTTGTAGCAACCGTCCGGCCACGTTGCAGGAATGTTCAGAGTGTAGGGACTGGTGATTGCGTGAGAGGAAGAATACTCAACGATATTGGTATTTGCTTGTACGTGGTTTCCGTTGGCATCGAGATTGTAACGCTCGACACGCCAATCGGTGCGCGCCAATCCTGCCGTGGAACTGATACCGGACCACGTAAGTTTCGGGGCGGCAAGGTTTGGACCCCAAGCAGCCGGTGTCAAGGTAACGTTTGTGGCTGTGGTCGGATTTGTGGTGTAGGTAACCGTCAGTTTTGGACGGTAGGATGCGGTTGAAGCCGAAGCTCCGTAAAACTGCGTGTATTTGGATGCGGATTCATCATTGCTCATCAGTTTCAAGCCGTAGCCGGTGATAGAATCATTGGCCACCGCCTTTGCCCACGAGGTCACATCCAAGTCGAGGTCATATGAGCTGGACCCCGTTGACTTGGAAGTGATGGCGCTGCCGTGCCCGGGTTGTTTGTTCCACGTGATGTCGTCGTAATCGTTTGTCTGAGAACCCACAGGTGCATTCACGGGACAGACTTTGACCGTCATCGATTTGTTGTAAGACGAGTTATTGACTTGCCGTAAGTTGAGTATGGCATTGGTGACTGAGAGATTATCCACTTGGCTGTTGAAATTCTCTCCTTTCATGAGACTTCGGGATTTTCCCTCTTCTCCTTTGCCCACCGGCATCACGCTCGAGGTGAAGTTTGTGTTGGCATACGTGGATGCGCTGAGTATGTATATGGATGTCAATCCGTCGTCTGCGCTGGATGCCCCGTACGTACCCGACCACGTTATGGTAGGGTCAATGGTGACCGGATAGACGCGCGATGCGTCATGCAGCCACACGTCGCCTGCATGCAGGGTAATCAGATAGGTGTCCGGTTCCGTGGCAGCCTCGATACTGAAGGTGAGCTTGTCCGATGTTGCGACATCAGTTGACGAATCAAACATAAACGGGGCCTCGATTACAGCGACCGCTTTGGTACTCTCATTACTTTCGGCAAGTGTAATAAATCGACTGTCAGGAGACAGACGCGCAACCAGGCCGGGCGCGGTGAGCTTATAGCTGAAAGTCGTAGTCGTAGGGACCGTGGCGAGTATGATGTCTTCCTCGATGCCGATGTCTGACGAGGTGAACTCGGACTGAATCCCCGCCTCGCACGTATAGCGCACGGCAAGCGGACGTGTGTCGGTTTGGTCATAGGTGTCGGTGTAGGATTTGGAGAGCAGTGTGGGATCTGCGGTTTGAACCACCGTATCAGGTAGCAGTGTGAGGGAATATTCCCCGTGCTCCAGCACGATGGGCGTGTCTTCGGAGAGGGCATCCGGGAAGTAGTGCTTGGCATCTCCGGCGGCATTTTCGAAAGCATAGCCGGTGCGTGTGGATGCGACCAGTGCGGGGTCGTAATCAGTCAGCGTCCCGTCTGTGTCCTCGAAACGTGCCGGGGACGAGAGGAACTCTTCGGTAATCGCGCCGGTATCGGGGTCTGTGTAGACGTTGGTGTTTGCCGAGATGGCGCGCAGTTCCAGGTCTTTGAGGGGTGAGGTGATATCGGCATGAATCTGACGGGTTTCGGCGGATTCGTAGCCGGGCTTTTCTGTGAAGGACGCGATGGTGGGGTTTGTGGTGGCGGCAGGTTCCACGTGCTCGTGTGCAGGCAGTGTGGCTTCTGATTCTGTTTGCTTGGTTGTGGGATTCGCGAAGGCAGATGTGGGTACACAACTGAACAGCAGCGTTAGACTCAGCAACAAGCTACCTATTCTGGTCCATAAACTCTTTCCCGCACCCAAAATACAGTCCGTGCCCCGGTCCCTCTGCATGACGCTCTCCTCACTACGTCCCAACGCACCAACTCCCCACTACAGTTGCCGTAATAGTACGATAAGGAGTAAACGCATGTCAAGAATATTTTTTCATATTTTTTTGAGGTGAGGATTGCCATACTCAAGTTACGTCTTGAAAAATAAGTCAGGCACGGTTTTGCATAACCCGTGTGTGCTCCAACTTGTACTTCCACTTAAACACATCGGTTCCGGTTCCTGGCTACTCTTTTGTTTCAGGACCGCGCCCACCAACGTCATTGCGGGCGGCGGTTTTTGCCGCCCGCAATGACGTCGAGGTGCTGCCGGCGTGCCGGCAATGACGGTTACAGCAACTGTTCCAGCGGGGTGTACTCCAGTCCGTGGACGTCGGCGACTTCCTTGTAGACCACCTTGCCGTCAATGACATTCGCGCCCTTTGCCAGAGCCGCGTCGTCACGCAGCGCCTGCTGCCAGCCCTTGTCGGCGATGGCCAGACCATAGCGCAGCGTCGCGTGGTTCAGTGCGCGTGTGGACGTGTTCGGCACAGCGCCGGGCATATTGGCCACACCATAGTGCAAAATACCGTCGACGAAATAGATCGGGTCGGCATGCGTTGTGGGCTTGGTAGTTTCTATGCAGCCACCCTGGTCGACGGACACGTCGACCAACACACTCGCAGGCTTCATCAGTGCCAGCATGTCGCGCGTAATCAACCACGGGGTTTTCGCGCCCGGCAGCAACACGGCACCGATCACCAAGTCTGCCGCCGGCAGCACCTCCAGAATGTTGCCCTTCGAGCTATAGAGCGTCGTGACCTCGTCTCCCCAGACCTCGTCCAAGGCACGCAGCCTGTCCAGGTTCACGTCCGCAATCGTCACGTGTGCGCCCATACCCTTGGCGACGTATGCCGCATTCGTGCCAACCACGCCACCGCCCAGCACCAGCACGTTGGCACCCGGCACGCCGGGCACGCCACCCATCAGAACACCGCGTCCTCCCTGCGGCTTTTCTAGGTAATGCGCGCCCACTTGGCTGGCCATGCGGCCGGCGACCTCGGACATCGGAGCCAACAGCGGCAGCGCACCGTGTGCGGTTTCAACCGTTTCGTACGCAATGCAGACCGCCCCCGACTGAATCAGCCCCTGGGTCTGCGGCAAATCCGGAGCCAAATGCAGATAGGTATACAGAATCTGCCCCGGACGCAGCATCGCGATTTCGGCGGCTTGCGGCTCTTTGACCTTGACAATCATTTCGGCCGATTCGAACACCGCGGCGGCATCGGGCATGATTTTGCACCCGGCAGCCACGTAATCGGCATCCGGAAACGACGAGCCCTCCCCCGCCCCCGCCTGCACGCAGACTCCGTGACCATGCGCCACATAGTCGGCGGCGGCAGACGGAGTCAGACCGACGCGATACTCGTTGTTTTTGATTTCAGTGGGAACTCCGACCAGCATACGTACCAACGTCCTTTCTTTCTTCCGGTTCCGGGCAAACCCCGGTCCCCCGTGCACTACAACAAATCCCTACTAACGGGCAGCAAACAACATGCCCGATTAACCCCTTGTGCTACCCAGTATAAACCGTATGGATTGCCACGCGCGCGTTGCGCGCTCGCAATGACGTGCGGTGGTATGGATTGCCACGCGCGCGTTGCGCGCTCGCAATGACGGCGGGGGATCTCAATCCGTCCGCTTGCCCAATAATAGAAAATGTGACTTTCACTGCTCTTTAATCATGTCACTGATATCAAAACGGGTGGCACAGGGGGGGAGTGCGTCCCCGACCCCGTCGCCGTCAGTACGCACGGCAATGGCCGCGCCCACCGCCCCTGCCGCGAAAGCCGCCTCGAAGAACAGCGGGTCATCCTCATAGCCCCGACGCATCGTCGTGACCGTCAGTCCCCGCAACGCCTCTTTATCGTAAAACGCCGCTTCCAGCTCCATCGCTTCGTGACCCACGGGGTTTTCCATCGCATCCAGCTGTTCGGCAACCCGTGCGCGCCAATCCGCGTCGGTGACAAACGGTATCGCCACCATCGCCGGTGCCAGCGCGATGCGACTGAGCACCTCCAAGCTGTGATGGCTGATGCCTTGGTGACGTTCACGTGCGTCGGCCTGTGACGCACGCAGACACATGACCGGCACGCCACCCAAAACGGCCGTCGCGTTTATCGCCTCGCCCTGTGCCACGCCCCCATGCCCGAAGGGCGTCCCCGTGCCCGCAAGTCCCGGCCCTATACCGGTAATTACCAGGTCACAGCCACCCACGTGTACGGCCGCCAGCAGTCCGGAATGCAGGTTGATGGCTTCCAGCTGTCCGCCGAAGGCCTGTCCGGTGGACACCGTGACATCAATCAGCCCGACATCGACGGCATCGGCCATCAGGTCCGACAGCGGCAGCGCCAAGGCAGCCGCATCATCCATCACATATCCGATGCGCAGGGTCGGCTGTGCCTTTTTGGCGGCAGCCGCAACCAGCGCGACCTGGCTGTGCAGTCCGCAACAGACGACCGGCACGCCGTCCAGCCCATCGTGTGTTTCCATGACGGCGTGCCAAGGGGATTCCTGTGATTCGACCGCCAAAACGTTACGTTGCAGCGGGCTGTAGCGCAGTTTCATGATGTGGCCGTCATCGGGGTTATTCGCGTCCACATAGGTGTCGCCGGTCAGTTCAGGGGTAACTGGAACGCGGGCGACGACGAAGTGGACACCGCCGGTTCCCAGTCCCAGGTCGACCGCCGTGGTGTTCAACAGCACCCGATCGCCCGCAGCGCAGGCCCCGGTCAGTTCGGGATAACAATACGCCCGACCACAGTCCGTGTCCAGAGTTTGCAGGCCCGTACGTTGCCCGATGACGTCCGTAACACTCCCCCAGGTCAGCCGCATCAGCTACCGAGACCTTTCAGGCACAGGGCGGTCCGGCCGCACGCACATGCGCGCATCAGTCACCGCGCGCCTCGTGATAGGCGACCGCAGCCCCGATGAAATCGCGGAACAGGGGGGCCGGACGCGTCGAGCGCGATTTGAATTCGGGGTGTCCTTGGTTGCCGACGAACCAGGGGTGCACGTCGCGGGGCAGCTCGACCATTTCGACTAGGCTGCCATCAGGCGAGGTGCCGCTGATGATAAGGCCGGCGTCCACCAGACGCTGACGGTAGTCGTTGTTGACCTCGTAGCGGTGGCGGTGGCGTTCGCTGGCGCGTTCCGAGCCATAGGCCGCATACCCCAGTGTACCCGGTGTGACCTTCAGCGGATAGCTGCCCAGGCGCATAGATCCGCCCTTGACGCGGACGGCTTCCTGTTCGGGCATCAGGTCGATGACGGGGTGTTTCGTGTCCGGGTCGAATTCGGTCGAGTTCGCACCGTCCAGACCGGCCACGTGGCGCGCGAATTCCGCGACCGCCATCTGCAGACCCAGGCACACCCCCAAGTAGGGCACTTTGTTTTCGCGTGCATACTGGGCGGCGGCGATTTTGCCCTCCGCCCCGCGATAGCCGAAGCCGCCCGGCACCAAAATACCGTCGAATTCCGCCAGCTGGGCTTTGACCTCGTCAGGGGTGATGGATTCGCTGTCGACCCAGACGACGTCGACACAATAGTCGTGATAGACGCCCGAATGGGTCAGCGCCTCGTGCACGGACAGATAGGCATCCGGTAGCTGAACGTATTTACCCACCAGCGCGATGCGCACGTGGCGATCCAAGCTGGCGGATTTGCGGCAGTACTCGTTCCAAGCCGCCATATCGGGGTCGTGCGCGGGCAGCCCCAACAGATCCAACACCTTGCGGTCAAAGTCCTGTTCGAACAGCGCGTTCGGGACGTCATAGATCGATTTCGCGTCCAGCGCGGATAGGACGTGGTCGCGTTCCACATCACAGAACAGCGCGATTTTGTCAATCAGACCCGATTCCAGCGGACGCTCGCTGCGACAGACGATGAAATCGGGTTGCACGCCCATGCTGCGCAGTTGTTGCACGGAATGCTGAGTCGGTTTGGTTTTGAGCTCTTTGGACATATTCAAAAACGGGACCAGCGTCACATGCACATAACAGGTGTTTTCACGCCCGGCGTCCTTGCGCATCTGACGGATGGCCTCGATGAAGGGCAGCGACTCGATGTCGCCCACCGTACCGCCGACCTCGGTAATCACAAAATCGGCCGTGGTTTCCGTCGCCAGACGCTTGATGCGATCCTTGATTTCATTGGTGACGTGCGGGATGACCTGTACGGTCCCGCCCAGAAAATCCCCACGCCGCTCACGGCGGATCAGCGTGTCATAGACGCTGCCGCTGGTCACGTTGCTGTCGCGCGTCATGGCCTCGTCGACAAAGCGCTCGTAATGCCCCAAATCCAGGTCGGTTTCCGCCCCGTCCTCGGTCACGAACACCTCGCCGTGCTGGAAAGGCGACATGGTACCCGGATCGACATTCAGATAGGGATCCAGTTTCTGCATCGTGACCTTGTACCCGCGCGATTTCAGCAAGCGCCCCAGGCTGGCAGCCGTGATTCCCTTGCCCAAAGACGACACCACGCCGCCGGTCACGAAAATGTGTTTGGTCGTCTGTTCCGCCATGAATAACCCCTATCCCTTGTGTCCGAACCTTTCCCTACCCACAAGATTTTCCGTTTTCCATTGTAGCCATAAACCGCACGGCGTGGGACGGGGAATTCAACGGATTTCCCAAAAATCATTCGAAACCCACATCGCGGGCGAGCACGTCCCGTACCATAGTGTGCATGAATGAAAGCACCACTGCAACTGAAAAAACGTCCACGCAGACCACCGTTGCCCGCTCGACCGCGGTAATGTCGGCTGCGACCACGCTGTCGCGCGTCACCGGGTTCGTGCGCACCTGGGCGACCGCACTGGCGCTGGGCGCCAGTGCCGCAGCCAGCGCCTATACCACCGCAAACAACGTTCCCAACATGATCTTTGAACTGGTCGCAGGCGGCGTGCTGAGTTCGCTGTTCATCCCCACGTTTATGGATGTGCAAAAACGCCGGGGGCAACAGGCGGCGTGGGCATTTGCCTGTCACATCATGACGATCTGTCTGGTGGCGTTGGGGGTGGTGGCTATCGTGGGGACGATACTCCCCCAACCCTTTATGTGGACACAGTATTTTCTGGGCGGACGCGCCGGAGCCGCAACCGACGAGGTCCGGCAACTGGCGAATTTCTTTTTCCGGTTTTTTGCGCTGCAGGTGATTTTTTACGGCGTCGGCATGGTGATGCAGGCGTTGCTGAATGCGCGCCGACAGTACCTGTGGACCTCGCTGGGGCCGGTGTTCAATAACCTGGTCGTGATAGGGTTCATGCTGGTCGCCGCGCGCCTGCCGCTGACCGACGGCACGTATCGGCTGTTGGCCTTGGGCACCACGGCGGGTGTGGCCGTGATGTTTGCCGTGATGGTGCCGTCGCTGGCGCGTACCGGGTTTCGCTGGAAATTCGAGCTGGGGCTGCGCGATCCGGATGTGCGTGCCATGTTGCGTTTGGCGGTGCCGACGGTGGTCTATGTCGTCACGAACCTGGTGGCGGTGTCCATTCGAAATGCCGCCGCCGGTGCCATTTCCGCAGGTGCGCAGGCACAAGTGGCCTATGCCAACATTTGGTCGAACCTGCCGTATGGAATACTGGCGGTGTCTGTTGCGACTGCGACCTTTACCGAACTGTCGGATGCCGCAACCAGCCGCGATCACAGCGGATTCAAGCGCAGTTTCGTGTCGGGTCTGCGCACGACCGTGATTTTGATGCTGCCGGCATCCGCATTGTTATTTTCGCTGGCGCGCCCGCTGATTGCGCTGTATGTGGGAGGACGCATGAGCACGGCAGACGCCGCCCCCATCACACACATCCTGCAGGTCTGGGCGGTGACCCTGGTGTTCTATGCCGGCATGATGTACGTGATTCGCAGTTTCTATTCGCTGAAAGACACGCGCACGGTGGCCATATCAAACCTGTGGTGCACGCTGGTGCAGGTGGCGGGCTATCTGTTCCTGACCGGCAGCGTCATTGCGGCCGCACCCGTATTCGGGGTGGCGGGCATTCCCGCGGCCGACGGGATTTTTTACGTCGCGCAGTTTGTGGTGCTGCTGCTGTTCTTGCGCCGGCGCATCGGGAGCTTTGACCTGCGGGGATTGATCGCCTGTTTTGTACGCATGGCGGTGATATCGGTCGTCGTCGGTGCCGTGGTCTGGTTTTTGGTCGCATGGTTGACGCCGGTATTCGGCAGCGGACGCGCCGCGGCGCTGGGTGTGGTGGTGGTGGCCGGTATCGTGGGGCTGGCCCTGACGATCGCGGCAGGTTACCTGTTCGGGATATCGGAGGTCACCGGATTACTGAACCGGCTGGTGGTACGCCTGCGCCGGCGGGGGCAAAGCGTATGAGCCGGGTGCAGACATCCCCGATGCAGGACCGCGACGACAAGCGCTCCAACGGCACAGGGCGCGGCGACGTGAGCGATAGCACCACGAAATGCAGCGACACAACGCGCGACCTGCGCATCACCGCGCTGATTCCGGCCTATAACGAGGCTGAACGTATCGCCGCCACCGTCACGGCCGTGCGCGGGATTGCCGCCGTCGACGAGGTCATCGTGATTGACGATGGCTCGCGCGATGACACCGCGCAGTTGGCGGTGGATGCCGGCGCGCGCGTCATGCGCCTGACCAAGCCGGGACTGGTCGGAAACAACGTCGGCAAGGGCGGGGCGCTGCAATACGCGGCGACACGCTGCGAGGACGCCGATATCGTCTTGCTGTTGGATGGCGATTTGGGGGAAAGTGCGTCCCAGGCCGCATTGTTGCTGGAACCGGTGCTGGCAGGCACGGCGGATATGGCGATTGCCGCATTCCCGAAACCTGCGGGCAAAGCCGGGTTCGGGCTGGTCAAGGGGCTGGCTGCGCGTGCCATCAGGAAGGCCGCGCGCAGATCGTGTGCACCGGGATGCGATACCTGGACGCCCGCGGCACCCCTGTCCGGGCAACGCGCGCTGACGCGGGCATGTTTGGATGCGGTGCTGCCCTTCGGATCCGGCTACGGCGTCGAGGTTGCGCTGAGCATTCGCGCGTTGCGGGCGGGATTTCGCCTAGTCGAGGTTCCGACCACCATGACGCATGCGGCGACCGGACGCGACCTGGCGGGCTTTCTGCACCGCGGGAAACAATTCCGTGATGTCGCGGTGACGTTAATTAAAATGAAATTTTAACGGGACAAGCCCCGGCTCGTCCCGATGGATTGCCACGCCCGCCTACGGCGGGCTCGCAATGACGTCGGAGGGGTGGACGAACGGGAACAACGAGCGGGGGGTGGACCAAAAAAGCTGTGAAGCTTTTTATTGGCAGTATCCCCCCGCAATAATGTGGTAACAGCGGTATATGCGGCTATTGGGTGGGTGCCGATGTAATGGCCGGGGCCGGAGAGGGGTAGAGCGCGGTCGCACCGTCTAGGGCACCGTACAATCCCGGCTGACCCCCGGACAGCAAGGTTACGACCGAGTAGACACCGTAATCGGTATCCAGCTGGTCGGTGGCGGCGATTTTCTCATCCCAGCTGGTACGCACCAGCGAGGCTTCCTCGGACTCGATTGCCGCGCTTGCGAGCGGCATCCGCCCATTCAGAGCCAGACTTTTCACCCAGGCGAAATAGCCCTCTGCATTGGCCTGCAGTGGCTCGAACAGGTTCAGTACCGCCTGGTAATCGTCCGGGATCTGATCGGGTTCCAAGTCCAGACTCCACGTCCCGGTATCCCCATCCATCATCGGGAGCGTCGTGACCGTGGTCCCGCCGGCTGCCGCTATGGCTGCGACGGCGGCTTTTTCAGCTTCGTCGCCTTCGTCGCCCAGTATTAATACGGTGATACCATCCAAACGACCGGTCAGATAGTTATCCGCCAAGACCTCGCTGAAATCATGCAGTTCATCGCGCTGGGCGGTAAGCTCGGCATTTTGCTTGCGCGTGTCGGCGATGTCGGTCTGGATGGACTTGATCAGGGCGTCTTGGCTCTGCGTCGGGGTTTTGTCGGCAATCAGACCGCCCAGCAACAACCCCAGTGCCAGCGCCAGAAAGACGGCGGCGATTGATGCGATGTGATACTTGAAGTTATACATTATACTTCCTTTATCCGTGACTCTCCGGCGTGATTATTCCGATAGCGTGGATTGCCGCGCCCGCCTTCGGCGGGCTCGCAATGACGGTTAGGGGGAGCGAAACTGCCATCATATGCCGATCCAGACGCGAACGCGTAACACCGCCAGCCAGACGATATTGCGCGCGGCAGGCGAAATCAGTATCAATCCCGCAATCACCAACATCGCGGCTATCAACAGGGGGAAGAGCATCGTGGGCGACGGTGACGAACGATACAGCCGGCTGACGCCTTTGGCGTCCACCAGCTTCGTCCCGATTTTCAGGCGCACCAGAAAACTCGACGCCATGCCGCGTCGACCCTTGTCCAGGTACTCGATCAGGTTCGTGTGCGTGCCCACCGCCACAATCAGACGCGCGCCCAGCTCCCAGGCCAGCAGCAGCGCCAGGTCCTCGGATGTCGCCGTCAGCGGCCAGACCAGCGCCTGATCGGCCAAGCCCAGCGCTTCCAGCGGCTCCAGCCCGGGGGCGCGCCCGTCCGCATAGGCGTGCACCACCAGTTCCGCCCCGCTTTTCAGCGCATCCGTGCTGACACTGTCCATGTCACCGATGATGATATCGGGCCGAAAACCGGCCTCGCGCAGAGCGTCCGCTCCCCCATCCACGCCAATCAGCACCGGTTTCATTTCATTTATGTAGGATTTCAGCACGTCGATGTCTTGTTTGTAGTGGTAGCCGCGCACAACCACCAAGACGTGACGGTCGCGAATCGGGGTGGTAACCGGCGGCACCCACAAATCGTCGCTGATGATGTTCTTTTCCTGGGTCAGGTACTCCATCGTGTTTTCGGCGAATTCATCCAGGCGCAGCCCCAGGTTTTTGCGTGCGGCTTCGCGGGCGGCCTGGACGGTTTCGGTGGTCTGAAAGGTCCCGGTGGCAATCAGGTTTTCCGGGGTGAGTGCGTCCCCGGCATAGACATTTCCCGTATCGTCGACGGCAATGGACTGCCCCTCGTGCAGCTGTTCAAAGGGCGCCTGACCCACCTGATCCAGCAGCGCCACACCGCCGCGCGTCAGCAACAGCGGACCCACGTTGGGATAGGCGCCGCTGATGGAACCGGCGGCATTGACTACCAGCTTGACCCCGGACGCGACCAGCGATTCGGCGCTGACGCGATCCATATCCGCATGATCAATCAGCGCTATGTCGCTTGGCTGTAAGCGTTTAACCAGATCCTTGGTGCGCTTGTCCATGCGCACCCGACCTGCGTATGCAATCTCCCCCGACATAGCAGACATTATAGCCCACCACGCCGGATGGGCAGCGACGCGTCCGTCCATTGGGTGCTACGGGGACGGATTGAGCCCGAAAAAAGCCGCAAAGCTTTATTTTCGACTCAATCCACTCCATCACCCCTACACGGCATCATGAAAGCGCCGCATACGCAGCAAGGCGATGGATGTCAGCTGCCGATGCCCGTGAATCCCAGGTCGACGAGTACCTGTTTAGGGAACTCGAAGCGCACGGTCACCTGGGGGTCGACCACCTGACAGAACTTCAGGTCGCCGCAAAGCGACATCAGCATGGCAGCGTCATTTACGTGCAGCCCCGCAACCTTGGTCAGGAAATCCAACATCAGGTCACAGGCCAACTTATAAGCCGCATCCGTGGTGCCGGCTGACGCCATCACTGCATACAGCGTTTCATTTTCCAGAAACGGTGCCGGCAGGTCGGGTTCGTCGACCACGTCTGCCACCACCACGGTCTCGGTCGGCGTTTCCGCGCCACAGACCAAGACCTCGCCGTCGCCCATCACGGTATGCGCATCCCCGCAACCGAACAGCGCCCCGTCGACGCCCACCCGGAAATACAGGCTGGTGTTTTCCGCAACCAGCGTACAGTCCATGTTGCCGCCGTGTGCGCCGGGGGTTCCATTCGGGACTTTGCCGGACGCGGGCGCCACACCGATGACCCCCAGCATAGGCCGGGCGGAGAGTTTTAACTCCCCCGCCCGCGTGGGCACCACCACGTGATCGGCGGCATTCTGGACAATGATCGTTTCGCCCTGCGTGATGCGGTCTCCCATCACGCCTTCGCCCGGGATGGGGGTCACGACAGCGTGACCGGTGGGGCGCAGCTGCTTGATGTAGATGCGCAACAGGTCGCCTGCGCGCACGCCGTCGAAATAGACCGGGCCGGTCGCCGGGTTGATATAGTCCCAGTCCAGGGCATCCAGCGTGTCGTCGGACGACGCCAGTTGGTCGGCAAAACAGTCGCGAGTGATCAGCGTGACCTCTTCGCCCAGGGCTGCGTGTGCCGCCGGAGTCAGTCCGGGCTCGAATGCGTAGAAAACTTGGTCGTTCGTCAGTTTGATTGCCATGATCGCTGCGTCCTTTCGTGTTCGGGATACGATGGAACTGAGTCCACAAAAAATCTGGCAAGCTTTTTTGGGTCAGTTCCCTGCTTACAGATACAGATAATTCGGTTGTCAATAGGGGGACTGACTCCGAATAAAAAGCTTTGCAGCTTTTTTCGGAGCAGTCCCTTATGTGTCAGGTACCCGGGGACTGCTTCACAGCTTTTTTCGGACTCAATCCGTTGTGTCCGGCTCGAGTGGTTCCTCTTGTTCCCGTTTCTGTTTGCGTTTGCGGCCCCGGCCGGCCAGTCCTGCCAGACTGAGCTCGCGTCCGCCCGCGATACCGCCCGGGCGCAGTATCAGGAACAGTATCATCAAAATCGCGAGCACAATCTCGGTGATGCCATAGGCGTTGGCACCCTGTTGCGTCAGGAAAAACTCGAACTGGCGCAGCCCCTGGTCTGCCAGCGTGACCAGCACGGTGCCAAAGAATGCACCGGACACCGACATCGAGCCGCCGATCACCACCATCGACATAATCTGGAACAGTTGCGACATATAAAAACTGGCCGCCGTAATCGACAGGATGTAGTGAGAGTACAGCCCGCCGGCGATAGCGCCGATGGCTGCCGATATCACGTAGGCCACGTAACGCATCGCAATCACATTGACCCCGGTCGCCGTCGCAGCATAGCGGTCATCGCGCGAAGCCCGCAGGCGGAGCCCCCACGAGCTTTCCTTGAAGAAGTACGCCACCACAATCGAGGCGGCAGCCACCAATACCGCCACCCAAAAAGTCGTCAGCCGCGTGCCGCCCAAAGTAAAGGTCCGAGGTCCGTTCGTGACCTCTTGCCACTGTGCCAGCAGCACGTTAATCACAATCAACAGCGCAAACTGCGTGATGGCTCCCACGGCATCCGATAGGCGCATCAAAGGCCAGGCGATCACCGCGGCAATCAGCGCAGCCACGACAGCCCCCACCACCAGCGCCACCGGGAAGGGCATATGTATTTTTACCAGCACGTCATACATCACGGGAATCTGCATGCTTTTCAGTTGCGGCTGCATCGAGCAAATCGCCGACACGAAGGCCCCAATTCCCACATAGCCCACGAAACTCCAGGAGAGTATTCCGGAATTACCCATGAACATCTGAAAGCCCATGACCATAATCAGCGTGATGGCACCCACCGTGAACATGTCTTCGATCAGCGGGATATTCAGCCACCAGATGACAAAGCTGCCGATTAGAAAAATCGCCAGCAGCAGCCACACGGTCGAGCGACGCAGCAGCCAATCAGTGAATCGTTTCATCAGCCGACACGCTCCTCTGCATAACTCCCCCGTATCAATCCTTCAGGTTTCAGTACCAGGAAACAAATGACAATGACAAACATAAACGCATCACGATAGGACAGCATGGTCGAGGGCAGGGTCAGCGACAGGATATTTGCCACGGCGGCATAGACAAATCCGCCCACGACCGAGCCGGGCAAACTGTGCATGCCGCCGATGACCACCGCAATGAAACCCACCAGCAACGGCGCAGATCCCATCATCGGGTCAACCGTGCCGGACCGCGCGCTCCAGAACACCGCGACGATTCCCGCCAGAAAACCGCTGATGATAAACGCCGCGGAAATGACCAAGTTTGCAGGAACGCCCATCAAGCGCGCGGTCACGAAGTTTTCGGAGGCACCGCGCATGGCAACACCCAGCACGGTTTTCTTCATCAGCAACACGAATGCCACGAGCAATATCGCCGTGGTCACAATCATGACGACGTTACGCACCGGAATGACAATTCCCAGCGCGGACACGTTCGCGCGGAAAAACGCGGGCATGGGCACGGCCTTTGACCGCGGTGAAATCGCCAGCTGAAACACATGCTGCAAAATGACGCTGACCGCGAAACTGCTGACCAGCAAGGCATCCAGCGACCTGCCGCGAAACGGCCGAAACGCGATGGCCTCGCTGAGGTAACCCACCGCAACCCCCGCGAGAATCGCTATCAAAAACACCAGCGGCCACGGGATGTTCGAGAACACACCCAACAAGAACAGCACATAACTGGCGGCAGAGATAAACTCCCCATAGGCAAAGTTCACCAGCTGCATAATGCCATAGACAAAGACCAGCCCCAGCGAAATCAGCGCATAAAGGCTGCCCAGGCTGAGCGTGTTGATCACGAACTCGATCAGAACATTCAGGCTCACGCGCGCTCACCTCCTCCCAGGTAGATGCGCGCCACGTCCTCGCGCGCCATGTCGGCGGGTTTGCCCGCGAATACGCAGCTGCCGGTTGAGAGCAGGTAGGCGTGGTCTGCCAACTGCAGTGCACGTTCGGCGTTTTGTTCGACCAGCAGGATGGTGATGCCGCGTTCTTTCAGACCCGCAATCAGCTGGAAAATCTGGTCCACCATGTTCGGCGACAGGCCCAGCGAAGGTTCGTCCAGCATCAGCAAATCGGGGTGCGAGACCAGCCCACGTGCGATCGCGAGCATCTGCTGTTCGCCACCCGACAGCAAGCCGCCCGCCTGGTGGTAGCGTTCGCGCAAAATCGGAAACAGCGTGAACATGTCCTCGAGGTCGGCGGCGAATCGTTTCGCATCATAGCGCCCGAATGCGCCCAGCCGCAGGTTTTCCGCCACGGTGAGCGTCGGGAATATCTCGCGGCCTTCGGGAACCAGGGCCACGCCCTGTTTGTGCACCTGTTCGGGGGTGCGTCCCGCAATTGGTTTGCCATGCAGGATGATTTCCCCGGCTGTGGGCTTGAGTACCCCTGCGATGGCTTTGAGCGTCGTCGATTTGCCGGCACCATTCACACCACAGAGGCTGACCAGTTCGCCCTTGTTTACCTGGAGCGTCAGGTTCTGCAGCGCGCGGACGGCACCGTATGACACCGAGAGATTCTTGACTTCCAGAATGGTTTCAGGCATGGGCTTTCGCCTCGCTCCCCAAGTAAGCCTCGATGACCTGCGGGTCGTTTTGAACCTGTCCGGGCGTCCCCTCGGCGATCGTGCGGCCGTAGTTCAACACGTGCAGGCGGTCGCAGAGGCTCATCATCAAGCGCATATCGTGATCGACTATCAGGATTCCTATGTGTTTCAGCGCAGGCAGCGGTTTGAGGTACTGCAACAGCGCGTCGGTTTCTTCTTCGTTCAGACCTGCGGCCGGTTCATCCAGCAGCAGGAATTTCGGTTGTGCCGCCAGCGCGCGCGCGATTTCCAGACGGCGTTGGTCTCCGAAGGTCAGCTCGCGGGCGAGCTTGTTCGAACTGTCCGTCAGTCCGACCTCGGCGAGCAGGTCGCGGGCACGCACGACGGCCTGGCGTCTGCCGACGCCCACGCCGACCGCGCCTTCCTCGACATTTTCCAGGCAGGTCAGGTTTTTGAACAGGCGGATCGTCTGAAAGGTGCGCGCCAGACCCGCGCGTGCAACCCGGTATGCCGGATAGCGGCTGACGTCCGTCCCGTCAATGACGACGGTCCCGGTCGTTTTGGGCAAGAGCCCGGTCATGATATTTATCAGCGTCGTTTTGCCCGAACCGTTCGGTCCGATCAGCCCGAGTATTTCTCCGGTGGCCAGGCGCAGGCTGACGTCGTCGACCGCTTTCAGCCCGGCGAATGATTTTCCCAATCCGGTCAGTTCCAGTGTCGCGGTGTGTGTCATGGTTCTCCTGTGTGTTCCGCGTCTCGAATAATCGTATTCACCCTACAGAGGGGCTTGATCCGAAAAAAGCTGGAAAGCTTTTTATCGGGCAAGCCCCCTTGTTCGGGTTCAGGGTGGGGCTTGATCCGAAAAAAGCTGGAAAGCTTTTTATCGGTCAAGCCCCCTTGTTGCAAGCTCAAAAAAGGTCGGGGACGCACTCCCCCACTGTATTTTGAGCAATTACGGCTTGGGCAGGTTCTCGGGTATCTTCCAGCCCAGGAACGAGGTCTTGCCGCCCTGCACCTGTACCAGCGCAGCCGCTTTGTTCGGCTCGTGTCCGCCGGCGGCGTCCGCCCAGTCCAGCTGACCGGTCAGGCACTGGAACGCGTTGTCTTCCATGTATTTTGCCATCGCGGCACCGTCGGTACCACCGGTTTCCTGCATGGCTTCCGCCAGGACCTTGACGACGTCGTAGCCGGCCATCGACCAGGGGGCGTCCAGATCCTTGCCGAACTTCGCCTTGTAGGCATCCGCATAGGCGGTGAAGCCGGGGACGGCCTCTTCGCTGAGGTAGCTGTGGGTGTCATAGACGATGTCGTTGCCGAAATCCTCGCCCAGCAGCTCGAACAGTGCCGGATCGTCATAGGCGTCGCCGCCATAGATCGGGATGTCGATGCCTGCCGTGCGGAACTCTTTCAGGACGGTGCCCAGATCGGGCATGTAGCTCGACACATAGATGAAGTCGGGCTTTTCCTTGAAGGCCTTATAGTGCGCGAGCAGGGCCGCCGTGTCCAACTTGCCCTGGCTGAAGACGTCCTCCAGCAAGACCTTGCCGCCCTGAGCCTCGAAGCTCTCGACAAAGTACTTGGAGAGTGATTTCGTGTAATCGATAAAGTCGTCGGTGACCACGTACACGGTCTTGAAGCCGTCTTCCTTGTAGGCTTTCTCTGCAACGACCGCGCCCATCGTGGTGTTCCACATGCTGAGGGTGAACTGCTTGTCGCCCAGCATGGTGCTCCCGAACAGCGGGCTCGATGCGCAGGGGCTGATGCCCACCACGCCGGCCTCTTGTGCGGCGCGCGCGGCAGGACCGCCGAAGTCATAGTCGGATGCCGTGATGATGGCGACCGCGCCCTGGTCCAACAGCTGCTTGGCGACTTCGCCTGCCGTGGCAGGGTCGCTCTTGCCGTCCATGTTGCGGAACTCCAGCATCTTGCCGTTGACACCACCGGCGGCATTGATTTCCTCGACGGCGATTTCCGCGCCCTCGACCGCCGGCGCATCCAACGGCGCCTGGATTCCTGTCAACGAGAGCGCTCCACCGATGATGATGGTGTCGCCGCTGTCGTCGGTCGTTGCGGTGTCGGTGCTCGTCGTTTCGCCGCGACGACAGCCCGCGATCGCAAAAGCAGTCATGGCAAGCACGACCGCCAACGCAATCAATAACAGTCTTTTCTTGTTCATACTTCACCTCTCTCGTTCGCTTAGGCGAGTTCACGCACGCCACAGCGCGGCACCGCTCAGTGAATGTGCACCCGCCACCCGTCGATCTCCTGCTCAAAGTATATAACAAGCATCTTTTCCGTGCTTTATACATTTCGGATAATAATTGCACACGTTACACGAATGAAACAACCGTGCCTCGTGCTTCGCACGAGACCTGTTATCCGGCGACTTACGTCGCCGCATGGATTGCCATGCGGACTATCGTCAGCTCGCAATGACGGTGGGGGTGTGTCGTACGAGGCAGGGCTGGAGGCTACTGGAATGAAAAGGGGAGATTGTTGCCGCCTCGTTTACCCCTGCCGGCCTTTTTGCCCTTTTTGCCGCCGGCCATCCCGGTCATTTGCCGCATCATCTTTTGCGTCTGTTCAAACTGTTTCATCAGACGGTTCACATCAACCACGGTGGTACCGCTGCCCGCGGCAATGCGTGCTCGACGCTGCCCGTTGATGATGCGCGGATGAGCACGTTCGCCGGGTGTCATGCTGAATATGATGGCCTCGGTGCGGTTCACCATACTTTCATCCATTGCTTCAACCGGCAGCTGTTGTCCGCCCATTCCCGGCAGCAGCTTGGCAATGGCGGAAAGCCCTCCCATTTTGCGCATTTGCTTGATACTGGTCAGGAAATCGTCAAAGGTGAACTTGCCCTGTGCCATGCGCGCGGCGTCCTCGTCGGACAACTCGTCTTCCAGCGCGGCTTCGCTTGCACGCTCAATCAGACTGACGACGTCTCCCATCCCCAGTATTCGTTTCGCCATGCGGTCGGGATAGAACTCTTCCAGCGAGGAAGGTTTCTCGCCCATCGAGGCGAACTTGATGGGCTTTCCGGTGACCTCGCGCACCGACAAGGCCGCGCCCCCGCGCGCATCCCCATCCAGCTTTGACATGATCAGGCCGTCAAAGTCGAGTTTCTCGGCGAACGCCGATGCCACGTTCACAGCGTCCTGGCCGGTCATGGCATCCACCACCATCAGAATCTGGTCGGGTTTGACGGCGGCTTTGATGGCTGCGGCCTCTGCCATCATGTCTTCGTCAACATGCAGGCGCCCCGCCGTGTCGACGATCACCACATCGCGCATGTCATCGATTGCCGCACGCACGCCCGTGCGGGCGACGGCAACGGCATCGGCGGCGTCGGATGCACTCCCCCGCCAAACCGGAATCTGCAGTTCGCGACCCAGCGCCTCCAGCTGGTCAACCGCTGCCGGGCGATGGACATCGGCTGCCACCAACAGCGGCTTTTTACCCTTTTTGCGCAGCAGGAATGCCAGTTTCGCCGCCGCGGTCGTTTTTCCCGATCCCTGCAGACCGACCAGCATAATCACGTTCGGAATGCGGTTGGACAACACCAATTTCGACGGTGCGCCTCCCAACAGGCGCGTCAGTTCATCCAGAACGATTTTGATGACCTGTTGTCCGGGTGTCAGGCTGTTCAAGACGTCGGCGCCGATCGCGGATTCGCGGACGCGCGCGGTGAAGTCTTTGACGACCTGGAAGTTCACGTCGGCTTCCAGCAGCGCTAGGCGGATCTGGCGCATAGCGGCGTCAACGTCCGATTCGGACAGACGACCCTTGCTTTTCAGCCCCGCAAAGACCGACTGCAGACGGTCAGCTAAATTGTCGAACACGGCACAACTCCTTTACATGGCTTCAGGATGCTTACTACGACGCCTCAGGGCGCTTTACCTCCGATACTGTGAACTCACAGGCTTTCGCGCGGCTGACCTGGCCTTTGCCCCCACACTCGCGTACCGGGGTGTTTGCCTGATACGATCTCACTACTAACCCTCTCGCCGGTGTACGCACCGAGTCCCTTGCGGGACTGCGGCTGCAGCACCGACGGTACGACTGACACCTAAGGCGCGCCATGCTCACGCAGCTCCCTGCCGGAGCTGCGCTTATGTGGATCCTTTCGACCGCGCCTGCCCTGGACTAAGCCTGACGGTTACCCGCAGACCGCAGCCACAGACCCGCGCGAAAGCCGCTGTTCAGTCTATCAGATGCACCGGTTACCAGGTTCGGGCCAGTACGGCAATCCGGACCGCCGCCGCTCCCGCCAGCAGCAGCGCATCTGTTGCAGCCTGGGCCGTGGCTCCACTGGTGAATACGTCGTCGATCAGCACAATGTTTCCGTGCACGCGTCGTGCCGCATGAAATCCGCGCGTGACTTGTGCACGTTCGGCTTTGCCCAAGCCCCGCAGTTCCGTCGAGCGCACGCGTTGCAACGCCGGGTGTGCAGGCACCCCGAGGCACTGCGCAACACGGTCGGCAAGCAAAGCGGCATGGTCGAACCCGCGCCTGCGGATAGCCGCGCGCGATGCCGGCACCCAACAGACCGCATCCGCCCAATCGCCCCACATCCGCTTGATACGTGCCGCCAACAGTTGCCCCAGGACTGTCGCCAAGCGCTGCTCGCCGCCGTCTTTTAAGAGAACCACCGCACGCGAAAGCGGTCCGTCCAGCAGACCCAGAGCACAACAGGCCTGAAAAGAGAACTCCGTGTCCCAACATTCGGTGCAGGTCAAGGCCCCATAAGGACCCCCGCATCGGGGGCATGCAGTCAGCGGATGGTAATCGGCTGCGGCCTGCAGGCGGCAGCGTTCACAGAACACCGCACCCTGGCGCTCGCAGCCGGCACAACGTGTCGGGGCGACCAACTCGGCGACACCCTCACCTATCCGGCTAAAACAATCTGAAAGCATCGAATCCATGTATTCGACGCTAGCACAGAGCGTTCGGAATTCCCATTCACAGATCTGTTAATGCCCCCGTCACGCAGGGCGTGACGGGGGCCTGTTATGTGGCGACTGTCGTCGCCACGGGCGCCACGGGAGTGGCGCGCTACAAAGCCGCAGGCGTTCAACGAATCGTTTGCACGTGCCGGACTCCTGTAGCGCGGTACCCCGTGCCGCCACTCGAGCGAAACGGCAGGTTTTACTGTTTTGCGAGTTAGTTAATTTGAGGATGCGCAGACATGCGCATCCGAGTCATTGATCCGGGCGGATTGCCATCCGCCCGCATGTATTGCCGCGCCCGCCTGCGGCGGGCTCGCAATGACGTTTGGGGTTACCGCCCGCCCCGGTGGATTGCCGCGCCCGCCTGCGGCGGGCTCGCAATGACAGGGTGGCGGCGATGCGCCGCGTACTCAAGCTACGCAAGTATCGTCGCGACAACGAGATGCGCCGTCGGCTGTGTGCGCCGAGTTAGATTTTGAGGTATTTACGCATAGCCAGCCACGCTCCGATTGCGCCGATGAACAGGCCGACCACCACCAGGATACCGGTGATCTGCCACATCACGACCGTGGACAGGCTGACATGCAGCATGCTGACGGCAGCCGCCACTTTCGGCAGGGCAAAGGTCTTGACCGCCAACAGAACCAGAACGGCCAAGATGGCACCGATAATGGCCTGCAGCATGGCTTCCAGCACAAAGGGAGCACGGATAAACCAATTGCTGGCCCCGACCAAGCGCATAATCGAGAGTTCGTTTCGTCGTGCATAAATCGCCAGACGGATGGTGTTATTGATGAAAATCAGGCTGACCACCGCCAACATCACGACAAAGACGCTTCCCACGATGCGCAACACGCGGGTGAAGCGGAACAGGCTCTCGACAATCTGTTGCCCGTATTTCAGCGAGCTGTCCGGGTTGTCGGGTCGATCGGCGATTTTCGGAAACTCCGCCGATTTCTTGATCACGCTTACGACGCTTTCAACGTTACGGGCGTCTTTCAGCTCGATATCCAGACTGGCGGGCAAGGGATTGCCCTCCAGGTTTTCAATCACCTCGGGTGAATCCTTCATCTGTTCCTTGAACTTTTCCAGCGCGTCTTCCTTGCTGGAATAGGTGACGCTTTTCACCAGTTCATTGGTGGAAAGCGCACGCTGCAGGACTTCGACATCGGCCTGTGCCGCGTCGTCTTTGATAAACAGCTGAATGCTGACCTTGCTCTCGACGCTCTTGACCATCGAGTTCGCGAGCATCCCCAGCATCAGCGACGAGCCGATCAGCAGCAGCGACAGAAATATCGTGATGACGGCCCCTGCCGCCAAAACCCAGTTGCGTTTGAATGAGGTACCGGCCTCGCGCAGAAAATATCCGACATTAATCGACACTGCCGTACACCCCCCTATCCTGGTCGCGGACCAAATGACCCTCTTCCAGCGCAATTACGCGCTGGCGCATAAGGTTCACCATCTCTTGGTCATGGGTGGCAATCAGCGTGGTGGTCCCGGTCTTATTGATGCGCTCCAAAAGCTTCATGATGCCCAGTGATGTCAGCGGGTCCAAGTTTCCGGTTGGCTCGTCACACAGCAGCAGCGGCGGACGGTTGACAAACGCGCGCGCGACTGACACCCGCTGTTGCTCGCCACCCGACAGCTCGTGCGGGTAGTTGTGGATTTTCGATTCCAGACCCACCAGGCGGAGCACCTCGGGTACCTGGGTGTTGATAACATGCTTTGATTTGCCGATGACCTGCAGCGCGAATGCGACGTTTTCAAACGCCGTCTTGTTCGGGAGCAGCTTGAAATCCTGAAACACGCAGCCGATATTGCGACGCAGCAGCGGCACCTGGCGTGCTTTCATGCGTGCCAAGTCGTAGCCCGCAACAACTACCTGTCCGCTGGTGGGCAAAACCTCGCGCAGCAGCATACGGATAAAGGTTGATTTTCCGCTGCCGGAATGTCCGACCAAAAATACGAATTCCCCGGCCTCGATCTCGACCGATTGCCCGCGCAAATCCAACGCCGCGCGGTTTGCGATATAGCGTTTCACGACGTCACGGACCTGGATCATCAACGGTCCCGAACGTGCGCGTATTTGCTGTTCCGGCTCGGGCACAAGTGCGTCGAGCGTACTGGTCAGGTCAGCCAAAAGGATGCCTCCTTCATACGTGAATAACTGCGTGTGTCCTTCTGTTGCGCTAGTATACCCCGCCTGCGCGCGGGTACTGAAACGTGGCAAAAAGCCGTAACCTGCTTACACGGATACCACACATTACCCCCGTCACAAAACACGTGACGGGACCAATCATCCGGCGACTAACGTCGCCGGTGGATTGCCACGCAGCCCTACGGGCTGCTCGCAATGACGACGGGTGGTCCGAACCCCACCGAAACAGCGAGCGGAGGTGAGGATTGAGCCGAAAAAAGTTGTAAAGCTTTTTTCCAGGC
>JAISUC010000011.1 GCA_031272275.1 Actinomycetes bacterium | reverse complement strand
CGGTTTTACCGCAGGCGGCATCTATTACAAGATAACGTCTCTTTCCCCGGCCCAAGTCCAGGTGGGAAACGGCGTATCGGTCGCCATCGCCACCAACACCACCGGCACCATAACGATTCCGGCAACTGTCACCGATAACGCCACCACCTATGCGGTTACCGCCGTGGGACCTAACGCTTTTGTGAACTGCGCGTCAATCACCGGCGTGGTGCTGCCCTCATCGATTGTCACGATTGGGGGGAGTGCCTTCGGATATTGTTCGTTGCTAAGCCACGTTACGCTGCCGTCCTCTCTGACAACTATCGGCGAGTATGCGTTTCAAAGATGCCGCGCTCTGACGCAGATAACCTTTCCGAATTCGCTGCAGAGTATCGGTAACTACGCTTTCAACGATGCAGGGCTGACAAGCATCGTCATCCCCGATTCGGTCACATATCTGGGCGGTTCGGTCTTTAGCTGGTGCACTGACTTGACCAGTGCCACCGTCGGCAGCGGTGTCGAGGTGCTGTGGAATTCGGTTTTCTATAAAGCGCCGCTGAGCTCATTGACCTTGAGTGAAGGGCTGAAACAGCTTGAGGAATACTCACTGCAGGACATCGGCATCACGTCTCTGACCATTCCCGCCTCCGTCGAGTTGATTAAGAGAGGCGCCTTCTACAACTGCCAATCTCTGACTTCGCTCACCTTCCTGGGTAGCACACCGCCGTCCATCAGCACAGACAACGTTTTTACGGGATGTAACGCTCTGACCGATGTCACCGTACCCCCCAGCGCGCGTGCCGCCTATTTGCCCGTGTTGCAGGCAGCAGGATTGCCGGCACCGACCATTACAGAAGACTTGGTCGACATCAGTACGGCGATCGTGACGCCCGCCTCTGCATCCTATTTCTATACCGGCCTGCCGATCACGCCGCCGGTCACCGTGAAGCTGAACGGCACAATTCTGAATGCCGCCGGCGATTACACGGTCAGCTATGCCGACAACATCAAGGTCGGGATTGCCACCATTACCGTGACTGCCCGAAACGGCAGTATCTACACGGGCAGCGCGCAGGCCACCTTTGTCATCAAGCCGCTTGCAGGAACCGCCGTCACACCTGCCGCAATTTCTATAGCCCTGACCCGGATCACTCCCGGTCGGAGTGTCACCCTGCCTGTGACCGTCATATTCCCGGACGGAAGGTCGTATGACGTCAGGTGGAAGGCGGGAAAGACCGGGGATACGGGCAAAGCGACAATCACCGGAAATGCGCTGACCGGCACGGCCGAGGGCATGGTCACTTGCACGGCGGTATCTGTCACCAATCCCGAAAAGCAACTGGAAATCACGGTCACCGTCGCCAAAGCGGTGACCAAAATCCGCACCCCTTTGACGACGCTCTATCTGGTCAAGGGGAAAAGCTATACCCTGCCGGTCTGTGCCGACAGCATCAACGCCACAACGAAAAAGGCCGAAACGAGCGCGCGGCTGTCCTACACAACAGCAAACAAACGCGTGGCCACCGTCAGCGGAAGCGGCAAAATCAAAGCAAAGGCAATCGGCAAGACCACCATCAGCATCAAGGCCTTAAATGGAAAGACGCTGAAAGTGACCGTCCGTGTGGTCAAGAAAACCGTCAAGCTGTCCTCTGCCAAGGTCACCGGCTGGACAAAGACCATCAAGCGGGCGCGGACCGCCGTGCTGAAAATCAAACTGAAACCGTCCAAGGCCACCGGTATCAAGATAAGCTTCAAGTCCTCAAAGCCTGCGGTCCTTTCGGTGGACAAGGCCGGCAAACTGACCGCACGCAAAAAAGGCAGCGCGAAAATCACCGTCACGGTCGGCTCTCAGCGCTACACCCGAACCATACGCGTGAAGTAACAGGCGACCGACGGGACGCACTCCCCCGGTTTGTGTGTTTCGCCTCTGTTTCGGGCTGAGAGGCTATGCAATCCTGCGGGGGTTTTATGCGCGTCGTTGGGTTATACTGGTTTTTCATACGGTTCAGGTAAGCGCGCGACGCCGGTTCCGTAGCCCTGTGTCCGCGCGCAGTCGTGCGGACACCGCCACATAATCGCGAACACGCACGGAACTATACACGGCAGGCACGAACGGGCTCGAACAGGCTCGAGCAGCACGAATAGGCACGAATTGGAATGAATTGGCACGACCACCGTGTACTCGAAAGCGTTTTCCGAAAGAGAGGAGTGACACCCATGGCAGATGTCAAGATCACCGAGGGGAAAGTACCGTTCAAGGGATTCGAGACCTGGTATCAGCGGGTGGCGCCGGCGGGTGGCGCGGACGCCGGAAAGACTCCGCTGCTGACCTTTCACGGCGGGCCGGGTTGCCTGCACAACTACCTGAAATCACTGGATGAGCTGGCGGAGAAATACGGGCGCGAGGTCATCTATTACGACCAGCTGGGCTGCGGAAACAGCCCGGGTGGCGACGCCGATTTGTGGGACACGACGCTCTGGGTTGAAGAGGTCGACGTCATGCGCGAGGCCCTGGGGCTGGATCAAGTCCACCTGTTGGGGCAAAGCTGGGGCGGTATGCTGGCGATGCAATACGCGCTGACACAGCCGAAAGGCGTCAAATCGATGGTCGTGGCGTCCAGCCCGGCTTCGATCCCGCTGTGGGTCGAAGAGGCAAACCGCCTGTTGGGCTACATGCCGCCCGACCAGAAAGCCGCCATCGAGAAAGGCATCGCAGACGAGGTCTATGATTCGCCCGAATACCTGGAGGCATCCGACGAGTTCTATCGCCGCCATGTGGTCGCCCTGGACCCGATGCCCGATTACGTCGCCTATTCATTCGACAACATGGGCGAGGTCTACATCACGATGCAGGGCTACAACGAGTTCATGGTCATCGGCAAGCTGGCGGATTGGGACATCACCGACCGCTTGGGTGAAATAACCATCCCAACCCTGCTGACCAGTGGGCACGCCGACGAGGCCACACCGCTGATTGTCAAGGAAATCTATGACCGCATCCCGGGGGCGCGCTGGGAGCTGTTGCGCGGAACGCACCTGGTACATGTTGAGCAAAAAGAGGTCTTTAACCGCATTGTCGAGGACTTCTTTGAAGAGCACGACGCGGACTGACGTTGGCTGACGTTGACTGATGCAGGCAGTTGCAGGGTAGAGCGCACCACGACCAAAGAAAGGGAATGTGACGACGATGAGAAAAGCAAGGTGGTTGGTACTGGCGTCGGCTGCTGTGGCGGCTATCGCGCTGACGGTCGCCGTAAGCGGCTGCGCTTCCAAGGGGAGCACGTCCCAAACCACGGACCCGACCGAGACGAAAACCATCAACAGTACCTTTAACGCAGGGCTGAACGGCGAGGTCACGTCTTTGGATCCGGTGTATCTGTATGACTGGACCAGCTGTCCGGTCATGGCACAGTATTCCGAGGCACTGATGCAGTTTTCCGGTCCCGATGACGAGCTGGCCGGTTGGCTGGCCACCGGTTACGAACAGGTTGACGATCTGACCTATGTGTATCAGATTCACGACAACGTGACGTTTTGGGACGGCACACCCATGACCATGGAAGACGTGCTGTTTTCGCTGAAGCGCCACATGGATCCTGATGTCGGGAGCTATTTGGCGTGGATGTTCGAGGCCGTCGACACCATCGAGCAAACCGGGGACTGGGAGCTGACGGTCAAGCTGAAGGAGCCGGATGCGACCTTTAAGTACATCTTTGCGACCAGTGCCGGCCACGTGCATCAGAAAGCCGCGATCGAGGCTGCGGGCACCGATTACGGTACCGCCAAAGGCGGCGTCATGGCGACCGGCGCCTACAAGTTCGTCGAATGGCAGACCGGGGTGCAGCTGGTATTCGAGTACAACGAGAACTACTGGAACAAGGCCGAGATGGGCGAGCCCGACATCAAGAAACTGGTTTACCAGAACATCGAAGAGGATGCGACCCGTTCGATGGCGGTCAAGTCCGGACAGATCGATGTGGACTTTTGGGTTCCGACCGACAAGGTCGAGGAGATGCAGTCAGCCGATAACCTGAATACGGTTATCATTCCGGGACCGACGGCGGATTATCTGGTCTATAACACCCAGGTGAAACCGCTGGATGACGTGAACTTCCGCCGTGCGCTGTCGGCTGCGATCGACATCGAAAACCTGCAGGAAAATGTCATCAAACAGGGAGCCGCGCCGTCAACCGGCATCACCGTGCCGACGACTCTGTATAAGCCGGACAAGGCTCAGTGGGAGGATTTCGCGAGCAAGGTCACGAAATACACGAACTATGATCTGACGGCTGCCAAGTCCTATCTGGCGCAGTCCGCATATCCGGATGGTACCAGCCTGACGCTGACCGTCGACAAACAGGCGATCTCGAATTCGCTGGCCTTGTACCTGCAACAGGCCTTCAAAGAGCTGAATGTCGATCTGAAGATCGAAAAGGTCAGCTACGAGGAGTTAATAGGCTTGCTGCTGGGGGACAAGATTCAAAAAGACGGCACCCGTCCCTATCAGATTCTGATGGGTTCCTGGGCTGCCGACTTCCCCGATCCCAGCGGTGTATTGATCCCGATTTATGCATCCGGTAACCGTGGCGAGGGTGGTTCGAACAGCGCCGAGTACACGAACAAGATCGTCGATGATGCGCTGGATAAGCAGGCCACGCTGAGTGACGACGCCGAACGCGCCGTGCTGATGCAGAAAGCCATCGAGCAAATCAATGAGGACGTGCCCTATTACGTGTACTCGCACACAAACTACATCTTTGCGGTCAACAAGGAACGGGTAGCGTCCGGATTCGAGGACCTGGGCGCGATGTGGACGTGGAAGCCGATGATGGCAAAGGTGAAACTTTCAAAGTAAATTGGAATTGACGGGAGACAGATGTGGGAAGGTATACGCTAAACAAATTGTTTCAGTATGTGTTGGTCCTGGTCTGCACCAGCGTCATCATTTTTACCATGGTGCGCTTGGGGCCGACCGACCCGGTGGCGGTCATTGTGGGTGGCAAACAGACCAGCCCCGAAACGATCGCCGCCATCCGGCATGATTTCAAGCTGGACCGGCCTGCCATCGAGCAGTACTGGATCTGGATATCCGGTATGTTCAAAGGCGACTTCGGGACGAGCTTCGAATATCGTCAACCGGTCAGTTACCTGATCAAAGAACGATTACCCGTGACGGCAGGAATCGTGGTGATGTCCACCTTGCTCTCGGTGGTGATAGCGGTACCGACCGGGGTCATAATGGCGGTCAAGCAACACTCGGTCACCGATACCGGGATATCGCTGGTACAGTTGATACTGGTATCCTCACCACCATTCCTCACCTCAATACTGATGATCTGGCTGATTACCATATATGCGCCGACCTTCAGTTTCACGGGCACATCGGAAACAACCTGGGAGTTCATCCAGCGTATTTTCCTGCCCTCGTTGGCTTTGGCATTCAGCATGATCGCCCTGATTTCAAACGTCATGAAATCGGGTATGGTCGAGCAGCTGCATTCGCAGTTCTATATGGTGGCAAAGGCCAAGGGTTTGACCAACGCCCGCATTGTCATCGGGCACTGCCTGCGTAACGCCCTGATTCCGGTCATTACGCTGATCGGTCTGGAGGTGGGTATCTTGATGGTGGGTTCGGTGCTGGTTGAAAACGTCTTTTCGTTGGCGGGGCTGGGTTCCATTTTGGTCAACGCCGTGCAGAAATCAGATTATGCCATGGTCCAGGGTGTCACCATGTTGCTGGTGTTCGCGTTCATGACCATATCAACCGCGCTGGATTTGATCTATGGTCTGGTCGATCCACGGATTCGTTTGAAAGGGGGTAAGCCGGCATGAAAGCATCCACCAAACGCAAGCTCAAGAGCTTCTTTACCATCCCGACCTGTATTTCGCTTGCGGTGTTGCTCGCGATTTTGTTCATCGCGATCTTTGCGCCGAAACTGGCCCCGTATGATCCGAATGAAATTGACATCACCGCCATGCTGCAAAAGCCGTCCGACACCCACGTATTGGGTACCGACAAGGACGGCCGCGACCTGATCAGCCGCCTGATGGTGGGCAGCCGCATCACGATTATCAGCGCATTCAGCGTCGTGGTGATTTCTGCCATCATCGGCATCCCGTATGGTCTGATCAGCGGCTATTATGGGGGCTGGATAGACCAAGTCCTGATGCGCATCAGCGACGTCTTGCTGTCCTTTCCGTCGCTGTTGCTGGCCTTCATATTCGTTGCCGCATTCGGGCGCGGTATCACCAACAGCGTGGTGGCGCTGGGTATCGTTTATGTCCCGATGCTGGCGCGCCTGACGCGCTCGCTGGTTCTGGTCGAGAAAAACAAGGTTTATGTCGAGGCGGCGCACTCCATCGGGTATTCCGATTTTCACATTCTGGCGATTGAAATCCTGCCGAACTGCATCTCGACCTTGGTGGTCCAGATGATGCTCGACATCGGATACGCGATTCTGGACTTGGCCGCCATGAGCTTCTTAGGGCTGGGAGTACAGCCACCCACGGCCGACTGGGGCGCGATGCTCGAGGAAGGACGCATTGTGATTACGTCCTCGCCGCTTGTGGCACTGGCACCCGGCCTGATGATTATCATCACGGTTGTCGCGCTGAACATTTTCGGCGAAGGCGTGCAGGCATATCTGGACCCCTCGCAGCGCAAACTGCCGAACCTGCGCAAGTTTCGCCGCTATGTGCGCATCGCACACGCGGATCTGGAGGCTGCGCGTATGCTGAAAGCAGGTGAGGCGAATGCCTGAGACACAGGACCTGATAGCCATCAAAAACCTGGAGGTCGCGCTGAACAGTCCGCGTGGACCGGTCTATGCCGTACGCGACATCAATATGAAGGTCCAACCGGCTGAAATCCACGGTATCGTGGGGGAGTCCGGCTGCGGCAAAACGATGACCGCGAAATCCATCATGCGTCTGAACAATGAAAAGACCACCCTGTACCAGGGAAACATCCTGTTCGAGGGCACGGACCTGTTGCAGCTGAAAGCCCGCGAGATGACCCGTGTCCGGGGCAAAGACATCGGCATGATCTTTCAGGACCCGATGCAGGCATTGAACCCCCTGCGTACCGTGGGCAGCCAAATCGCCGAGGCCATGACCATCCACGGATTCGACAAGCAAACTGCCAAGGCGCGCGTGATCGAGCTGTTGGAGGCGGTCGGCATCCATCCGCCCGAGCGGCGCGCGAAACAATATCCCTTTGAGATGAGCGGCGGGCAGATGCAGCGTGTCATGATCGCCATGGCGATTGCCTGTTCACCGAAGCTCTTGATTGCAGACGAGCCCACGACCGCACTGGACGTGACGGTCCAAGCTCAGATCTTGGAGCTCTTGGTCGAGCTGCAGCAAAGCCGCAATATGAGCGTGCTGATCATCACGCATAACTTCGGCGTCATCGCTGAAATATGCCACTTTGTCTCGGTCATGTATGCCGGCATCATCGTCGAATCCGGCAAGGTGGGCGAGATCTTCCACGACCCGCGCCATCCCTACACCCGCGACCTGATTGCATCCATTCCGCAGTCCGGTCCCGGCATGCACGAGCGTCTGATATCCATTCCCGGGGCACCGCCCGATTTGCGCCAGCTGATCATCGGCTGTCCCTATGCGGGCAGGTGTCGCTACACGCAGCAGCGCTGTTACGAGCAAAAACCCGAAGTGCGCGATGCGAGCGATTCGCACCGGTTCACATGCCTGCGCGATGTTGCGGAGTTTGCCGAGGAAGACGCACGTGTTGAGCGTTCCGGCTCCCCCGCATCAATTGACGAAGTTGGCCCGGAAGGGGGTGTCGGCGATGAGTGAGGCGGACGTGCGGGCGGCGACAGTCGAGGAAACAGAGGACACGGTGGCCGCAGATACCGCAGAAGTGATTCTGGAGGCCGATAACGCGCCGATTACCGAAGGCTTGCCGATTACCGATGAGGTCATTTTTTCGGTCAAGCACCTGAAAAAGTATTACCCGGTCGGCAAGCGCAAAGATGAATCCGGGCACCGGCATGCGGCGTTTTTGCATGCGGTCGATGACGTCAGCTTTAAGATCTACAAGGGCGAGATTCTGGGCGTGGTGGGCGAGAGTGGCTCGGGCAAATCCACGCTGGGGCGCTGTCTGCTGAACCTGATTCACCCCACAGCAGGTACGGTGAAGTTCAAGGGGCAGGAGCTGTCGAAGCTGTCCCGAAACCAGATGAAACAGCTGCGAAGCGAAATGCAGATGGTGTTTCAGAATCCGGTGTCCAGCTTCAACCCCAAGCAGTCGATTCGCAAGGCGCTGCGCAATGTTGCGGCGTTTTACGGCATGGACAAGGAAGCGGCCAAAGCGCGTATCAACGAACTGCTGGAGCTGGCAAGCCTGGATCCGGGCCTGCTGTCGCATCGCAGTAACGAGTTGTCGGGCGGGCAGTTGCAGCGCCTGGCGGTCGTGCGTGCGCTGTTGCCGGCGCCGACCTTTTTGATGGCCGACGAGCCGGTCTCGGCGCTGGATGTGTCGGTGCAGGCGCAGGTGCTGAACCTGTTCCTGGACCTGCAGTCCGAGCTGGAACTGACGATTATGTTCATCAGCCACGAGCTGACCGTGGTCGAACACGTCTGTGACCGCGTCATCGTGATGTATCTGGGTGCCGTGGTCGAAATGGGGCGCACCGATGACATCTTTGCGCATCAGTTGCACCCGTATTCCGAGTCGTTGATCGCGTCAAAGCCCAAGGCATACCCCGAAGAGGAAAAGACGCACGAGCCGCTGCAGGGCGAGATACCGTCTGCCATCGATATCCCGGATGCCTGTCGGTTCTGCACGCGCTGTCCCAAGGCGATTCCCGGCGTGTGTGATACGAAGACGCCGGAGTTGAAGGAGTACGGTGATTCCCACTGGGCTGCGTGCTGGTTATTAGAGCAAGACGCGTGATTTTTGAAAGTAGGTACTGCTATGTCGTATGAGGTAAGTGATTTTTGTCTGCGTCTGAAAGCCTATGCCGAACTGCTGATACGGCGAGGGGTGAACCTGCAGCCCGGGCAGACGCTGATTCTGGCTGCCCCGGCTGAAGCCTATGCCTTTACGCGCATCGTGGCACAGGCGGCCTGGGATGCCGGGGCGCGTGATGTTTCGATCCGCTGGTCGGATACGCCTGCCGGTGAACAGCGCCTGCGCCACGCGAGCAAAGAAACGTTAACGTCAGTACCCGAATGGATCAGCAAATCCTACAACGATTACGCCGACCGCGACACCGTGTGGTTGGCATTGGCCTGCGAGTATCCCCCGCCTGCGGGTATGGATACCGACAAGACCAGTGCCGCACGCATCGCCAGTATCAAAGCCATCAAGCCCTTCTTTGACGCGCGCCTGAACGGGACGGTACGCTGGAACATCGCTTCGGTGGCCACGCGCCCCTGGGCACAGCTGGTCTTCCCGGACATGGAGCCGGACGCAGCCCTGCAGCGCCTGTGGCATGACATTTTGCTGTGCGCGCGCTGCCTGCAGGGCGAGCCCACAGCGGCGGCTGCGGTGCAGGCCTGGGATGCGCACATTGCGCGCAACAACGCCTACCGCGACAAGTTGAACGCGGCAGGGTTCACCGAGCTGCGTTTTATCAGCGGCATCGGGACCGATCTGGTGCTGGGGCTGCCTGCGGGATACCACTTCGTCGCCACCGAGGAAACCGACCCCGAGGGCATCCGCTATATCGCGAACATCCCCTCCGAGGAAATATTCGCCGGTCCCGACCGTTTACGCGTGAACGGCAAAGTGGTCGCCAGCATGCCGCTGTTCTATAACTTCGCCCTGATATATGACCTGTGGTTTGAATTCCGCGACGGCCGCGTGGTCGATTTCGGCTGCGACACCGAGGAACACCGCGAAGTGGTGCGCCAACTGCTGGAAACCGACGAGGGCTCGCGCTATCTGGGCGAGGTCGCGCTGGTCCCCTGGGGGGCCACGGTGGGAGCCACCGGGCACTTGTATTACACGACGCTCTTTGATGAAAACGCCGCCTGCCATCTGGCGCTGGGCGAAAGTTACCCCGAAACCATCGACGGGGGAGTCGACATGAGCGATGAACAGCTGCTTTCGGCCGGCATGAACAAGTCGCTTGCCCATGTTGATTTTATGTTCGGCACCGCCGACTTGGAAATCGTCGGCGTCACCGCCGACGGCGCAGAAATCCCGGTGTTTAGTGCCGGCACCTGGGCCTGCTGAACAGACCGCAGTCGACCCGCAGTCGACGCTTACAGGGGTTACCGAATCGGGAATTCGGCGTAGTATGCAGGAATCCGGGGCAATCCTGAATAGTATTGCGCCGCACGGTCAGTCGAGCGCTTAAACCTGCAGCAGCCGATTTTGCGGGTAGTCCAAATGCACCGGGTCCAAAAAATCCACCAGCAGCCGCTCGTAGGTGCTCATGCGGTGGTTTTTCAGCCAAGTGACGCCGTTTTCGGTATAGACCGGGTTTGCCAGCGGCACCAGATGGATGTGTCCGTAGCGCTGTGATACGCACAGTCCCGCCGGTGCCAGTGCCAGACCCACGCCGCGTGCAACCGCGCACAGCACCAGGTCGTGACGCGAATAGCTCGCGACGATATTGGGCTCGAAGCCGGCATGTTGTGCCAAGGTCAAAAACGTGTCGTACAGCAGCGAATCGGTGTCAAACGTCACAAATCGCTCATCGCGCAGCTGGGAAAAGGCCAGTCGTTCGGCGTTTGCCAGGCGGTGGTCCGCAGGCATCGCCACCACCAGTTCATCCTGGATGATGGGCTTCCAGTTATAACGTTCCGGCGACAGGCGATCGGTCCGCAGTACCGCAAAGGTGATTTGCCCGAAATCCAGACGGCGCAACAGGTTGACCTGCTCGCGCTCGTAGACCTCCAGCTGTATTGCCAGGTTGTCCAGCTGGAAATCGGCGATCAGGTTCGCCAGCCCATAACAGGCCAGAATCGGCAGCGACCCCAGTCGCACCGTCGACGAGCGTTTTGACCCGTACTGTTTCATCAGGCGCGTGATATGGCGCCAGTCGCCGAAGGTCTCTTCGGCGAATTCCTTGAACACTATGCCGGCCGGCGTCAGCGCAATCTCGCGCTTCCCGCGTCGGCGCTCGAACAAAATGACCCCCAGCTCGTCTTCCAGTTTGTGGATTTGCTTGCTGATGGAACTGACGCTCGCGTGCTCGTTTTCGGCCGCGGCGGTCAGCGTGTTCAGTCGCGAGACTGCCAGAAAGTACTCTATCTGTGTCATGTTCATGTGTGCGTTCGCTCCCTGTCAGGTCCGCTGTCGGCCCCCGCTCCGACCTCATGACAGGTCTCCTGTCAGGTCTCCGCTCCGACCTCAGGTCAGGACCCCTGTCAGGCTCCCGGTTAGCAACAGTCTATCAGACATCCCGCTCGCCCCACCGGTCCCCGATACCGACACATCTTGCAGATTCGGCAGCTTAATTGTCCAAATCGGAATACACACAGATGAACCCGTTTCGTTTCCGTTCAGGAAAGATAAGCTGTCGCAAAACGCCTTGCTGCCCGCCCGCCGCTTTCAGTATGGTGGTGTCGGGTAGGGAGGCAGCGCCGGCGACTGCACGACAGCACGGAATGCACGGAATGCACAGAGGACCGCCGGCATACAGCTCCTCCCGGATAAGTATCGGAAGGGACGCCGCACGCTTTTCTGGTACTTGGCAGAGTAGGTATAGGGGAATGGAGAGAACATGGCTGAAGCCAAAAAAATCACTAAACGCGAGATAGGGCTGATTGTCGGCATTATTGTCGGCATCGCCGTCTATCTCATCCCGATCCCCGGCCTGGAACGCGGAGGTCACATCACGCTGGCTCTGACACTGATGACGGTTGTTTTCTGGGCATGCCAGATCACACAACCGGCGTACGTGTCGGGCATCTTTTTGATGTTACTGATCGTGTTCGGGGTCGTACAAGCAGCGCCTGAAGCAGTCGAGGGCCTGTCCGGCATCAAGCTGATGCAGGCGCACGCAACCGCCACCGCGGCGGTCGCATTCAAATCGTGGACGGGGCAAAACCTGTGGCTGATTATCGGTGCCTATCTGATTGCAAAGGCCGTTGAAACCAGCGGGCTGGGCAAACGCATCGCCTACAGCTACATGTTGCGGTTCGTCACGGGCTACAAAAGCGTCATCATCGGCATTTTCGTGCTGACCTTTATCTTGAGCCTGCTGATTCCGCATCCCTGGCCACGTGCGTTGATGATCATGTCGGTCATGCACGTGATTATCAAATCGTCGAACGTACCCAAAGAAGACGCGGTCAAAATCGGTTTTTCGGTCTTTGCCGCATCCGTCCCGGTGTCGCTGATTTTCCTGACCGGTGACGCCACCATCAACATTTTGGCAGCTGACTATGCGGGTGGACTGAACTTTGCCGGTTGGGTTGCTGCAATGGGCGTGCCCGCCCTGGTCGCCAGCGTGATTACCCTGCTGATGATTCTGTTCCTGTTCAAGCCGACGCAGGAAATCAACATCAACAAGGAAGAAATCAAAGGTAAACTGGCCGACCTGGGCAAAATGAGCGCCAAAGAATGGAAGACGCTCATCTGGATCATCATCGCCATTGTACTGTGGCTGACCGACAGTCTGCACGGCGTGCAAACCGGCTGGGTCACCATCATCGTCGCGATGCTGATGGCGTTTCCGATCATCGGCGGCGTGCTGACTCCTCCCGACTGGAGCGCCGTGCCCGTGCAAACGCTGGTCTTTTTGACCGCGGCCATGGCCATCGGCTCGGTCGGCGGCGCCACCGGTATGAACGAATGGATCGCCACGACCTTCCTGGGCGGTGTCGGCGGCCTTGCCAGCGGCAGCCCCTTCGTGTTCGTCGCGGTGATCACCGCCATCGGTATCATCCTGCACATGTTGCTGGGATCTGTGGTGGCCGTCATGGGCGTTGCCCTGCCGGCGATTCTGGCCGTGACCGACCCCATCGGCATGGCCCCCATCGCACCGGTCCTGATTGTCTACATGGCCATCGGCAGCCACTACATCTTCCCCTTCCAGCACCTGAACATGCTGGTCGGCTCCAGTGAAGACACCGGCGGCTACACCCAAAAGGAAACCATCAAATTGGGCCTGCCCTACACGGTCGTGGTCTTTATCGTCACGGTCGTCGTGATGGTTCCCTGGTTCATGTTGACCGGCAAAATGTAGGACGATTTTTTTGCGGAGTGGGATGTCTGCCGACGCGGCGATATCCCACACGCAGTCTGTGCACCGGACGCCCCCTGCGGCGTCCTGTGCACCGGACGTCACGGTATCACGGTGTCACTGCGCGATTGCACCATAGCACGAGCGCACGATCGCACGACGGCACCACTGCACGACCATTTGACCGGACCATACACGTCACGAACAGGGGAGCAACGCCACATGACCCAACAACGCATCATTGTCGGCATCAGCGGCGCCAGCGGCGTGGCCTTGGGCTACGCAACACTGGCGGCACTGGCCGCAAACCCGGAAATACAGACGCACCTGGTAGTCAGCGAGGGCGCACGGCGCACCTGGGAGCTTGAGGAATCGCGCCCCTACAGCGCATTGCTTGAATGCGCGGACGTCGTGCACGACAACCGGGATCTGGCCGCGTCCATTTCCAGCGGTTCGTTTCAAACGATGGGCATGATCGTTGCCCCCTGCTCGATGAAAACGCTCGCCGGTATCGTCAACGGTTATTCGGAAAACCTGCTGCTGCGCGCAGCCGACGTCGTCCTGAAAGAAAACCGCCGCCTGGTCCTGATGCCGCGCGAAATGCCCTATGGGGCGCTGCACTTGGACAACATGGCGCGCGCGGCACGGTATGGGGCAACGATTGTGGCGCCGCTGCTGACGTTTTACAATATGCCGGACACGATTGAACAGCAAATCGATCACATCGTGGGCAAGGCACTGATGCAGTTCGGCCTGCCCCACGCTGCGTTTCGCGCTTGGAAAGAGGACGAATAGGTCAAGCCCGTCAAACCACTGTGGGGGGTACCACCGGCGCCGCGCGATGTCCGGTCGATGAGAACAAAAGGGGAGGACCGTGAAAGAACAGGAAAAACGTGCTGCCTGGCATTTTGACGACACCGTGATAGCGGTTGATGCAGATGACAACGAGATCGGCGTGCTGTCGCGCGCGGCGGCACATACGGTAACCGACGGCGAGCCCGGGCAATTGCACCGGGCATTTTCGGTGTTTCTGGTGACCGATGCCCGTTCTGCGCGCGGGGCGGGACACATGGTGCTCTGCAGGCGCAGTGGCTTAAAGCCGCTCTGGCCGGGGTTTTGGACCGACAGTTGCTCGGGACACCCGCGTCCGGGCGAGGGCACGGTGGATGCGGCGCGCCGCCGCGTTGCCGAGGAACTGCGGGTTGAGGTTGACCTGATCGACATCGGGCATTTCATTTACCGGGAATGTTTCGGCGAACAGGGCGCGGAAAACGAGCTCTGTCACGTCCTGGTGGGACACACCGGGGACTTCACGCCCGACCCGGCGGAGGTGTCCGAAACACTCTATGTGTCGCCCGTCTGGTTGGCGGCGACCGCAGACGACCCTCCCAGTGATTTCGCGCCATGGTTGACCGCGGCCATTCGGAGCTTCGACCCGAAAGGAATGTGCGATGCGCTTGCATGAGCTGTCTGTGGGAAAGTCACCGCATACCGTGCGTGCGGTGGTGGTCGAATGTGGACCGGACCTGTCGGTGACCATCGGTGGGGGACCGCTGCCGCATGTGGGGGCGGTGGCGTTGGGGGTGCCGCGTCCGTCGCTGGCTGACTCTGCGCAGCTGTCGGCATCGGCCAGTGTGCTCTGTGCGACCGGGCACAAAGAAGACATGTTGGCACGTCATGTGGCGCTGAAACTGGCGACGCGCTATGACTGTCGCGTGCAGGTTTCGGTGGGGATGCATATCGACGGGGCGACGCGGGCGGACATCACGGCATTCGAGAACAACACCGAAGAGTTGTTGAAAGAAATCTGCGGAATACTGGACGGCACGCGTTCCTTGGGTTAAATTGGTGTCAAGGGTTGGTGCATACCGTTTCGAGGTCGAATCAAATGGTCGAACCAACACTTTTGAGTACGGGAGTCCTAATTCATCCCGGAGTTGACAGGTATCCTCGCTCGCGGCCCGTCTGGCGATAACTGTCGCGTTCATGTGGAAGCTGGATACACTTCGGTGCGGACACCCACCTGCAGCAGCAGGTTCACCTCACTTACGACCTCGAAACGGTGTGCACCGTTTCTTTTTTCTCTCACAATGACTCGGATGCGCAATCGCGCATCCTCAACTCACCCGAATTGCCCCACCCGCTATGCATCCCGTTAGTGTAAAATAGTCAATGACGCAGGGTTGCGTGTGAACCGGCGTGTGAGTGGGTTCGCGGGGTTCGTGAAAGGGGCATATCGTGGCACAGTTTGATATCGCGGGGCGCATCGAACGATTCCGTAAAAAATTCAGCAGTCAACACTACGACGCATTTGTCGTGACGCGTTCGGTGAACGTGGAATACCTGACCGGCTTTGACGACATCACCGACCCGGAAGACCCGCATGCCGTGGTGGTCACACTGGGTTCGGCGCGGCTGGTTACCGACAGCCGCTATCTGGCAGTTGCGCGCAAACAGGCCGCCGCAACCGGCCTGTGGGAGGTTGTTGACAGCCGCGACGCCTATATCCCGACCGAACTGCACAAGGTGATTCATTTTCCTGCGCGTTATCGCGTGGCGTGCGAGGATTCGTTGTCGGTCGGCGCCTTCAACAAACTGGAAGCCGGTTACGGTGAGGGCGTGATCGGAACGCCCGTCCACAACTGGGTCGAGGATCTGCGTCGTGTCAAAGACGCCGGCGAACTGGAACGCATAGCCGCGGCACAGGCCATCACGGATGCGTCGTTTGCGCACATATGCGATTTCATCCGCGTCGGCATGACCGAGGCCGAGGTCGCATTGGAGCTGGAATTTGACATGCGCCGACGCGGGGCCACGGGTCTGGCATTCCCCAGCATTGTGGCAACCGGCGCAAACGGTGCCAACCCGCACGCCGTGCCGGGCCGGACTCGCATTGCTGCGGGAGATTTGGTTGTGCTGGATTTCGGGGCAGCGTACAAAGGCTACTGTTCGGATATGACCCGCACGATTGCGGTGGGTGCCGAGCCGTCCGATTTGGCACGGGAAGTATACGAAACGGTACTCGCGGCACAGCGTGCGGATCTGGCGGTCCTTCGGGCCGGTATAAGCGGCGTGGACGCCGACAAGCCGGGACGCGACGTGATTGCACGCGCCGGATACGGCGAACAGTTCGGGCACGGCACCAGTCACGGGGTGGGACTCGAGATACACGAACGCCCCAGCACCTCTCCGCGCAGCAAGGACACGCTGCTTGCAGGCGATGTGATCAGTTGCGAGCCGGGGATTTACCTGGACGGTCAGCTGGGCGTGCGCATCGAGGACTTGGTGGCGATAGAAACGGGCGGCATCCGCAACTTTACGCAATCGCCCAAAGAGCTCCTGGTCGTCGGAACGTAGCTCCGCCGGGTCTACTTCCCCGGGTCTACTTCAGTTTTGCGGTGCGCACGGTTTTTGCCCCGCTGTGGTAGATTTTGTTCTTTTTGGGGCTGCCCAACAGCTGCGTGACGGTCACGAACGTATAGCCCTTTTTCGCCAGAGCGTCAATCGCGCGGATTCCCCCGGTGACACTGGTGGGATGGATGTCGTGCAGCAGCACAATCGAGCCCGATCGCGTGCCCGTGACCACGCGCTTGTACACTGTGTTCGCGTTGCGGTCACGCCAGTCCTTGGGGTCAACCGTCCAAATGATAATCGCCTTGCCACAGCGTTTGGTGACCGAATTGATGGCACCACCCGGCGGGCGCATCAGCGTCGACTTTTTGCCGATGGCCTTTTTGATCACCGTGTCGGTCTTTTTCAGGCCCGCCATCAGGGCGCCTGCGCTGCCGTTGTGATTCCAGGTGTGGTTGGCGATTTCGTGTCCGTCTTTTTTCATCTGTTTCAGCAGTTTTTGCTTGGTTTTTGATTTCGCCATCGATCCCACCACGAAAAACGTGCAGTGCACCTTGCGCTTGCGCAGTTGTGTCAGCAGCTTTTTCGTTGGCTTGCCCGGACCGTCATCCCAGGTCACGGCCACCCACTTTTTGGCGATGGTGACCGGCACCTTGACCGACACGTCGCCCACGGTCGCGCTGACGGTGCACTGTCCCCAGCCACGCGCGGTGACTTTGCCTGTGCCGGACACGGTGGCGACCGTTTTATTCGACGACTTCCAGACCACGGTGCTGGTTTCAGCACTCGCGGGCGTGGGCGTCAGTTTCAGCGTCAGCGACTTGCCCCGTTTGCCGAACAGCAGCTGTTTGGCGTCTGCTGCGAGCTTCGTCGGCAGTATGGGCGCTGCGGCCGGTGCGGTGGGCGTGGTCGCCGCCGACCCGGTTGCCGCCACGCTGACTGTGACGTCCGGTGCAATGCTGCCGGTCGCGGCAGACGTCGGGACGCGCTTCCCCGAATCGACCCCGATGTTGTGAGCCGCCGCCGCAGCGACGACGTCGGTTGCGGGCATTTCGTTTGCGGTGACCACTCCGGCAGGTGTCGCCCCCCACAGCACCGTCAGGACGGCGCAGGCGGTCACGCAGCGTGCTATTCCGTTGAATCGTTTCATGCACACCAGTGTAACAGGTACAATAGGCGCTATGGACGAGACTCCTATACATACCGACTCCGCCGGCGCGCCCGCACCCGCCACGCCCACGGTCGTCCTGGGCGTGTCCGCCGGCATCGCCGCCTACAAAAGCTGCGAGCTGGTCCGCCTGTTGACCAAAGCCGGCATGCGTGTGCAGGTCGTCATGACTCCGCACGCGACCGAGCTGGTGGGACCCGCGACCTTTCGCAGCCTGACCGGAAACCCCGTCGCCGTCGACCTGTATGACGCCGCCGGCGCCCCGATTCACCACATCTCGCTGGCTGACGCGGCCGACATCATGGTCATCGCGCCCGCCACGGCAAACGTGATTGCAAAACTGGCGCACGGCACGGCCGACGACCTGCTGACGACGACCGCGCTGACCTACCAGGGCACGCTGGTGGTGGCACCGGCCATGAACACGCAGATGTATCTGGACGCGGCCACGCAGGAAAACCTGCAGACGCTGCGCGACCGCGGCGTGGTGCTGGTGGGCCCCGTTGCGGGCGAGCTGGCGTGCGGCACCAGCGACATCGGCCGCATGTCCGAGCCGTCGGCGATTGCCGACGCGGTGGGGGAGTACGTCCCGGACCGTGCGTTTCTCAGCGGCCGCACCGTACTGGTGAGCGCAGGCCCCACCCGTGAGCCCTTTGACCCGGTGCGGTATTTGACCAACCGTAGCTCGGGCCGGATGGGATATGCGCTGGCACAGCAGGCGCTGCGCGCCGGGGCTGCGCGTGTGGTGCTGGTGTCCGGTCCGGTCAACTTGGCGCGCCCGGTCAGCCGGCATGACGCGCGTCTGGAAATGGTACCGGTCACCACAACCGCCGAAATGCGCGGCGCCGTGTTGGATGCGGCGGCAGATGCCGATGTGATACTGTGTGCGGCGGCGGTTGCCGATTATCGTCCGCGCACCCATAGCCTGTCGAAAATCAAGAAATATGCGCTGTCCACCACGGTAGCTGACGACGGTGTCGGCGGCACCGAAGAGGTTGTGACCGTTCAGCTGGTCCGCAATCCCGACATTCTGGCGGAACTGGGACAGATGAAAGCGGCGGGGCGCTTGCGTGCGGGTGCGGTGCTGGTGGGTTTTGCCGCCGAGACTGACGACCTCGACACGCACGTGCGCGAAAAGCTTGCGACCAAAGGCGCGGACTGGATCGTCGCAAACGACGTGTCGCGGACAGACATCGGGTTTGATGCCGCGGATAACGAGGTACGCCTGCTGGGCCGCGACGGTGCCGACATCATGCTCCCCCGGGCTTCGAAGGCACTGATCGCGCGCAGTATCCTGGAAACGGTCGTGGGTGCGTCTTGATGGCGGCTGATCGGTTGGGGCTGTAGTTCGCCGCGGCTCGCGCACAATCGGCGCAATCGGCGTGTCAATCCCGTTGGTACTTGTGGTATTATTTCTAAGCTGTCTTAGGTCGGGCAGTGGCGCAGTTTGGTAGCGCACTTGACTGGGGGTCAAGGGGTCGTAGGTTCAAATCCTATCTGCCCGACCATATTCCCGTGAAAACGCAATGGTGATCCGGCTTTCTGCCGGCATTGCCCATCCCGACTGCTGAACATCCGCATCCAGCGGAAGCGGTGGTATCTGCCCGGGGTTGAGTGCAGGAAAACAGGGCATGTACCTGCATATTTGCAAAATACTCAATATGATGAGCAAAATGTAAAACGCAGTGCGTGAAAGGGTCGGGACACGATTCGGGTGCGCGATGCACGACGTGCGCACTCGCGTAGTAAAATATTTCCGGTTGACAATAGTTCCACTTTGCAATATTATCGTTCGGTAAACATTTACGACCGACTGCAGCTGATTGTTTGCACTTGAACGACAGCACCTGACTGACTGCATCCGAGCGACTGCCCGATACCATCGCGACCATTGCGACCATTGCGGAAGGGGGACCGGCGCGCATGACCGCCAAAGACGGCACGACAGGCAACACAGGCACCACCGATAACACCAAACCCACTGCCACCGATGTGGCAGACCAGATTCTGACCGCCATGCCCTATGTACAGGGCTCGATGAAACGGCTGCTGATTCGCAAGCACAAGGCCCCTTTGGGTGTAGACGCGTTGTCGGCGGCGGAACAGGCTTCGGGGGGCATCATGCCGATGCATCCGCACCAGCGGCAACAATCGGGTATGGTCCTGCACCTGCTCAAGCGCAAGCCCATGTTGCAGGGGCAACTGATCGAAATGATGCGCCTGTCGCCGCCTGCGGCTTCGCGCCTGCTGGACGGGTTGGAGCGCAACGGTCTGGTCGCGCGCAGTGTCAGTCCCGATGACCGCCGCCAGTACGTCATCAGCATCACCGATCGCGGACGTGAACGACTGGAAGTCGATACCGGCCACATCCGCGCGCGCATGATCGCCGAAATCGAGGAACTGACCGCAGACGAGCGTAAAACGGTCAGCGACGCCATCAAAATATTCCGACGTCAACTGCAAAAGAAACTGCACAGCGCCGGGCTGGAACAAGACTGGGAGGACTAAAGGGAAACTGCCGGGGCACGGGTAGCGCCGGGACGCACTCCCCCTGATCGGGTTTCCCCATACGACGTATGTTTAAGCTATTGAAACGATATCTATTCAAGCCCTATTGGCTGATGCTGCTGTTGATTACGGCGGCAACGGCGCTGCAGGTGGGCGCGCAATTGTCGCTGCCGAACGTGATGTCCGACATCGTGAACATCGGCATCCTGCAGCGCGGTGTCCCGGGAGATGCGACGCAGTCTGTCGTGCAGGAACAAATCATCAACTCCAGTAATGCGACCCAGATGGACTACATTTTGCAGCACGGCGCAAAGATGCTGGGAATCGTCGCGTTGTCGGTCGCAGGCGCGGTGTTCGCCGGCTGGTTGTGTTCGCGTGCCTCGGCCGCACTGGCGCGTGACCTGCGCGAGAAACTGTTCGCACGCATCGAGAGCTTCAGCCTGAAAGAATTCGACCGGTTTTCGACCGCCAGCCTGATAATTCGTTCCACCAACGACGTCCAGCAGATTCAACAGATGTCGTTTATGCTGATGCGTCTGGCCATGATGGCACCGATGACCAGCATCATCGCGTTGGTGATGGCAATCGACAAAGGCAAAAGCCTGGCATGGATCATCGCCGCCATCATCCCGCTGCTGGTGACGGTGATTCTGGTTGCGATGCGCCGCGCGCTGCCGCTGTTTCGCAGCATCCAAAAAAAGACCGACCACCTGAACCTGATTGCGCGCGAGGGGCTGACCGGCGTGCGCGTCATTCGCGCATTCAACCGCCAGGCCTTCCAACAGGAACGCTTTGCGGTGGCAAACGACGACCTGACCGACACCGCCATCAAGGTCAACCGCATGGTGGTCATGTTGATACCCATCGTCATGTTCACCATCATGCTGGCAAACATCGCGACGGTCTGGTTCGGCAGCCATATGGTCGCCGCCGATCACATATCGCTGGGTAACATGTTCGCGTTCATGCAGTACGCGATGCAACTGCTGTTCAGCCTGTTGATGCTGACGATGGTCACCATTATGTTGCCGCGCGCCAGCGTCAGCGCCGAACGCATCGACGAAGTCCTGGACACGCATTCGTCCATCCTGGATCCGGACGATGCGGGGGCGGACGCGCCTACGGACGCGGGGGAGCGGGAGCTCTGCGCCGGGTCGGTGTCCGACACACTGGTCGCGGTGGACGCCGGGACGCACTCCCCGAAAGCGTCGCTGGAATTCCGTGACGTCGGTTTCAGCTTTGAGGGCGCCGAGGAACCGGCGGTCACCGGCATCAGCTTTGCCGCATCAGCCGGCACCACGACGGCGATCATCGGCAGCACCGGCAGCGGGAAATCGACGATTCTGAACCTGATTGACCGCCTGTACGAGGTCAGTTCGGGCTCTGTGCTGGTGAACGGGGTGGACGTGCGCGAACATCGTCAGCACGAACTGCATGACCTGATAGGCTACATCCCGCAAAAGGCGGTGCTGTTCAGCGGCACGATTGCTGAAAATATCCGCTTCGGGCGCGAGGATGCTACCGCAGAACAGGTCATTGATGCGTTGAAAACTGCGCAGGCTTGGGAGTTCGTGTCGGAACTGGATGAGGGTATCGACGCGCATGTGGCGCAGGGCGGAACGAACTTTTCCGGAGGACAGAAACAGCGTTTGGCGATTGCGCGTGCGCTGGTCAAACGTCCCGCCATTTACCTGTTCGACGACAGTTTCAGCGCGCTGGATCTGGCGACGGATGCGGCGCTGCGCGCGGCGATGCGCCCGCTGTTGCGCGATTCGCTGGCGGTGATCGTCGCGCAACGCATCTCAACCATTATGGATGCCGACCAAATCATTGTGCTGGAAGAGGGCCGTGCGGTCGGTATCGGCACCCACGAGGAACTGCTGGCGGATAACGCCGTGTATCGCGAGATCGCCGCGTCCCAGCTGACGGAAGAAGAGATGCACCGTGGCTGAGCAGAAGAAAACAAAGATGCCCGAACGTCAGCAACGCCGACAGGGACCGGGACCGGGTCCTGCCGGGATGGTTGCGGTGGTTGAAAAGGCCGCAGACTTTAAGGGGACGCTGCGCCGGCTGCTGTTGATGCTGCGGCGTGACTGGTGGCGGATTGGGCTGGCCGTGGTGTTTTCCATTGCGAGTATCGCCTGTTTCATCATGGCGCCGAAAACCATGGAAAAGGCCACCAACGAGTTGCAGGAATACGTGCAGCTAAAGATGATCTATCCGCAGGTGCAGGATTTGCATACGGGGCTCAGTGATGCTCGGGAAACGCTTGCGGACAAACGGGCAGAGGCAGACGACAAGCTGGCCGAGGCCGATGATAAGATGGCCGACGGCGCCAAAGAGCTGAAGAAAGCCCAGAAAAAGATCGATGACGCGCGGGCAGAGCTGCGTGATGCGCGACGGAAACTGGCGGACGGCCAAGCGAAGCTGAACCGTGAATCGGCGAAGGCGAAAAAGAAGCTGGCAGCGGCGGAAAAAAAGGCCAAAGCGGGTTTCCGTAAGGCGGACAAAACGTTGGCAGCCAAAAAGGCACAACTGGAAGCCGGCAAAGCCTATATGCCGCCCGAGCAATATGCGGCGGCATCAGCCCAGCTGGCGTCGGCGACGAAACAACTGGCGACGAAAAAGGCGGCCGCTCTGAAGAAAATCGCCGCGGGCAAAAAGCAGCTGGCGTCTGCGCTGAGTAAGGGACGTGCGCAACTGGCGTCGGCGCGTGCGAAACTGGCAAAAGCCGAACGCAAGCTGGACAAGGGTCAAAAGAAACTGGATGAGAAAACCGTCGAGTTCAAACAGGCGGGCTATAAGCTGGCTGCCGCCAAGGGCAAGGTTTCGGGCATGTTTGCGGATGCGACGGAAACGCTGGATCGCATCGACGCCGACATCGCCGCCATCCGCGCAAGCGATGACGATGACACGCGGATTGCTGCGCTGAAGTCGCTGATCAACGAATATCAGGCAAGTGACGACGAGTCGAGCACCGCGGAAAGTGACCTGAGTTTCGGGGATTTCGGGGACGATTCGGCGGACAAGGCAAGTGACGAGGCCTCCGAGACCACAGCCACCGTCGCGGTCGACACCAATCGCGACGAGTTCGATCGGGTCAAAGACGCATCCGACCAACAGCTGTTGATTTTTGCCAAGGCTTTGGCGCTGACCGATGAGCCGGTGCTGGATTACAACTACATCGGTATGATTGCGCTGGTGTTGATCGGGCTCTATTTCCTGTATGCCCTGTTTGCGTATGTGCAGCAGCGTCTGACGGTCACGATGACCCAGGAGCTGGTGCGCAGGCTGCGTACGCAGGTCTCAGAAAAGCTCGATACGCTGCCGCTGAAGTATTTCGACGGGCAGACCCACGGCGAGATTTTGTCGAAAATCACCATCGACATCGACCTGATTTCCACGAACCTGCAACAGGTACTCAGCCAGACGCTCAGTTCGGTCTTTCAGTTGCTGGGTATCCTGATTATGATGTTTTCGATCAGTTGGGTGTTGGCGCTGGTCAGTTGCGTCGCCATTCCGCTGACGCTGGTATTGACCGGCATCATCGCCCCCAAAGCGCAGAAATTCTTTGCCCGTCAACAGGCGCAACTGGGTGAGCTGAACGGACAAATCGAAGAGAACTACGGTGGTCACAATATCATCAAGGCCTTTAACCGCGAGGAAATCTCGCTCACGCGATTCCGTGCGACGAACAAGCAGCTGTACGGCAGCGCGTGGAAGGCCCAGTTTATCTCGAGCGTCCTGATGCCGGTGATCAATGCCGTCACCAACCTGCAGTACGTGGTGATCGTGGTTATTGCCGCCATACTGACGCGACCGGATGTGACGCTTGCGGGAATCAACATCGGTGGTATGACCGTGGGCGCCATCTTTGCATTCATACAGTATGTATCCAGCTTCCAGCAGCCCATGGTACAGATGGCACAGATCGCAAACGTCATCCAGGGCTCGATTGCCGCGGCCGAACGCGTCTTTATCCTGTTGGATGAGGCTGAGGAAGCCCCCGATCCCGACCCGGCTGCCACCGTTGACGTCGCACAGGGTTCGGTCACCATCGACCACATCGACTTTGACTATGACCCGGCATCCCCGCTGATTCGCGATTGGTACCTGGATGTGAAACCCGGACAGATGATAGCCATCGTCGGTCCCACCGGTGCGGGCAAGACCACCATCGTGAATCTGTTGATGCGCTTTTATGACGTTACGCAGGGTAGCATCCGCATCGACGGGGTTGACACGGCGGCCATGAAGCGCAGCGATGTACGTGCACTGTTCGGAATGGTGCTGCAGGATACCTGGCTGTTTAACGGCAGCATCGCCGATAACATCGCGTTCGGGCGTGATGACGCGACACCCGAACAGATACATGCGGCCGCAGATACCGCCCTGGCGGATCACTTCATCCGCACCCTGCCGCATGGCTATGACACCGTGCTGGCGGAAGACGCCGGAAACATCAGCGTAGGCCAGCGGCAGTTGTTGACCATCGCGCGTGCCGTGTTGGCCGATTCGCCGATCCTGATACTGGATGAAGCCACCAGTTCGGTCGACACCCGTACCGAGCAGTTGATACAGACCGCCATGGCACGCCTGATGCAGGGCAGGACCAGTTTTGTCATTGCGCACCGTCTGTCAACCATCCGTGACGCCGACCTGATTGTTGCCATGAACCACGGGCGCATCGTCGAAAGCGGCAGCCACGACGAACTGTTGGCGGCGGATGGGTTTTATGCGGAGCTCTATAACTCACAGTTTGCAGGGGACGAAGACGCCTGAGCGGATAGCCTGCGGCACATCTCGGTGTCGCAGGAATACTTGCGTAGCGGTGTAGCACTTACCGCCGTCATTGCGAGCCCGCCGTAGGCGGGCGCGGCAATCCATGCGGGCGGGCAGTAGCCCGCCCGGTTCAATGCCCCCGTCGCGCAGAGCGCGACGGGACCTTTTTACGTGGCGGCCATCGCCGCCACGCGGGGGCACGGAGTGCCCCCCTACAGGGCGCCCAGCAATTGCCGGCGATGTGCCAGGGTCTACGTTCTGCTTGAAAGCCAACCGGTTATGCTTCAATCGGAGAACCCCTTGTAGGGGGGCACTCCTGTGCCCCCGTGTGAGCGCAACCGGGTTTTGTTGCGCGAACACATTACATTGAGGATGCGCGTACACGCGCATCCGAATCAGCGCTATTTCAGCTCGCTGCGGTTGAACGCGAATCCGGTCAGTAACAACAACAGGACCAGGCACACGACTCCGCCCGCCAGTGCCTGCCAGGCAAGCCCTGCCGACAGGGGACGGGCAAACGCCACGTCGCGGGCGATGTTGGTGGGCAGCAGCACCAGCAGCCCATTCAACCAGACAGGTAACGCCGGGCGCGGGGTTGCCAGAATCGTCAGCAACAAATAGACCACCACCGACGTTCCGATGGCCTTTCCTGTATCTTGCAGCATAAAGGACAAAAACGCGAACAGCATGCACACAGCCGCGTTCAACAACACGGCCAACGCGATAACGCGCGCGACAGAGATGCACTCCCCCCAGGTGATTGTCACACCCCAACCGGCACGCGCGCACGCCATACCCGAGGAAAGCAGCGGGTAGACCAGCAGAATCACCGCAGTGGCAATCAGGTAGACGATGCATTTTGCCAGCATGACCCGCGTGCGGCTGTGGCCTGCCGTGATGGCGCGCGCGACTGTTTTGTTCGTGAAGGCAGGTCCGATGTAGAGGCCGGCGAATATCGCGCAGAGCATCATCATCAGCGGCAGGTCGATGAGCGCACTGCGCAGCACCGTGCGCCCGGGCAGGGGATGGGCGTCTTTGGCGGCGAATACAAATACGATGCTGATCAGCACGTCCGCCACCAGCATGATATGAAACCAGCGCGAGCGGCGCAGGTGATAGAACTCGGCGTACAGCAGTCCTTTCATTGCGGTGTCCCTTCTTTCAGCAGTTCCAAAAAGTAGCCTTCCAGGTTGTCATGTTGCGTGCTCAGCTCGGCTGCCGTCAGCTGCTTGATGATGCGTCCGTCGCTCACGAACAGGTACTCATCGGCCAGCTGATCCAGCTCGGACAGGATGTGGCTGCTGATCAGTATGGTGCAGCCGTGTTCGTGGGCGAGGGTCGTCAGCAATTGGCGAACCTGGATGATGCCCATCGGGTCCAGACCGTTGATGGGCTCATCCAGCAGCAGCAGTGCAGGGTCTGCGAGCAAGGCCACGGCAATCGCCAAGCGCTGGCGCATCCCCAGGCTGAAATCGCGTACGCGTTTGCGTCCGGTGCCGTCCAGACCGACCTGTTGCAGCAGCCGTTTCACGCGGCTGCGGTCGGCGACACCGCGGATCAGGCGCTCGATTTCCAGATTTTGTGCGGCCGACAGATCCGGATACAAGGCCGGGGTCTCGATGATCGCACCCAGGCGACGCCGCGCGCGGACCAGAGATGGCTGCGACGAAGCGCCGAACAGGGTGATGCTGCCCTGAGTGGGCTGGGACAGACCGGCGATTATGCGCATCAGCGTCGTTTTACCGGCGCCGTTTTGGCCGACCAGACCATAGATGCGTCCGCGATCCAGCGCGATGTTGATATCGCTTAACGCGCGGGTTCGGCGGTAGTCCTTATTGAGATTATGGGTTTCTAACACGACTTCGGGTTCGTACATACGGGCTTGGCTCCTCTCTTCACTACGAAGAGCCATTATGCGGGGAGCAGGACGAATGGTGCAGTCGTATCCTATACACGCAGTCCCGGCGCACACCTCAGGGGGAGATTTGACTCAGTTTTTGCGCCCCCTGAGGCGTCGTTAGCGTTCTTCGCGAAAGTAAGGCACCGACAGGTTCGCCGGCGGCAAATCTTCCTTCCTATTCTTGTGCGTTGAAATCACCACAATCACGATACACGCCAAATAGGGGAACAAATCGACCAGATACTGGCTGATGTGGATACCGGCCGATTGCAGGCGCAGACCCAGTATCGACAAGCCCCCGAACAGATAGCTACCCAAAAACGCCTTGATGGGATTCCAGCTGGCGAAAATGACCAACGCCACCGCGATCCAGCCGCGCCCGTTCACCACGTCGGCCTGCCACATGGGGACCGTGACCAGCGCCAGATAGGCACCGCCCAGTCCACAGAGCCCCCCGCCCAGGCAGATATGCACGTATTTATGCAGCGTCACCGGGATGCCTGCAGCATCCGCCGCAGCCGTGTTTTCACCCACGGCGCGCATGTTCAACCCCGTGCGTGTGCGGTACAGATAGATCGCCACCAACACGACGCACAGGTAGCCCAGATAGACAAAGATGTCCTGCTTGAAGAAAATCGGTCCCAGTGCCGGTATCGCCGACAATAACGGTATTGCCACCGGTTTGAACACCGCCTGCACCGACAGCGGTACCGACAGGCCAATCAGATCGTCTCCCAAAAAGCGTGCGACCCCACCGCCGAATATGGTCAACGTAAGCCCCGTGACCACCTGATTGGCGCGCAGGGTCACGGTCACCACGGCAAAGATCAGGCCGCCTGCGGCACCGGCGACAAAGGCACCGATCAGGGCGAGTACGGCGCTGCCGGTCGAATACCCGGTCACAAAACCGATGACCGCACCGATCAACATCATGCCCTCGACACCCAGGTTCAGGCTGCCCGATTTTTCAGTCAGCAGCTCGCCCAGTGTCGCAAACAACAGCGGGGTTGCGGCTATCACGGCCGCGGCAAAAAAGGCTATCATGCGTCGACCTCCGCATTCGTCCCGATCCCGTCGCCACCCGCAGCCGCCGCCCGGCGCCGCCCGATGCGATAGTTCAGGAAAAACTCGCTGCCCAACACAAAGAACAGAATCGCGCCCTGTACGATTTCGGCGACACTGGCGGGTACCTGCAGTTGCAGCTGCAGGAATGCCGCGCCCTGCAGCAGCATCGCAAATGCGATACACACGAACAGCACGACAATCGCGTTCAGTCGCGACAACCATGCCGTGATGATGGCGGTGAAGCCGTATCCTCCCCCGATTCCGTAGGTTAGGGTTTTTTCGATGGCGGAGGTCTGAATCATCCCGACCAGCCCACAGAGCCCGCCCGATACCGCCATCGCGACCAGAATCACGCGGCTGATGTTCATGCCGGCATAGCGCGCCGTCGGCAGCGATTCGCCCACGACGCTGATTTCAAAGCCCTTTTTGGTGTGGTTCAAAAACAGCCAGACGGCCGCCACCAGCACCAGCGCGATGACCCAGCCGATGTGCACGCCGAACAGGCGGGGGAGTACGGCGTTGTCCGGATAGGGCGGGATTTTGGGGAAGCCCGCGCTGTTCGGGTCGCGCCAGGGTCCGTACTGCAGATAGGTCACGAATTTGATGGCCAGATAGTTCATCATCAGGGTGAAGATGGTTTCGTTCGTGCCGTAACGCGCCTTGAACGCCGCCGGTATCAACGCCCAGATGCCGCCGCAGATCATCGCGGCTGCAGCCATCGACACCAGCATAACCGGTGCGGGCAGCGTTTCGGGGAAATGCAGCGCCACCACAGTCGCGCCCAGCGCGCCCATGACGATTTGCCCCTCGCCGCCGATGTTCCAGAACTTCATTTTGAATGCCACCAGGATGCCCAGTGACGTGATGGTCAAGGGTATTGCCTTGACCACCGTCTGTTGGATGCGCATTTTCGTGCCCAGTGAGCCCTTGATGATGGTCGCGAACACCTGAATCGGGTTCAGGCTGAACAGCAACAACACCAGGCTGGCGAACACTATCGACAGCACGACCGCCGCGATGCGTGCCAGCACCTGCGCGCGGGTACTCATGGTGGGGCGTTTGACCAGGGCGAACGGTAGCCGCGATGTCAGTGAGGACAATGCGCTCATGCCGCATCACGTCCCGTACCCTCGGTCTGCCCGCCGGTCATCAAAAAGCCCAGTTCCTCTTTGCCGACGCGCCGTGCATCCACGATACCGGTGACGGCCCCCCCGCACAGCACCACGATGCGGTCGCACAGCTCCAGCAAGACGTCCAGGTCCTCTCCTATGAACACAATGCCGACACCTGCCATTTTCTGTTCGTTCAACAGGTCATAGATACGGTAACTCGCCCCGATGTCCAGCCCCCGCACAGGGTATGCCGTAATCAGCACGCGCGGGTCGCTGTCGATTTCGCGCCCCAGCAGGACTTTCTGGATGTTTCCGCCCGACAGCTGACTGACGGGGGTGTGAATCGACGGCGTCAGGATGTCCAGGCGTTCGACGATGCGCTCTGCCTTTTCGACGCTGGGCGCGCGCCGCAACAGCGGGCCGGCGTACTTGCGATAGTCCTTCAGCATCAGGTTTTCGACCAAGTCCATCGACGCCACCAAGCCCATACCCAGCCGGTCCTCGGGAATAAACCCGATGCGAATCCCCAGCCGCATGATGTCACGCGGAGTCTTGCCCAAAATGTTGTCGCCCTCGAAAAATATCCGCCCGCCGCTGGCGCGCGTCAGCCCCGCGATGACCTCGCAGAGCTCTTTTTGTCCGCTGCCGGCAACACCTGCCACGCCCAAAATCTCGCCTGCGGCCAAATCGAACGACACGCCGTCCAGTGCAGCCTTTTTGTCCTTGTCGGTGACGCTGACCGCATCCAAGCGCAACAGCGGCTCGCTTGTTTCGGGTGCATCGGGTGGGGGAGTATAGCTCGGACGCTGTATGGACAGGTCGACGCTGCGCCCCACAACCATCTCGATCAAGGTCGGTAAAGCCACGCCGCGGGTTTCGACCGTGCCCACGCTGACGCCGCGGCGCAACACCGTGACGCGGTCACTGACCTCCATGACCTCGTTCAGCTTGTGCGTGATGATTACCACCGCGCAGCCGTCGTCGCGCATGCTGCGTACAATCGCAAACAGTCGCTTGATTTCCTGGGGCGTCAGCACGGCGGTGGGCTCGTCCATGATCAGTATCCGCGCCCCGCGCATCAGGACTTTCATGATCTCGAGTGTTTGTTTTTCGCCCACACTCATCTCGTAGATTTTCTTGTTCGGGTCGATATCCAGCCCATAGCGGTCCGACACCGCACGAATGCGCTCCGCCAGTTTTGCGCGATTCAGAAAAGGCCCCGTCAGCCCCGCGTTATCATCGGCTGTCGCCGCCGGTGCGTCTCCTGCGCCCGCACCTGCACCCGCCGTGGTCGCGTCTGTGTCCGCGCCCGCGCTCGAACGCGCGCCCGACGCCGGTTTCTGCGCGCGCATCCCCAGCGCGATGTTATCGGTCGCGGTCATCACCTCGACCAGCTTGAAGTGCTGGTGAATCATCCCGATGCCGCGCTTGATGCTGTCCGCCGGGGTCGCGAAATGGACTTCCTCGCCGCGTATGCGAATCGTGCCGGTATCGGGCCGATAGATACCCGCCAGCATGTTCATCAGCGTCGATTTGCCCGCACCGTTTTCGCCCAACAGGGCGTGAATCTCGCCGTCGCGCACCTCCAGGTCGACGCGTTCGTTCGCCACGACCGACCCGAAGCTTTTTGAAATCCCGCGCATCTCTATGGCGCAATCGGCGCCGTGCTCGCTCACAACCGTGTACCTTTCGCCGTCTTCACCGTGTGTGTCTCACACCTTTACTGCAACACTCTTACCACGTAACACCTATAACTCCACTTAACACAACGTAATACCACAGAGCCTACCACCACAATAACACGGGGGAGTGCATCCCCGCCGGACGCACTCCCCCTGGTTGGTCTCACATGAGGCCGTTATAACCCGTGTACGTCATCGTCAAACCGACGATACGTGCCGGCTATTCGGACGCGCCTTGGACCAGATAGTCGATCGACCAAATGCCCGCGCGATCCAGCGTCGTGCCCTCCGGCACCTTTTCAGCACCGGTGTTGTCCTTGATGGGGCCGACGAAGATCGGGAACTCGCCCGCTTCGATCTTCTGCTGGACTTCCTCGACCTTGGCTTTCACCTCATCGGGGACGTTCGCCGTCAGCGGAGCCAACCCGATGTAGCCGTCCTTCATGGTGCCGTAATAGCTCTCGGGCTTCCAGGTTCCGTCCAAAATCGCCTGCACGGTCGGAATCAGGAAGACCTCGTGGTGCCACACCGGCGCGGTCAAAAACGCCTTGTCCAGACCCTCGACCGCACTGTTGTCCAGGTTGTAGCCGATGCAGTACTTGCCTGCGGCGGCGGCCGCCAGCTGCGGGCCGGTGGTGTCTGCGTGCTGGGTGATGATGTCGCATCCGGCATCCAGCAGCGACTCTGCCGCGGCCTTTTCATTCGCAGGATCATACCAGCTGTTGATATAGACGACCTTGACCTCAACGTCCGGGTTCACCGACTGCGCGCCCAGCGTGAACGCGTTGATGCCGATTTGGACCTCGGTATACGGGAACGCCGCGACATAACCCAGCTTGTTCGACTTTGTCATCGAACCGGCGACGATACCCGACAGATAGCGCGGCTCTTCCATCGCGCCGAAATAGTTGCCGAAGTTCGTGTCGTTCATCTTGTTGCCGCTGAAGTGCAGGAAATCAACCTCGGCGTAATCGGGGTTGTTCGCCAGTTCGTCCAGCGCATCCATAAACCCATAGCTGGTGCCGATGATCACCTTTGCGCCCTGGTCGATCATCTCCAGCGCCGCATCGGTCGTCGCCTGCTTGTTCGTGTCGTCGACTTCCTCTTTCCAGATGCAGTTGACTTTGTCGCCGAAGTGCTCTTGCAGCGCAACCGTTCCCTCGTGCTGCGCCTGCGTGTAGCCCCCGTCGGTCGTGGTTCCGATATAGATGAACCCGATGGTCAAAGGCTCAGAGGCCTCGGTCCCCGAACTCGTCGTATCGCTTGCGGCCTTATTGCCGCCGCACGCCACAACCACCAGCGCCAGCAGCAAAACCGCCAGTACCAACAGAACTTTCTTCATATTTCGCTCCTTTTCCCTTTCTGTCGATCCGGATTCCCCGTCCGATGTCTGACCCGTTCTTTCCTGTTCTTCCCGTCTTTGTCTTTCCAATTACCGACCCGACGTGCCCACGTTGGACTCCCCTCAGCCGGCGCGCCGTATGGTGATAACGATACCACAATATCTTGGGGTGTCCAGCCCTAAATTCAACTAAATATTGGGGGAGTGCGTCCCTACGCCCACTGCCGTTGACTCGGATGCGCAGAGCGCGCGCGTCCTCAACGTCAGGTGTTCGCGCAACAAAACCGGTTGCGCTCACGGGGCGGCACGGAGTGCCGCGCTACAGAACTTCCTCAATGTGCAAGCTATTTGCCTAAGCCTGCGATACTGCACCACACACTGTCTGTCGGGTGGGCGACCTGCTATACTGGCTGTGCAGATTGAGGGAAAACGGGTTTGGTTTGAGGGACACATCGGAGGAATCGACATGGCACGCGCGACGCGCACAACAGCTACCCGGCAAATAATCGGTATCCCCCCATCACCGCCCACAACGGGCCGGTATCCGACGACGATGGGCACCATCGCGTTACGGATGCTGTGGGTCGCAGCAGCAGTACTCACCGTCCTTCTCGCCGCAGCCCCGACGGCGTACGCGGCCGGCGAACCGGCGCGCGTCGTCGCATCCCTGAAGCCGGCGACGACCGTGCCGCAGATCACCGCCACCATCAAACAGCTCACCGGCGATAAAACAACCCCGACCTTTACAGTGGTCAGTCGTCCCGACAGCGCACACCCCCATAGTTTACTGGTGCTGCAAACCGCATCCGCGAACGCGGCAAAACAGCTGCGGGACGCACTCTCCCAAACAAAACTATTCCGTCGAATCGGCGCCGATGCGCGCGCATACAGCCAGGTCACCTATACCGCCACCCCGAACGATCCCTATTTTGCCTACGATGACGACGGAGGTAGCTGGGGTTTGCGCACCTCGCCGGGGATTGACGCGGTCGATGTGTGGACGCGTCTGGCGACGTTGCCGGGGAATGCCCAGACCGCGCCGGTTGCGGTGATCGACACCGGGTTTGATATGTCGGTTGCCGATCACGGGGGCAATATCGTCGCCGGCTATGATTTTGGCGACGGCGACAGCAACGTGAATCCGGATCCGGGCGATACCGACGCCGACGTGTTTCACGGTACCTCGACGGCGGGTCTGATCGGGGCTGCAACCAACAATGCGATCGGTATTGCCGGAGCTGCTTGGGATAACCGCGTCGTCGTCTATAAGGCCGCAAACAACCAGGACCAGCTGTATCTGTCGGCGGTTACCGATTGCATCGTCGACATCACGCAGAAACAAAACGCGCGCATCATCAATATGTCGCTGGGCGGTCCCGATTTTCCCGATTACCTGAAAGACGCGATCGATGATGCGATTGCCGCCGGCATCCTAGTTATCGCCAGTGCCGGCAATTACGGCAACACCGCCGCGAACCCCGTCATTTACCCGGCCGCCTATGCGCCGGTCGTCAGCGTCGGCGCGATTGACATTGACGGTGCGCCGTCGTATTTCAGCACGCACAACAGCGCGGTGGACGTCGCCGCCCCCGGCAGCAACATCGCCGTACTGGGTCTGTCCAGTAACTATCTGTTGGCGGCGGGCACCAGCTATTCGGCGCCCTATACCGCAGCCACCGCCGCCCTGATTTGGCGCGCCGCCCCGAACCTGACGGCAGCCCAGGTGACCGCGCTGATCACTCAGACCGCAGTCGACGTCACCCAAAGCCCCGCCGCCGCCGGCACCGACATTTGGACCGGCGTCGGAGCCATTAACGCCGCCGCCGCCGTCGACGCGGCGCTGGGTCTGCCCGACCCGCCCACCATCACGCGTACAGCCGCCGGCAAAAACCGCGTGACCTTGTACTGGATCGCCCCGCGTGATGCCAACGGTCCCTTGCGGACCTATGCGATTCAGTACCGCAAAACGGGGACCGCGACCTGGACGACCTATGCCCATGCGGCCAACACGGCGACCACCATCACCGTCACCGGCCTGGCCGAAGGCGCGACCTACGAATTCCGCATCGCCGCCGAAAATGCACGGGGAACCGGCGGCTACAGTCCCGCAAAAACCGGCGCGCCTTATGGGCACCCGACGCTGGCCTCGTCGCGCAGCACGGTCTACATCCGCCGCGGCAAGACGCTGCACCTGCGCGTTGCCGACTATTACGCGACCAACGAAACGCTGACCATCACCTGGTCCAGCAGCAAACGCAGCGTGGCGACGGTGACCTCGGGCACAAAGGCGGCGGCTAAACGCGGGCACGGCAGCCTGCGCGACACGACGATCGCCACTACGACCCGACCGGGCGGCAGCTCGGGCACGCTGAAAGGCCTGTCCATCGCCATCAAAGGCCTGAAAGTCGGCAGCGCAACGCTCAGCCTGAAACCGGGCGCGGGAAAAACGGTGAAGGTGAAAATCCGCGTCGTGGGCAAAACAAAGAAATTGGGGAGCGTGTCCCTGACCGCGTTGCCTGCCGGACACGTGATGGCAATTGGCGCCACCAAACGGGTCAGCGCGAAACTGTCGCCTGCGTCGGCGACCGATGTGGCGGTCACCTGGTCGTCGTCCAACCCCGCTGTGCTGGCGGTGGATGCGACCGGTCGGTTGGTTGCGCTGAAAGCCGGAAAGGCGAAACTGACCGCTCGGGCCGGCAGTCACAAAAAATCGGTCACGATTACCGTAAAGTAATACGGACGGAACATATGGATGAACGGATAGGGCGGATGTACAGATAGCGTGTTTGATCAGATGGGGTTATACAGCAGATGAAACTGGTTTCGTGGAATGTGAACGGGCTGCGTGCGGTCGTCAAAAAGGGATTTGCGGATGTGTTTGCCGCGCTGGATGCGGATGTGTTTTGCGTGCAGGAAACAAAGCTGCAGGCAAGGCAAATCGATCTGGAGCTGCCGGGGTATACGCAGGTCTGGTCCTATGCTGAAAAAAAGGGCTATTCGGGCACGGCGGTGTTCACGCGAACCGAACCTGTGCAGGTGTTGCGCGCGGTGGGGGACAGTGCGCTTGACGCCGAGGGTCGACTGACTGCGTGCGAATTCGAGGACTATTGGGTCGTCTGCGAATACGCGCCGAATGCGCAACCGGAACTGGCGCGCATTGCGTTTCGCGAGCGCTGGGAAGACGCCTTTCGCGATTTTGTGTCCGAACTGGACGCAGATAAGCCGGTTATCATCTGTGGGGATTTGAACGTGGCACATCAGCCGATTGATTTGGCGCGCCCCGCCCCCAATGTGGGAAAACCCGGCTTCAGCGACGAGGAGCGCGCGAAGTTCGGGCAGCTGCTTAATGCCGGGCGTGACGGTATCGTGGACTGTTTTCGTGAACGGCACCCCGACGTGACCGGCGCCTATACCTGGTGGAGTTACCGCGCCAACGCCCGTGCGAACAACGTCGGCTGGCGCATCGATTACGTGTTATGCTCGCGCCGAATGTTTTCGCGCGTGCAGTCGACGCCGCTGTATCCGGAAGTGTTGGGGAGTGATCACTGCCCCGTCGGTCTGGTTCTGGGCTGACACTGCGGACTCGACGGCGCCGTTGATGGCGCTCCGCGCCCTCAACGCAAACCCGCTCCCTCGCAATGACGTTCGCGGGGTGATGCCGCACACCCGCTGTATTGCCACGGGTGCATTGGCACTTTTTCTTTACCACAATGGACCTAAATTGCGCTAAACTGTAACCGTTGCGATTTCACGCATGCTGTTCTTCACGAGGAGGGGGCAGCACCGGGGCACGAGGGAGACAGAAATGAATACATTACAGGGTTGGTTTCACCGCACGTTCACCGCGCGTATCCGCGCATTGCGTCACGCACTCATAAAGGCCCGCGGCGGCGGCAGACGCCTGATCTCGTTCATTCTGGCCTGCAGCATGCTGTGGTCGATGATGCCACAGCTAAGCTACGCCGCCACCTGGACCGGCAGCGACTTCACGCGCAGCGGTGCCACCATCACCGGTCTGTCCACTGCAGGCAAGACCAAGCTGAACAGTGACCATGCGCCCACCATACCGAACACTATCTCGGGTACCACCATCACCGGTATCGGTGCCAACGCGTTTGCCAACGACGCCCTGACGGGCATCACGGTGCCGGCAAACCTCACCACCATCGCGGCCAAGGCGTTCGCGAACAACGCGCTGACCACGGTGAACCTGCCGAACAGTGTGACCTCGATCGCGGCCGACGCATTCGACGGCAACGGCAGTGTCGTGCGCGTGATCATCGCGACCCCGAACCCCGCACTGACCAGCAACGTCAAAGCAGGCGACGGTTATGCGATAAACCCGGTCACCATTACCGTCCACTGTGTTGATAACAAGGTCGCCCCCGACGGCCCGAACCCCATCTATTCCGATCAGGTGCTGGGTGCCGACTATACGACCGATCAGGTCTTCCCCGCAGGTGACACCGTCAGCATCACCGCGCCCACAGTTGCCGGATACAGCCCCGTGGCCGACACCAAAACCGTGACGGCAGCCACCGGCGCCGAGGTCACCTTTGAATACAAACCCGCCGTGGCAGCCCCGGTCATCACGGCGACCAACCGCATTGTCGAGCTCAACACCACCATTGATGAGACCGTGCTCCGCAGCTGGGTCAGTGCCGTCAGCGGTGTGGACGGCCAAGCGATCCCCGATGCCAACATCACCGTCACCCCGACGACGATCGATTCCTCGTATCCGTCCGACACCTCGGTCAGCTATTCGGTCGTCGACCAATACGGCAATGTCGGCTCGAAAAACATCAAAGTCAGCGTTGTGGCAGGTGTCATGGCACAATACATCCCCGACAAAACGGGTACGCTGTCCGTGTGGCAGTACCAGGACTTCAGCTATGACAACAACAAACTGACCGGATTCAGCACGCTGGGTGCCGCAAAGTTCGCGACCTATAAAAACCTGGTCTTACCGGGAGTACGTCCCGACACCAACCAGCCCTTGGTCGAGGTCAACAGTGACGCCGGCGCAGGTCTGGCATTCAACAACTTCAAGTTCACTTCCATCGACTTCAGCCAGATGACCTCACTGAAAACCATCGCCGACGGCTCGGGAGATGCCGCCATCAACACGGCGACTGCTCCCCCGGCAACCGCCAAGGGCGTGTTCACCAACCAGACGCTGCTCACGACCATTGACCTGAGCCCCTTGGAGAGCTTGGAATATATCGGCGTGAATGCGTTTCTGGGAGCGACCTCGGTCCAGTCGATTAACTTCAGCGGTCTGGATAACCTGAAAACCATCGGAGTCAGCGCCTTCCAATGGATTTACCTGTCGACTTCGTCCACACTGAATCTGAATGGGCTGAAGCGGTTGGAAACCATTGGAAACCAGGCCTTTGCGCACATCAAGGTCACCAGTCTGACACTGAACGACCTACCCAAATTGAAAACCATCGGCATGTCATCGTTCTATCGCACAACGGAGCTCAAGACCTTGGTGATTGAGGGTTTGCCCGAGCTGGAAATCATCAATAACAGTGCGTTTGAGTGTTATACAAAATCAGGAACCTATCCCGGATCCAAGCTGGAGTCGCTTACCATAAAGGACTGTCCGAAGCTGGAAACTATTGCCCAGCAGGCGTTCCAGACGGCACCTTTGACCACCCTGAGCCTGGAAAACCTGCCCGGGTTGAAAGTAATCGGTCTAAACTGTTTCGCCGGCGAGCGTGAGCGTGGTGCCTCCGGTACGACTCCACTGGGCTGTGAGTTGACGACCCTTGACCTGTCGGGTGCGCCGAATCTGGAGGTCATCGGCATTGCGGCCTTCCGCAACCTGCAGATTACGACACTTGACCTCTCTGCGAATAAGCATCTGAAACTGATCCGTCGCGATGCTTTCAAGCAGGTACCTTTGACGTCAATCTCTTTCGACGGCTTGACGGAGCTTACCACCATCGGTGCCTATGCCTTTTACAAGGCGACGTTGACCAAGCTTGATCTGACTGACTGCGCGAGCTTGGAATACATCAGCTATGACCCGACCGATGAGGTCGCCAAGGAAACGGCCCCGACGGGCGGCGCCGTCAATGAAAATGCGGCAACCGGTTGGGGTGCCGGCGCCGCCACCGAAACACTGAACATGCCGAGCTCGAATATCTATTCTCAGGCGGCGCTCTTCGGCGAGGTCGAGGACGGCTATCCGACCGATCCTGCCCCGACGACCGGTTTCTATGGACGGGCCGCATTCGGTTATGCACAGTTGAGTACCTTGGATTTGTCCGGGAACCCGCACCTGAAGTTCCTCGGCGGATTTGAAAAGGCACAACTCACCAAACTTGACTTGTCGACCTGCCCCGAGCTCCAGGCAATCGGCCCCTTTGCCTTCCGCGACTCCCCGATGTTCGCGTTGGGTATCGCCGGGCTGTCCAATCTGAAGGCCATCGGTCGCGCGGCGTTTGCGCAGAGCAAGATGACCGATCTGGACCTGTCGGGCGACCGGAACCTTTTGACTATCTGGGATGACGCCTTTGTGCGCGCCCCCTTGACGCATCTGGACGTGACCGGTCTGGCGAAACTGAAGCGCATCGGTCCCCGTGCTTTCAAAGGCGCGATTCTGACCGAACTCGATCTGACCGAAATGCCGAACCTGACTTGGCTGGATGACCTGTGCCAAAACGAGGGCAGAATCGACACCCGTCTGGTGGGTGTTGCAGGCGAGCCCGCAAACGGTGCCACGCCGGCGGGACAGGCCCGCACCAACTGGACCATCGCACAGACTTTCTTGGCCAGTCCGATTACCTATTTGGACTTCAGCAAATCAAGCAAGTTGAAAATACTTGGCGGATCGGCGTTCCAGATGTATGCCGGCACGACCATTGATTTCAGCGGTTGTACCTCTCTGGAACTCATCGGTGCAGGACTGTTTGACCAAAGCTGGGGTGGATACCTGGTGACACCGACGAATCCCACCGCGGGCGAAGTCAACACAAAGCTCACCAGCATCAGCTTTAAGGGCTGCACGAATCTGAAACGCATCGAATTCGCATCGTTTTGGGGAAAGACTGCCGTGACCAGCATCGACTTTACGGGATGCGAAAACCTGGAGGTCATCGAACACGGTAGTTTCCAAGGACCGAAGATCGATGTCTTGGACCTGTCGGATGCCACGCATTTCAAGGCCATCACCGCCGCCAGCGAACTGGCGGACGGGCGCTATTACTGGAGCAGCTGGCGTGCGAACCACGCATTCGATTCCAGTACACTCCGCTATGTGATCATCGGTGGCATCAGCCCCGAGAACACCAGCGGAAACATCTACAACCAGACGCTCTCTGCAACCGATGCGGGCACCCCGACGTCAACGGGTGTGGGTCCCTCGGATCAGTGGTTCAACCTGAACAAGTCCGTCCCCATCTATGTGTTGGATAAAACCAAGCTGGGCGGCAGCAGCACCAGCACCGCCGATGATGTGGTGACCCATAACGGATACGTGATGAATCCGGTCAATATTAAAATCCGCATGGTCGAGGCGGGAAACACCAGCCACATCCTGATGCCGGATCGCCAGGTCAGCATGACCCTGCCGGCTAACGGTAACGTGACACTGTCGGCACCCAATGTGTTCGGCTATACGGCGACGGCTTCCAGTAAGACGCAGCATTTTGAACTGCCCGAACATCCCTCACCGACCGCCATTGCGGGCACGATGGTGTTCGAGTACAACACCGCACCCACGTCCGGCTATGCGGCATACCACGTGGTCGAGATTCCCGGTACGGTGGATGCACCGATCGGAGAGCTGTTGACAGTCGACATCGGGGCGATGATGTCGGGTATTACCGGCAAAATTGACGCCGGCAGCAAAATCGAGGTGCTCTACGACCCTGCCTACGTCAGTTTCCAGGGCGCGGCTTCCTCGAGCTACTATAGTTTTGCAAACGATGCGTCACAGGGAATCCTGACCATTACCCTGTTGTCCGATATCGCAGCCGGTGTCCGGCAGGCGTCGACCACCACCTGGCGGCTGGCACAGGGTCCCACACAACAAAATGCGAGCTTCCCGCTGTACGCGACCCTGATTAATACCTCCGGTGTTCCGATAGCGGTGGCAGACCCCTATGTCTATCTGTCCGGCTATTACGACGCCCCGACGATACAGAAAATTGCAAATGACGGACATGGGGACGAATGGCGCGACGATGTCGGTATCAATCTGGGCGCGATTCATCAGCCGCGTGATGACGACAACAATCTGGTTGCCGGTGTCAACACCCCCTGGTCTTACGGCGACGTGAAATACGATGCACCCGGCAAGACTGCCGTTTTGACCTACAAGTTCAAGGTCACCAATGTCCGGCGCAATATCGATACCTTCACCTATATCGACACGATCCCGACCTATATCAAGGTCGACCAAACGGACGGTTCGCTGGAAACGGTACCGGCCGAGTTTGTGCCCGCGCGCAACCCCGGCTGGGTGGTGACCCGGACCGATATGCAGGGTCGCGCGCTGGAGGTGCAGCGGACCTATACCAATGTCAAGATGAATGTCCCCACACCTGAACTGGTGCTGGGTTTCCCCTTTGCTTTGGACGTGCAGGAATGGGAAAACGAAATCAGTTTCCACATGACGATCGATGATCCGGGTGGCAGCGAGTTCTATACCTTGGCCGCCGATCCCACCTTGCCTTTGGGACGCAGTGAAACGCTCGATCCGGCACTGGTGGGACAACCGGTCAGTTTCGAGGCCAGCGACACGATCAACACACCCACGGCACCCACCTATCCGGGTAACTTCAGCAAATGGGCGATCGCCCCGCACTTTACCGGGGACAAGACCTTTGACGGGCAAATCATCCCGATCACCCAGGGTTGGTTCTGGGACACGAACGCCGAGAAAACCGGCGAGTTCCTGTGGGAGATAGGCATCCGTGCCGCTTGGGGACAAGGCGAGGTCGATGAGTTCGGCGGGTACTATAACGGCCAAAAGATCTATGCCGGCGACCCCTGGCCCACCGGGTGGTTGTCAAAGAACATCAGCTATGAGGACGTCATCGACGGCGTCTATGCGGATGCATCGCAGCCCGACGGCAAACGGCGCGGTATGGATACCCGTATGTATTTCAGTGGGGTCGACCCCACCGGAACAAACGGGACCGCCAATAACATTTCCGCCAAACGCGGTAACACCAACGGCTATGCGCCCGCGCGTGTGACGGCCTATCACTGGGACGGCACGAAAGACGTCGTGGTGCTGGATCGCCAAAACGTCGTGGGCAAGCTGGACTTTACCGCAGCCGGCCTGACCGTCGCACAGCAGCAGTCCATTACCCGCATCACGGTGACCGAGTCGATTAAGGTCATCAAGCCGGGTGACACATCTGAAGAAGTCTATTTCTATACGAAGCTCAAGAACCCGGCTGGAGCCGAAAACAACTTCAAGCAAATCGCGGTGACGTACTATCAGACAAACGGCGAGCCCTTGGCTGCCTGGCCGCTGACCAGTCACCGGCAGACCGATAACCCCTTAACCGGCGTGGACGAGAGCTATTATTTCGACGCCGATTTCCCCTTGGGCTATTACCACAACTATGGCACTGTGACCCGCACCAACGTGCGGACCCTGCTGGACGGCACGGTGACGCAGCGCACCTATAGTGCGGTCGATGAACACAGCTTCCGCATTCATCCGGTGAACGCCGGAATCGGTCTGAGCAAAGATCGCAACGGGGGTTCCGAGACGGTTTATGCGACACAGAGCGACGGGACGCCCTCCCAAATGTCGTATCGATTGATGATCGATGTCTATGACGGTGTAGACGAGGTCATGCCGGACGGATTCGACACGGTGCTGAACAACGTGACGATTATCGACGTCCTGCCTGACAATTTCAACTATGACACCTTCACGCCGTCAAACGAGTTCAAGCTGGCGGCGACGGGGCTTACGGTCACCTACGTCGACAAAGACACGGCGGCGGCCAGTGCCACCTACAACCACATCAACGCGCCCCTGCTGGTGATTAAGGCCAATACCCTGACCTTGGCGAAGTTGGTCAAATCGGGGAGTAAGGCGCTTTCGGATGCCGGTATCGTGGGCGTGCTGTCGGGTAAAGTGGCAAAAACCGCCCCCAGCGGAGTCGCGCTGGTGAACAACGCCTATATGACCTATGCGAACGACCCGTCAGCCGTGCACCAAGGTGTGGGGGACAGTTCGAATTGGGAGACGACCGATACCAACAACCCCTTCGGGGCAACCGGCGTGCTGAAGGCATCGGCGCGGGTGAACGTGATCGGTATCTCCAGCTTGTTGGCTGAAAAGACCATCCGCGCGATGCAGGCCGACGGCAGTTACGGTCCGTGGTCGGCGACCGGTATTCAGACCAGTGGCGTTGTCGGCAACACGAATAACTTCGAGTACCGATTGACGGTTTCGAATGCTTGGCCGAGCCCTTATGACGGAGTGCAGGTGCTGGATGTTTTGCCCTACGCGGATGACAAGGCCATCGTTCCGAACATGAGCTGGTATCGCGGTCCGCGCTACAGCGAGTTCCAGGACGCGAACACCGACGTGATAGCCGGCCCGCCCGCCACGGCGGTGACTGTCACCGGCACCCTGAACGGCGGCACGCCGATGACGGCGAGTGACTATGTGGTCGAATACCTGATGAGCAACAACCCGATTCCGGACAGTTTCGGAAACGGAGTTACCGCAGACGTTTGGTATGCCACACCACCGGCCGGATACACTTGGCGCAATCAGGCGCAGGTGGCGGCGTTGGGGACGTGGAGCGATATTTGGGCTCGTCAGGTGCGCGCGGTGCGCGTGCGTGAGGTCAACCCGACGGCCGAAATGATCAAACCCGATACCTTGGAAGTGCGTATCAAGATGAAGGCGCCGACGTTGTCGACAGCTGCCGCCACCATCGCTCAGCCGGGCATGCGGGCATACAACACCTTTGCCTATGGGGCGGATAACTCGCCCTTGCTGGAAACGCTGTCGGTCTACAACGAGCTCAAGGACAACCCGGCGACCATCATCATGAAGAAAACCGCCGGTACCACCGCGAACGAACTGACCGGAGCCGGCTTGAACGGAGCCACCTTCGGACTGTATGACACGACCACCGGTGACCTGCTGATGACCGCCACCAGCGGCACTTTGGACAACAACCACGCGCAGCTGGATGCGGCGTGGTTCACCAGTGCCACCAACAAGACCGGTTGGGTGGTCTTCCCGTCTGACACGTCCAGTCCCAACTGGACCAGCACCAACGGCAGCACGCTGGATACGGCGAAACTGTGGCGCGGCGACTACATCGTCAAAGAAATCTCGCCGCCTGCCGGGTATCTGCCCTCCGACCTGATTCGAACGGTCAACGCGAACAGCTTTGTGTTGACCGCACCCGGAACCACCACCAGCCCGGTGGCGAAACTGGCCTATTATTCCAACACGGCAGAGCCGGTCTATGGCAACCTGAATATCACCAAAACAGGCGGGGCCGGTACGGCAGCTGCCGGCGTGCCCTTCCTGATAACCCAGGTATCCTCGCCCTATCAGACCTATTCGGTGGTCACCGACAGTGCGGGCAAAATCAGCTTGGAACACATCCCGGTCGGAAACTACACCATCAAGGAAATGTCCGCACCCGGGATTCTGACCCCGACCGGCGAGTTCACGGTGGCGGTCGCGGCATCCACCGTGACGATTGCGACCGCGCCTGCGGCCCCCTATGCCTCCGGGACCTATGCCCCGACGGTATCGGGCAATACGGTCACCATCCGCAATGCCTATGTGAATGTGACGCTGCTGAAACTGGCGGCGTTGACCGAATCGGCGCGCGCGATGGCAGAAACCGACATGACGCCGTCTTCGGGCAAGGCTCTGTCCGGTGTGCAGTTCCGCCTGTACCAGGGCGTGCCGAACACCGGGACCTTGGTGGGTACCTATGCGACCGATGCGACCGGAAAGATCACCTTCACGAACCTGGTCGCAAACACCTGGTATTACGTGAGCGAAGTGGCGCCGCCCACCGATTACGTGGCGATTATCACGCCCATTCGCTTCCAGGTGAATAACGCCGGGCAAATCGTGAATGCCTCGTCAGTCGCATATCGCAGCGACATGCTGATCGTGAAAAACCTGCTGAACATCCAGCCGGCTGAAATCACCATCACCAAGACCAAGTACACCCCCAGCGCAAACGGACAGCTGGCATCGAACGGGACGCTGGGAACCATTGATCCGGCGACCGGATTTGCCGGCGTGCAGTTCCTGATAGATAAATACGACGACACCACGGGCACCTATGTAAACGTCCCGTCGCTTACGGGTACCACTGACAGCACGGGCAAGGTGGTTATCACCATCCCGGTGCCGGCATTGGGGAACTATCGCATCCGCGAATCGGTTCCTGCCGGTTACCTGTCCCAGTCGACGGCGGACTACATGTACTTCAGCGTGGCATCGTCGACGCAAATCCAAAAGTTCACCTTTAGCTACACGAACACCCCGATTCAGCCGGTTATCGTCAAAGGCGACATCGCACGTGTTTACAACCCCTCGATTGCCGACGAACGCACGAACCTGGCGGCCGACGCCGCGACGCTGACCTCGATGGGGCTGACCCCGCATCAGATGGTGCGCAGCGACGGCATGATTCAGTTGATTGCCGGTCTGGGTGGTGCGACCTATGAGGTCGCCGAATACACCGGCAGCGTCTATTTGGGCACGCCGGATGCGACCTACACGGTGACCACGGCGGCAGACGGCAGCTTTACCATCCCGTTCGGGCTGGTGTTCGCGGAAGGACACACCTATACCTTCCGCGAGATCACAGCTCCTTACGGGTATATGTTGAGCGAAACGCTGACTATTTATCAGCCCAGCTACGAGGCCGTCAGCATGAAGGCCAACGGCGGCAAATGGATCACGCTGGAAGACAAGGTGCCCAGCCACCGTATCGTCCTGACCAAGTACAAGGCCGACAACGAAAACGAGCTGGCAGGTGCGCAGTTCCTGTTGTACTATGCCGACGGAACCAGCGTGACGACGACACTGACGACCGACGCACAGGGGACTTTGATCGTGAACAACCTGAACCCGGGTATCTATTACCTGCAGGAAGTTGCGTCCCCGCCCCAGTACTCCGTGCGTCCGGGATACGGTAAGGTCACCATCACCGGGATCACCGACCGCATCTTCCCGCAGATTCCCGTGCACGCAGACACCATCGGGGCGACTACGCCTGTGCTTTGGGCAGATGTCACCAGCAGTGACACCACGGTGGACGCCTTCGTAAAAGTCAGCGATCCGCGCAAGTACGAAATCACGGGATCGCTCTGGCTGGATCGTGACATCGACGGCGTGCGAGAGGCAAACGAACCTGCCATCGACGGCATCACGGTGTCCCTGTACCAGGCGGACGGCACGACGCCTGCCGTGGACGTCTGGGGTAACCCCGTCACGGCGACCGTGACCGGTAACACCTGGGTCTTCAGTGATCAGGAAACCCCGACGGCGACGCCCTGGCTGGATGGGCACAACTACGCGTTTGACAACCTGCCTGCGGGTAACTACGTGGTGGTGTTCACCGACGGTACCGGTGCCGATCTGGGTCGCTATAGCTTAAGCCCCAAAGACGCCGGAGGCGATGACGCCGTCGACAGTGACGCGAACAGCACTTACACGCATACGAATCCTGATACCACGACGACCGACTATCAAGGATCAACCGTGGGGACGTACTCCCCCGATGAATTGACCGCGGCGACCATTCCGGGAGTCAGTATCGTGAACAACCCGGCCGACGAGGTCTGGCAGTCGAAGCACCACGACGTGGGCCTGTGGCTGCCGCGTACGGTCAGCGGCCTGGTTTGGGAGGACCGCAACCGCAACGGCGTGCAGGATGCCGGCGAGGATTTGATTTCGGGCGTCACGGTGACCTTGGTGAATGCCTCGACCGGGGTCACGGTCACGGCCGACCGCGACGGTAACCCCATCACGCCCCAAGTGACCGACGCGACGAACGGCTATGTGTTCACGAACCTGCCGGACGGGGAATACTATCTGGTGTTCACGTCCACGGCCGGACCGGGTGGGGCGAACTTGGGCGATTACGAGACGACGCTGCGCCTGACGGGCACGGCGAACGAGGATAAGGACAGCGACGTCGACGGGCGCTATACCAACTTGCACGATTTGGTCGATATGTCCACACAGGCAAATCACGTGATTTCGGTGGACGGCACGGCCAGCGCCAGCGAACACAACGACGCCGGTCTGTTCAAGCCCTATGTGTTGGCGGGTCTGGTTTGGGATGACCGTGATTTGGACGGCATTCAGGATCCGGATGAGCCGGCGATCGACGGCGTGAAGGTGTCGCTGGAGGTCTGGGACGCGTCTGCCAACGGCGGCAGCGGCGGCTGGGTGGCTGCGCGCGACGACCAGGGGAACCTGGTCCCGTCGCAGGTGACCGAGTCGTCCACGGCGACACAGACCGGGTTTAACTATTGCTTTACCGCGCTGCCGGCAGGTCAGTACCGCGTGACCTTTGAAAGCGACACGCAGTGGCTGGGTGCCTGTGATTTGACTGCCAGCGACGTCGGCGCAGACGACACCGTCGACAGTGATGCCACCGCGCATACCACCGACGGTACCGGCAAGCTGGTGACGGTCAGTATCGATGACGCGGCGACGCTGCTGTCGCTGACGAACACCGACAGCGTCTCGAACGATATCGGATTGCGGCGAACCTACGAGGTCAGCGGTCTGGTCTGGGAGGATCGCGACAATGATGGGCTGCAGGATCCGGGCGAGCCGGCGCTGGCCGGAGTGGTCGCGACGCTGTTCGTGCAAAACCCCTCAAGCGGCGCCTGGACGCAGGTGACGACCGACGCCCACGGGGGAACCATCACGCCGCAGACCACCACGACAGCGATTTTGAACGGGCATAACTACCTGTTCGAGGACCTGCCCTATGGCACATACAAAGTGGTGTTCACCGATAACGTATCAGGAGCCCTGCTGGGCGAATTCGGCGTGTCTGCGACCAATGTGGGCAGCGACGACACCATCGATAACGACGGTGTGGGCGGACACGATGCAAACGGCACCCTGACATCGGCGACGATTGACGGTATCACGCTGCCTGCCGACAGCTTGGTCGACGGCTGGTCCAGTCGCAACAACGACCTGGGTCTGACGCGCAGCTTCGAGATCAACGGTCTGGTCTGGGAAGACACCGACAACGACGGACTGGTCGACAGCTCCGAGGCGCCGATTCCCGGGACCACCGTGACCCTGGAGGTCTGGGACGCGACCGCCAACGGCGGCAGCGGCGGCTGGGTGCCGGCACACGATGTGACCGGTGCTGTGGTGCCCTCGCAGCTGACCACGGACAACGCGGGCGCGCCGTCCGCGACCTACAACTACCGATTCGACGACATCCCTGAAGGCACGTATCGCGTGACCTTCAGCGACCCGTCCGGCAACACGCTGGGCGATATGTCGGTCACCAAACGCGATGTCGGCTCGAACGAACTGATCGATTCGGACGCCACACAACACGGCAGCGGCGAAGGCACCAAGACCGCGACCGTCAGCGGTATCGACACCGGTCCGGGTATCGGGACCAACGGAGTGGTTTCGGGCGTGAACTGCGGCTTGGTGCCGAACGCCGAAATCAGCGGCTTGGTCTGGGATGACGCCGACAACGACGGCATCCGCGACACCGGCGAAGTGCTGCTGGCGGACGGCTGCCTGGTCGTGGTTTACGAATCGGACGGCACCACGCGCGCGCATCATATAGATGGCACGCTGGTGGCGACCGAAACCGTGACCGTTGCCGACTACGGCCTGTCCGGGCACACCTATGAATTCACCGAACTGCCCCCGGGTAGCTACGTGGTGACCCTGTACGATCCGTCGGGCACCGTGCTGGGCGTCTATGGCGTCACGCGCGCGAAGGTCGGAAACGACCCGACCGTGAACAACGATGCCGTGGGCGTCTATACCGGTGGCGTGACCGACCGGGCCCAGGCGGCCGTGGGTGGTACCGATTACGACGGCAACGGGCATGCCTACAACATCGACTTCGGCCTGGTCAAAACCTATGACATCAGCGGCCTGGTCTGGGAAGACACCGACAACGACGGTGTGCGCGATCCGGGTGAACCTGCAATCGGCGATCTGACCGTGAACCTGTTGGTGCGCGATCCGATAACGGGGGAGTACGTCCCGGCGACGGACAGTCAGGGTACGACCTATACCGCGGTTGTGACCACCGACACCGCAACCGGCAACACCAACTGGAAGTTCGAAAACCTGCCCGAAGGTGACTACAAAGTCGTCGTCACCGACGGCAGTGGCACCACGCTGGCAGACTACGAGGTTGCCAAAAAGGACGTCGGCACCGATGACCGTCTGGACAGCGACGCGGTCGCTGCAAAGAACGATAACAGCGACCTGACGACCGCAACCGTTGACGTCGGATACGTGACACGCGACATCGACACGGTCGGCATCGGTCTGGTACCCAGCTATGAAATCCGCGGGACTGTCTGGAACGATACGGACAACGACGGCATTCGCGACAGCGGCGAGACGCCGCTGCCGGGCAGCAGCGTACAGCTGAACGTCTGGGATCCGTCCGCCAACGGTGGCAGCGGCGACTGGGTGCCCGCCGTACACGTCGACGGCACGCCGGTGTTGCCCCAGACGGTAACCACCGACACGGCGTCTGCCGGATACGGCTATCGCTTTGACGAGCTGCCGGCCGGTACCTATCAGGTCATATTCAGCGATCCAACAGGCGCCACCCTGGGCGATTACAGCGCGACGAAGATCAATCAGGGCACAGACGACCTGCGTGACAGCGATGCGACACAAACGGTGCTGCCGAATGGTTCCAAGACTGCGACCATCAGCAACATCGTGCTGGACCCGAGCGTGACCGGAAACATTTCGACCGGAAACGATCTGGGTCTGTCTGCGAGCTATGACATCAACGGCTATGTCTGGGATGATCAGGACAACGACGGCATCAAGGACACAGGCGAGCCCCTGTTGCCGGGAACGACCGTGGATCTGGAGGTCTGGGATCCGACGGCAAACGGTGGCAACGGCGACTGGGTCCCGGCACATCACACCGGTGGAGACATCGTACTCTCCATCGTGACTACTGATACCGACAACGGCTACAACTACCTGTTTGAAGATCTGCCCCAGGGCGAATACCGCGTGGTGTTCACCGATCCCAGCGAGGCCACGCTGGGTGACATGTCGGTGACGCGCGCCAACCAGGGCACCGACGAGCTGCTGGACAGCGACGCGACGCAAACCGCGCTGCCGGGCACAGGCAAGCAAGGCAACATCGGCGGCATCATCGTCGGTCCGTCCACCGTGGCGACCGGCGGGGCGTCGACCGGCAACAACATGGGTCTGACCAAAAACTACGAGATGAGCGGCCTGGTTTGGGAGGACAGCGACAACAACGGCATCCGCGACATCGGCGAAAGCCTGATCGGTACCGGCTGTGTCGTGGTGATCTATCAGGCGGACGGGACCACGCGGGCGCGTCACATCGACGGATCTGTGGTGGCGACCGAGTCCATCAACAACGCGGGCTACGTCGCCAATGATTACACTTGGCATTTCGAAGAGCTGCCCGACGGCGAATACGTCATCATCCTGTACGACCCGACCGGCACCGTGTTCGGTACCTATGGGGTCACGCAGAGGCGGGTGGGGACCAACACCGTGGTCGACAATGACGCGGTGGGCATCTACACCGACAACGTGACCGAGCGGGCAGACGCTGCGGTGGGGGCGGCCGACTATGATGCCAACGGCAGCGCACGCCACATCGATTTCGGTCTGGTGCAGGCCTACGACCTGAACGGGCTGGTTTGGAACGACGCCGACAACGACGGTGTGCGCGATCCGGGCGAAGACCTGATGCCGGGCTCGACCGTCACGCTGTATGTGTGGGACGCTGATGCGAACGGCGGCGCGGGCGGGTACGTCCCGGCGACCGACATATCCGGCGCACAGGTGCCGCCCCAGGTCGTCACCACCGATACGGCGTCGGCCGGCTACACCTATCACTTCGTGAACTTGCCGGAAGGCACCTACCAAGTCGTGTTCACCGACCCGGCCGGCGGTGCCGAGGGCGGCTGGAGTGTCACCCGTGCCGATCAAGGTGGCGACGACAGGTTGGATAGCGACGCGACCCAGACCGTGGTCAACGGCGCCAAACAGGCCGTTATCAGCGGTATTGTGCTGGATCCGTCCACGACGACCACCGACAATGTGTCCGGCGGAAACGATGTCGGTTTGACGCCCTGCTACGACCTGGGCGGTATCGTCTGGGATGATGAGGACAATGACGGCATCCGCGACCTGACCGAGCCCTTGCTACCCGGCACGACCGTGGATCTGGAGGTCTGGGATCCGACGGCTAACGGGGGCGGCGGCGGCTGGGTGCCGGCGACGCATACCGGCGGGGATCCGGTGCTGTCCGTGGTGACCACCGATGTCGATTTGGGCGGCGGAAACTATGTGTTCACCGACCTGCCCGAAGGTCAGTACCGGGTGGTCTTTACCGACCCGTCCGGTGACACCCTGGGTGATATGTCGGTCACACAAACCGGACAGGGCGCAGACCCGCTGTTGGATAGTGATGCAACCCAGACGGCGACGCCGGGTGGCGGTAAACAGGGCAACATCGGCGGCATCATCGTCGGTCCGTCCACGGTCACCAGTGACGGTGTCAGCGTCGGCAACAACATGGGTCTGACCAAGAACTACGAGATCAGCGGTCTGGTTTGGGATGACCGCAACAATAACGGTGTGCGCGACGGCAGCGAGGTGCTGATCGGTGACGGGCTGCAGGTCGTGGTCTACCTGCCGGACGGCACCCGGGCGCGGCACATCGACGGATCTGTGGTGGCGACCTGCATCGTCGACAACAGCCTGTATGCGACGGATGGTTACACGTATTACTTTGAAGAGCTGCCACCGGGTAGCTACACCGTGACGCTGCTGGATGCGGCAGGAAACGTGCTGAGCGACTACAGCGTGACGCGCCATCAGGTCGGCGGCAACACGACCATCGACAACGATGCACGGGGAACCTATTCGGGCGGCGGGACCGACCGAGCCGATGCAGTCGTCGGTAACGCGAACTATGACAGCGACGGAAGCGCACGGCACACCGACTTCGGCCTGGTCAAGACCTACACGATTGACGGTCTGGTCTGGCAGGACACCGATAACGACGGTGTGCGTGACGCGGGCGAGCCGCCGATTGCCGGCGTGAACGTGAACCTGTACGTCAAGGATCCGACGACCGGGCAATACGTGCCGGCGCGCGACAGCGAAGGCAATCTGTATCCGCCGTACGTCACGACCACGCAGGTGACCGCCGACGGTAACTATCACTTTGTGAATGTTCCCCAGGGCGACTATCGCTTGGTGTTCACCGACGGCAGCGGCACCAAGCTGGCAGACTATGAGGTTGCGAAAAAGGATGTCGGTGATGACCGTTATGACAGCGACGGCACCGGCACCCGCAACGCTCGTGGCGACCTGACCCAGGCGGCCGCCGCAGCCGGGGTCATCACGACCGACACGGCGCATATCGACATCGGTTTGGTACCCAGCTATGACGTCGGTGGTCTGGTGTTTGACGATAAGAACGGCAACGGCAAACAGGATCCGGGCGAAGGGCCCAAGGCAGGCATCATCGTGACCATCACCGACCCGAACGGAAACCCGGTCTATGACTTGGACGGCAAACTGGTCGGTCCGGTGACGACGACCGGCAGTGTCGACAGTGACGGGAACAACTATCGCTTTGACCACCTGCCCGCAGGCGACTACACCGTGACGCTGAGGGATGCGGACGGCAACGTCGTCGGCTCCTACACGATACACAACCCGCGTATCGGCAGTGCCACGGCAGCGAAACCGCCGGTCTATGCGTACAAGAAACCTGCGGTTGCCAAGCCGGCACCGGCACCCACGCCCGTACGACCCGGGAGCACCGGCGAAGTCGCTTGGAGCTGGATCGTGGTCATGGTACTGCTGGCGGCAGCAGTCGCGAGCTTTGCCCTGCACCGCCGCACCCGAAAGGAGGCATAAACGTAAGGGCAATGACGTGATGAGCGTGTGATATTCATCCCCTCATTGCGGGCGATGCAACGCATCGCGCGGCAATCCACCGGGGGGTGGGCATTTGCCCACCCCCCGGATAACAGCCCCCGTGCGTCAGCACGGGGCATCAGCCCACCGCGCACAGAACACGATTTGTGTGGGAATGATGAAACATTCGTGACCAAATGGAAACCGGATAAAGCAGCATGGCACACTGTATGCATGATCATGCATACAGGCGCACTCAAAACAGAATCAGTGGAATCAGCAGAATCACTGCCACGGACGACACAGCTGAGGACACAGAGGAACGCACACATATACGGGCGGTACGTACGCGTACTGGTGCTGGCATGGGCGATGGCGGTCTTGTGGGTCGCTCCCGCCCTCGCTCATGCCGCAGCCTTCCGTATCACGGGGACTTCTCCCTCGCACACGCTGATGAGCATAAAAAAAGGCGGCAAACGTCAGTTGGCAGCCCGTTTTCTGCCGTCCGGGGACAAAGTCACAAGCTGGAAAAGCAGCAAGTCCTCGGTCGTCAGTGTCAGCAAGACCGGTAAAATCACCGCCAAAAAGACCGGCACCGCCACCATCACGGCCCGTACACGGCAAGGACACAAGGACAGCATCAAAGTCAAAGTCGTCAGCAAGACCAAATCCATCACCAAGCTCAGCTTCAGCGGCAGCTACACGCTGAAGCGCGGCACCGTCAAACGACCGACACTCACGGTCAAGCCCGGCGCTCAGTCGACCACCAACACGCTGAAATGGACCAGCAGCAACACCTCGGTCGCCACGGTTAACCAGGCGGGATTCGTCACGGCGAAATCCGCCGGCAAGGCCACCATCACCGCCCGCGCCTCCAGCGGTAAGAAAGCCACCAAAACCATCACCGTCATCGGAATCACCGCGCAAAAGGACCTGACGATGACCCCGGGTAAGTCCTTCACCCTAAAATCGAACGTCTATCCCTCGACACCTGCCCCGAAACGGACCGCAGTCAGCAGCGACACCACCATCTGCACCGTCAAAATGAACAGCAACGGCAGCGTCACGGTTATGGCTCTGCGTAGGGGCAAGGCAACCATCACCATCAAGGCCAACAAAGGACCTGCCGCCGGCTTGTCGACCAAGGTCTCGGTTGTTGTCACCCGAAACCCGGTTATCGTCGATCTGTCGAAATGGCAGGGGAGCATCGACTGGACCAAAGCCGGTCCCCTGATTGATCTGGCTATTCTGCGCGTACAGGACATCGGCGGCACCGCGTCAAAGCCGAACGCCATCGACAGTCGCTACCTGGAATACTCCAAAGCCTGCGTGCAATATGAAGTCCCTTACGGCGTTTACGATTTCGCACGTTACGAGACCAAGGCCGAGGCTCAGGCAGAGGCGAAGCTCTTTTACAGCCGCGCCACCCAGGGCGGGCGCAAGCCGGTCTTTTTCGTGGTCGACTGCGAGGTCGACTACATAACCCGTGCCAACACCGAAGCCTTTATCTCGACGCTGCGGAGCCTCGCCGCCAGTGATACCGCAAACCCGCGTGCGCGCGTGAAAGTCGGCATCTATGTGGCACACCACCTGTACAGCAAGCTCAATCTGAACTTGACGACCGATGTCACCAATCCCAAAACACCCGACTTCGTCTGGATTCCGCGTTACGGGACCAACGACGGGTCGCTCCAGGGCTCGGCGTTGCCGACCTATCCGACCGATCTGTGGCAATACACCAGCGAGGGCTCACTAGCCGGCATTGGCGGGCGCATCGACCTGAACGCCATCTATGACAAGAACGGCAACAAGCTCTCACAAAAGTCCACGTTTGACTTTTCCTGGCTCACAACCCCCTAATGACTCGCCGGCTGTGCTTAACACGTACGGTCATTAGTTATAATGACAACACTGAAAACGCAGACGGATAACATCGCAGACGGACGAAGGGGAGAAACAACCATGGCCAAAGACGCAAGTTTCGATATCGTATCCGAAGTCGACTACCAAGAGGTCGACAACGCCTACACCCAGACCACTAAGGAGCTGGTCCAGCGCTACGACCTGAAGGGCAGCGGCGCCACACTGGAATTCGACAAGGGCAAGCACGAGTTCACGCTTCGCGCCCCCAGTGACTTCGTCGCAGGTCAGGTAAAAGACATCCTGAACAGCAAACTGGTCCGGCGAAACATCGACCTGAAGGCCATCCGTTGGTCGGCACCGGTGGCTGCCACCGGCGGCACGGTCCGCTATACCGGCAGCGTGATTGCCGGCATCGACGAGGACCTGATCAAGAAAATCAACAAAGATATCAAAGCGCAGAAATTCAACAAACTGAAAACCCAGATCGAGGGCGACAAAATCCGCGTCTTCAGCCCCAGCCGCGATGAGCTGCAGAAAGTCATCGCCTATCTGAAAGACGCCGACTACGACATTCCGCTGCAGTACGTGAATTACCGCTGATGCGGCCACGTCGCCCACGTCAAATACGCCCGTGAACATCGCATTTACCACCATCGGCTGCCCGAAAAACGAAGTCGACACCGATACCATGCGCGCAGCCCTGGTCAGCGCCGGACACACCGTGACCGACGACACCGACGCCGCCGACCTGGTCGTCGTGAACACCTGCGCTTTCATCCGGACCGCCACCGAAACGTCCATCGAAACCATCCTGGACCTGCTGGATTCGGAAAACACTGCAGGGCACACGGGAGAGGATGAACGCTCCACCCGCCTGCGTCAGGTCGTGGTCACCGGCTGCATGGTCAACCGCTATGGGGATGATTTGGCAGCCGAAATCCCCGAGGTTGCAGCCTTTGTCCCCATTGCCGACGAGGCATCCATCGTTTCGGTCGTGGCGGAACTGGACGAGGGAGGACAGCCGGCTGTTTCGCCCGCTGCAATACCTGAAGCTGCCTGTGAGGGGACTACGCGCACGGTTGACGCCCCTTACACCTATGTGAAAATCGCAGACGGCTGCGACCGCAGCTGTTCGTATTGCACGATTCCCGGGATACGCGGACCCTATCGCTCGCGCCCGGCTGACGATATCGTGTCCGAGGTCGGCGCTTTGGCCGAACGGGGCGTGCGCGAGTTCATCCTGATTGCCCAGGATACCGGGCGCTACGGGTGCGACCTGCCTGCGGGAACGCCGGATGCCACGCTGCCGGATCTGCTGCGGCGCTTGGACGGCATTCCCGGGGTGCAGCGCCTGCGTATTATGTACCTGCAGCCCGAGGGTCTGACCGACCGATTGCTGGATTGTATGGCAGGGCTACAGCATGTGGTTCCCTATCTGGATATCCCCCTGCAACACAGTGAGCGGCGCATCCTGCGCCTGATGCACCGTGTTGGTGACGGGGATGAATACGCGCGCCTGATTGCGCACGCTCGGGAATGCGTGCCCGGGCTGGTGGTGCGCACGACGCTGATTGCCGGTTTTCCCTCAGAGACCGCAGACGAATTCGCGGCGCTGCTCGACTGGGTGCGCCGTGTGGACTTTGATTATGTCGGTGTGTTCGCCTATTCGCCCGAGGACGGCACCGTTGCGGCAACCCTGCCCGGGCAGTTGTCCGATGAACTGCGTAACAGTCGTGCACAGCAGCTGCGCGACGCGGCCGACCGGCTGGGCTGGGAACGTGCGGCACAAAGCATTGGCGACACAGTATCGGTTCTGATTGAAGGATATGACGCCGAAGAGGGCTGTGCTTTGGGACGCACTCCCCATGCTGCGCCTGAAATTGACGGAATCGTGCGTCTGCAGGGCGATCCGTCAGATTATGTGGTCGGACAGACCGTGGATGTGCGTATAATCGATACCATCCTGTACGACGCATTCGGAGAGGCATTGTGAGTCAGACGGAAAGCAGAATACCGCGTTCCATCGAACGGGTCGGGGTGGCAAACTCCGTCACCTTGCTGCGGATATTGCTGATCCCGGTGTTTTTGGTCGTATTGCTGTCGAACTGGCCGCTGATGTTTCGCCAGTCGACCATATTGTTCGAGCTGCGTCCCTGGGTGGCAGCCGTCGTGTTCATTCTGATCAGCGCAACCGACGCCGTGGACGGATACTTGGCGCGCAGGCGCGACGAGGTCTCGACATTCGGCAAGTTCATCGATCCTTTGGCGGATAAACTGTTGGTTACCGCCGCGCTGATTGCGCTGGTGCAGACAGGCACCTTACCGGGATGGATTGCACTGATTATCATCGCGCGCGAGTTTGTGATCAGCGGGCTGCGTATGATTGCGTCTGCCGAGGGCGTGGTTATCGCCGCGAGCATCTGGGGCAAGCTGAAAACAACCTTTCAGGACATTGCGATCGTGGCGTTCATCGTCAAGGGGTACACGACCGTCCTGGGGATTCACGCGACCTGGCCTGCGGTGGTGCTGAATGTGTTTGCCTGGACCTTGATGGCGGTGGCGGTGGTATTGACCGTGGTGTCGATGGTGGATTATTTTCGGCACGCCCGTGCGGTCCTGCGTGGACCCTGGTCGGCACCGCCGGATGCGCAAACCCCCTGCTGCCACACCCACCCACCCGCAGACGACACCCCCCACCGTCATTGCGAGCCCGCCGAAGCCACCCCCCACCGTCATTGCGAGCCCGCCGAAGCCACCCCCCACCGTCATTGCGAGCCCGCCGTAGCCACCCCCCACCGTCATTGCGAGCCCGCCGTAGGCGGGCGTGGCAATCCAGCTCTTGACCTTGACCTTACGCGCGACATCGAGGCCCTCGCAGCCGCGCTTACCGCACGGGGGTGGACCCTTGCCTGTGCCGAGTCGCTGACCGGCGGCATGCTGGGGGCTGCCTGCACGTCGGTGGCCGGTTCCTCGGCGTGGTTTGCGGGCTCGGCCGTCACCTATCAGACGGCGGAAAAGACGCGTGTGTTGGGCGTTGACGCCGATACCATCGCCCGGCACGGTGTGGTGTCGCGTGCCTGCGTCGCGCAGATGGCCGCGGGTGCACAGGCGCTGTATGCAGCCGATTGCGCGATCGCCGTGAGCGGCGTTGCCGGTCCCGCGACTGATGCGGACGAAGCCCCGGTGGGCACGGTTTGGATTGCGCACGCCACGCCCGACGGCACGGATGCGCGGGAGTATCGCTTCGATGGCGGTCGCGAAGCTATCCGCACCGCCACCGTCCACGCCGCCATACGGCAGCTGTTCTGTTACGTGTAAATTACGAGAATCGTTCCATTCACGAATAACAGAAAGCGCTTCCAACTCCTCCAATTTGCATAAAGTATGACAGTCGTGCACTATTTCTGAATAAACGCCCAATACCTTGCAGAAAGGACGTAACAGCTGTACAATCGACGCATTCCCGATTTATGGTATAGTCAGCTAAAGCGGGATTTCAGTATCCGAATATGAACGCGGAGACAGAAAGAAGGGAAGGCTCATGAAGAAGAAATTGCTTTTGATCGGGCTGGCGGTACTGATGGTTGTAGCCGCCGGGATTTGGGCAGGTTGTTCGGCCAAGACGGTCGAGGATGAGGCGACCGAGGCCAACACCACGACGAACGAGGAAGTGGAAGCCACGACCCCGACCTACACGACCATTGAGGCCGGCGTGTTGACCATCGGGTCCGACTGCGACTATCCTCCGTTCATCCAGCTGGATGGCGAGCAGCCCGCCGGCTTCGAGTTCGACCTGATGACCGCCATCGGCGAGGAAATGGGACTGACGATCAAGTATCTGTCGCCCCAGAACTTCGATTCGATTTTGGCGTCGGTCGACCAGGGGACCAAGATGGACATCGGCGTGTCGTCGTTTACCATCACCCCCGAGCGTCAGGAACTGGTCGATTTCTGCGACCCGTATTTTGACAGCAACCAGGCCTGCGTCGCGATGAAGGACGCCGGTTACACCAAGGCCGCCGATCTGGACGGCAAAAAGGTCGGCGCTCAGTCCGGTACCACCGGTGCCGACTGGGTCAAGGAGAACCTGCCGAACGCGGAACTGGTCGAATACACCCAGACCAGCGAGGCGCTGGCAGCTCTGCAGGCAGGCAAAATCGAGGCCGCGTTCTTTGACGAGCCGGTTGCCGCCGAGCAGGTCGCCACGACCTACACCGACGCCGCCATCATCGAGGCCATCCCGACCGGCGAGCAGTACGGATTCGCCGTGTCCAAGAACAACACCGGCCTGCGCGATGCCGTGAACCAGGCGCTGCAGACCGTGAAGGACAACGGGAAGTACAAAGAGATCTTTGCCAAGTACTTCGACTTTGAGCCGACCCTCTAACCTGAGTGTTTGAATTTGTGCTGATGAGACACGACGTCGTCACCGGAATAAGCCGGCCGCGCAGGCGCGCAATTCCGGTGGCGGCGTTGTTTGCGTGCGTGCTGGTGCTGCTGCTGTCGGCGGCGGTACCGGCAGGAGCGCTGACGACTGAAAAGGCGACGGCTCGCGCCAATCAGTCGAACGGCAACGCGATTATCGGTGGTCAGCCCACGCGCCTGACCTGGGAGGGCAAACTGGCGGACGGCGAGTCGCTGTCGTCGATTCAGCTGGATTTCCCGGACGGGTCGCGTGCCGAAGAGGGCTCGTCGGTCAAGGCCACGGTGCTGGACGGGCTGACGCGCGTCGAAACGGCACAGGATGTGTCACTGACCGATACGGCGGCGACGATCACTTTCCCCGACACCGTGACCGCGGGCTCAGACGGTCTGTTGGTGCGCATCGAGGTCTTCAGCTTTTCTCTGCCCACCAAGGCGGGGGAGTATGCCCTGACCGGCACGTATACGGACGGCGCGGGTGCCTCTCACGATTTACCTGCTGCCCCGACCAAGATGACGGTCATCGGGCTGACCCCGACTGAAACCATCATCAACTGGCTGAATCACCAGGAATGGGTTTCGGCTTGGAACTCGGTGTCGTTCCTGCGCATTTTCCTGAACCCCCAGATGGCGGTTGCCGCCATCCCGACGCTGCTGATCGGTTGGCTGCGGTCCTTGGGCTTGGTCTTGGTCGGGTTCCCGTTGGCGATACCGATCGGACTGGGCGTCAGTTTTCTGCGCATGTCCAAGGTCAAGCCGCTGCAATGGTTGTCGGGTGCATTCGTGAACATCATTCGCGGCACGCCGCTGTTTTTGCAGATTTATGTGGCGTTTTTCGGGCTGCCGTCGCTGGGTATCAAAATCCCTGATTATCTGCTGGGTATCTTGGTTCTGGCGGTCAACAGCAGCGCGTATCTGACCGAGATTTTCCGCGCCGGCATCCAAAGCATCAGCAAGGGACAGTTCGAGGCCGCAGGCTCGCTGGGTATGACGGCGACGCAGACGATGTTTTTCGTGATTATTCCGCAGACGGTACGCCGGGTCATACCGACTGCAACCAGCGAGTTCATCCTGTTGTACAAGGACACGGCTTTGCTTGCTGCCGTGGGTGTCATGGAAATGATGATGTTCGGTAAATCGCTGGTGGCAAACACCGGCAATATGACGCCATACATCGTGGCTGCCTGTTATTACCTGCTGGTGACGATGCCGCTGACGCGTGTGATCACCACCTTTGAGCGCAAGCTTGCGGTGTCGGAAGGACGCGACTGATGGCTGACAGCGGAAACGTCATCGTCGAAATCAAGAATCTGCGCAAGGTCTTTGGTGACAACGAAGTCCTGCGCGACATCAACCTGGAAGTCGACCGCGGAGAGGTCGTCTGTGTGCTGGGGCCGTCCGGTTCCGGCAAATCGACGATGCTTCGTTGTATCAATATGCTGGAGGTCCCGACTTCGGGCGAAATCTGGGTCGAGGGCACGCAGGTCAATGCCAAAGGAACCGATATCAATAAGCTGCGCGAGACACTGGGGATGGTGTTCCAGCAGTTCAACCTGTTCCCGCATCTGACCGCCATCAAAAACGTGCAGTTGGCGTTGCGCAAAGTGAAAAAGATCAACAAAGAGGACAGCGCGCGTATCGCCATGGAACAACTGCAGCGCGTCGGCATGGACGACCGTGCCGATTATTATCCCAGCCAGCTGTCCGGCGGACAGGCGCAGCGCGTTGCCATCGCCCGTGCACTGGCCATGGAACCGCACGTCATGCTGTTTGACGAGGCCACCAGTGCGCTGGACCCCGAACTGGTACGCGACGTCTTGAACGTCATGCGCGACCTGGCGCGCGCCGGAATGACTATGATCGTGGTCACCCACGAGATGGGTTTCGCGCGTGATGTCGCCGACCGCGTGGTCTTTATGGACGGTGGGGTCATCGTGGAAGAGGGCACGCCGTCTGCCATTTTCGACAATCCGCAAAACGAACGCACACAGGATTTCCTGGGTCACCTGAAGGAACAATAGCACACAATTGCATAGTGCGTCTCTGGTGCCGGTGTTGCCGGAATTCTTACGCGAGACATTCCGCGTTACCGATAGTGTGGTTGGGCACGTAAGCGATAGCGCAGGCGATCGAATAGCCGATGGCGTCACTTGTACCCGCGCCAAAAGGGGAGTATACTGCATACATATGCGCTGAGGGAGACCCCACGATCCCCGGGCGACAGAGGTGTCCGGGTGACGAAAGTAACTGAGACGTGCGAGCGAGAAGAGGGATGACGTTTATGCGTGACGGGCGACTGAGGAAAACTGCTGCCACGTGCAATGAATCTGTGCGCACCACCGTGCGATGGCGCCCGGTGCTGACGGCGGTCGTTCTGATATGCCTGCTGGCCGGTGCCGCAGGTATGTGGACCGCCTGCGCAAAATCAACTGACACCACTGACATCCAAACAACGGACACGCAAAACACGGTCGCCGATGCCGCCGACCTCCCGAGGCCGATACGAACGACACGGCTGAACCGATTACCGTAAGCCTCAGCGTGGAATGTAAAACGATGCAGAAAGCAGACCCCGACCGCGTCAAACAGTTTGCGGTCGACGGCGTGATGCTGGAACCGACCGAACTCACGCTGCCCGCAGGCTCGACCGTGCAGGACGCGCTGGACGGCGCGGGGCTGTTTTACGAAACCGGGGACGGGACGCTGACCTCGCTGGCCGGCCTTTCCGGCACGATCGAGGGCGCGACAGGACGCTGGTTTTACCAGGTAAACGACGTCTATCCCGACGTACCCTTCAACGAATTCGAGCTCGCCGACGGCGACGTGCTGATTTGGAAGCTGTCACTGGACGGCGGCCCCGACATCGGTGTCCGTTAGGTCGCCCGGCACCTTGAATCCGCGCGCCCGCAGCTCACTACGGCTATAGGATGGTGGAGTAATATGTCTGAACCCGGTGTCAACAAGACGCTCTCCGGTTTTCCGTCAGCAGCCCGTTATGAGGGCGACATCGACTATGCGACGATTTCCGTCAAAACATGGCAACCCGCATCCACTTTCAGCGACGGCACCCCGCCGCGCGCCATCCTGCAACTGAACCACGGGATGGTCGAATACATCGACCGCTACGAGGCATTCGCCCGCGCCGCCACCAACAGCGGCTTTCTGGTGGTCGGCATGGATTTCATCGGGCACGGCGACAGCGCCCCGGATGCCCTGCAGCTGGGTCATACCGGACGTCTATTGGCAGACGGCGGTAACGTGTTGCTGCGCGACATGGATACCTTGCGTCATCGCACGCAACAGACCTGGCCGGATGTGCCGTACTTCATGTTCGGGCACTCGATGGGTTCGTTTGTGCTGCGCGCCTATTTGGCACAGCACGGCGCAGGTCTTGGTGGCGCCATTATCTGTGGCACCGGGACCGTTCCTGCAGGACAGGTGGGGGCTGCCAAGGTCGTATTGGGTTTGCTCGGCCTGTTTCACAAACCGGACTATCACAGCCCGTTTTTCAAGAAGCTGACGCTGGGTTCGTATAACGGAGCCTTCGAAAAAGCAGCCGGCGGGGCGCGTACGGAATTCGACTGGCTGTCGCGCGACGACGCACAGGTCGACGCCTATATTGCAGACCCCCGCTGCGGCGGGACGTTTTCGCTCGCTGCCAACCGGGTGTTGATCGATGTCTTTCAGCGCGCGAATGCGCCGTCAGCCTATAGCACCACGCCAACCGATTTGCCGCTGCTGATTATCTCGGGTGCGCGTGATCCGGTGGGGGGCAACGGTGCCGGCGTGCGCGCGGTGGCCGACGCCTATCGTGCGGCCGGGGTCACGGACGTGACCTGCGAGCTCTATCCCGAGGCTCGCCACGAGATCCTGAATGAAACCAACCGCCTGGACGTGATGGCAGACATCCTGAACTGGATGAATGCCCGTATCACAGACGACCGATAATGGCTTGATTTGGGTTCGATTCCCGCAATTGGCACCGGACGCGCCAAGCCAAAAGGCCTTGCAGCTTTTTTGTGGACTCAGCGCGTACGCTTTGACTAAGGAGATGCTGTGAGCGCTCATATCGCGACGCTCGACCAGGGAACGACATCGTCACGGGTGATCATTTTCGACGCGGATGCGCGGCCCGTGGCATCTGCACAGCGCGAGCTGCAGCGTTTCTTTCCTGCGGACGGTTGGGTGGAACAGTCGGCAGACGAAATCTGGTCGACACAAATCGCCTGCCTGACCGAGGCCTTGGCGCGCGCCGGATTGACCGCGTCCGATCTGTCGGGTATCGCGATTGCCAATCAGCGTGAAACCACCATTCTCTGGGATCGCGCGACCGGACGGCCGGTGGCTCCGGCAATCGTCTGGCAGTGTCGTCGCTCGGCAGACTATATCACCGATCTGGTCGAACGCGGACTGGCTGCGACCATCCGCCGGAAAACCGGTCTTATCCCTGATGCCTATTTCAGCGCGAGCAAACTGGCGTGGCTGCTGGATCACATCCCCGATGCCCGCAGGCGCGCCGCTGCAGGCCAGTTGGCCTTCGGGACTGTGGACACCTGGCTTATCTGGAATCTGACGGCAGGGCGCGTGCACGTGACCGACACCACCAACGCCTCGCGCACGATGCTTTTTAACATTCACACGCTGAAATGGGACGACGAACTGCTGGCGCTGTTCGACATCGACCGCTCGCTGTTGCCGCAGGTCACTCATCCGTCCGGGCTTATCGCCACGACCGATTCGGCGCGGGTGGGCGACGCTCTCCCCATTGTCGCGGTAATGGGCGACCAGCAGGCCGCCCTGTTCGGGCAATGCGCCTTTGACGCCGGTGCGGTCAAAAACACCTACGGGACGGGTTGTTTTCTGCTGATGAACACCGGCACGACCTGCGTCGAATCCGACGGCGGTCTGCTGACGACAATCGCCTGGTCCGATGACACCGTGACGCATTACGCGCTGGAGGGCAGCGTCTTTACCGCAGGCAGCGCGATCAAATGGCTGCGCGACGGGCTGGGGCTGATTCAGCAAGCGGCAGACACCGACGCGATCGCCCGCAGTGTCGATGACGCCGCAGGCCTGCATCTGGTGCCGGCCTTCACAGGGCTGGGGGCGCCCTGGTGGGACAGCGAGGCGCGCGGGATGTTGACCGGTATCACCCAGGCCGCAACCGCTGCCCACTTGGTGCGCGCGACCTTGGAAAGTCTGGCGTTTCAATCCGCCGACGTGTTGGAACTGATGCGCCGCGAATCGGGGCGCCGTCTGAGTGTCATGGGAGTTGACGGCGGGGCTGCCGCCAATGATTTTCTGATGCAGTTTCAGGCGGACCTGTTGGGCTGCGAGCTGCATCGCCCCGAATGCATCGAAACCACCGCTCTGGGCGCGGCGTACGCGGCAGGCCTTGCGCTGGGGGTTTGGTCCGATCGTGCGCTGCTATGTCGGCAACACCGCGTACAGCGCGTGTTCACGCCACAGATGACGCCGCAGGCGGCGGCACGGCGCAAGGAGGCGTGGCACGCGGCGGTCGCCCGTACGTTGACCGCGAACAATTAACAGAAGTGTGAATGGTAATCGCGCCGCCGAACTGGTACGCTCAATTCGGTGGTGCACGCATGCGGCGCCCCGAATGACACCGGTCGTACCGGCGACTGTCCATCATACGCCGTCATTGCGAGGGCTGCGTTCTGTGCAGCCCGCGGCAATCCATGCGAGTTGGCCGACGGGTTTGGTCGTCCCGCGAGCTGGTAAGTACGAGACGGCGCGTGCTTGCGTTTTGTGCGCGTCAGCGGCACAAAACGGCGCCGGCGCGTTCACCCCCGTACCCGCCGGGGTATGCGGTGCAGGCGATGTGTCGGTTCGGTAACACGCGCGGAGGTGCTTGACACGAAAACACGTGTTCGATAAGCTGATGTCCATGGGATGTCCGTATGATGTGTCAGTATGTGTGGTAAGGAATGACTGCTGCGGTATGTCGGAGGAATGCCGGAAACGGATAATGGTACCGGATGCACGGCATGAATGACTGTTTAATGATGGAGCACATGATGGAGCAAATGATGTAGTTTGATCATGGAGTAAGGATTGGATGTTGCATGGCTAAAAAGACCGGAACAAGCTCGAAAGTCGGATACGAACAGAAGGGAAACGTGATGGAACAAAGCAAAGAGCAAATGCTGAACTTGACGCGCGAGCAGATCGAGAAAAAGTTCGGCAAGGGATCCATCATGAAATACGGCGACGACAGCGCAGCCCTGGATATTAAGGTCATCCCGACCGGATCGCTGGCGCTGGATGCCGCCCTGGGCGTGGGTGGCGTGCCACGTGGGCGCGTGATCGAGGTCTTCGGGCCGGAATCCAGCGGAAAGACCACGCTGGCCTTGTCGATTGTCGCAGAGGCACAGGCTGCCGGAGGCATCGCGGCGTTTATCGACGCCGAACATGCGCTGGATCCGGCATACGCGGCGCGTCTGGGCGTCGACATCGACGAGATCTTGGTCTCGCAGCCCGACACCGGCGAGCAGGCGTTGGAAATCTGTGACATGTTGGTGCGCAGCGGTGCCATCGACATTGTCGTCATCGACAGCGTCGCGGCATTGGTGCCGCGTGCAGAAATCGAGGGTGAGATGGGCGACGTTAGCGTCGGTTTGCACGCACGCTTGATGAGTCAGGCGCTGCGAAAGCTGACCGGGTCGCTGTCGAAATCAAACACGACCTGCATCTTCATCAACCAGATTCGCGAGAAAATCGGCATCATGTACGGCAACCCCGAGACCACGACCGGTGGTCGCGCGCTGAAGTTCTTTTCGACTGTGCGTATCGACGTGCGCCGGGGCGAGGCCATCAAACAGGGGAGTGACATCATCGGGAACCGCACCAAGGCAAAGGTCGTCAAAAACAAGGTGGCTCCGCCGTTTCGGGTGGCAGAGTTCGACCTGATGTACGGTGAGGGCATCAGCAAAGAGGGCGGCATCTTGGACATGGCGACCGAGCTGGGTATCACCAAGCGCAGCGGTGCCTGGTACACCTATGGCGAGCAGCGCCTGGGTCAGGGGCGCGAGGCATCGAAAGACACGCTGCGTGCCAATCCCGAACTGCGTGACGAGCTGGACGCAAAGGTTCGCGCGGAGCTGGGGATGACCGCTGCGCCTGCGCCTGCGGCTGCAGCTGCGGCGCCTGCTGCCGTCGAACCCGGCGGGCAAGCGGACGCGGAAGCATAACAGTTCGGGCGACTGAAACCGGAAAGCCGCGGGGTTATTACGTGGAACCGTTTCTTTGCAGCGTACAGGAACCGGGGCGGAAAAAAGCCGTAAAGCTTGTTATCCGTCCCCGGTTCCTGTCGTTGTGATGCATGGGAGCTGCGTATGGTCACGATTGCACGCATCGAAGAGGCGGGTCCCGATAGACGGGCACGTCTTATCGTGTTCGATAACACCGAAACCCTGCGCACTGCGCGCGAGGTCGTGAAAGCTCTGGGCTTGGAAGAAGGCGCCACCTTTACCCGCATCGGCGAGCTGCGCGAACAAGTGGATACGGCAGAGCTCGAGCAGGCGCGCGATCGCTTGCTGCGCATTCTGAATTCCCGTGACCGTACCGAGTTCGAGGCACGGGACCGACTGCGCAAAGACGGCTACGGGCATAAGGCGATTGACACTGTCGTCGGTCGTTTTGTCGAGGTCGGGCTGATTGATGATGCGCGCTACACCGAGGTGTTCATCAACGGCTCGCTTACCGCGAAGCGCGGCTGGAACCGCATTCGCCGCGACCTGCAGCAGCGCGGCATCGACATCGAGGGGATCGAGCCGCCGACCGAGGATGCGGAACTGCAACGCGCACTGGATTGTATCGCCCGGATCGAGATCACGGACCGAAAATCACGCGATAAAGCACTGCGAAAAATGGTTTCACGCGGATTTGCTTATCCAATTGCGCTGAAAGCACTTGAAACCAAAACGGACACTGTGTTAGACTGACCCTCGCGCAAAAATCGCGCATGCTCGTATGGTGTGGGGCTTTAGCTCAGCTGGGAGAGCGCATGGCTGGCAGCCATGAGGTCAGGGGTTCGATCCCCCTAAGCTCCACCATTTCTTTTTCTTCCAATACCACTTGCGTCGACTGTTATTTCCTGTCAGATTATGCAACTATGAGTGGTGGAGTTCATATGCAATGCGGGTGGAGAGTTCTTGCTCTGCATAATTATGCATCATTTTTGCATAGAGTAACCGTCGTGTTTCGCAACCGACGACGACGCTAGCGGACAGCCCCGTATACCCGCATAATCGAAGTGTGGTAGTAACCCTGCGGGGTTGTTTGCACTATTCAACCGAGGAAGCAATTGCACTATGTGTGTGGCGGAAACACAAGCAATCGAGAGGAGCAACACATGAAGAAGAGACAGTTGAAAGTATTGGTGGCAGCCTTGCTTGCCGTGGTTCTGGTGCTGGGACCGGCGGCACAGGCACTGGCCTGTACGGGCTTTTACATGGGCAGTGGCACCACTGATGACGGCTCGACCCTGTATGGTCGTAACGAAGACATCAGCGCGACCAAAGGCAAGCTGCACATCGTGGTGCCTGCAGCCGAGCATGACCCGGGGGACATGTTCGTTTCAAACGACGGTTTCACCTACCCCTATCCCGCAAGCACGTATCGCTATGAAGTCACTCCGGATATGTACAACAACTACGGAGAGACCAACACGGATAACGCCAACTATGGCGCCGCCGGCATGAACGAAAAGGGTGTTGCGGTGACCGCGACGGTGACCCTGAACTCGAATCGTTCCGTCACCGGTGGAACGACCCGTACTTGGGATCCGATGGCTTCAAGCGGTGGTTTGACCGAGCTCAATATTCCCTCCATGGTCCTGATGAAGGCCGCAACCGCACGCGAGGGTGTCGAGTTTTTGGCTGAGATCGTCGATAATGTCGGATCTGCCGAGCGCAACGGCGTCACCATCAGTGATGCGAACGAGACCTGGTATATGGAGTTCTATACCGGTCACCAGTATCTGGCGGTCAAGGCCCCCGCAAATCAAATCGGTTTCTCGCCGAACATCGGCATGATCGGTGCAGTTGACGTGACCGATACCGCAAACGTTGTGGCATCCCCCGATTTGGTGAGTTATGCGCAGGCACATAACTTCTTGGTGACTGACGCCAATGGCAATCTCAAGGCAGCCGAGACCTATATGGCGGCTACCAACGGTACCAGCATTAACGGGCGTATGTATCTGGGCTACTATTACCTGCTGGGTGCTGCAGCAGCCAGTCAACTGGCCACGCAGACCTGGTATCCCTACTTCATCGATCCGCGCCCCGCAAAGAACTACTCGCTGTACGAGGCAATGCGCTTGCTGTCGTATCACGGAAATAAGGACGATGTTGCAGCCGGTAAGTATGTCGAGAACCCGACCAGCAACAGCACTGCCATCGGTATGGCCGCAAACTTGGATGCCCATATCTTCCAGATTCGTCCCGGGTATCCCGATGAACTGGCGACCGTGCAGTGGCTGACACAGTCCCCGTCCGAGTTCGCACTGTACCTGCCGTCCTATGGCGCGTTGATCACAGATACCTATGAGGCCTATCAGGTGGGTGACACCACGTATAACAACCGCGACCTGGCGAACTTCAGCTGGCTCTGGCGTGAGGTCTATATCACCATCTGCAGCTCACAGGCACTCGGTTGGACCAACCACAAGCGCGCCGTGTTGGAAGAGGCCGTGTCCGGTCTGTTGGAGTCCTATCAAAAGAAGCTGATTGCCGCACAGGCCGATATCGATACCCAGATGAAGAAGGTCTATGCCGCCGATCCTGAGCTTGCCAGTGTCAAGGCAACCGAGCTGTACAGTGAAATCAGCAAGCAGGCTTACGAGTATGGTGAGCTGCTGCTGGAAGAGATGCAGGATTGGCTGGCCACGAACCCCGGCGCCGTCTTTATTCCGTCGCCCGAACTGGTGTTGGCCGCCCCTGATTACAGCTTTGCCGCAGTCGACAGCGCGGGTCCCGAAACCGTCATCAAGGTTACCCCGATTTCCAAAGACGATGTTTCGGTGACCTTCACCGCTGACGATGGCGTTGCCGGCAGTGGCGTGGACAAGATCTACTATGAGTTCACCAAGACCCCCGTGCGCGCGGATGGCGTCAAGGCCTTTGCAGCCCTGAACACCACGTACACGTACAACGGGGCGTTCACCGTCGGCAAGGGTGCGGGTCTGCCCGCAGGGGATTACACCCTGAAGTATTGGGCTGTGGATAAGGCCGACAATGCCGGTAAACCCTTGGAGTATGATTTCACCGTTCTCGCCGACGAGCCGGCACCGACGACTCCGACGAACACCACTCCGACGACACCGGCGGGCACCGCAAATGCCCCGACCCCGACCAAGACCAGCAACCTGGCTGACACCGGCGAGACCACCGTCATGCCCGTCGTGCTGTTCTCGATCGCGATTGCAACGGCTCTGGCAGGTTCCTACTTCCTGCTGAAGCGCAAGGAACAGGTTGCCAAGCTCTAAACCCGGATCCGTCGCATACGACTGCCGCGTAGGCTTTCGACTGCGCCCCGGTAATTGAAGAACCGCCCCGAGTCAATTGGTCTTGGGGCGGTTCTTTCGTCGTGTTTGCAATCAGGCTCTTCGCTCCGGTCCTTGACGCGCATCTGTGACCCCGCGGACAGCAGCACCGGCGCACACAAAAACAGCGCATACACATAGCGGTACTCGTCAAACACGGGACCTGCCAAACAGGTCAACCACAAGGTCGCGCACGGCATCCACGCCAACAGCAGCTGCAGCGACATACGCGGGGGAGTACGTCCCGCCGACTCCACAGGACCACACCCGCGTGTCCCCCGCACCCGCACTACCCGCCAGGCACGCACCACCGGCACACACGCGGCACACAACAGCACCCAAAACGCCGTCCCCGGATGATAGATCAGCTGCACCACCGGCATGTTGCGCGGGTTCAGCATCGCCCACCCCCCCGGTTGGCGCTGCGGGACCGTCTTGGTCCGGTACAGCTCCGCGGGTGTGGGCGCGACCCAGCCGCGCGGGCGTTCCGTGACACCTAAATCATTCGGATAGATGCGATCACTGGTCACCCAATAGCGCGTAAACGGCCACCAATACCCATAGTTCCCCTGCAAAAACGAGGCCACATACACCCCGGGCGCCGCGCGTCCGGTTTCCAGCCACACGCGCAGAAACTCACCCTTATGCTGTGCAAACCAGGCATCGTCAAAGGTATCTTTGACCGGGTTTGCCAACAGCGGGTCATAGTCGGCGGCAATCTGTTCGGGCGTGCGCTCCAGCAGCTCGTACAACACCGTCTGCGCCTCATCACTCAGCGCCTGCGGCTTATCCCGGCACACCCGCGCCAGCTGCTGCAGCGGTACCGACAGCGCCTCGCGGCTCGAGCCCGCCTCGACCCCCAGCGCCCGAAATACCGGCCCGGTCCACACCACGTGCACCACCAACAGTCCCACCAGCAGTCCCAGAAACGCCCCGCGCCGCCCGCGCCCGAACGCAACGCAGGCCACACCGGTCAACACGACCACGTACAGCCCGTTGTTGCGCAGCAGCAACGTTCCCAACGCTCCGACGATCAACAGCACCCAACTCAGCACGGCCGTCCGACGGGCTTGACGGGCAGCTCGCGCCCCCAGCACATCAACCAAAGCCACCGTGCTCAGCAACACCGCGGCCGAAAACAACACATCTTTCCACATCGTGACGGCATAGTACCCGTGCACGTCATATACCGCAAAAAACGCGACCGCCACCCACCAAGCCCAGCCGCGCATCCCCCATGCGCGCAACCGGACCAGCGCATAGGCAAACACCCCCGTCAGCGCCAGCAGCTGAAACACCGAATACAACCCGACGCCGGCACCGACTCCCCCTCCGAACACCTGCGCCAGGTGCACCCACGCCGACACCACCAGCGTGTGCGCCACCGGATGGTGGTTTTTCAGCGCAACGGCACCGACCACCTGCTGCAACTGTTCGATTGAATCAAAGCTCAGCACCCCCGGCCACAGCGCGACCAGGTATGGCACGCGCACGCAAGCCAGCACGACCCACAGTGCGCCGAATGCCCCGACGCCACCGCGGTCCAATCGCGCCACCACGCCCGCGAACCGGCCGGATAAGCCAGATAAGCGTTTCGCAACGGTATGCTTGAATCCCCCTAACACGCGCTTATGATACCATCAGGTGCTTTACCGAACGACCGCCCGCGACCGAACCCCAGGAGCCCCAACCGATGACCTTCGCAACAACACGAACCGAAACACCCGAAACACCCGAAACACCCGAAACGCAGGGGGGGAGTACGTCCCGCACCCGCCGGCAGACCGCCACGCGCCGCACTCGTCGCATGTCCGCACTCGTCCTGTCCGCCGCCCTCGTGCTGCCGCTTGTTACCGCGCTGTCACATCCCACCTGCACGTCCGCCGCCACCCTCGACCCTGCCGTCGACACCGCGCACGAACAGCTGATCAGCGACGCCGCCAAAGAAACCCACAAAGTGGTTCTGATACTCGCACCGTTCCTGCGCTGGGAAGACATCACCGCAACCGACACCCCGAACCTCTGGCAGGCCGCAGCCACCGGTGCCATCGGCGACGTGAACGCGCGCAGCCGCGTCAAAGAAGACGACGGTCGCCCCTCGCTTGCCGAGGGCGCACTCGCCATCAGCGCGGGCGCCTGGCCGATCACCAACGAATCGGCCTACCCCGCACTGCAGCGCGGCGAGCGCTTCGGCACCAACCCGGTCGAGGAATCCTACCGCCGTGTTCTGTCAGGCGACATGGACGGCTACGAAATCGCCTACCTGGGGCTACCGCGCACCATTCAGGTCAACGCCACGAACTCGTTCAAGGTCGTCCCCGGCACGCTGGGCTCTGCCATCGAGGACGCCGGCGGCGTGACCGCCGCCATCGGCAACAGCGATCTGGGTTATTCGACCGAGGCGCAGCGGCTGTTGCGCCCTGCCGCCATCGCCGCGATGAACGAACAGGGCTTTGTGCGCTACGGACAGATCACCGAAGACATTCTGGAAAAAGACACGACCAGTCCCTTCGGCGTGCGCACCGACCGCGATGCCTTTAACAAAGCCATGAAACAGGTGGCAGAACAGCTGCCCGACGACAACACCACGCCGGCTTTGGTGGTGCTCGACCCGGGCGATGGCTACCGTGCCCGCACCAGCGCGACCGAGGTCGCAGCCGACGTGGCGCTGCGCACCTGGCATGAATCGCTGGACACACTCGACACCATCTATGGCCGCGCCTGCGAGATCTTCGACGACGCGACCATTATTGTCGCGAGCCAAGCCAGCCGCTCGTGGACGCTCAATCGCGAGGGCTTCGGTCCGCTGTTTATCACCACGCCCGCCGCGACCGGCGACGACACCGCAGACCGGTCGGATGTGCAGACCCCGGTCGGTTTGGTGTCGTCGGATTCGACCCATCGGCGCGGCTTGGTCACGAATGTCGATCTGACCGCGACCATTCTGACCAGCATGGAAGTCACCGTTCCGGTGCAGGTACTGGGAGCCCAGGTCTACACCGAACCCGACCCGTCAGACATCGGCAACTATCTGCAGGGTACCGGTTACGGTGCAGGCGACAGCTACGGCGACCAGGCGGCGGCATCCCGCATCGACCTTCTGGAAAAAATGAACAATACCGCCATCAGTGTCGAGGTCCTGCGCCCGGTGGTAATCAACGTCTGTGTGTGGACGGCCGTGGTGGTACTCGCTGCAGGCGCGGTTGTCATCACCTTTGCCGATAAACGCTGGTCGGCGTTTACCACGCGCGGTATCAAGGCGGTGCTCTATGTGTTGATTCTGGGAATACTCTGTATCCCTGCCGCCAGCTGGCTGATGTTTCTGATTTATCGCTGGCCCGCCACCCCGACACAGGCAAACATCCAGTTTTTGATAGTACAGGTGGTGCTCTGGGCCGCCGCGCTGTTGCTGTGGCGCTTGCGCCGCCGCTTCCCGGGTGCGGCAGACGCGCGGACGGCACACACCAGAGCGATCCGACTCCCCGTGATACTGCTGTCCGGGGTGACGACGCTGACCATCGTGATTGACCAGTTGCTGGGCGCACCGGCGTCGTTTACCAGCTTTTTCGGCTACAGCCCCATTGCGGCGTTTCGGTTTTACGGTATCGGCAACGAAGGTGCTGCGGTGCTGTTCGGGGCGGTGATCGTCTGCATGATGCTGATGATCGACCAGTGGCCGGATGCGGCATGGACGCGACATCTGCGCCTGTGGGGGGTTCCGATCATCGGTCTGGGGACGGTATTCGTGTCGGCGGCCCCGGGGCTGGGTGCCAACGTGGGCGTTGCTGCCTGGGCGACTGTGGGTTTTGCGGTGCTGTGGTTGCTGGTGAACCGCTGGAAAATAAACTTCTGGACGATTGCGGCGATGTTTGTGGCGGTCTGCGTGGTTGTGTTCGCCTTGATTTTGCTGGACCGGTACGGCACGGGTGCCCAGACGCATTTGGCGCGCTCGCTCGATTCCGCCACATCGGGCGGCCTGATAGAGCTCTGGCAGATCGTCGTGCGCAAGGCCGGAATCAACTTGCGGGTGTTTACGCAGTCCAGCCTGACCTGGGTGTTTGCGGCGGTGATCGCGTTTCTCATCTATATGCGCGCGCGTCCGACCGGCGACTTCGCCCGCGTGATCGCACAGAATCCGTACTTCGGCTATGGTATCGCAGGCACGCTGACCGGGGGTGTGGTGTCGTATTTCACCGAGGACAGCGGGATTGTGCTACCGGCGCTGATGGTGCTGTATATGGGTGCTGCGTTGGTTTGGCTGATGCTGCAACCCGTTCGTGGCAAGGACGCATAACGTACGCACTGAACGCCGTAGCTCGAAGGGACACCATGGATTGAGTCCGAAAAAAGTTGGGAAGCTTTTTTCGGGTCAATCCCAAACCCGGGACACAGGAGGAAAACATGCAGAGCGGCTTATTCATATACGCGATCGAGGTCGTCATGATCGTACTGCAGACGATCGGCATCCTGTACCTGATGCGCGCCATCACGCAGCCGAAACGAAACTCCCGGATCATCACGAACTACGCGGGACGCCAGGTCTATGGCGGCTTGGGCTGGATCTGGATCATCTGGGCGGTGCTGTCAATCGGAATCGTCATCCTGATTCCGTCGTGGCAAACCGTCGCCCCCATCGTGCTGGCCGTGGGCTGTTTCGTGTTCGGGCACATCGACGACCGGCGCGGCGTGCGCGGCGCGGGTGGCTTTCACGGACATATGCGGGCTCTGCTGCGGGGGAGTTTCACGACCGGCCTCTTGAAACTGTTCGGTATCGGCGTGCTCTCACTGGGTGCCGGTTTTGTGGCGTCCCAGGCCAACTATTGGACCATGCCTGCGACGACCGGCGGCTGGGCCTGGGTTTCGGTGGCGGGCTGGACGCTGATTGCAGGTGCGGCGATTGCGCTGACGGCGAACTTTGTGAACCTCTGTGACCTGCGCCCGGTGCGTGCCAGCAAGGTTTACGTGTTTCTGCTGCTGATTGCGCTGGTGATTGGACTGTGTGTGCGCGATTTGCGTACGGTCAGCTTGTTTTTCTTCATCTGGTTTGTCGGTCCGGTGTGCGCGACCTGGACCTATGACGCAAACGAAATCGCGCTGTTAGGGGACGCCGGTGCCAACCCGATGGGGGCGGTCGCGGGCTTTTTCCTGTGTCTGTTGTTGCCGTGGTGGGGCTTGGTGCTGTATCTGTTGGTGGTGCTGGCACTGAACCTGTGCAGTGAAAAGGTCTCGTACAGCGCGGTTGTAGAGCGCACGCCGTGGTTGCGGGCATTGGACGACGCGGGCAGGCGCACTCCCCCGATTTCACCTGATGACGATGCGGACGAGACCCGGGATGCGGATGCCGATTCGAACGAGGATGCAGCCGGGGACGAGTGTGAGGCGGCAACGGGCGCGGATGCGCTAAAATAACAGCTTACGTGTAAACGAAATCGGGCACAGGAGGTAGACCCATGGATTTGACGCTGATTGACTGGGCTTTGGTGACCACTATCCTGAAAGTCGTCCTGATGGCACTGGGGGCAATCGCGTTTATCGTGCTGATAGCGGTGTTGGTGAATCTGGCGAAACTGCTGAAGACGTCAAAGGCGACCATGGCGGATGTCGACCGGACGGTCGCTGAGCTGCGCGATTCCACCGTCCCCATCGTGAACAAGCTGAACGTGACGGTGGACGCCGTCAATGCCGAGCTGTTGCGGCTGGACAGCATTATCGACCAGGTCGAGGCGGCGGGCCACAAAGTGACCAGCGCGACCGAGGCTGTGGGAAATGTGGTGCAGACTCCGGTCGATATCGTCAGCGGTATTGCGGATAAGTTGCGCCACAACTGGAAGGTCAAACGTGCGGAAGCAGAAGACAGCAGAGGATAGCGAAGGTTCGAAGGGTTCCGTTGAGATTCGTAGAGATGCGTAGAGATGCGCAGAAGTTCGTAGAAGTTCGTAGAGGATAGTAGAGGTTAGCATATGACGAAAGCGTTAAGCACCAATGAAATACGCGAGAGCTTTTTGAGCTTTTTCGAGGGCAAGGGATGTCGGCGTCTGCCCTCGTCTTCGCTGATTCCGGACGATCCGTCGCTGCTGTTGACGGCGGCGGGCATGGTCCAGTTCAAGCCGATTTTCCTGGGCGCGAAAAAGGTCGATTTCAAACGCGCGACCACCGCACAGAAATGCGTGCGCACGACCGACATCGACATCATCGGTACGACCGGACGCCACCTGAGCTTTTTCGAGATGCTGGGGAATTTCAGTTTCGGCGATTATTTCAAGCGCGAGGCGATTCGTTGGAGCTGGGAGTATTCGGTTGACGTGCTGGGCTTGGACCCGGACCGCATTTGGGCGTCGGTGTTCACCGATGATGACGAGGCTGCCGGTCTCTGGCTGGAGGAAACCCCGATTCCGCCCGAGCGCATCGTGCGTTTCGGCGAGGAGGACAACTTTTGGGCGGCCGGTCCCACGGGACCCTGTGGTCCCTGCAGCGAGCTTTATTACGACCAGGGCGAATCATACGGCTGTGGCAGCCCCGATTGCACGGTGGGTTGCGACTGTGACCGCTACGTCGAGTACTGGAACCTGGTCTTTATGCAGTACGACCGCGATGAAGCGGGCAACCTGACCCCGCTGCCGAAACAGAATATCGATACCGGTATGGGGCTCGAGCGCATGGCGGCCATCTTGCAGCAGGTGCGCAGTAACTTCGAGACCGACCTGTTCCGCTCGCTGTTGGATTTGGCCGAAGACATCACCGGGGTCACCTATATCGGCGGCGACGGCAGCGCCAAAACCGACATCGCGCTGCGTATTCTGACCGATCATGCGCGCTCGGTGGCCTTTATGATCGCCGACGGTATCTTGCCGTCGAACGAGGGCCGCGGCTACGTGCTGCGCCGGCTGCTGCGCCGTGCCGTGCGGTACGGGCGGCTGTTGGGCGTGCGCGATCCCTTTATGGTGCGGATGGTCGGTCGTGTGATCGAGCTCATGAGTGGGCATTACACCGAGCTATCCCAGCACTCCGAGCTGATTTTGGGCATCGTGGGTGCCGAGGAGGAACGCTTCAGCGCGACCTTGAAGACCGGTTTGGCGTATCTGGATGCCGAACTTGAGGCGCTGGCGGATGGGGCAGAGCTCTCGGGCCTTGCGGCGTTCACACTGCATGATACGTATGGATTCCCGATTGATTTGACGCTCGAGATCGCCTCCGAGGCCGGACACCCGGTCGATTTGGACGGGTTCGAATCTGAAATGGAACAGCAAAAGGAACGTGCGCGCGCCCAGGTCAAGGATGTGTCGTGGACGACCTTTGGCGGTGTGTATGCCGATTTGGCAAACGAGATTCCCGCGACCGAGTTCACCGGATATGAACTGAACGAGGACGGGGGCGTGGTGGTGGCCTTGGTGCGCGAGGGTAAACGCGTCGAGCGCTTGCAGGCAGGCGAGGCCGGCGACCTGGTGTTGAACCGCACGCCGTTTTACGGTGAACAGGGTGGCCAGGTGGGTGACACGGGACGTATTACCACGCCTGACGGCGCGGTGTTCGTGGTCGAGGATACCCGCATCGAGGAAAAGAAGCTGTACGTGCACCGCGGGCACGTCGAAACCGGTGCGATTGCCGTCGAGGAAACGGTAACCGCCGCCATCGACGTCGCGCGCCGCGAGCGCATTCGGCGCAATCACACGGCGACGCATTTGTTGCACTGGGCGCTGCGTATGGTCGTGGGCGAACACGTTTCCCAGGCGGGAAGCTTTGTGTCACCCGAGCGTCTGCGTTTCGACTTCACCCATTTCGAGCGCCTGACGGCCGAGCAGCTGTCCCGGGTCGAGCGCTTGATCAATGCAAAAATCGCCGAGGATCACCCCGTGCGTGCGTATGAAACCACGCTGGCAGAGGCACGCGACGGGGGAGTGACGGCATTGTTCGGCGAGAAATACGGCGAATACGTCCGCGTCCTGGAGGTCGGCTATTTCAGCAAAGAGCTCTGTGGTGGTACACATATCGGGCGCAGCAGCGAAATCGGCAGCTTCAAGATCGTCGGTGAAGAATCGGTCGGTGCAAACCTGCGCCGCATCGAGGCCGTGACCAGTATGGATGCCTATGACTATGCGCTGGGTTTCCAGAATGAGCTGACGGCGATCGCCGCGGCCTTGAAAGTCACCCCGCGCGAGGCCGCCGCACGCGTGAACAGTCTGCTGCAGGCCAACCGCGAGCTGAAGGCGGCGGCGAAGTCCGCCGGTTCGGGCTCGGGCGGTGCGCTGGTGACCGGTCTGGTTGCCGACGCTGTGCAGACAGACGCCGGATACCGGGTCGTTGTGGCGTCACCCACAGGCGTGACTGCCGGGGACTTGCGCGGCATCTGGGACGGTGTGCGTGATGCGGGCGTGGATGCCTGTGTGCTGCTGACGATGGATGCGGACAGCGGAAAGGCGATATACTTGGCTGCCGCGACAAAGACCGCCGTTGCCGCCGGCTTTGACGCCGGTGCTGTGGTGAAGCAGCTGAATGATGTGCTGGGTGGTCGCGGCGGCGGCAAACCCGCGATGGCACAGGGTGGGTCGGACGCGGCGGACGCGGGTCGGATTGCCGAGACGCTGGCGACGTGCCGTGCGAGTTTTAGCGCTTGACATAGGCGAGGTCCGCACGGGTGTTGCGGTCAGTGACGCCGCGCGCAGGGCGGCACAGGCGCTGGAAGTCCTGAATACGCGCGATGTGCAGGCGGCGGGGCGCCGACTGGCACAGGTGGTGTCCGACTATCAGGTCGACACGCTGGTTATCGGATTGCCGCTGGAAACAGACGGCTGCGAGGGTCGCCAGGCGCGCTATGTGCGCAGTACGGCGGCGAAACTGCTGGATGCGGCAGGCGGCGCGTGCGATGCCCCGTGTGTGTTTGTCGACGAACGGCAGAGCTCGGCTGTGGCGACCGAACGGGGACATGCGGCGGGTTTGACCGAACAGCAGATGCGCGGACAGAAAGACAGCCGTGCGGCGGCGGTCATCCTGCAACGCTACTTGGATACATCTGCGGATGATTGAGTTGCGAAACGATGCGAAAAAAGCTGCAAAGCTTTTTATTCGCATGTTCTTTCGCAACGCGGAACGGAGTTAGAGTTGCGGGTTGCGTCAAAAAATGCTGTAAAGTATTTTTTCGGCTCAATCCCTGTTAGGTACACAGAAAATGTGATGTGCGGATAGTTGCGAAAAAAGCTGCAAAGCTTTTTATTGACGACAATCCCGCAACGCGGCAACAGTAGTTTCGACAGATAAGGAATTGTGACTGATGATGCGTATGCGCTCACAAAAACGTTCGTCGGTGGGACTGGTGTTCCTCACGGTTCTGGTGCTGGTGGCACTGGTGGGCATCGTGGGGGGCTGGTGGCTGTTGTTTTCAAAAAACGGGGTTCCGACATCCGACTCCCCCGTGGCGGTGACCATCGAATCGGGGTCGTCAACCCGGCAGGTGGCCGAAACGCTGCAGGCGGCGGGGCTGATCGACAACCCGCTGGTGTTTCGCGTGCGCGTGCGATTCGCGAACGCGGACGCCCAGATCAAGGCCGGCGACTTTGAAATCACGCCCGGCACCGACTATGACGATATCATCGAGCTGCTGAAAACCGGTCCTGCGCGTCAGTCGGTGCGCGTGGTGATCCCCGAGGGCAAAACGATTGCGCAGACGGCGGCGATTTTGGCGGAAAAACTGCCGATTCAGGCTGATGATTTTACGACGATTGCCCGCAGCGCGGCGCCCGACTATGTCGACCGTTTCGAGTTCCTGGCCGGCGCCTATCAGGATTCCCTGGAGGGCTTCTTGTTCCCGGACACCTATGATTTCGACGTCGACGCCACGGCTGACCAGGTTATCACCACTATGCTGTCGCGATTCCGCGACGTGTGGGCGTCGCTCGACGCGCCGTCTGCCACGACCAAAGGGTATACGACCACCGAAATCGTGACCATCGCCAGCTTGGTGGAACGCGAGGTCTCGGTCGACGACGAACGCGTGCTGGTCTCCAGCGTGATTCAAAACCGCCTGAAAAAAGGCATGCGCCTGCAACTGTGCAGCTCGGTCCAGTTCCTGTTGCCCGGCGAGGAAAAATCCAAGCTGCGCCTGACGAACGCGGACCTGGCGACCGAAAGCCCCTACAACACCTATCTGCATCAGGGCTTGCCGCCCGGACCCATTGCGAACCCGGGGCGCGCGGCGCTGGACGCGGCACTGCATCCGGCGAAAACCGACTACATCTATTTCGTGCTGACCGGCAAAGACGGCTCGCAGACCTTTTGTTCGACGCTCGCGCAGTTCGAAAAGGCCAAAGCTAAATCGAAAGCCGTCTTTGGTGAATAACATGCGGTGGGCGGGCAGGATGTCGGCACGGGGTGTTTTGACCGGAAGCGTCGTGTGATCGCGATGCCGATTCCCACGTATTATACGACCGACGTCTTGCAATTGACACCCGAATGGTTGCAGCAGCGGGGCAAGTCCGCCCTGTTGCTGGATTTGGATAACACGTTGTTGCCGCGCGACACGCAACAGTTCTCCGCTGACGTTTTAGCCTGGGTGCAGCAGATGAAAGACGCATGCATCAAGATCTGCCTGGTGTCGAACAACTGGCATCACCGTGCGCAATCCGCCGCGGACGAGCTGGAATGCGCGCTGGTGGCAAAGGCGATAAAGCCGCTGCCGCCGGCATTTCTGATGGCGCTCCGCCGGCTGGGCGTGCTGCGCCGGGACGCGGTTGTGGTGGGGGATCAGTTCTTTACCGATTGCCTGGGGGCGGCACTGCTGGGGATGACCGGCGTGATGGTGCTGCCTCTGGCGGAACACGATTTGCCGCACACGCTGTTTTTGCGCAACCTCGAGCGTTTCGTCATGGGGGACCGACGTCCGCAACCGCTGGGACCTCCCGGCTGGCGCCTGTACAGCCAACGCTGACCTCAGTATCCCCACTCCACCGTCATCGCGGGCGGCGCGGTAGCACCTCCCAACGTCATTGCGAGCCCGCCGTAGGCGGGCGCGGCAATATCCACCGGGGCGGGCATATGCCCGCCCCGGATAACACGTCCGTGCGCAGCACGGGGTCGCTATTTTGTCCTATACGGGTTGCGGTTTTTCGAATTTCTTGCTTTGCCTAAACCTCTTGTGCAATGTAAGCATATCTGCGGGGAACCGGGGACGCCGGGCGGTGACACAGGGCACACACACCACAGCCACCGGCGAAAACGCACTGCAAGGGCACGCAGTACAGGCACGCACAGGAGGAAGTATCGTCATGAAACAACCCGTGGACATCACCAATCGACCGCTGTATTTTATGCGCACGGAAAAAGTTGCACCTTTTCTGAAATTTCCACATAACGCCCACCCACCGTGGGGAGTTTATGAAATGGGTGAAAAACAGATGCATATACGAAAACAGCTTGCTAGTATACAAAACGCTCTTCCGCTCAAAAAGAATCACCGGCAATAAGAATCGGGCCCGATTCATTTCGCCGCGTGAATCTTTGCGGGAACAGCAAGGCACAGAACGAGGAAGCAATTGACCTATCACCTGCACCACCCCACCGCGGCAATGCGTTGGGTTTGACGGGGACGGATTGAGCCTGGAAAAAAGCTTTACAACTTTTTTCGGCTCAATCCTCACGACCAGTACATACCGTACACACGAGGAAAGGAATGAAACGATGACAGAGGCATTACACACACAGGCACCGACCATGCGACGACGCAGTCGCGCGCTGATGGCGCTGCTGCTGATTGTCGCGCTGGTCGTAGGCGCACTGCCGACCGGACTGCTCGCTCCGGCAGTTGCAGCCGCTGCCACTGTCGGCGCCGTCAAGGCTTACGCAGCAGGTAGCGCTCACATTGTGGTCATTCGTGACGATGGGACACTCTGGGCGTGGGGGAGAAATGATTACGGTAAGCTGGGGGACGGAAGCACAACGACCCGGACCTACCCCGTGCAGGTGGGCACGGATACGGATTGGGCGAGTGTTTCTTGTGGCGATGATCATACGGCTGCCATCAAAACCGACGGGTCGCTTTGGGCCTGGGGTTATGGTGCAAACGGTCGACTGGGGGACGGTACCACCAACGATCATCACACCCCGGTGCGCATCGGCACGGATGTTGACTGGCAATTTGTCGAGTGTGGCGGAGAATACACCGAGGCGATCAAGACCAACGGTGAACTCTATGGCTGGGGTCTCAGCAACATCGGACAGGTGGGCGACGGAACTGATATGGGTTCGGTCACCGGCGGACCCTCGCAAGTTGATGCAGAAATCAAGGTGAGTGACAGTCAATCGGACGACGTGATATGGGCGACGGTATCAGCAGGTAACGAGCAAACCTTGGCAGTTGGCACCAACGGCACCTTGTGGGAGTGGGGCGGAGCCCAACCGTACTTTGCCGAACACGATCAGCACTATCCTACGCAGATGGGAACCGACGCCGATTGGGCATCTGTTGCGGTACAAGGTCGAACCGCCTACGCACTGAAAACGGATGGGACCCTGTACGGTTGGGGTGCAAACACCTACGGGCAGTTAGGGGACGGAACCACCACCGGCAGAAAAACCATGGCTCAGATTGGTGCCACCGGCGAATGGGCAATGATTGCAACCGGTGGAGGCCTTCAATCGGATATGTCGTTTGCTCTAGCCCTGAAAAAGGATGGTACCTTATGGGCTTGGGGGTACGGAAACAGAGGCCAGTTGGGCAACGGAACCACAGCCTTCGTCAACAGCACACCTGTGCAGGTCGGCAGTGATAACGATTGGATAGATATCTGCGCATGCGGAACTGTCGCGATGGCACGCAAAGCTGACGGCTCACTTTGGATATGGGGATCGAACACCAACGGACTGACCTGCGGCACCACAGCCGGTTCAGTGGTCTCAACCCCCCGCAAAACAACCCCGGTCACCGTGCGTTTGGATGCTCGTGACGGTAGCAACCCCAGCGCACACACCTTCGACTTGGGTGATGACGAAATCACGCTGCCGACGCTCAGCGACCCCGACCGTGATTTCCTTGGCTGGTTCACCGAGCCGGATGCAGGTACTGAGCTCACTACGATGGGACTGTTCACCGGTGAAACCACCCTATACGCCCACTGGATGGAGTACCAGGCGACTCCGAGCATCGACATCCGCCACATCGTGCGCAACACCCACGACATCACGCTCCCCTTTATCGCGGGCGCCGAATACAGCGTGGGCGACAGCGCCAGCTGGCAGGACGCCAACACCTTCGACAACCTGCAGCCCGGTACCGCCTACACCTTCGCTGTGCGCATGAAGGCGGCGACTGACAAGGCCGCGAGTGAGGCCGTGCGCCTGCTGATCAGCACCAAGTCCTTGCAAAACACGCCCGTCATCAGCAGCAACGACGTGACCGCGACCGCGACCACGGTGACGTTGCCACAGGTGGCAGGCGCCGAATACAGCCGCGACGGCATCAACTGGCAGAGCGGCAACGTGTTCTCGGGTCTGACACCGGACACGGACTACGTCTTTTCCGTGCGTCTGAAGGCGACGACCGATGCCGCGGCGTCCGATGCGGCGACGCTGGCGTTTCGTACCCTGGCCGCCCCGGACGTGCCGGGCGGTGGCAGTGACACCCCCGATGACAACAACAACAGCGGGGATACCGACAACGGCAACAACGGTGGCAACAACGCGGGGGAGCAGATTCCCGGAAACACCCCCGGGAACAACACCCCCGGTAACACTACACCGGGTACCGGTAACGGCGGCAGTACGGTTACGGTGGCTGACGTGCGCACGATACGCACGCCCCTGAAGAAGATCG
>JAISUC010000004.1 GCA_031272275.1 Actinomycetes bacterium | reverse complement strand
TTCGGGTTGCTGTTGGTATCGCCCTTTTGTTTCAGGGTCACTGCAACCGTGACGTCCGTGCCGTCGGGTGCGGTAAAGGTCAGAGGCCAGGTGTTGTGCGACACGTCGCCTGCCGCAATGGCGGCGTTGATGGCGGCAAGCTCCGTCGCGTCCACTGCGGCAAGCGTCGCCGACATCGTGGCGTTATCACTGTCGTACAGGCTCACCGCGGCCAGGCTGCGTGCCGCGTCCGCGACAATCGCGCCGCGGTCGACGCCATAGATGAAATCGTTGCCGTAGATGCGCATGGAGTTATCCGTTTTATCCGGCACGGTTTGCGTATCCACGTCGCCATGTCCGGTCACAATCACCGTAACCGTGACGGCGGCCTGCGTACTGCCGGCATAATAGGGGTTGGTGGCAGGGGTGCGGAAGGTCAGCGGGAACGACCCCTTGATACCGGCGCTGATGGCGCTGTTGATGGCGGACAGTTCCGCGGTATCCACCAGCATCTGGCTGAAGGGCACCGCTCCCCCGTTAAAGAACACGCCTTCTGCCACGGCCAGTTCCTTGGCATCGGCCTGCGACAGCGTCCCCTCGTCGATACCGCGCTTGAAGCTCATCGCGTCGATTTCGTCCAGTCCGCTGCGATTCACATGCGTGTAGGCTTTGACCGGCAGCGAGGTGTTGCCCGCGATGTCGTTTGCCAGCACCCAGACGTCATAGTATCCGCTGCCCGCCGGGATTTGTGCCGCCGGTGTCAACACATAGCTCATAACCGTCGGGGTGGCCTCGCCGGTCGGCACCACCGCGACTTTCGGAGCGGCGCTGCCGGTGGCGATACCGGACTGGACTGCACCGGTGTCGTAACTGGCATCGGTAAAGGTCGTGAAATCGGCGTTCAGGGTGGTTGCGGCAATCGGCAGCACCTTGTCGATTTTCACGACGTATTGGTTCAAGACCGAGGTCTCGTTATCGGCGGAATCCAGCGCCACCGAATAGACGTTGGTTCCTGCCGTGGGATCCGTATATTTGGAGAGTGTAAAGTCGTTCGATGTCACGGCAAAGTGATCCGTGTCCGCTCCCCCTGATTTTGCTTTGCTGTTTGCGGCTGCACCCGCATAGCTGGGGCTGCCGGACGCCGATTCGAATAGACCTTCCCAATAGTTGCCCGCCGGGCTGGTGCCGGACGGAGCCGCGCCGTCGTAATAGGCTTCGACCAGCACATCGGTGTTGGTCCAGGTGCCGCTGGGCAAAGGAACGATCGACCAGGTGTTGGTGAAGTCATCCCAGGCAAAGCCGCGAATCGGGACCTTTTGCGGGGCTTTCAGCGTCAGGTTGTCGCTCTGTTTGCGGATCTGGGCGTTACCCGCGTTGTCCCAGCCCAGGACGTAGATGTCAAAGGTGCCGGCATAGGGATAGGCCGCGGTGCTGTAGTTTTCCCAGCGGGTGTCGTTGATGCCGCCGGATGTGCCATAGATGCCGGCGGTGGCGGTGCTGCCGGCGATGGTGCCGACGACCGGTGCCACGCCCCCGTTAAAGCCGGTGTAGGAATCGGTGCCGGTGGGATCCTCGACAATCAGGATCTTTCCGCGGTTGTTGGTGGTGTCGGCGCCCGACAGCGCGTCAGTGGTCGCGTCGGTGAAGGCGCCGGTTGAACTGTTCAGGTTGTAGGCTGCCGTAGGCGCGGTGACATCGATCTTGACGTCGACAGGACCGGACAGCGGCGAGAGCGGATAGTTAACGGCAGTCGAGGGAGTGGTTCCGTTCCAGACCAAACGCCCGCGCACCGTCGTACCGGTTGCAGCGGTGTTGGTGCTGTAGGTCTTGCTGACATCGGTTGCCGCCGTATTCGGGCCGGCGCTGGTGTAGGTCGCCGTGGTGGCCACGGTGGGCGCCGTCCCGGTGGCAGGCGCGCTGGCGCCCTCGAACAGGCCGTTTTTGTAGTTACCGATGATGTCGGTCGACTGTTTGACCACGACCGGTTGGTTGGTCCAGTGGCCGCTGTAGTTGTTAGCGGCGGTGATGTTGGCAGCCGTATAGGGGTCGATGCCTGCGATGGGGTTTCCCGTATAGGGGTCGACGGCGCCCGTGTTATAGGTTGCGGTCAGGTTAGGTGTGGTTGTTGTTTGAAAGACTATGGATCTGGTTGCGGTTTGTACGTCGTTTGCCGCAGTCGTGGATCCGGAATTGTCCTTTGCCTGGAGGTTTTGGGTAGGTACCATACCGATACCGGTCACGTTGGTCCCGTCATTGGGTAAGGCGTTGTTCAGTGTCGTTCCCGTCGTCGGGGAAACGTTGGTGATGGCGCCATAGGTTTCAGAGTTCCAGCCGAAGGTCTTGCTGGTCGTGTAGCCCCAAGTTGCGGTGACACCTTCGGTGAATTCCTTGCCGCTGGTGGGGGTACCGCTGCCCGGCACCGCATCGCCTACGTTGCGCACCAAATTGGGGGCGGTCACGACGGGTTTGTAGGCGGTGGCGGCACTGGTGCGGGTCCGGTAGGTGAATAGGTTACCGAGGCCGATAGTGTTCCAGTGACTGTGATACGTACCGTTGAATTGTGCCCAACCGGTTGTCATCCATGTGTTAGTTGCGAAATTCGGCGTTGTCAATGAAAGCGCAGACCAACATGTTCCGGCAATATACACGTAGTATTTAGTGGGATAGCTTGCACCTGTACCAAAGTTCAGCCACATAAGACCGGGACTTGTCTGGCCGGTTCCTGCGGGTGTCGTATAGGTATTGATCACAGCATCGTTGATTTTTAGCTGGACGGTACAGGTAACATAGGTATTACCATAGCCGGGTGTAGCTGCGAGATCCATTTGGTACCCAAATTGATTGTCGTACACCACATTCAAAGGCATGCCACCGACTTTGGTAAAGGAATAAATCAACTCGACTTTGTCGGGCTCGCCCGGCGTATAGCCGTTAACGTCAATTTGGGTGGACCCCGTAGGCAGTATCGCAAAGGTATACGACGAACTAGTCGTAAAATCCAGTGGACTCCCGGCGGTGGGATAACCGGACCCGTTGGGCGTCCATCCACTTATATCGCCAAAGGTAAGCAAGGAATCCGATTGATTCAATTTCGTTCCGGTTGCTGAACCGTTTCGGGTCATCAGGGTGCCCAAGGTGGAGCTGGAGAGCAAGCCTAACCCCGCCCAGCCTGAATAGGGGGTTGAGGTACCATTTGCATGAATGCCGACACTGGCCATCACGTCGGCGGTGTTGCTATAGGTGGTAGGCCAATCAGGATACGTGGTTTGGGTTTCGGCCTGTGCCGTTTGAGTCGGCTGGAAGACCGGGAACAGGCTGAAAATCAGCGCCAAACAGAGCACCAGCGCAGTCACGCGTCTGGTGTCGGTCCTCATCGTCATGTGCAATAGCATCGTACTCGCCCTCCTTACCCTCGGTTCGGGGACGTCCTCATATCCCCGAGTGTTGCTCTGTCACGGCGTCATGCCGTCATTACCGTATGTTGCACCCGCCACGCTTGCGCGCGCCGGGTACTGTTGTGTGGCGACTGACGTCGCCAAGCGGGGGCACGGAGTGCCCCCCTACGGGGATTTTCGCCATTGAAGAATTGCTGATTAACTTTCAGCCATATCGTGGTTTTGGGCAAAACACCCGCAAATTGAAAATGCCTTGTAGGGGGGCACTCCGTGCCCCCGCCGTCGCCGTAAGGCGACGTTGATAATCCCCGTGACGCACTTTGCGTCACGGGTGCTGCGCATGTCGATATTCGGTTGACTAGCTGGTTCGGCACACCCGATCCCCACCCGACGGCAACACCCGAAAAACTGCGTGGAAAAAGCCCCCCCCGCAACTCCGTCACGCAAGCAAGCACCGTTTCGGTGCCATGCGCAACTGCTTGGTTGTGGTGGGTCAAGACCCTCATCCCTCTTTTCTTTGTACTTGCCACTCAAAGCGCAACCCTAAACGCTACCCTGAACGCAACCCGGGAATGCATCTGATGTTGACCGTGCAATTCCTCGTGCATTCCCTGTAACTCGCCCATGCGACGGAGTCAGTGCCCACTTCCATCGCGTTGCATCCAACTTACTCCTCCGAATGGTACCGTGTCAAGTCATACTTTGAAAAATCTTTCGATCCCACCCGAAACGCCGTGTTGTTAATGCTCCCGTCACGGAGAACACGTGACGGGTCCTGTTATCCGGGCGGGCTCACGCCCGCCCGGTGGATTGCCACGACCTGCAAAACCCGCAGGTCTCGCAATGACGATCTGACATCCCCGCACCCGCACGGTGCTCTCTCCAACTCGTCCAGTGTCGCCCGCTCCCGCTTGAACATCCCCGCACCCGCACGGTGCTCCCGTCGCGCAGAGCGCGCCGGGAATCGCAGTGTGGCGACTATCGTCGCCACGGGCGCCACGGGAGTGGCGCGTTACAGGGATTTCCCCAATTGAAAACCTACTGATTGACTTGCGGCCAAATCGTTGGCAAAGGCAAATCACGCACAAATCGAAGACGCGCTGTAGCGCGGCACTCCGTGCCGCCCCGCAAGCGGGACGACGGGTTTGGTCGTCCTGCGAGCTGGTAAACCCGAGACGGCGCGGGTTTGCGTTTTGTGCGCGTCAGCGCCACAAAACAGCGCCGTCGAATCATTGATCCGGGCGGGCTCACGCCCGCCCGGTGGATTGCCACGACCTGCAAAACCCGCAGGTCTCGCAATGACGTGAGTAGGGTGAGCCCGCCCGGTGGATTGCCACGACCTGCAAAACCCGCAGGTCTCGCAATGACGTGAGTAGGGTGCGCCCGCCCGGTGGATTGACCCGGCGCCGGCGCCGGCGCCGGCGAGTCAATGGCGTTGTGAGGTAGCCCGCTTGTGCTGCTACATGCTGACCGGGACGGATATGCCGATCAAACGCAACGCGCAGGCCAGTGCGTGGCGCGTCGCATCCATCGCGTACAGGCGTGCCGCCGTCAGCGCGGTGTCGTCACTGATCACTTGGCAGTGCCCATAGAAATGATGCAGGGTCGCCGCCAGTTCCTCGGCATAGTGCGTCAGGCGGAACGGCGCACGGTCACGTGCGGCCCGCTCGACCACATCGGCGAATTCCGTCAGCTTGCGCATCAGGGCGATTTCCGCATCCGACGCCAGCAGCGTCAGGTCCGCATCCGCCGGAATGACCGTGTCTGCCAGCGCGTCGATGTCGACCGAGTGGTCACCCGACACGCCGCCTGCTTTGCGCAGAATGGAACAAATGCGGGCATGCGCGTATTGCACGTAATAGACCGGGTTATTCGCGGACTGGTCGGATACCTGCTCGATATCAAACACCAGCTGCTGGTCGCTGCTGGTGCGCACCAGGTGATAGCGCGTCGCATCCACGCCCACCTCATCAATCAGTTCCTCAAAGGTCACCATCTCGCCGGTGCGTTTGGACATACGCACGGGCACGCCCCCACGCATCAGCGTAACCAGCTGCCCCAGCAAAACCTCCAGCTGACCGGGATGTCCCAGTGCGGCCACGGCAGCCTTCATACGGGGGATGTATCCGTGATGATCAGCCCCCCACAGGTTGATCACCAAATCGAATCCGCGGCTGTATTTATCGGCGTGATAGGCGACGTCGGCGGCAAAATAGGTCGCCACCCCGTCGCTTTTGATCAGGACGCGGTCTTTGTCATCACCGAATTCGGTCGACTTGAACCAAATCGCGCCGTCCTCATCAAAGATATAACCCGCTTGACGCAGGAAATCCACGGTCCGCATAATGGCGGTCTGACCCGTCCCGTCCGGCACGTGCAGCGTGTGCTCGCTGAACCAGTGATCAAACTGGACACCAAACCCCGACAGGACCGCCTTCATGTGTTCCAGCACCTGCGCATAGCTGCGCTCGCGGAAATAGGCGCGCCGCTCATCGGCGTCCTTGTCCGCCCAGACCTCGCCTTCGGCGGCGATGATCTCGGCGGCGATGTCTTTGATGTATGCTCCCTTGTAGCCGATGGCATCCTCGTCAAACGGGCGTCCCAGCAGCTCCAGATAACGTTCCGCCACCGATTCGGCGAACACGTCCATCTGATGTCCTTCATCGTTCAGCAAAAACTCGCGTTGGATGCGATACCCTGCGTGTTCCATCACCAAAGCCAGCGCGTCCCCCAGCGCTGCCCAGCGACCGTGCCCCACGTGCATCGGACCCACCGGGTTGGCGGACACGAACTCGACCTGGACGTATTGCTGCTTGTCCGCACCCCGCCCGAAATCGCGCTTTTGCGTACGCGCATCGGTCAGAACCCGCGCCAGGGCATGCACCGACAGCGTCAGGTTGATGAACCCGGGACCGGCGATTTCAACCGATTCGACATCCGGGTGTTCGCCGATATGGTCGACTATCACCTGGGCGATTTCACGCGGAGCACGCCCGGCTGCCTTTGCGCTGCGCAGAGCAACCGCGCTGGCCCAGTCGCCGTGTGCGGCATCGCGCGGACGCTCGGGGTCGATGGCGGGTATGGTCTCGAGCGCCAGCGAGCCGTCGGCGACGGCGTCACTCAACGCGGTCTGCAAAATCGCACTAACCAGTTCTTTCACAAAAATCATCCCTTCCGGAACTAACGGGTAACCACCGGATATCTACCGGGTAACTATCGGGTAACTCTCAGATTTCAATCGCACGCGACGGATCGCGTGGTTTTCGCATTCGTGAACCGGGTGGAGCGTTCATACTCCCCCCTGTCTGTCATCACGTAGCACCGTTCGCGTAGCTAGACGCGCGTCACGTAGCGCCCGCCGTCACGCGTGTCGATGCGCAGCACGTCGCCGATTTCCACAAACATCGGCACGGTGACGACCGCGCCGGTTTCCATCGTCGCCGGTTTGCCGCCGCCCTGGACGGTGTCGCCTTTGAACCCGGGTTCGGTACCGGTGACCTCCAGCTCGACAAACATCGGCGGTTCGACCCCCAGGTAATCGCCGTCGGCGGTCAGGACCTCGACCTCGTCGTTTTCTTTCAGCCACTGTGCGGCCGCGCCCACGAAATCAGCGTCCAGTTCGACCTGTTCGTAGCTGTTGGTGTCCATAAAATAGTAGGTCGAGCCGTCCGTGTAAAGGTACTGCATAACGCGTTTCTCGACGCGCACGTCGTCGAATTTCTCGCCTGCGCGGAAAGTATAGTCGACCACGCGACCGCTTTCGAGTTCCTTCAGCTTCGTTCGGACAAAAGCCCCGCCTTTGCCCGGTTTCACGTGCTGAAACTCGATGATGACCCAGCGCTTGCCGTCGTGCTGAATCGCCATGCCGTTCTTGAATTGTGCGGTCGTAATCGCCATCGGTGTTCCTCCAAACAGGGTCGTTTCGCTTAACAAAATATGAACTACCATACTAGCAGACATACGGGGGAGTGCCACAGCCGCCGCATGCCGACCGTGCGGGTGCTGTCGGCCGGACGACGACGTAATGACGTGCGTGTTGCGGGTACGCGTGCCCGGGGTGGAGCGAGCTAGACGATGACCGAGGCGATGCGGTAGGCCAGATCGGGCTCGAAAATGGACGGGATGACGCGATCCGATGTCGGGTTGGGTACCTGGGATGCCAGTTCGCGGGCGGCAGCCAGTTTGTGCGCGTCGGTGATTTTGCGCACGTGATTATCCAGCGCACCGCGAAATATCCCCGGAAAAACCAACGCATTGTTCACCTGGTTGGGAAAGTCGCTGCGTCCGGTACAGACGACCGCGGCTCCACCTGCCAAGGCATCAGCCGGGAATATCTCGGGCGTGGGGTTCGAGAGCGCAAAAATAATCGGATCCGGCGCCATGGCGCGCACCATTTCAGTCGTCACCAATCCGGGTGCCGAAACCCCGATGAAGACGTCGGCGCCGACAAGCGCATCCGCCAATGACAGATCGGCGCGATTTTCGATCAGCCCTTCATCCAGCAGTTTACGCTTGGGTGCGCTGAGCGGGGTGTAGCCCGCATGCAGGCTGCCCTGTTTGCCGATACCGGTGATGCGCATACCCGGTGCCGCCTGTTTCAACAGTCGGATAATCGCTGTGCCCGCCGCACCCACACCACAGAGCACGACATCCAGCCCGCCCATGTCGCGCCCCGTGACACGACAGGCATTCAGCAACGCCGCCAATACCACCACGGCCGTTCCGTGCTGGTCGTCGTGAAAGACAGGGATGTCCAGTTCGGCTTTCAGGCGGTCCTCGACCTCAAAGCAGATCGGAGCGGCGATGTCTTCCAGGTTGATGGCGCCGAAGCTGGGCGCGATGGCGCGCGTGACCGCGACGATGCTGTCGGCGTCGTGGACGTCGAGCACTATAGGCACGCTGTCCAGGTCGGCGAAGTATTTGAACAGCAGCGCCTTGCCCTCCATGACCGGCAGTGCACCAGCCGCGCCGATGTTTCCCAGGCCCAGGACCGCGCTGCCGTCGCTGACCACGGCGACCAGGTTGTTCGTCCAGGTGTAGTCGCGCAGGCGCGCGGGGTCATCAGCCACCAGGCGGCTGATGTGGCCCACGCCGGGCGTGTAATAGGCCGAGAGCTCGTCGCGCCCCAGCGTGCGCGTATCACGCAGGGCGGTCGCGATTTTGCCGTGATGTTTCAGGTGCAGTTCTTCTGCGAGTTTGTTGTAATCCATACCTTCGATAATACCAAGCCGACGGCAATCTGTGTCACGGGATAAGCCAAGTGTTTCGGGAGTAACACCTGCGGGTGGCGGGGCGACGTCGGCGGTCACGCAATGAGGGTGGTGGGGCGTGCTTTTCGCCACGGGGCAATTGTAACGAGGCGCAGTTACCTGCGCCTCGCTGTGTTGCCACGCCCGCCGGGTGCGCAGCAAAACGTTTTCAGTAAGCGGCTTTAGCTGACCGGCCAGATCAGCATCATAATCAGCAAACACACAATGAACACGATGGCGGACACAATGGTCACGCGGTCCAGGTTCTTTTCTATCAAACCGGTGCCGACCGTCGACTGGAAGCTGCCGCCGAAGGTCTCGGACAGCCCGGTTCCCTTACCCGAATGCAGCAAAACCAGCACAATCAGCGCCAGCGCGGCCAATGCCCAAATGACGATAACAATAACCAATAGCGGATTCACGCCTGCTCCTTCTGCCGTTGCTTTCCGGTACTTCCCGTTTGCCTGCCAAACAGTTTTTCTATTCTACCACCAAATCGCGCCCTGTCCACTCTTTCGGCACATCCAGCCCGATCCGCGCCACCAACGTGGGCGCAATATCGGCCAAGGTCCCGCCGTCTGCCAGCCTTTTCACGCCGGAACCTGCGACAATCAGCGGCACGGGGTTTACGGTGTGCGCCGTATGTGGCCGGTCGACCGGGGTGCCGACATCCTCCTCCCCCGCTGTGTTTTCGGGCGCATCAGCAGTCTGCCGCATCTGTTCGGCGTTTCCGTGATCGGCCGTCACCAGCAGTATGCCGTTTTTTTGGCGGAGTGCGTCCCAGACGCGTCCTGTTTGCGTGTCGACCTGTGCGACTGCGCGCGTGGCCGCCTGCAGGTTGCCGGTGTGACCGACCATGTCGCCGTTCGCGAAGTTCACGATGTAGACGTCGGCGGCGTCCGATTCGATGTGCTGCACAAGGCTGTCCCCCACCGCCGGAGCAGACATTTCAGGCTGCAGGTCATAGGTCGCGACCTGCGGGGACGGTATCAGCGTGCGCATTTCGCCCGGTTTCGGCTGTTCGGTGCCGCCATTCAGAAAAAAGGTCACGTGCGCGTACTTTTCGGTTTCCGCAATGTGCAACTGACGCAGGCCTGCGGCGGCAATCACGTCTGCCAGCGTGTCGGTCACGATTTCTTTGGGGAAGGCGACCGGGGCGTCGATGGTCGGGTCGTATTCGCATAAACAGACGAAATCGAGTTCGGGGTGGTGGTGGCGTTCGAAAGCGTCGAAGTCGTCGTCAACCAACGCGCGCGTTATCTGGCGGGCGCGATCGGGGCGGAAGTTAAAGAAGATGCAGGTGTCGCCGTCTGTGAGCGGAGCCGTGTCGCCGACGATAATCGGTTCGACGAACTCGTCGGTGATGCCTGCCGCGTAGCTGTCACGGATGGCGGCAACCGCGCCTGCGGCGGGAACGTGGGTGCCGATGCCGGCAGTCAGAGCGTCATAGGCACGTTGCACGCGGTCCCAGCGTCGATCGCGATCCATGGCCCAGTACCGCCCCATGACCGTTGCGATGCGGATATCGGGGGTGGTGTGCGGGTGAGCGGTGGGCGGGATGTCGTCGATGAAAGCGGAGAGTTCGGCCACGTAATCGGCCCCCGAGGTCGGAGGAACATCGCGACCGTCCAGAAAAGCGTGGACCCGGACGCGATGTGCGCCGCGCGCGCGCGCCAGCTGAATCAGCGCCTTCAGGTGGTTGATGTGGCTGTGGACCCCACCGTCCGACACCAATCCCATCAGGTGGACGGTGTGGTCGGTATCGACCGCGTGATCGATTGCCGCGGTCAAGACCCGGTTGTTCTGTAAGCTGCCGTCGGCGATTGCGCGATCCAGACGTGTCAGCTCTTGGTACACGCACCGGCCCGCCCCGATGTTCAGGTGCCCGACCTCGCTGTTACCCATTTGCCCGGCGGGCAGCCCGACTGCCGGGCCCGACGCATCCAACAGGGTGTGCGGGTATTTCGCCCAGAGTTCGTCTAGGCGCGGGGTTTCAGCCTGTGCCACGGCACTGGCCGCGGGGTCGGCGACGGGAGCTCCGTAGGCCAGCCCGTCCATAATGATCAGTGCGATGGGTTTTGTCATAATCTCAGTGTACCCGATGTGGGGTCGGCAGCGGCGGCGCCTAGCCTGCGGTGTCCGCGTCCGGTGTCGTGCGTGATGCCGTGTCCGGCGATGCGTCCGATGCGGACGGGGCCGAGTCCGGCGTCATATCGACAGCGGATAACAGTGCGCCGCGTTCGGTATCGGTCAACGGACGCCACTGTGCCGCCGGCAGGTCCCCCAGTTCCAGCGGGCCGAAGTGCGTGCGTTCCAGCGTGATGACAGGATGTCCCACAGCGGAGCACATCCGACGGACCTGGCGCTTGCGCCCCTCGTGGATGGCAATCGCGACCGTCGAGGTGCGGCCGCGCGCCCCCAGCAACTCGACAGTCGCCGGCGCGGTCGGGCCGTCCTCCAGTTCGATGCCGTCGCGCAACCGCTGCAGCTGGCTTTCGGTGAACCTGCCCTCGACAGTCGCCACATAGCGTTTTGTGACATGCCATTTGGGATGCAGGACGCGGTGCGCCAGCTCGCCATCGGTGGTGAACAGCAACAATCCGGATGTATCGCGATCCAGCCTGCCCACGGGAAACAAGCCCGGAATACGCGCGTCCGAGACCAGTTCGGCCACGGTGGCACGACCTTGCGGGTCATCCATCGTGGTGACATATCCGGTTGGTTTATTGAGCATCAGATAGTGGCGGGTGTCAGTCAGTGTCACCGGTATGCCGTCAACGGTGACCCGGTCGGTATCCGGATCGACTTTGCTCCCCAGCTCGGTTATGACGACGCCGTTTACCTGCACGCGTCCTGCCGTCATCAGGTTTTCAGACCCCCGGCGCGACGCGGCACCGGCACGTGCCAGAAAACGCTGCAGTCTAATCGACGACATCGATCTGTTCGGGCTCAACCTCGTCGGCGAAAGCATCGGACGCGTCGGCGCCGTAGTCGGCGTCGACGTCAACATCAAAGCCGCCGTTCTCCGCATCGACATCAAAGCCGCCCGTGGCGCCATCGTCCGCATCAATCTGTTTGGCGGGAGCCCCCAGCCGCTCCTCGATCACCTCGCGGGTCGAAGCATCCGGCGCGAAATCCTCGAGCGGTGGCAAATCCGACGTGCTCTTCAGCCCGAACTTTTCCAAGAATGTGCTGGTGGTGCCGTATAGGATCGCATTCGACTGGCGCGCGTCACGCCCCAGTTCGCGCACCAGGCCTTTTTCTATGAGCGAGCTGATCACGCCCTCACTGTTGACGCCGCGCACGGCGTTCACGCCGGCACGGGTGACCGGTTGTTTGTAGGCAATCACCGACAGCGCCTCGAGGGCAGCTTGGGACAGTTTACGCGTATCCCATGACAGCACCCAGGCCTCAATCACGTCGTTTAAGCCGGGATGCGTATATAGGCGCCAGCCGCCCGCGACCTCGCGCAGCTGAAAACCGCGTTCGTCCTCGGCGTATTCCTGCTGCAGGTCGGTCAACAGCGCGTCTGCCTCTGACGGCGTGATCTCAAGTATTTTCGACAGGCGCGCGGCGGAAACCGGCTCGTCACTGACGAACAACAGCGCTTCCAATGCCGACTTATGCTTACCCGGTGTAGTCATCAAACTCCTCCGTATTCACTCCCCGCTTGCCCGCTTCGCGACGCGACAGCCGCCGCAGCGCAATGGCCTCGCCGAATGATTCCTGCGTGATGTCCAGCACCCCGCGTTTATACAGTTCCAGTATCGCCAGGAAGGTCACCACCACGACCTCGGCGCTGGGGTTTTCCGGCAGCAGCTCGGCGAAACTCAGGCGCTTGTTGCGCAAGAGCATCGTGCGCACGCCTTCGGCGTATTCTTCCAGCGACACCGGGACGCTCGCGATGTGTTCGGCCTCCAACAGGAACATATCGCGGCGATACTCCAGTTCGGCACAGATGACCGCCAGTGTGTGCAGGGTGATACCCTCCAGATAATCCGGCAGGGTTTTCAGGAACCGGGCCTCGAGCCCCGCCTGGCGCGGATGCATCAGTCCCTCGTTTTCGGCGCGCCGGGACAGTTCGGCCGCGACCGACTTGAACTGTTTGTAGGTCAGCAGACGCGCGACCAAGACCTCGCGCATCTGATCGGGGTCCAGGTCATCCAGCTCATCACCCACGTAGACCTCGCGGCGCGGCAACAGCGCGGTCGCTTTGATTTCCAGCAAGGTCGCCGCCAACAGCAGAAACTCACTGGCGACGTCCAGATCCAGCTCGCGCATTTGCTCGATGTGCGCGATGTACTGGTCGGCGATTTCGGTGACACTGATGGCGCCGACATCCAGCCGCTGGCGTGACACCAGATGCAGCAACAGGTCAAACGGCCCTTGGAATACGTCGGTCTGTATGACGTGGGTGGACACGGTGCCGGGTCTGCCTACTGCCTGCTGCCTACAGACCGATCATCTGCCGCAGCTGTGCGACGGTTTCTGTGGCGACCGGGCGCGCTTTGGCGGCACCGGCTGCCAGGACCTCGGCAGCATAATCGGGGTTCGCATCGAGCTCGCGCCTGCGCGCCTGGAAAGGCTCCAGGTAGGCCACCAGGTCATCTGCCAGGGCCTTTTTGTGCGCGACACAGCCACATTCCGCGGCACGGCAACAGCGCTCCCAGTCGGCAATGCTGTTCGCATCCGCGATCAGTTTATGAATCTGGTGCAAAGGGCAGATATCCGGGTCGCCGGCATCGGTTTTCAGCTTGCGCGCCGGGTCGGTCAGGCAGGTCATGACCTTTTTGCGTATCACATCCGGGTCATCGTTGATGAAAATGCCGTTGCCGTATGATTTCGACATTTTGCGGCCGTCCAGACCCGGTACCCGCGCCCCGGATTTTTCGATCAGCGCCTGCGGTTCGGGCAGATACTCCCCATAGGTATTGTTGAAACGACGGACGATTTCGCGCGTCAGCTCCAGATGGGGGGCTTGGTCTTCACCCACCGGCACATAGCGGCTGCGCATAATCACGATGTCGGTCGCCATCAGCGAGGGATATAAAAAGAACCCGACGTTGCTGAGGTCTTTGTCGCCGATTTGCTGCTGCTGTTCTTTGTAGGACGGCGTGCGCTCCAGCCATGACATCGGGGTCACCATGTTGAAGTACAGCGCCATTTCCGCGATTTCAGGGATGTCCGACTGACGATATATCGTGCAGCGCGCCGGATCGAGCCCGGCCGCCAGCCAGTCCAGCACCATCTCGGTCGTGAACTGCGCGATGTGCGAGGGGTCCGCCCATTCGCTGGTCAGCGCATGCCAATCGGCGACGAAATAAAAGGCGTCATAGCTTTCCTGCAACGCCAGCATGTTCTGTAAATTCCCGAACCAGTGCCCCAGATGCAATTTACCCGTGGGACGATAGCCGGTCAAAACTCTGTCCTTCATCAAATCAATCAATCCTTTCTTCAACGACGCCAATGGGGGCGATTAGGCGAGGCATTTGTCGGATTTGTGCGCGCAGTGTAGTCGATCCTACGTGAGCACACGAATCCGGCAAATAACAAAGCATAATCGTCATCCAGTGGTGTCGTACTACACTCCGGTCAGTAATCTAAATATCGGTATTACGGTCCACGACCAGTAGGTATCGAACACCACCGGCACAAAATACAGCAGCCCCAGCACCACCAGAAATCCCCAGCGTTCCAGCATCGCGTAGTACTGACGCGCACGCCCACGCAAAAACCGCTGCACCACGCGCGAGCCGTCCATCGGTGGAATCGGTATCAGGTTAAAGAACGCAAATCCCAGGTTCACCAGTACGAATCGTTCCAGCAGATAAGCGATCGCAGAGAGCATCGCCACCCCGCTGCCCGCAGCGACGGCCAGCACCACGCGCGTCACCAGCCCGAACACCACAGCTATGATAATGTTCATCACCGGTCCGGCAATCCCTGTCAGCAACATGCCCTGTTTATAGTCCTTGAAATTGCGTGGATTGATCGGCACCGGCTTCGCGTAGCCGAACACGAACGTCCCCCCGCTCGCCAGCAGCAGCATCGCCGGAATCAACAGGGTTCCCACCGGATCGATGTGGCGCAGCGGGTTGATACTCAGCCTGCCCATCATGCGCGGCGTGTCATCCCCCAGCCGGTTTGCCACCCAGCCGTGCGCCCACTCGTGCAGCGTCAGCGCCGGAATCGCCAGCACGAAACTGACCACGAACGGCAGCAGAGTCGACAGCGCATCGGTGCCGGTCAGCCCGCCCATCAGCGTCGTTTCTTTCGGGTATCGTTCATATGCGGTAACTCCCCTTCATCGGCAGCCATTTTAGCAGTGATTTCCGCCAAATCCTCACTTGCTGCCATCCAGACATCCTCTTGCGTGCGCAATTGCTCCTGCAGGTCCCCGTATTCGGCAATCGCTGCCGCAAACGCCTCCTGATCCGCATAACAGGCCTCGTCTGCCAGCAACGCGCCCAGCTCATCCAGCCGCGCATGCAGGCGCTCCATTTCAGCCTCTGAGGCATCCAGCTTTGCCTGCGCGTCTTTGGTCTGCCGATAATACGCATTGCGCGCCTCGGCCTCTGCACGTTTTTGCTCGCGGGTTTTCTTGCCCTCTGCCTGCGCCTTGTTCTTGTTGCGCACAGGCGGGGGAGTCTGAACGCTCAACTGGGCTTGTGTGTGCACCTTATCTGCGGCTTCGATACCGGCCGCTTCCTGCTCTTTCTTCCACAGATAGTAATCATAGTCGCCTTCGAACACGCGTGCCTGTCCGCAGTCAACCTCAATTATCTTATTTGCGACCGCACGTATCAGGTGGCGATCGTGCGTAATCAGCGCAATGGTCCCCCGAAATCTGCGCAGGGCCTGCTCTAGGACGTCACTGCTCGCGATATCCAGGTGGTTGGTGGGCTCGTCCAGACACAGCAGCGGTGCCGGCTCCACCAGCATTTTTGCCAGTGCCAGCCTGCCGCGCTCGCCGCCGGACAAGACCTTGACCGGCTTGTTGACGTCGTCTCCGGCAAAGAGAAACGCCCCCAACAGCCCGCGGACCTCGCCCTGGGTCCATCCGGGGGCGATGTCGTCGATTTCGGCAAAGGCGGTCTTTTCGGGATCCAGGGCCTCCAACTGGTGCTGGGCGTAATAGCTGACGCGTGTGTGCACGCCCAGTTTGCGGACCCCGGCATCAGGCTGCAGCACGCCGGCGAGCATTTTCAGCAGGGTCGATTTGCCGGCACCGTTCGCACCCACCAGGGCGACTTTGTCCCCACGATACAGTGTCAGGTTCAGGTCGCGATAGACATCCAACTCCCCATATGATTTTGCCACCGACAACAGCTCGATCACGGTCTCGCCGGTGCGTTCGGGCTGGGGAAAGCGGAAATGCACCGTGCCCGGCTGGGGCGGCAGCTGGACCATTTCGGATTTGATTTTTTCGATGCGGGCAACGCGGTCCTGTGCCGCCTTTGCCTTGGACGCTTTGTAGCGGAAGCGGTCGACGAAGGCCTGCATGTGTTCGATTTCTTTGACCTGGGCGGCGTGTTTTTGTTTCATCTGTTCCAGGCGTTCGTCGCGCTGTTTCAGGTAGGCGTCATAGTCGCCGTTGTAGTGCTGCAGCTGTTTGTTGGAGATTTCGGCCACGCGCGTCACCACGGAGTTCATGAACGCGCGGTCGTGGCTGACCATCAGGATGGCGCCGTCGTAGCCGCGTAAGAAACCCTCCAGCCAGGTGACGCTGGCCAAGTCCAGGTGGTTGGTGGGCTCGTCCAGCAGCAACAGGTCCGGCTGACGCAGCAGCAGTTTCGCCAGACTGATGCGCATCTGCCAGCCCCCGCTGAACTCGTCGGTGCTGCGTTCCATGTCACAGGGCTTGAATCCCAGGCCACCCAGCATGGCGCGCGCCTGGCTTTCCAGTTGGTATCCGCCCGCCAACTCGAAGCGTTCGTTGATGCGGGCATACTCGCCCAGCAGCTGCTCCTGTTCATCGGAGCCTTCGGGCGCATCGGCCAGTTCGCGTTCGACCAGCCGCAGTTTTTGTTCCAGTTGCAGGGTGGATGCCGCCGCGGTCAGTACTTCTTCCAGCAGGCTGCGACCGCTCATCTCGATGGCTTCCTGTTCCAGGTAGCCCACCTGCACGTCGCGGCCAAAGGTGACCGTGCCGCCGTCCGCGTCGGCGCGTCCCATGATGATTTCCAGCAAGGTGGTTTTGCCTGCGCCGTTCGGTCCCACCAGGGCGATGCGATCGCGTGCGCGAACCTTGAGCGACGCGTCGGAGAACAGCACGCGCGTGCCGAAGGTTTTGGTCAGTTTGTCGATGCTCAAAATCACAGTGTGTCCATCATAACGTAGGCGAATACAGGGGCGCCCACATGGGCGCGTAGGCGAATAGGTGCAAAAAAAGCCCGTCGCGGTGACGGGCGGGTGTTTGAATGGCTCCCCGGGTAGGATTCGAACCTACAACCCTCCGGTTAACAGCCGGATGCTCTGCCGTTGAGCTACCGAGGAGTGAACAGCCTAGATAGTATAACAAAGAACGGGCGCGACTGCAGCGGGAATTTGCACGGATTTTCAAGCGGGTCTGCCGCTGGTTTTGTTGCGGGGTTTTTGGCCCCGAATTGGTTCAAGCAGTTGGCCGGAACGGGGCGGCAATCATATATACTGAAAGTCCAAGAAAACCGTACGGGGTCAACCCCGTGTCAGCATGCGGGGGAACCCGCTGAGAAGGATGCAAGGAGGCGGTTTGTATGGGCAAGGGTTGTATCCGCAACGTCGCGCTGGTAGGCCACGGCGGTGCGGGAAAAACGTCTTTGGCAGAGGCACTGCTGTTCAAGACAAAGGCCACCGCAAGGTTGGGGAATGTGGACACCGGGCAGTCGGTTCTGGATTACGATTCCGAGGAAATCAGCCGGCAATACACCATTAATCTGTCGCTCGCGCCGGTCGAGCATAAGGGTTGCGAAATCACATTTATAGATACTCCGGGCTACGCCGATTTCATCAGCGATGCCATAGCGGGTATGCAGGCCGCGGAGCTGGCACTGTTTGTGGTTGACGCCGTATCCGGTCCCCAGGTCATCACCGATCGTCTGTGGAAAATCGCAGGTGAGATGGGGATTGCGCGTGCCGTATTCGTAAACCGCGTCGACAAGGAACACGCCGATTTTCTCTCGACCATTCAGGCCCTGCGGGCAAAGTACGGCGAGGCTTTGGTGCCGGTACAGATCCCCATCGGCAAGGAAGCCGATTTCAAGGGCGTCGTCGACGTGCTGCAGATGAAAGCCTACATCCACAAGGACGACGGGAGCTCGTCGGTCGAAGACATCCCGGCGGATTTGGCGGAAGCGGCGGATAAATCGCGCGATTTGCTGTGCGACCGCACGGCGGAGGCCGACGACGAGCTGATGGAAAAGTACCTGGAGGGCGAAGAAATCACCACCGCCGAGCTGGAGAAGCTGTTGGGATTGGCCATCGCGGGCGGAAACATCGTGCCGGTGTTTGCGGGGTCCGCGACCAATATGGTGGGTATCACCGACCTGCTGGATATGACCGTGAGCTTTTTCCCCGCCCCCGAAGGACACGCACCGGTTTACACGGCGGCAGGCGACGAGTTTGCATTCGACGGTGCCGGCGAGTTCGTCGGTCAGGTATTTAAGACGCTGAGCGACCCCTATGTGGGGCGGTTGTCGTTTGTGAAGGTCTATTCGGGACAGCTGGCGCCGGGCGCCGATTTCGTGAATGGGCGCAACAATAAGAAAGACCGCGCCCCGCACATCATGCGCATGATCGGCAAAGAGGGCAAAGACATCACGTCGCCTGCCGTCGCCGGACAAATCGTCGTCATCCCGAAACTGGCCGAAGCCCTGACCGATGACACGCTGTCGACAAAGGGCGATGTCAAGCTGGCGCCGTTGCCCTTGCCCGAGCCGCTGTATCCGGTCGCCATCGTCGCCAAGACCAAGGCGGACGAGGATAAGCTGGGCAGCGCCCTGAAGGCGATTGTGGACGAGGATCCGTCGCTGACGCTGCGCCGTGACGAGGAAACACATCAGACGGTTGTCGCCGGTCTGGGAGACACCGCCATCGAGGTGCTGTTGGCGCGCCTGCGCGACCGCTATCACGTCGAGACCGAACTGGTGCCGCTGCGGATTCCGTATCGCGAGACCATCCGCAAGACCGCGCAGGCACAGGGTCGCCATAAAAAGCAATCCGGTGGGTCCGGACAGTTCGGGGATTGCTGGCTGCGCCTGGAGCCGAACCCGGGTGGGGGCTACGAGTTCTTGGACGAGATCGTGGGCGGACGCATCCCGCGTCAGTTCATCCCGGCAGTTGACAAGGGCATCATCGAGACCATGACCGGCGGCGTGATTGCCGGATACCCGGTGGTTGATGTCAAGGTCGCCGTCTATGACGGCAGCTATCACAGCGTCGACAGCTCGGAAATCGCGTTCAAGACCGCTGCGCGCATCGGGTTCAAGGCGGCGGCGGAGCAGGCAAACCCGGTGATTTTGGAGCCGATGGCGGCGCTGGAAATCACGGTGCCCGACGAGTATGCCGGTGCCATCATGGGAGACATGAGCGGACTGCGCGGGCGCGTGCTGGGCATGGATTCACCCGAAGCCGGCGTGCAAGTTATCAAGGCCATCGCGCCGTATGCCGAGGTCGTGAACTATTCTCCGCACCTGCGCAGTCTGTCGCACGGTACGGGTGTGTATACGATCAAGATCGAGGGGTACGAACAAGTCCCCGCCGATTTGCAGAAAAAGATCGTCGAGGCTGCCAACAAAGACGGCGACTAGACGCGTTCATTCGCACGTGAACCGGAAAGGCGCCCTCGAAAGGGGGCGCCTTTCGTATATAGGAGCGCACGCGACACACTCTGCACACATTAGGGTATCGGGGCGAATGCCAGTGCAATCAGCACGGCAAGTATGATCAATTCGGCGAATCCGATCAGGGGCTCGTTCACGATGCTCTGGACGGCTTTGTGCATCAGGTGTTTCATGCTGGGCTTCCTTTCTTATCAGTTGCTGCCGGGGTCCACATTCCCTGTATGTGAACACCATAGCGCGTGGGTTGGACATTGCGGTCATGCGTTTGTTGATACGCGTGTTCGTGCTTTCAGCTTACGCGAACACACGTCACTATGAAACGGTTTTCAAACAGGCGTTTGTTTTTCGTTACCATGTACGTTACAATCGAAACAGTGTTCGTAAGGATTGCACGACCAGCGACGATTTCTTCGACCTGCACAGTTCCCGCACGGTTCCTGTACGGTTACGAAGGATAAGGAGGACGCATATGCGCAAACCCATGGAAGGTCTGACCCCCCGTCAGCAAGCCACCTATGACTTTATTCTGAAGGCCTACCGCAAGGACGGCATTTTCCCCAGCGTGCGCGAGATTCGCGACGGCATCGGCGTCAAATCGACGGCGACCGTACAGACCCACCTGGTCAAACTGATTGAAAAGGGATACCTCAGCCGCCGCGGTTCGCTCTCGCGTACCTGGACCATCCTGCGCAAAGAGGACGCACCGCGTATGGTCTACCCCGGCGGATCCGGTCAGGTGGAATACGACGCCGGCGAGACCGTGGGCATCCCGCTGGTCGGTCGCGTGGCGGCAGGCGAGCCCATTTTGGCAGAGGAAAACCGCGAAGAAACCGTCCCGATGCCTGCGGCATACATCCGTGGCGAAAGCTTCATGTTGCGCGTGCACGGCGATTCGATGGTCAATGCGGGTATTCTGGACGGCGACCTGGTGGTCGTCCGCTGCCAAAAGACCGCGCAAAACGGCGAGATCGTCGTCGCCATGGTCGATGGCGACGCCACCGTCAAACGTTTCTACAAAGAAAAGGACTGCATCCGCCTGCAGCCGGAAAACGACGCCTTCGAGCCGATTCTGGCCCGTGACGTCGAAATCGCCGGCAAGGTGATTGCGCTGTTGCGTACGGTTATCTAACTTACAGCGTACTCGGCGAACTTCGCCAGTAAATCAGCGGGGACGCGCAGCTTCAGGCGCGTCCCTTCTGCTGTGTAGCTTTCCTCCAGAATGGTCGTGCGGGTATGCGCCACCTGCACCAGCTCGCCCCGATCAAAGGGAACGACAACCTCCAGCAAGGTCGAACTCTTTGCCGCCTGTGCCTCGATGGCGGATACCAAGTGATCCAGACCGTACCCGGTTTGTGCGGACACAAACACCGAACCCGGAAAGCGCGACCGTATGCCATCGGCCTCTGCCGCATTGTCCAGCAGATCGCATTTGTTGAACACCATCAACGTGGGCAGACGATGCGCATTGATTTCTTCCAACACTTCGCCCACGGCTGCGATCTGTTCGTCGCGCATGGCACCCGCCACGTCCACCACGTGCAGCAACAGGTCGGCATCGGTTACCTCTTCCAGCGTGGATCTGAACGCCGCAACCAATCCGTGCGGCAGCTTATGGATAAAACCGACCGTATCGGTCAGCGTCGTTTCGCGTCCACCGGGCAGCTCGAACCGGCGCGTCGTCGAATCCAGCGTCGCAAACAGCTTGTCCCATGCCAGCACGTCCGAATCGGTCAGCGCGTTCAGCAGCGACGACTTACCCGCGTTGGTGTATCCCACCAGCGCCACGCGAAACACGCCGGATGACTGACGGCGGCTGCGCTGGACGGCGCGCTCTTTGGCGACGCGTGCCAACTCGACCTTCAGGTCCGCAATGCGCCTGCGCGCCATACGCCGGTCGGTTTCCAGCTGGGATTCACCCATACCGAATCGCGCACCGACGCCGCCGCCCAGCTTTTCGGCCTCCAGATGCGACCACTTACCCCGCAGCCGCGGCAGCTCATATTCCAAAGTCGCCAACTCGACCTGCAGTTTTCCCTCGCGCGTGGTCGCGTGCAGCGCAAATATGTCCAGAATCAATGCCGTGCGATCCATCACGCGGATGTCGTCGCCGAACTCCTTTTCCAGATTGGCCTGTTGGCGTGGCGACAGCTCGTCATCGAATATCAGCACATCCAGATGCTGTGACGTGGCGGCTTCCTTGATTTCTGCGACCTTGCCCGAACCGATCAGCGTGCGCGCATTCGGCGCGGCCAGCCGCTGCGTGAACCGCGCAACCACCTGAATGTCGGCCGTCTGTGCCAGCCGCTCCAGTTCGCCCAGCGATTCGGACACCGGCCAAGCAGAGCGCGCGCCCGTGTCCAGCCCGACCAGACCGGCGCGCGCCGGCACCACCGCCGTCGTTTGGGTTGCAGACACAGCGTCAGACATCATACTCCCCCGACTTATCGCGCCCGGACTGCGCCACGTCTGCCGGCCGAAAACCTATGCGTCCAGCGCCCGCAGACGCCCCAGGGCCTCGACCAGGCGCTCGTTCGGGCATGCCAGCGAGATGCGGAACCACCCCTCGCCGTCCGGTCCGTATGCCGTGCCGGCGGCGACGATGACGTGTGCCTCCATCAGCAGTTTTTCTGCATAATCGGTCGAGGTGTAGCCATCCGGCACGCGCACCCACATGAAAATCGTGCCGCGCGGATAGACGTATTCCAGTCCCATTTCGTCCAGCGTCGCCATGACCAGGTCGCGGCGGTGTTGGTACAGCTCGCACATTTCTGCGACCTCGTCCTGGGGGCCCGTAAAGGCCTCGATCGCGGCTTCCTGGACGGCCGTGAAGATGCCGCTGTCGACGTTTGATTTCACCGTGCCAAAGGTCCGAATGGCGTCCGCGTTCCCGACCGCAAAGGCACAGCGCCAGCCGGTCATGTTGTAGCTTTTCGAGGTGCTGAACAGCTCGATGCAGCAGTCCAGGGCACCCGGGCGTTCCAGAATGGACGGTGCGCGGTAACCGTCATAGGTCACGTCGCAATAGGCGTTATCGTGCACCAACAGCAAGTCGTGTTCGCGCGCGTACGCAATCGCGGCGTCGAAATATTCGGGTGTCGCCACCGCAGACGTCGGGTTGTTCGGGTAGCTGATAATCATCATCTGGGCGGCCGCGACGACCTCGGGCGGAGTGGCGGCAAAATCGGCCAGAAAATCGTTTTCGGCGCGCATCGGCATCCACCAGGACTGCGAATCGTTCAGCACTCCCCCGCCCGAATAGACCGGATAGCCCACGCCCGGAATCAGCGTGTAGGCACCGGCGTCGACAAAGGCCGGGAACAGGTTCGCCACACCCTCTTTCGAGCCGATCAGCGCCAGCACCTGCGTGTCCGGATCGACCGTGACCCCAAAGCGCGTGCTCATGAACTGCGCGCACGCCGCACGATACGCAGGCGAGCCCTCGTATGCCGGGTACTGATGGTTTTCGGGACGACGAATCGCGCGCTCCATCGCGTCCACGATGCGCGGAAAGGTCGGCTTGTCCGGATCGCCGATCCCCAAGCTGATCACGTCGTGACCCTCGGCGATCAGCTTTGCCTTTTTCCGGTCGATTTCAGCGAACAGATACGGCGGCAGGTTGTCCAGTCGTTTTGCGGCGAATGCCATTGCTCAATCCCTTCCTTCTCATTGCTCGTGTGCGACGTCAATCAATCAAATTCCGGTAACCGAATTACGACACGGTCACTTCAAAACTCACGGGGGGGGGAGTACGTCCCGCCGCGTCGTTGTGTCCCATTATAGAATGACTGTGGCACCCGCGGGCGCCTGAATCGCCGATTGTTCCGTTGCAGTGCACCATGGGTTAGTGGGAGCGCGTCCCGCCGCGCCGCATTGTTCCGCACAACCGGTGGTTCCATCCGTCCAGCTTTGTTAAACCTAGCTCACCTCATACAGAAGTCCTATCAGACACCGCTGAATTCATGGTAGTACCACCTGGGCGCCAGTCGTATAAATCCATGCTGCAGAGACTCGTCTTTTGACCATGCCACATTTGGCCAAAAATAAACTGACAATTCAACCCATCTATCAGCCGGACATATTTTGTACTCAAGCTGTCCCGACGTCGCATCAATCTCTATATACATATCATACGGGCAATCCCACAGTAGATCCTCTATATAAGCTGCCATGGTACCCAGATTGAGCTCCGGGTCGTGTTCCATTGTTACGGTCTGTCCGTCTTCA
>JAISUC010000020.1 GCA_031272275.1 Actinomycetes bacterium | reverse complement strand
CACGCACAAGAGAACTACTGCCAAGTTTTGTGAAAACAACCTTCGATTTAAACAGCTTTTGGGGCTTTATAAAATCAAAGTTTGACAATTATGCAGAACGTAGGACATTCATTAACAATACCGGCCGAGGTTTCCTGACACGCACAGCCGGTTTCTTAGTGAACCGCTTTGCTCCACAATCCTAGCACACACCACCTCCTGACAGTCGTCTCGATCCATTTCATGACTCCCCCGCTTACGCGGCCTGGACAAAACGCTCACCATACACATCCGCAGGCGTTTGATAGTCGAGTGATTCATGCAGACGCACGGTGTTGTACTTCTCGATGAAGCCTGCGATGCCGCGCGCCATGTCCCGGGGAGACTCAAACTCCTCGAGATAAACGTATTCGCTTTTGAGTGTACGGAACCATCGCTCGATGCGTACGTTGTCCACCCACCTGGCTTTGCCGACCGCTCCTCCTTGAGTGCCTCCACCGCAAGTTTTGCCTTAAACTGCGGCGAGTGGTTTCTTCTCTTTGACATCTTGAACCATCCTTTATTCGCTCTTCGCACATTCATCATGGACGGTTCACTAAGAAATAGCAAATTCGTGTCTAGAAATCCTCAGCCGGTATTCTTGGGCTTGGTTGAAAGCATTGTGGTCGGACGAGATAAGGTCACGGTGCGGTTCAAGGACGGCACTGAGGCGGAAGTTTAAGACAAAAAGTGATTGATGAAGCACTCTTGCTTGGCGGTAGGAGTGCCTTCTTAATTATTATCGTTGATCACACTTTGAACACAGCACCTATGATAAAATACAGGTATATTTGATATTTAAAAAAAGGAAATGATGTCATGGAAAGAGCAGTATTTCTTGAGTTAGAGGATACGGGAAATGGGTTTAATTTCAAATCCTCCATAGAAACTGAAATAAATAAAGCTCAAATTGAATTAGATGAATTTGATGAGACGATTGATTCAATTAAAACAATAAGACCGGAGGGCGATAAAATTGATTATGCTCTTGCTATTAGCTCGGGAGCTATCTGTGGAATTATTGATATCTTTTTGGTTGGAGAGCCTGGCGAATCTCCGTTGGGAAATATCACAGACAAATGGTTTGAAAATAGAACTAAGGATTTCGCAAAACATTTCGGTTGGAGTGGTGGCAAAGAAGGTTCAACTTCATCAGCAATTCGTTTTTTGGAAGAAAAATTCAAAATTCCATATGATCAAAGAGGGGCGGGAGATGCTGGACAATATGTTTTTGGCTTAAATCCAACAAATCATCACTTTAAGTCTTTGGCACACAATCCAAGCATATTAGGATTGTTTTGCTCAATACTCGATCAATTTACAAATCAATCGCATTTTGTTGCGGAGGGAGAACTTATTTCTTTGCAGCGAGCGGATGATGGATTTGAGCTACAAGGGACAAATGTTCTGAGCAAATTGTTTTCTGCATTCGTAAATTGGTTTGGACATATTATTTCGGATATTTCTGGTTCTTCGGGAAGTAAGGGGCGAGGAATGGGCATACCGTCCCCGCTTTGGACTTGGATGAATGACATAATCGCAATTAAAAGGAAATTAAATATTGAACCATCTGACTTTGATAAGTCAGTCTATGATTTAGCTCTCAAAATGTTTAATCAAGGTTATGATATAAGATTTCAGTCGACACAGGCAATTCCAGTGATAATTAATGAATTAGTAGTTAGACTGTTTTATTCAGTCAGGCGCCTAGTGAAATATTTTTCGGAAACAGATAGAAATCATCGTAGCTTTGGAGAGTTGTGGAAGAAATGCGAGCCGTTTTCAAATGCTACGGTTAAACGGATGCTAACGGTAGCTCATGGAACCTTCTGTTTGGTAGATGTTGGAGATGCGACTGTCCGAGGTTTCGTTGCAGGTGGTGGAACTTTCAATGTTCTTGAATTCTTTATGAGAGTAAATGTTATTGGGATTGGACGTTTCACGATTTCACTATATGGTGAAGTAAAAAGAGAAATTCGAAACGCTAGAAATAGCCAACTATTATTTGAAAATGTCCAAGAAAGAGAGATTGTTGAGTACTATCTTGAGGGCCTGAAACTACTTTCAAATGAATATGATGACCAAGAACTCGTGCTACTAATCAGCGACTTTTCAAACAGCGAGGCTTATCAAGAGATGTTTAGTGCTTCGGTTGAACTAGCAAATAAACGTAATGTGCCTCAAGAAAAGATTATAAGCTCGAAAGAAGTTGGAGATGCATACTTTAGGGGGATAAAATAATGACCAAGAAAAAGAGCGCTCTAGAAACAGCACAGGCAAAAGCAAAAAGACTATCCGAACAGACGAATAAGAAAATTGAAGAGTTGGGTGGTGTGACTAATGAGCTACACAAGCAATTGACCGAAATTCAAAATGTCTTTGATGAAATTCGAGGGATTCCGGCTAAAGATAAGATTCAACTGTCTGAATTAAAGAAAGTACGACTTGAGTGGAAGCATCAAGTTGAAAAGATTGAAGCTGACTATAAGGAGGCAGAGGTAAAAGCTGGAGGATTTGGTGCGGCAGGTGCAGGAGCTGGTATCGCAGTCGCGGCATTGGGGCCAACAGTTGCCATGGGTGTAGCAACTACGTTTGGAGTAGCCTCAACCGGGACAGCGATATCAACATTATCAGGAGCAGCTGCAACAAATGCGGCACTTGCTTGGCTCGGGGGTGGAGCTTTGGCAGCTGGTGGTGGCGGAATGGCTGGCGGACAGATTCTACTTGCATTGGCAGGGCCTGTCGGTTGGGCGATTGCAGGAGTATCTGTAATAGGATCAGGAATTTTGTTAATCAGTGCATCAGGTAAAAAAAATCGGTTGGAAAAGATATTTATTAATATTAGCAATCGTGATTCGAAGTCTTTTAAGTTGGCCATAGTTGAATTAGAAGAAAGAATTAATAGAATTGAGAATGAAACTAAGCTATTGAGTAGAGCAATTGTTGAAGCAAAAAGTTTTGGTACTAACTATGATGCTATGACAGAGCAACAACAATATGAATTAATTTCTTTTGTAAACCTAATGAACTCATCAACTCAATTGCTAGTTAATCCGATATTAGGACTGCAACCCAAATTCACGAATGAAGATTTGGATAACTATTTCGAGACGAGCAAAACACAAAAAACTAGCGAGAAAATTCAAAATGTTATGGTAGCCTTAGGAAATTTATTGTTCAAAATCAAGTTGGATGATACTGATAAGAAGGTGTTGTGGAAGGCAATTAGGGATAACATGGAATTTCTAAAGACAATCGATATTAAGAAGAAAGATTTTGAGTTTGAGGTTTTACAAAATACAATTGCGGCCCTTGAATTAAAATAATCTATCTAAAACCAGGCATCACGCTAGAAATCAAATCTAGCTTGATGCCTTATTTTTATTGCCCTCAAAAAGAAAAATGACATAGTGCGAGAATAATGACATAGTACACGGGAAAAATGACATTGTATCACCGACAACGTCTAAATAGACCCATGTATGGGAAGTGGCCACATCCTTGTGTATGTCTTTGAAGTGCTGATGCAGATTTACGTTTCCGAGGGTTACGCAGAGCGCGACGCGGCGAAGCTGATACTCGAAAAGAATATCTACGGTCTGGACATCGACCGCAGGGCATACCAGCTTGCTTATTTCTCGCTGCTGATGAAAGCGCGGCAGTACAGCCGGCGGATCCTCACGCAAGGCGTGAAGCCGCAAGTCTACTGCCCCGGCGACTACGCCGACGGGCAGGAATACGGCTCGCTCGTGCGGGTGGAAAAACTGGAAGAGAAACCAGCCGAACCTACTGGGCAAATGACCATCGGACAAAGCTATGAAAGCAAGCTGAACACATGGAACTTCCGCAGACTGCTGGCGCAGAAGTACGATGTGGTTGTAACCAACCCGCCGTATCTCAATAATTTTGAGGGGAAACTAAAAGAATATGCGCAAACAGAGTATCGAGACTATTGCACAGATTTATTTAGCATATTCATTTACAGAAATTTGTTGATGACTAAAAAAGACGGATAAAAACTAGGAAAATATGCGGGATTAAATCGGAAAAATGATAAGTATGCACGCGCGTGGATGGAGAAAGCCGCCGAAGTGTGGGTTTGATGGCGGTGGGGGATGGCGCGGGCGGCGGGACGTACTCCCCCTGTGTGTTTGTATGTCCGACGGATGTGGGAAAATAGGCGACGGCGCATGTTTGGGCACCAACCAAGCGCGGGGCACGAACCGCGCACCGGGCACCAATCGGACACCGGCACGGGCCGGGAGACGCCGCGAGAGGATACGAGATATGCCGGGGCACAATAGGGACAGCTCGGCCTGATGGCATCGCCGACGCTGACAGCCGAACAACAGAAGGTCTGCCGCGAAATCGAGGACGCGCGCGGCGGCTTGTTCTTTGTCCACGGCAAAGGTGGCACGGGCAAGTCCTTCATCATCAACACGCTGTTGCGCTACACGCACAAGCGGATGCAGGTACTGGCCCCGACCAACCTGGCTTGCCACCCATATGAGGGCGACGCCCGAACCATCCATTCCTATTTTTATAGCGAATTCGACGCGCTGGACGAGGGCTTTCAAAACCCCGACGCCTATCGCCGCCTGCATTCAGAGAAAACCGAACAGGCACTGCGGCTGCTGGATACGCTGGTCCTGGACGAAATCTCGATGGTACGTTCCGACACGCTGGAAATGATACATCGCATCTGTTGCGTCTCCCGCGACGACGACAGCCCCTTTGGTGGACTGCAGGTTGTTTTGGTGGGCGACCTGTTTCAGTTGCCCCCGATTGTTGCGGACTTGGCCGTCGGCCGCTATCTGAACGAAACCTACGGAGGCGCCTGGTTTTTCCACGCGCCGGTGATTCGTACGGCGCTCGACAACGCGCCTGACAGCCTGCAATTCCGCGAGCTATCCGTGTCCGTCCGCCACGAGAACGACCGCCGCTACGCCCGGGTCCTGGAAATATTTCGCCGCCCGGACAACACCCCGGAACAGGTGGTTGAAGCCCTGGACATCCTGAACAGCCGCGCTATTCACCGCGACTTCCCGACCGACGCCATCCGCGTGGCGCCGCGCAACGCCGTCGTAAACGAAATCAACAATCAGGCCCTGGCTGCAATCGACGGACAGCTGTATCGCAACTGGGCGCGCGTCCGCCTGCGCGACGACGTCGACGCCTTTGGCAACATCGTGCCCGGTCTGCCCCGGACCGAATACAGCTACATCGAACGACAGGGCCGCCCTCAGGTCCTGCACGACTATCCTGCGATAAAGATGCCCACGGCGCACGACGCGCAGTTGATGTTCAAGGTCAACGCGCGCGTGATGTTCACCGTCTCGAACAGCCGCGCAGGCTACAAAAACGGGGATTTCGGAATCGTGACCGGGGTACAGATGCCGTCGCAGCCAACCACCGCCAACACCGCCCGCGTTGCCCACGCGACCCAAGCGCGCGCGTCCACCCACGGCGCAAAACCCACCGGTAACCCCAGCCCGGTGGTCGAAATCCGGAACCTGCGCACCGGAAAAACGGTGCGGCTTATCCCCACCACGACCTATCGCTGGCATATGGAATACGACGAAGAAACCAACAAATTGCAACGCACCGTGCCCTATATCCAGTCCACCACCCAGTACCCGATGAAGCCGGCCTATGCCATCACGGCGCACAAAGCCCAAGGCCAAACCTACGCAACGGCGGTCGTCGACCTGTCTGCCGATATGTTCAGTCCCGGCCAGATGTACGTCGCGCTGAGCCGCGTCAAAACGCTGGGCGGCCTGTATCTGACCAAACCGCTGGGCATGAGCGACATCATGGTCGACCCTCAGGTATCGGCCTTCCTGAAAAAAATTGCGGGGGAGTACGTCCCGCACCTCGCGCTTCCTGTGGGCCCGGTTGCATCGGGCACCGAACCGGGAAATGGGTCGCCGAACCCGACTGACATCGCAGGCGCTATCGTCATCCCAGGCGCCGGCGAGTCGTCAACCGAGTCGTCGCACGACGACCCGCCCTATGTCTATTCCATGCGGGTCTTGCTGGTAACACTGCGTGAACAGTCGGAGGGCGCGGATTTGACCCCGGCCGAACAGTCATTGGTCTGCCTGGATTGTTACCGGCGCCTGTATCAGGCGGGATATTTTCCGCACGCTGCGCTGGAGCTGGCAAAGCTGCTGGAAAAGGCCCTGGCGCGGATGCTCCAAGCAAACACGGAACACACCGTCTGCACACCCGGGCAAGTCACCAGTTTGGCTGATGTGGCAGAACAACTGGCACAGGACGGTCTGATTGATGCGGTCGAGGCGGACACGCTGCGTGCAGTTGAAATGCTGCGCACAGATTACGTACAGTCTCTGTCGGACAGCACCATCACGGCTTCGGATTGCGATCATGCGTTACAGGGGGTGCTGGCGTTGTATCGGAAACACTTGGGCGGCTTGGCAGATGATTACCATCCGGACGTACCCCTGTCGGTCAGCCTGTTGAATCCCTACAGTGACGAGGCGCGTTTTATCGCGCGCAGCGAACATCGCTTCCGGCACATCCGCGGGATTGCCGCAGAGCAAATCACGAACCGTTTCCCGCCACCTCAGATAACCTATGACCGATTTATGAGTGAGCTTTCCCTGTGGGAAAAGACCCTACAGCGCTACCTGAACCGAATGCGCGAGGTGGTCAATATTGCGTCCACCCGAACCGAACGCGTCGACCGGAAATTGAAAGAGGCGCAGTCCTACATCACCGCCATCATCGACAAAACTGAAGAACTCACGCTGGAATTGGCTTTGCATACGGATGATGCCGAGGACACATTTGTGGGAGAGGTTGACGAGTTAATCCGGGCGATGGATGAAGTAGTAGAATCTGTCAGTGAGTATGGGGAAGCAGGATCGGAGCGGAGGTAGCATTATGGCACCTTTTTCCTTGAATGATGATGGCGCGAAACAGCCGAAAGAGACCACTACGGTCACAGCCGAGCTTGAGCCCGATGCGGCAAGCGGAGATTCGGCTGCCGATGCCGTCGGGTCGAACGGTTCGAGCGATCCGAACGATCCGGTCGCGACGAGCATGGATGACGCGGTGGCACAAGCATGGCAGCCCAAAGAAGAAGAGCCCGTCAGCGACGAACTGGTCCAACAGGCAGAAGAAAACGTCACCACGATTATTGTCGGGGATTTCGATTCGCCTGATTTTCAACGAACAGTCCTGAAGCCGCTGGAGCTGTTCGGGCGGGCTGAAATTGCACAGTCGGCGACGAAAAACAAGCTGGTCAGCACCCTGATGGTCGATCTGTCCCGCGGCGGCGAAGATGCCGGCGACATCGGGGACAAGCTGTCCCAGTTGCATTTGCAAATCAAGGACTTGGACCCCGGTCCGTTGGATTTCGCCAAGCGGGGCTTTCTGGGAAAGTTCTTTAATCCCGTGCGGAAGTACTTTGCGAAATACCAGTCGGCCGATACGGCTATTTCAGACATCGTGAAATCATTGGATCGCGGTGCCAAGACCCTGACAAATGACAACACGACACTGCAGATTGAAGAAAAGAATCTGGTCAAGCTGACAGAAAAGCTAACGAAAGACGCCCAGTTGGGCAGTCTGATGGATGCCCAACTGGAACAGCAGATTCAAAAGGCCGAGCTGGAGGGCGGAGACCCCGAACGTATCCAATTTGTCCGCGAAGAGATCCTGTTTCCGCTGCGTCAGCGGGTGATGGACATGCAGCAGATGATCGTGGTCAACCAACAGGCCATTGTTTCGATGAATATCATCCGGCGCAACAACAAGGAACTGTTACGCGGGGTCGACCGGGCAAAGAACGTCACGGTGACCGCGCTGCGCACCGGGGTCATGGTGGCAAGCGCCCTGTACAACCAGAAAGTGGTCATCGAAAAGATACAGACGCTGAATGCCGCAACCGAAAACATCATCGGCTCGACGTCACGTATGCTGCGTGAACAGGGCTCAGAAATCCAGCGCCAGGCATCCGGGTCGACCATTTCGGTCGATGTGCTGAAACGCGCCTTTTCCGATGCACTGGCTGCTCTGGAAGACATCTCGAAATACCGCATCGAGGCCCTGCCGCAGATGCAACGCACCGTCGAGGAGTTCCGAGCCCTGGCCGAGGAAGGCGAAGAGGTGGTATCCCGCCTGCAACGCGAAGGCGAATAACCGCCGGTTAACGCAAAACCATCACGTCCCGGCGCACCGTTCGGGATAACGCAAATCGCTTGAGTGGTACCGGGAAACGATTTGCAACTATGGCCAACTAACCGACCCTCCGGAAAGCCGCCTGATTCATTGGGCGGAAAGACGAAGGGGGAGCCCGAGAACAGCTGTAGCTTTCAAATCGCCATATGGTAAGTCAGCAAGTAGCAAACACCTGCAATAATTCGCAACCCAGGGTTCATGGCAGTGACGTGATAGGCAAATAGCTACTAATTCAGAGGGTTTCGCGACTGCGCAATTCAAATGCACCGGACCCAGATTGCGGCTGCCTAAACATGTGAGCCCCCTTTTTCTCTGTGGGCACTTGGAGCTATCGCGACACTCATCAGTACGTTCAATAAAAAACATATTGGCATTTTCGTAGTACCATTTGGAGAACCCCATTGAGGGGATTTCCTCAACCGGAATACAAATTTTACCTAGTTCTTGTGTCATGCTCAAAATAAAATCTGGATTTGCTTGAGCATAGCTGTCAAGTAGGCCATCTAATTTTGCGTCATACTCGTTAGTCGTGTTCTTTTTCAAAAAAGAGTTGTATTGAAAACCGATCGGTACGGCCGATTTCCGAAAAATTATTCTTGCCCCAATTTGATGGTGATCGTAGTAGGGATCACCCTCATGGCAAAAAACAACCTGTTGGCAAGACTGGAGTGTTTTCTGTAAATATAGGGGAAATGACTCCTATAATAACCTTCTCTGCCGCTGGCTGTTAAGAGTGCTCCGATATGCCAAACATACTTGTAGTTTCGTATGCGATGATATCCAGTTACGACTCCCCCACCATTGATGTCCGGTTCAAAAACAGTCCGCATTTCCCTAGTAAAAATTATCCACTCAGAATCGCGTATAGGTTTCGGAGGCAACCTCCTAAAACAATACGCTTCTTCGCCATTTGACTCATAATGCAAATACACGGGGATATTATGTTTTTCGCAAATACGAGCGAACACTTCTGTTGGTAATTCGAGGAACAGGATTTCAATTGCTTTGTCGGAAGTAGCCCAAGAGAAAGACATTTGATGTGCTATCGGTTGTTCAATCCGCTGTCGAGTATAAGCTTCTAATCCCGTAATCCTGACTGCTTTGAGACTGTGCTGAATCGCGGGGATTCCAATTCTCTCGATTTTACTGTAGTTGTGTTTGGTGTCTAAATAGTTATTGTAGATATAAAACGGACCCGGACCAGACATGAGATTGTAGTGACCGAGACTAATCTCTAGACTGTGCATGGGTGGGTATTCTGCCAGTTCTGACAATCCCCGGCGCATATCCCCTACGTTTGTGTGGATGATAATACCGCTGAGTGTCGCACTAGCCATCTCACGCACCTCCGACTTCCTGCCGGAATATTTGGCCAAGCATGAAAGTATGGCAATATCGGACAAGTCGTAGTAGCTGCCGTGATAGAGAGTTATTGGCTTTGCCTGCAATACAGCAATCAGGTTGTTTACAGTGATTGTTTCGACGGTTTACAATGCTTCCCCTCTCTTTCTCAAGCCCAGTGTTCTCCTGTCAAGCTTACGGTTATGGGTGATAAAAGTGCAGAGCGAGGTTGCGAAAAGCTTCCTTCAGCGATGATTTGGTGAGCTTCAATTCCCCGTTAAGTGTTCTGGCGTCAACAGAATATGGGAAGCCCTCTTCTGCTAGCTTTGTTACTAAGCTGGAGGCATCTTCAATCCCCGCCATCTTGTGCGGGACGGGGCCGATGATAATTCCCCCGTACTTGTTGCTCCACTGCAATTTGGAAACATCGAAATTTGTCAGCTTTTCGTAGTCGCCAAAAATCTCGATATCGGTTTTCTTCAGACCGAACGTCTTGGCGATACCACATACATCATTGGGTTTGACCCTGCTTTCGCCGATAATGAGTATTTTCTGGTTTCGTTGCAACTCGATGGTCAGATCATCGAAGAACGGCATGAAGATCTTGGCAGCTTTGTCGGCAGGCTTGCGGGTTGCCTCTCCGGCTGTTTCGCCAATGGTTTCAATTGACGCAGGTTCGGGTGGTTCTTCCCGTTTGACGGCTTCTTCCCGCTCGTCTTCCTCTGCTTGTTCGATAACCCCTGGCTGAACAACTATCTTTTTCTCGATTTGGGGGGAAGCAGCTTCAAGGTCATCGCTCTTTTCCTCTGTCTGCACGATCTCTGCTAGCCGATAAATCTCGTGTCCGGCAAGCTTGTTCATAGCTGTGGCAAAGTGGTTGAAGACCTCGGTCTCTCCAAGGTCGTTTTGTTTGATCAGTTCCTCTATGGCATCGTTAACCCGAAAGCCGGTGGGATTGGGCTTGCCACCATCCTCAAAATGCCTATGGACATATTGCGCCGAAAGATTGCAGAACTCTTGAACGACAGCCAGCCTTGCCTGTTTGTTAGCTATCAAATTGACATGCTCAACAAAGAGCTGCGCGTATCCTCCATACACGATTATCGAAGGTAAGAGGGTGTAAATGTCGATTTTCGCTCGCATCACGCTGAACCAGTCGGGCGGCATTCCCTCGATTCTGCCTTCGAGCACTACTATCATGTTGTTGGCTCGTTTGTACCGAGCCGTTTCGAAGTAACGTTTCAGAAGTTCTAGTCTGTATTTCAGGTAATCGACCAGAGAAAGCTCTGATGATCCATGATCGTTAATATATTCAAGAAGCAGAATTATATAATCAGTTGTAACATCAGGGTTCCGACAACACTCCGAGATTAGTTTTTGTACGTCCGAAACAGGAATTACTCCCTCATATAACTTATGTTTTATCTCCCCAAATTTACCGGGTGTCATCTTGGCGCATCTCTCTTGTCCTTGATTAACTGGCGTATTTTCGAATTGCTTTCTAGGAGTCTATATAGTTCTGCCAGCAGCCTCGGATCGCTTTCCAGGATTCTAGATATTTTGGCTATCAGCTTCACATTAGCCAGCAGCCCCGGATTGCTTTCTAGGATTCTAGATATTTTGGCTATCTGCTTAAAGCTCCTCTCAGTTTCTGCGAGGATGTTTGACGTTGGTCTATTTTGAGTTACAGGCGGCAATTCTTCAATTGGCCAAGATATGTCATAGACACTTACATATGTGTCTAGATCAATTTCAATCCTGTACAGAGCTTCATGTTTGAACTCATTTGCAGCCTTCTGTTCCACTAGGAATTGCAGCAAAAAATCTTCTTTGATTCCCGAGGACGGAACAGTTGAGATGCCCCTGAACAAACCAAAATAATAATAAGACAATTGTTCGAGCTTGGATTGATTCTTCTTGTCAAAGAACTTTCCCAATAGGTCGAAGTTCTCATAAGTCTTCTCTAATACGTACAGTCCCTGTAATGGCAGCGGCCCAATGTCCTCATAAGACGGTTTTTTGAATAGGGCCCCACCTAGAGTTGAGAGATTCTCGTCTAGAATTTCAATTCCGAGACTTACATCGTCATCTGAACTACTAGAGTCACGCAACTTATCGTGCATATCCTTAAACAATTCAATGTTTTTCTCTTTATCCTCCGGGACGTAGTTTGAGTTGATCAATAGTTCCTTGATTCGGCCGTAGAGGCCGCTATATTGACATTGAGTCTCTGTGGTAGTGTGATTGCTCAACTTACTCTCGAGCTTTTCGTACTCCACTTTTGTTGAATGCAGGTGCTGACCATCTCTTTTCTCGCGCAGACACAGACCGGCCTCATACTTCCTCCGTCGTTTCGTAACGTCTTCAGGTTGATTTCGGTGATTGCATTGCGACCGTTCACAATCCAGCCTATCCAATTGATTATTAAGCAGACTAATTGCCTCGCAGAATTCGCCTTCAGCTGTGATTGCATACTTCTCCTTTGGTGTCCACAGATCAGGGCTGGGCTTTTCCAGATTGAGTTGCGCATTAGTAGATCTGAAATAAACCTTATTGAGACAAATGAATGGCAGGTCATAAACGAATGCGCCTAAGTCCGTGTCGCGACAATCCAGGAGGAGCGATCCTTCGCGCAACTGAGTGTATTCATCTACGAACCAACAAGGAATATTGATACCAGTGACAACTTTGACCTCAATTACAACGCACTTTTCATCCAGAGCAATATCCAGCTTCCTCTGGGTCAGAAATATCCTGTTGTTCCACTGATACGAGAATGGCTTCTTCCGCTCTGTGAACTCTACGATAAACGAATCGTTGATGAATATCCATCTTGCTGTTTCGAAGTCCACGTAAAGATATAGCAGCTTTTCGCTGTAATTCTCCGTAGCGACCTGTTCTTTCGGTTCGCTCCGAGTCTCTTCGGAGCCAAACAATTGCGTTTGTGATCTATTAGTAGACATCCTCATCCTCTTCTAATACGGTACGTCATCGCCGGATGTAAGGTCACTCCAAGACACTCTCGTGTCAGACTCAGTCTCCGGGCTGTCTTCATCTGAATCGTAAAACGTCGCGATAGATGCCCCCTTCACCTGCTTTATCTTCTTCACAGTGTCCGAGTCTCGCTCGTAGAAGCAATAGAGGTTGTCTCCTGCTCTTGTGATTCCAACGTAAATTGACTTTTCTATGAATCGTGTTCTTACGGCAGCGTCCACGGACTGTAATAGGATCCTTCCGTTTTCCAGTCGTTTTTCTGGCACTCTGGGCATAAACTCGTCCCACTCGTCGAAATATGGGATTATCACGATATCGAACTCAAGGCCCTTCATTGTTTGAGGGGTGAACACTTTGGGATTGTCGGACTCAAAATCGATGCTGAATCTCCGGTTTGTGAAGTAGTATTCAAAATCAACGACGCTGTTTTCAAGGTTCCTGCTTAATCTGCTCATTCTCCTGCGTTCAACGAAAATGCCCACCGTCTTTCCCGGGTGGTTGTCTATGACATTCAGGATTCCCTCTATCTGATCCTCATGATTCATGCGATAGAATTCCGGTATGTCTCCACTTCTCTTTGAAGTAGCCAAGTTATCGTCATCATAGAAGATTTTTGACAATTCGACGATCTGCTCTGTATTGCGGTAATTTGTATCGAGGAAATAAGGACTTCCATCTCCTAAAACACTTAATGCTAAATGATAGTTGGTTGTTTCACTGGTGATTTTTTGGTTGTCATCGATAAAGCACGTCACCGGTTTATCTGCCGCCTTCAATGCTTTAATTAAGCTTTCAGGAAAGTCTTGTGCCTCATCGACGATGATATGATCTTTGTTGATTCGCACTCTGCCATCAACTAAGTCTCTTTCTATCTGTGCAAAGTCATAACTATAGCCATTGTTCGGATCTATAAGTGGAACACGCGTCCTGTAGTTTCCATAAACCCTATGGAAGTACGAGTGATAGGTTCTGATTTCGAGGTTTTCAAATGCATAGTTCTTATATCTCGGCTGAGAATCTAAATACTTCCTAGCAGATTCTAGGTATCGCTGAAGATTCTTATTGTAGACGAGGAACAATACCTTTTTCCTTTTGCCGATGAGCTCAACTGCTCTGTAGAGCGCAAGCACAGATTTGCCGGTACCCGGTGAGCCGGGGATTACCCATGATTTTCCGGTGTCGAGTTCAAGTGTTTCCCGCTGAACTTTACTTAGCTCACTCCAGTTCGGTAGTTTGAAAGCCACGGTTGCCCCTCTCATTTCCGCCGGTAAAAATGCGCGTCCTTGCTTTAGCGTATTTAATTCTGGTGGATGGGTTTACCTTCGGTGTCTGGCAACAGGAAGAAGGGCATCCACCGTGTTCGCAAAAACACCGAAACTGCAATGCAAGCAGCTATCGAAGGGGAGATGCCCTTCTGCTTGCTGCTTGTATGTCGGCTTTGTTGCTCGCCGTTCGGTGTTTTGGCAATGCTTAGTATAGCTTATTCGCAAGCTTGCTGTTGTGTATCGGGAATGTCCGGGCTGTGCGTTAGAATCGTTCAGGTTAATTGCCTTGAGTAAGATAGGAGTCATGTAATGGCAAGTATAGGTGACGTCGAAACTAAAGGGCTTAGCGTGGCCGATGTGGGTGAGCCCGAGAACATTAAAGAACTGATTCGGATCATTCGTGGCAAACAGGTTTTGCTGGATAGTGATGTGGCGCGGTTGTACGGGTATGAGGTCAGACGAATAAACGAGACCGCACAACGCAATAACAAGCGTTTTCCACCTGAGTTTCGCTTTCGGTTGACTGGCGATGAGTATGATGCCCTTTTGAGGTCACAAATCGTGACTCCAGGCAACGATCAAACCGACGAGATTGTTTTAAGGTCGCAAAATGCGACCTTAAAATCAGGGCGCGGCCATCATAGAAAATACCTGCCCTATGCTTACACTGAGCAAGGTATTGGCATGTTGTCGGGGCTTCTAAAAAACGAAATTGCCGTTCATGTCAGCGTTGGCATAATGAATGCATTTGTAGAAATGCGGCAGTTCATCAGCACGAATCATGATGTCTTTGCGAACATCGCTCATATCAACAACCGGTTGTTGGATCACGATCAGAGACTCGTGGAACAAGGAACCAAAATCGACGAGATACTTGCATTGCTTGGGACGCCTGAAACCGAGAAACAGTTCATCTTTTACAAAGGTCAATTTTATGACGCGCTAAAGCTGGTGATAAGGCTATTGCGGCAAGCTAAAACCAGTATTGTGGTTGTTGACAACTACGTAGACAACTCCCTTTTGGAGATGCTGGAAAACAAACGCGAAGGCGTTTCGGTTACTGTTGTGACTGCAAAGACAAGCGGACTATCGGATTTGCACCTTCTAAAATTTGGCGCGCAGTATGGTCCGGTTGCGGTTGTTGTCAACAAGGACTTCCACGATCGTTTCATCATTCTTGATAACAAAGAGGTCTATGTATTTGGGTCATCATTGAAGGATGCGGGTAATAAGTGCTTCGGCGTATGGAAGATGGAAGACAGCGTGCAATTGAGAGCGACAGTTATGGGGATCATTGCATCCGCAAAGTGATGCGCTCGCGCGCCGGCCGGTCGGGTTCGGGACGCACTCCCCCTGTCGTTACACAGAAAAATGCGTCGACGTGGGTACTGCGCCCCGGGGCAGTGATAGAATACCGGACCAGGTAACCGGGAGAAAGTAAGGCGCAATAAAGGCGCAATAAAGGCGCATGTTATCAGGGGCTGATGTGGATGAAACCGACGTATCACGTCGTTGGCGCGGCAGTAGTGAAAAACGGACGGGTGCTCTGCGCGCGACGCGGAGGCCAATCACGGTCGCTGGCAGGATACTGGGAGTTTCCCGGTGGCAAAGTCGAGGATGGAGAAAACGAGCGCGAGGCTTTGGTGCGTGAAATGCGCGAGGAATGTTTGTGCGATCTGCGCGTTGGTGACCGGTTGGCTACGACGGTTCACGAGTATGATTTCGCGATCATTCAACTGTCCACGTATCTGTGTGATTTGATGGACGGTGGCATTGATCCTGTTGCCACCGAGCATTCCGAGTTAAGGTGGGTTACGCCGGATGATCTGCGGAGTCTGCAGTGGGCACCGGCGGACACGGAAGCCGTCGATGTGCTGGTCGAACGGTTGGCGTTATCGTCATGATTCCCGTTTCACCCGACATCACAACAGTTGCCGGAAAGCCCGATGCATCTGTCGCCACAATTGATTTCAATACTACGTTACGGTCAGCGCTGAACACGGGGTTCATTGACAAAAACAGCTATTCAGCCGGCAGTCATATTCCCCGTTTGTTGACCAACGATAAACGTGCTCGCGTTCTGACCGAACTGCGAAATGAGCTGCAGAAATGTCGGAGCTTTACGTTTTCGGTCGCGCTCATCAGTTCAGAGATGCTGTTGACCCTGAAACAGGATTTCTTTGATTTCTGCGAACGGGATGAAACCGAGGTCAGCTACATCGTGACCTCAACCATGAATCTGTTCAATACGCCACATGCATTCGAGGAATTGCTGCAGTTGCAGCACCGATCAGGCGGCAAAATCAAGGTGCTGGTTTTCGGGGGAAATCCGGATGTCTCCCATGAAACGGTTCCGCACTATCACCCCAAGGGCTACTGTTTCGCACACACGGACTACATGAGCGCGATCGTGGGCTCGTCGAATCTGACCAACGAGGCATTGCAGAGCAACTATGAATGGAACATACGCTTTTCATCGATGAATGACGGCCAGATTGTCGCAGACATCGCGCGCGCCATCGACCGACAAATCAGTGATCCTGCGACTATCGAGCTGTGCCCCGCTTTCATCGAGCGGTATCGGCAGTTGTACGAACAAGGCAATCCCGAAAAACTCGAAACGCTGAAGCGGCAGATTCAGGAACACCAGGGATACACTCCAAACAGGATGCAAATCGAGGCGCTCGATGCCCTGCATGCGACACGCATACTGGACAGACACCGGGCACTGGTGGTGTCTGCCACAGGGACGGGTAAGACCATCCTGTGCGCGTTTGACGTGCGCAGATTTATTGAAACGGTACGTGCCGATCAGAACAGAACCCCGAAAATACTGTTCGTGGCGCATCGCAATTTAATCCTGGGGCAGGCCCGGGCGCGCTTCCAGGAAATACTGGGTGATTCGGTCATATGTGCCGATTATGTATCGGGGGGGAGTGCGGTCGAGGCCGATTGCCTGTTTGCAACCAACCTGGTGATGTCAAGACACCGCACAGATTTCGACAGGGACCATTTTGACTACATCATCGTTGACGAATCCCACCGCAGTGCTGCCGCCACCTATCGTGACATCATCGACTATTTTGAACCACGGTTTCTGTTGGGGTTAACCGCAACTCCGGAACGTGCCGATGACGCAGCCGCAGTGTTCGACCTGTTCGAAAACAACGTTGTCTATGAAATCCGCCTTCAACAAGCATTGGAAGAAAAGCTGGTCTGCCCCTTTCATTATTACGGCATAGCAGATCTGGATCAGATTGAGGACCTGAAGCGCGGGGGAAACCTGGATGCATACGTGTCAGATGAGCGCGTCGAGCACTTGGTTGATACCCTGGCTCGTTACAAACACGCCAACACACCGACCCGTGCGCTGATGTTTTGCAGTCGCGTGGACGAGGCGGAGGCCCTCGCCATCGCTTTCAATCAACGGGGTTTTGCATCCGCGTTTCTTTGTGGCAATCACTCGGAAACGGAACGCGAGATGACAATCAAGCGGCTGGAACGCGGCGAAATCGAGTACATCTTCACCGTTGACATATTCAACGAGGGGATCGATATTCCGTGCCTGAATCTGGTTGCAATGCTGCGCAACACCGAATCCAGCATCATTTTTATCCAGCAACTGGGACGTGGCCTGCGTATTGCTGAGGGCAAAGACTCGGTGGTGATAATTGACTTCATCGGCAACTATGCCAACAGTTATCTGATTCCCTTGGCGCTATATGGCAACAAGGGTGTCAGCAAAGACGTTCTGAGAAAGCGTGTCTTTGACGGGGAGCATGAAAGCACGCTGGGCTTTTCATCCATCAGCTTTGAAAAAATCGCCGCAGAGCGCGTCTTTGCCGCGATTGACACCGCAACCCTGAACGGCAAGAGAGAAATACGCAAGGACTGCCAACGCCTACAGGCTATGCTGGGGCGCAATCCGATGCTGCGCGATTTTTACGAGCACGAGGCCATCGATCCGCGCATAATACTAAGCCATAAAGATTTCAACAGCTTGCCGGATTTGTGGAAATATGCGCTGGGTACCGATACCGAACTGATGCCGGCGGCGAAATCGTTACTCGATTTCATCGGCAACACGTTCATTAAAGGCAAGAGCTACTTTGAGTTGTTTGCGTTAAACGAACTGGTCACGAACTACCGCTTGACGCGTGAACGTTTCTCAGCTGAGTACCTGCAGTACTGTGCGAGTCACGACCCGAAATACCCGTTCCCTGACCAAAACAGACTGTGGGACGCACTCCACAATATCTTGAGCGGGAGGTTTTACCGAGACGATAATGCCGTCTGTCTGGTTGAAGACGCCCATTGTGACAGCATGAATACCGCGAGCACGTTTCGTTTGGCCGTGCAAAATCCGATGATGCATCGTTTGGTTCGCGACGTCATCGATTGCGCGCTGGTTATCAATCGGGCGGAATATGAAGGCTCGGCTGATTTTGTGTTTGGGCGTTATTATTCCTATTCCGATGTTTGGCGGATGCTCTGTTTTGCGCGCGAGGACGTGTGGCTGAATGTGGGTGGATACAAAACCGTGGATGAAATCACTCCGGTATTCATTAAGTACCACAAGGATGACCGGACGGCGGCGGTCCGCAAATACGAGGACGGATTCATTTCGCCCGAGCTGATGGTTGCCGAATCAAAATCGCGGCGCACGCTGGACTCAGCGGAAGTGCAGGCATATCGCGATTCGAGTCGACTACCGGTCTTTATGCGCAAGAGCGACGACGAAAAGGATTGGATGTTCATCGGGGATGTCGACGTCATCGACGCACGCAACGCCACGGTCGTGGATGACGATGGGGCAGACACCGCTGTGGTCGAGTTTCTGCTGCGTTTTCGCGAGCCGGTCGAGTTGCCGACCTATAACTATTTCACCGACAACGGAACCAACACTGTCAGCTGGTAAAACGGGGGAGTGCGTCCCGGCGCACCGTTCGGGATGCCGGCCGGGTTCGGGACGGACTCCCCCCCTGTGCGCACGATCCTGTGGTATGTTGTGGGGATGGAAATCGGCGGGATATATAGTACGCGTCGTGTGCAGGTGACCCATGACTAGCGGACTCAGCGGGAAGCGGCGCGGCGCCTTGACGCCGGTGGCGATGTTGCTGGTGGCCGTAGCGGCATTCGGCGTGACTTATTGGGTGGTTTCATCTGTCACTGGCGGTAACAGGAACGGCAGCAGGGCGACACCCGTGTCGTCGGGTTCGGGTGTTGCGACAGGGACGGCGGGGGTTGGTGCCACAGCAGATGCCGGCGCGTCGGTGGATGCGACCCCGTCGGTCGGCGCGACTGATGCAGGCAACACGACCGGCAACTCTAGCAGCAACACAGGCGCTGCCGCAACCGCGACCACAGGTGACAGCGCAGGCACCGATGTCGCCGGGACTGCCCCCACGAACGGCCTGCCGCTGTCCGGCAAGGTCATCGTAATCGATCCCGGGCATCAGAAAACGGCGAACACTTCGACCGAACCGATAGGCCCGGGCGCATCCGAGAAAAAGGCGAAAGTTGCCGGTGGTACACGCGGAGTGGCCACCGGTATTCCCGAAAGCAAAACGGTGCTGGAAATCGGCCTGCAATTGCGCGATGCGTTGCAGGCGCAGGGGGCGACCGTTTACATGACTCGCACGAAACAGAACGTCGATGTGTGGAACAGCCGGCGCGCACAACTGGCGAACGACAAACACGCCGATCTGTTTTTGCGCCTGCACTGTGATGGTGCCGCCGGCAGCAAAACTCACGGCATCTCGACTTTGGTGCCGGCAAAGAACACGTGGACCGCACCGATAGTAAAGAGCTCTGCGGCGGCGGGCAAAGCCATCCAGGCGGCGCTGATTGCCGCAACCGGGGCGGCCGACCGTGGGGTGGTTAAGCGCAGCGACCTGTCAGGCTTCAATTACTGCGAGGTCACCAGCGTCCTGGTCGAGCTGGGCTTTATGACCAACGCCGCCGAAGACCGGAAACTGAACAGCGCCGACTATCAGCAAAAACTGGTCGCCGGTCTGACGCAGGGCTGTATCGACTATCTGGAGCACTGATCACACACCTGAACACCACCTAGTTGGCCGGGGCTCTCGTGTCTTTTTGACTGCTACACAGAAAGAACCATGGCAGGAAAAATGGTATGATAGAAAAGGGAAAAATGGTAGGATAGAATAGGTCAAAACGGACTGATAGAATGTAAGTCCGCAGGAAAGGACCATCATGGATAATTATGCACCCCGATTGCTGGATTCCGTAATACAGAAGTACTTTAGGCAGCTGCCTGCCTTGGCGATCGAGGGAGCCAAAGGTGTCGGAAAGACAGAAACGTGCACCCGTTTGGTCACCCAGACCTTACGCCTAGACATTGATGACGGCGTGGCCGTATTGCGCGGCGGGATAGACGCGCTGCGTGCGCAGGAAAAGCCCTTGCTGGTCGATGAATGGCAGCGCTATCCGCAAAGTTGGGATTATGTGCGTCGTTTGGTTGACGAGGATCAAAGTCCCGGTCAATATCTGATAACCGGCAGCGCGGAGCCCGCCGGGGCCGTCACTCACAGCGGAGCTGCCCGCATCGTGCGAATGAGAATGCGGCCACTTTCTCTGCATGAGCGCGCCCTGTGCTCGCCAACGGTCAGTATCGGTCGGGTATTGGACTACGCTGCGGGCGCAGGGACTGACGTTGCGCGTGATTTCAGTGTTGACGGTGTAACTGATTTTGCCTTAAGTGATTATGTTACAGAAATCATCGCATCCGGATTTCCAGGGCTGCGCAGATATTCAGGCGAGATACTCGAAGTATTATTGGACGGTTATATCGACAACATCATACAAAAGGAGTTTCCGGAAAACGGAGTCTTTGTGCGTAGACCTGACGTGCTCAGGCAATGGATGCAAGCCTATGCTGCAGCAACTGCGGGGACAGCAAGCTACCAAAAGATCATGGATGCAGCAACTGCAGGCGAAGCAGCAAAACCGGCAAAGACTACGACGCAGGCCTATCGTGATGCGCTTGACAACCTGTGGATCACCGATCGCGTGGATGCGTGGTTACCATCAACCAATGTTTTTGCACATTTGGGCAAGGCACCCAAACACTTTTTGGTTGACCCTGCACTGGCGTGTCGTTTGCTCAACATTACCCGCTCGCAGCTCTTGCGAGGAGAATCGCGCGACATGCTTGGTAGCCAACAGTCTGCTGTGCTGGGTCGCCTGTTCGAGGCATTGCTTGCGCAGAGTTTGCAAACTTATGCTGCGATTAACCGAGCTCAACTACGTCATTTCCGCAGCCGCAAAGGGGATCGCGAAATCGATTTCATCATCCAACGCGATTTTGCTGTTCTGGCAATTGAGGTGAAATTGAGCGCTGACATTACCGATGCGGATGTCGTTCACCTGAACTGGCTGGCTGGCCGATTAAGTGGATATCAAGTCCAAAAACTGGTTTTGAACACCGGATCGCACGCTTACACGCGTGCTGACGGCGTCCATGTTGTACCCGCTGTCCTGTTAGGAGCCTAGGTACACTTGTGGGAGTAAACTTGTGCAAAAAAAGAAAATGAAACCGTGCACTAACAGAAAATGGTGCAGCTGGCATTACGTCGGCGCACCGGTTGGTGAACCTATTCGGGTGTCCGAGCGGGATTGCGCCGAACGGCGGGACGCACTCCCCCGCACCTCTCGGCTAGCGGCCCGGTGCGTACAGGTCGCCGGTCGCGGCATGATCGCACGTCGCGGTCAGCTCTGCCCCGTCGCTTACAAAACTCACGTCGCCCTGCAGGTCGCATCGATACAGCGTCGCCCCCTGGTCGCGTAACCGCGACAGTACGGCCTCGGTCGGATGCCCGTACTGGTTGTTGCGCCCGCACGAAATGACCGCATAGCGCGGATTGGTGTGGCGCAGGAATACGTAGCCGGTCGAGGTATTGCTGCCGTGATGCGCGACGCTCAGCACGTCGATATCCGCCAGTGCCGCATCATTGACCAGCGGGGCCTCGGCGGCAGTCGAAATGTCGCCGGTGAACAAAAACGTGTTGTCCCCATGCGTCACCAACAGCACCAGCCCGTTGTCGTCTTCCGTAGTACCGGTGGTCATATGCCCCACGACCTGTATCGTCGCATCCCCCAGCTGAAACGTCGCCCCGCGCGCAGGCACGGTCAACGCCACGCCTGCCGCATCCGCCGCTGACACGAAATTCGCCCACGCCTTGGTCCCATATTCGGTCGTCGAACACAGGCAGGCATCCACCCGCGCGTCCGTCTGCGCCGCGTATTGCAGCGCCCCCGCCAAGCCACCCACATGGTCCTCATCCGGGTGCGTATTAATCACATAACGCAGGTAATCGACCCCCCGCCGCCGCAAAAACGAATACACCAACGACGAATCCCCGCGATTCCCGCCGTCAATCAACGCCGCCTGCCCCCCGCACTCCAAATACGCCGCGTTCGCCTGCCCCACATCCAAAAACACAACCGTCAAATCGTCGGCGGGCGCTGCGGCCTCGGAGTTCGTCGGCAAACCTGCACTGTCATCGGTTGGGGGAGTACGTCCCGCACCGTCGTTGTCTGCCGATGTCGTTGTCTGTGTCTGTGACGTTTTGGGTGTGCCATTCGACCCGTCCGACAGCCGCAGGCAACCCGCCCCGACGACAGCGGCGACAACCAGCACGATTGCCAACAGCCACACCGACCTCGCATGCCCACGTCGCCTGTTGTGTGTCCGCACTGCCCCAAACATGTTCACATACTCCTGTCCCGGTCGGGTCCCATCACCGCACTGATGCAATCATTCAACGCAACGTCACTATCCTAACAGGCGGCACGGACATGTGCCATCAAGCACGTGCCGCCAACGTGCCGCCATCGACTATCATCCGGCGCACTGATCATGCGCCTGAACATCATGCAGTTGCCGGGGGAGCACGTCCCGCAGCGTCGCTGTCAGCCGGTCACGCCGGTCAAGTCAAAGGGCGGGATGAAACTTTCGGATGCCGCCGTGCCTTCCTGCATAAAGCTGTGCGCCACGCCCAGGTCGACGGCGTAGTTCACCAGCGCATCATACTCGTCCGCTTCCACCGTTTTCAGCATTTCCGGGGGGAGTACGTCCCCCCGCGCCGTTTTGCGCGCACGGTCACGTTGCTCCGGTGCAGGTGCCGGTGGTGTGTACTGGCTCATCAGCGACAGGCACACACGGTCACCATAGCAGGTGATCACCTCTTCGACGATTGCGCATGCGTCCGCTAGGTGCCCCGGTAACAATAAATGCCGTATGACAACCCCCGACTGCAGCAAGCCGGTCACTGCATCGATGCGATAGGGTCCTGCGGTTTCGACCATCAGCGCGATGGCACGACGCGCAACCGACGGATAGTCGGGTGCGACCGACAGGGCGGCGGCAAGGTCGCCATCTGCATACTTCCAGTCAACCAACCATGCATCCACGTGCGGCGCCAGCATACGGATGGAGTCCGGCGTTTCATAGCCGCTGCTATTGATGATGACCGGGATGGGGTTGCGCTGTGATGCGTGTGATGGCTGAGCTGCGCGCCAGTGTTGCAGGGCAGCCAGCACCTGTGGTGCATAGTGGGTGGCTGTGACCAGGTTCAGGTTGTGGGCGCCGGCAGCCTGCAGTTTCGCAAAGATCTGTGCCAGCCGATCAACGGATATGGCACGCCCGAACCCTTCGCGTGAAATGGATGCATTCTGACAATAGCTGCAACGTAAAGGGCAGTGTGCAAAAAACACGGTGCCGCTGCCGCGGGTCCCGGATATCGGTGGTTCTTCCCAGTGGTGCAGGGCGGCGCGCGCCACAACCAGTCGATCGTCGGCGCCACAAAACCCACGCGCTGCACGTGTACGTGCAGCCCCGCACGCGCGCGGACACAAATGGCACCCCACACGGTCACATTCCGTGATGGGGGAACGGGTCGAGGCACACGTTTTCCTGTTGTCGGCAGCGGGGTCCATGGTTGGTATCAGAGTATAACTGAACGTGGTTCTGTTCGGGGCCTGTCCTCAATACGTCCGGCAAAACCTGCAGAAATCGGCCGTAAGCGCACAAACCGGCAGTAAACTGCCGAAACCCGCAGCACCGCAAAAAGGGAACTGTCAACAGTCGACAGTTGTGGGCAAATTGTGTGCGTCCTCAAATGAGATAGACACAGGGATAATTAAATGATAGTATGCAAATGTCAAATAATGGCGGGGCAGCAAAATGTGTTAAGCTGAACAGTCGATTTTGGCACAAATACACGGTGGGTAATATACCCCTTGGGTGCCAGCAAACGTGAACGTCGGGTGAGCCGAAGGCTGCTCACCCGTTCCGTTCACCCGAACAGAAGGAGTGAAGAGTATGGAAATGATTGATGTAACCGACAACCGATCCCGGCGGCCGGGGCGCGCAGTGAAGCGCGGTCTGTCCGCAGGACTGGCATCAGTGATGCTGGCAACAACCCTGTTTGCCGCCCTACCGGCATTCGGCGCAGGGACGTACTCCCAAAACGATTCTGCGGTCACCACGCAGGCGTCAGCCGAAAGCGCGGCACAGAGCGTTGTAATCAGCGATGACTTTTTTTCCGTGGATTCAACCGGAACCGGCTATGAGTACTATGCGGATGCGCGCGTGCTGGTCGTGACCGGCGAGGTCGAGGTCACCGGCAGCGTCCAGTGCAACGACCACATTATGGTGTACGTGCCCGACGGCGGCACCGTGATTTGGAACGCCGAGATTTGCACGAACGATTATCTGGCCATCGACCTGTATCTGGATGGTGGTAGCTTCCGGATGATCGGCGGTGTCATCGAGACCACGGTCGAGGGGATGGGAGACGCGCTGGGCGTGTTTGCAAACGTTCCGTCCACGGTCACCATCGAGGGTGGTCGCATCGCGACCCACTGTTACGACGGTTTCGGGATTACCTCGAACGGTCAGGTGACGGTGGTTATCGCAGGCGGCGAGGTCGAGAGCGAAAACGGTGTAGCCGTGCAGGCCTATCAGATCGACGGGCTGGAGATCAGTGGTGGCACGGTCAGCGGCAAGACCCGCGCGGTCGTGTCGGCAGACAGTGACTTTACGGTTTCGGGTGGTACCTTGACCGCAGAGGTCGTCATCGAGGCCGACCAGGCACAGGTGACCGGCGGTACGCTGGTTGCAGGTGATGAGGGCGCACTGTTCATCATGACCGACGACGCACAGAACTTTGTGGTCGACGGAAACGCAGTGCTGCGCACCAATGCCAGCGACGAGAGCACGGCTGTGGTTACGGGCGGCATCCTGTTTCAGGATAAGGCCGGCACCGTCATCGGTGACGTGCAGCTGGGTGATGACCTGACGGTCGCTGACGACGAGGAACTGGTAATCCCCGAGGGCAGCAGCCTGACGGTTCCTGAAGGGGTGACCTTCCAGAACCTGGGTACGGTCGTGCAGGAGGGTGATGTCTACAATCAGGGTGGTACTGTCGTAGACGAATCCGGCGACCTGGAGGTCATCGAGCTGCAGGTGCCTGACACCGGCAAGCCCGAGGCTCCGGCATATCCGGAAGACACGGATCCCGCGAAACCCGCAGATCCGACCACGCCTGCCACGCCCGACCCGAAGCCGCCGGTGTCGACCCCGACCGAGGTGAAAGTGACCTTCAATGTCAACGGTGGCAAGGCGTTGAGCAAAAAGTCCGCAACGCGCACTGTTGTGACCGGCAAAAAGTACGGCAAGCTGCCGACGCCCACGCGCACCGGATACAAGTTCGCCGGCTGGTACACGAAAAAGACCGGCGGGAAAAAGGTCAGCGCAAGCACTATCGCCGGCAGCAAGAACGTTACGCTGTACGCGCGCTGGAAGGCCCAGTACGGTCAGCTGAAAAAGGGCGTCAGTGCGGTGAACGTGCGCAGCAAAGCCACTGCAGCCTCGAAAATCAAGGGGCATGCGACCAAAAAAGCGACCATCCGCATCATCGGCAAGGTCGACCGCAAGGGTACCGCGCACGATTGGTACAAGGTTAAGGTGACCCGCGGCACCGGCAAGAATGCCCGTACCGTCACCGGTTACGTCTACGCCCAATTCGTGAAAGCGGCCTGGAAGTAGACAGTGACAGACCTGCTGCTGCAGGTACCGTGTGCCGGTGTCGCAGGCAAGCGACACCGGCACCACCAACAGAACCATCAGCGGGATTCATCCGCATATCAGGCAGCCCCGGCCGGCAGCGGTCGGGGCGCCTTTCTGTGTGCCGGGTATACCCCTGACATACCTCGGACACACTCGCGACCGCGCCCACCGGCCATCCCTATCACTATCGCCAACTGTTTCGGGCTTGTTTCGTGAAAGGCGCGCGCCGGGACGTACTCCCCCGCAATTGACTACACTGTTAATGTGGCGCGAAACGTGTCACGGCACATACAGACGGCACAGTGAGACGACAATGACCGACAACCGAATACGTCCATTTGCACGAACGGAACCTGAAAGGGGTGGCACTATGCACACAAAGGGAAAGTCGCTTGATTGGCGCAACCGTAAATGGTTGATAGTTCTGGCGGTGCTGGCAGCCGTGGTGCTGGCGGCAACACTGGTGGGCTGCGGCGGCGCCAAGACCGACGGTGCGGACAGCGGCACCGACAGCGCGGCGGTTGATGACACGCTGCGGATTGCGCTGAACGCCGACGTGGTCAAGCTGGACCCGGCATTCGGCTATGACTGGACGACCTGTCCGGTGTTGGCGAACATCTACGAAGGCATCCTGAAATACGACAACGACAACCAGCTGCAGGTTGACTTGGCGGAAAGCTGGGAACAGGTCGATGACCTGACCTACAAATACGTGATGCGCAGCGACGTGAAGTTTTCCGACGGCACGCCGATGACGATGGAAGACGTCATGTACAGCATGGAGCGCATCCGCAGCGACGAACTGTCGAGCTACGTCCAGTGGATGTATGCCAACGTCGACAGCATCGAGCAAACCGGCGACTGGGAATTCACGGTCAAGCTGACCCAGGCGGACGCGCTGTGGAAGCATACGTTTGCGACCACCGGCGGTATGATTGTCCAGAAAGCCTACGTCGAGGAAAAGGGTGAGGAGTTCGGTACCAATAACGGCAAGTCGCTGGGCACCGGTCCCTATGTGCTGGATACCTGGACGGCAGGCAGCGAAATCGTCCTGAAGTACAACCCGGATTGGTGGGGTGCCGCGTCCCAGGGCGAGCCGGACGTCAAGACCATCGATTTCCAGGTGATCACCGAGGACGCAACCCGCGTGATGGCGTCAACCAGCGGGCAGGTCGACATCGACTTTGTCACGCCTGCTGAAAAACTGGACGAGGTAAAGGCGGCCGATTCGGTCAACCTGACGCTGATTCCGGCGGCGGGCTTGAACTTCATCGCGTTCAACTGCCAGAAAGCACCGTTTGACGACCCGAATGTGCGCAAGGCGATAGCCAGCGCCATCGACATCAAGACGCAGCAGGAAAACGCCATCAAGGAATACGGCAACCTGACCAACTATATCCCCACGCCCGACAGTCTGTATCTGTTCAGCGAAAACGTCTACAAGGACTTCGAGGCGTCTGCGCCGAAATACGAATACGACATGGCGGCGGCAAAGGACTATCTGTCGAAATCAAAGGTGCCGAACGGTTTTGAATGCACCATCAAAATCGAGGGCAACAGCCTGAACAGCACGCTGGCGCTGGCGTGGCAGCAGTCGCTGAAAGAACTGGGCATCACCATGAACATCGAGAAAATCGGCTGGGACGAACTGGTCTCGACCGCATTCGGTGCCGGCAGCGTCGACGGCATCCGCGATTACGACATGCTGATGTGCGAATGGAGCAGCGACTTCCCCGACCCCAGCGGTGTTCTGACCCCGATTTATGACAGCGCGAACATTCCGGAAGGCGGCTCGAACTTTGCCGCGTACGATAACCCCGAGGTCGACAAGCTGCTGAAATCCCAGGCCGCCCTGCCCGACGGGGACGAACGCGCCCAGCAGATGACCGAAATGATGGCGCTGGCAGGCGAGGATGTGCCCTATTACATCTGGACGCACCAGAACTGGCGCTTTACCAGCAGCAAACGCATCAAAGAAGGCGTCACCAACTGGTCGAACATGTGGATTTGGAACGCCTACGTGAAAGACATCAAACTGTAGGACGCCGACACCGGCACCGATAGGCACGATGCACAGGGGGAGTGCGTCCCACACCGGGGCGCACTCCCCCGATTTTCCGTTCGACAGGACGTTGGTCGGTGGGTCGAATAAATGGGCAAATGGGTGGCGCAGGCCGCGTTCTGTTGTGTTATGATATCCAGCATTCAAAATTGGCACCGGCAGGGTACGAAAACAGCACGACACAGGCACCACACAGCACAAACCGTCAGGAAAACGTGGCCACGCAGTCCATGGGTGCGCTTTTCCGGTCGGTTGCACCTTTGTATCGTCCGTATCGTTCAGTTAGGGGAAGGCCATGACAGGTTTTGACGGCAGCGTTGCAGCAGATGGGGATAGTGCGCGCCTGCGCGAAATCGCGATGCGCATGCGCAGTCTGCGCGAGGACCTGGAAATCAGCATCGAGGACATGGCGGCTGCGACCAACAAAAGCGTGGAGGTCTATACGGCGCTGGAATCCGGCAGCGAAGACTTCAGCTTTACCACGCTGTATCACGCGGCGAATCGTCTGGGCGTCGATATGATTGACCTGTTGACAGGAGAAGGCCCGCACTTGTCGGGCTACAGCATTATGCGCGCGGGCGACGGTCTGTCGATTAAGCGCCGCGCGGGCTTTGAATACCTGCATCTGGCACCGACCTTTAAAAACAAGCTGGCGGAACCGTTCATGGTCACCGCGCCCTATAACGCCGACGAACAGGACCGTCCGATTCACCTGTCGCGTCACGAGGGCCAGGAAATGGACTACATCGTGTCCGGTCAGCTGAAGTTCGCGTATCAGGATGCCATCGAGGTCCGCCACGAGATTCTGGGTCCGGGCGACACGCTGTTTTACGACAGCGGACGCGGGCATGGGATGATTGCGACAGGCGGGGAGCCGTGTACGTTTCTAGCCATCGTCCTGAAACCTGCCAACACCACAGGATGACGATTTAGCTGCGTTGTTTTCGGAATTGAGTACGCACGTAGGTGACTGCGCGCTCCGTGCTCAAATCCGAAAGACGCCTTGCCACATCGCCCCCTGAGGCGTTGTCCACATTGCAGAAGGAGAACACATAATGCGCGACGTGAATTTGCGTTATCTCAGAGAGACATATGATGATCAAGGGGTGTTAAGCCGTTTGGACCTGGAATACCCTGACGACTTTAACTTTGCCTATGACATCGTCGATGATATTGCCGTGGCTGAACCCGAACGTCCCGCCATCATTTGGTGTAACCCCGAGGGCGAGGAACACCGTTTCACCTTTGGCGACATCAAATACTGGTCGGACAAGACTGCGAACTATTTGGCGGGTCTGGGTATCGGCAAGGGCGACTGTGTGCTGGTCATCGTGCGCCGGCATTATCAGTTCTGGTTCATTGCGACCGCGCTGCATAAACTGGGCGCCGTGTTGGTACCGGCGACCTTTATGCTGAAAGAACACGACCTGAGCTATCGCGTGGAAAGCTGCAGCGCCAAGGCCATCATCTGTACCGATGTCGGAGACATCGCCGATGTGTGCGAGACCGTGGCCGCAAGCGGCGAGTGCCCCTCGCTGGAACACCTGGTGTTGGTGGCGGGTGGTGGCGGCGGCTTGGCGCTGACACAGGACGGTGCGGGACACCCGTCGGATGCGCGTTACGGCGCGGTGCTGTCGGGCGCAGACGGTCTGTGCAAGCTGCGTATCGATGCGGCGCGTGCCGCGCGCGGTTGGCTGGATTTCAATGCGGGCGTGGCCGGGGCCACAGACGCGTTGCGGCGCGTTCCGGTCAGTATCCGTGATCCCTTCATCATGTATTTCTCCAGCGGGACCACCGGCAACCCCAAGATGGTGCTGCACGATGGCGGATACGCGCTGGCACATACACTGACTGCCAAACACTGGCATGACGTGCGGAGCGACGGCGGAGTACACCTGACGATTGCCGACACCGGTTGGGGAAAGGCCGTCTGGGGCAAATACTATGGGCAGTGGATCATGGAGGCCTGTGTTCTGGCCTATGATTACGACCGATTCGTGCCGGCCGACATTCTGGACCTGATCGGGCGCTATGGCGTGACGACGCTTTGTTGTCCACCCACGATGTATCGCATGCTGTATAACGCGGGGCTGGAATCGCATGATTTGTCGTCGCTGGCACACTGCACCACGGCGGGCGAGGCGCTGAACCCCGATCTGTTCGAGAACTGGCAGGCTTCCACGGGGCTTGCCATCACCGAAGGGTTCGGTCAGACCGAAACCCCGCTGACAGTGGTGAACGTGGTCGGTATGACCCCCAAACCCGGCAGCATGGGAAAGCCGAACCCTCTGTATTCGGTCGAGGTGCACGACGCTGAGGGCAGGCGTTGTTCGCCGGGCGTGACCGGGGAAATCGTGGTTGCCATCGGGTATGGTCCGGTGACCCCCGACGGCATCATGATGGAATACTATCGCAATCCGGAAAAAACGCAGGAGGCCTGTCACGACGGATGGTATCATTCGGGCGATGAAGCCTGGGTGGACGAGGACGGCTATTACTGGTATGTCGGGCGCAATGACGACGTAATTAAATCCAGTGGTTACCGCATCGGCCCCACCGAGGTCGAAAGCGTGCTGATCAAGCACCCGGCGGTCGCCGAATGTGCGGTCACCGGGGTACCTGACGAGCTGCGCGGGGCTGCGGTCAAGGCGACCGTGGTACTGGCAGGCGGCTATACGCCGTCAGACGAGCTGACGCGCGAGCTGCAGACCTGGGTCAAAGAAGGCACGGCACCCTATAAATACCCGCGCGTGATCAGCTATGTGGATGCGCTGCCGAAAACGGTGAACGGAAAAATCCGCCGCGCCGAGATTCGGGCGGCGGATTACCGGGTTGCGGTGACACCGGAGGACTAGGCGGCGGATCAGGCCGCTTCCGATTCGGCGGACTGCTCGGTCTGGTTGTCCTGGGGGCGCTGGTATTCCAGGATGTCACCGGGCTGGCAGTCCAGCACGTCGCAGATGGCGTCCAGGGTCGAGAATCGAATCGCGCTGATTTTGCCGGTCTTCATTTTGGACAGGTTCACGTTGGCGACACCCACGCGTTCGCTCAGTTCGTTCAGGGACATCTTCCGGTCTGCCATGACACGGTCCAGGCGCATGATGATTGACATGTTGGGTTCCTCCTTTACAGGGTCTCGTCAGCGGCCTGCTGCAGTTCGCAGCCGTACTGAAAGACGTAGGCCAGGGCGAATATGACCAGTCCGGTAATCAGGTAACCGCCGTTACCGGTGTCAAAAGCGGATGTCACGGGGTGCGTCAGCACCTCGACGATGGCGGTGGCGATTCCCATGGCGAACGAGTTTGCAATCAGCAGCCAACCGACGCTCTTCAGGCGACGGACGTTGGTGGACAGAAACGGGGTTTCATGTGCGGCGGTGTCTTTGAACAGGCGGGACAGTATGCCCATGATGAATCCAAAGAACACGCCGTCGATGATACCCAGCGAAATGGCGGACAGGGCGATGGCGCGGACGTTCACGTCGGTGGATGCTTGGTCGGTCAGCTGAGTGACCATGCCGTGGACGTTCACGGTGACCTCGCCGACGTTCATCACGACGGTGTCCCAGGGCACGACCAGGGCAAAGATCAGGCTGACCAGCAGGATGCCGGCAACGACGAAGCTGATGATGGACAGTACTTTGGTGGCGATGCCCAGTCCTTTTCCGAACCGGCGCAGTTTCAAAGCTGAAGCTGAAGTGGTCATTGTTCTTCCCTTTCTGTTGGTGGTGGTGGGGTCGACCGGCTGAGCCGGCCCCGTGGATGGGGTGAAACAAGTGAAGCGCGTGGTGCGAATGATGTGTACGGTGCAGGTGATGCGGTTTACGTGCCGTCAGTTATCAAGGTTCTGTCTGTCGCGACAATAAGATAATACGGCATGGTTTTATGTTTGTCAAGAACTTTTTTACGAAAAACGTTAAATTTTATTCGAGAGACATTTATCCTGCTTACAAAGGCACTTCCCCGTCAAAGCGACCCCGCCGCCGCACCGCCGCGTCAACCACCTACCGTGCCAGGCGCGCCAGAATCAGGTTGCGGACGTACACCACGTCGGCGTGAAAAGCCCGGTCGCCGTTTGCCAGTTTCGCCGCGCGATAATCGCGCGCACAGGCACGCAGCGCCCAGGACGCTCCGCCCAGCGTGAAATTCACAATCGGCGTGTCGGTGAACACCCAGACCGGCGCCGATCCGGATGCCTGAACGCGCAGGTACAGCTCGTAGTCCGCCGCCAGCCGGAAATCGGTGTTGAACCCACCCACGCGCCGCAACAGCTCGCTGCGCGCAAACCAAGCCTGATGTCCCGCCGGCATCGCTTTCGGGAATCGCCTGCGCAACAGCCCCGGATGCGGCAGCCGCACATCGCGGTGCCCGTCCGGCTCGACCACCCACATCGCCCCGCCCACACAGTCGACACGACTGCCCTCCGCAGGCGCCGAAAAACAATCGCGCACAGTCGCCAGCGCACCGGGCTCGTACCAATCGTCCGCCCCCAGAAACGCAACCCATTCGCCGCGCGCCGCCGCCAAGCCCTTGTTCATCGCATCGTAAATGCCGTCATCCGGCTCGCTGATCAGACGCAGCCTGCCGCCCGTCGCGTCCTGAAACTCGCCGATGATTTCGGTCGTCCCGTCGGTGCTGGCGCCGTCCACAATCACCAGCTCATAGTCGTCACAGCTCTGCGCGACGCAACTTTCCAGCGCGCGCCTGATGGTCGCCGCCGCGTTTCGGCACGGAATAACAATGCTGAACAAAGGGGTGGACATGGCCTGTCTCCTGTCTGTCATCGGTTCGGTCATCAGCGGGTGTCGGTCAAAACCACGGGGGAGTGTAAGCCCCGAACCGGGTCTGTTTCCTGCTAAAACGTGTTCGTGTCCGCCTGCTCGCGATAGTCACCATAGGCGGCTGTTACTCCGTCGCGCAGGCTGATTGTCGGGCTCCAGCCCAGCGCGCGGATGCGTGTGCTGTCCAGCAGTTTGCGCGGTGTGCCGTTGGGACGCGTGGTGTCCCATGCTATGCGCGGGCGCGGGGTGGTGGCGGGCGCATCGGCGTACACGACGTCGCGTACCAGTTCCGCCAGTGCCGCAATCGTCAGCTCTTTACCGCTGCCGACGTTGATCCAGCCGCCGACATCACGCGCGCTGCACCGTTCCGCCAGCCACACGGCGGCGGCCGCCAGGTCATCTGCATGCAGGAACTCACGCAGCGGCGTGCCGTCCCCCCACAGGGTCACGACATCCCGCTCCCCCGATTTGGCATCGTGGAAACGCGCTATCAGCGCGGGCAGCACGTGGCTGGAACACAGGTCGTAATTGTCACCTGTGCCATACAGATTGGTCGGCATCAGCGAATAGAAATCGGTTCCGTACCGGGCGTTTTCTGCCAGGCACAGCTTCAGGGCGGCGATTTTCGCCAGCGCATAGGCTTCGTTGGTGGCTTCCAAGGGGCCGGTCATCAGCGCCGATTCGGCGATGGGCTGTGCGGCGTCGCGCGGATAGATGCAGCTGGAGCCCAGGTTTATCAGGCGACGGGTGCCGGCGCGGCGCGCCCCGTCGATCACGTTCATGCTGATGCGGGCGTTGTCTAACAAAAAATCGGTCGGTGCGTCGCTGTTGGCGCCGATGCCGCCGACGCGAGCCGCGCACAGAAAGACCACGTCTGGGCGCCGGGCCGCCAGGAAATCATAGGTCGCCGGCATGTCGGTCAGGTCCAGGTCGGCGTGCGTCCGCAGCAACAGGTTTCGGTATCCGGCCGCCTGCAGGCGGCGCACGATGGCGCTGCCCACCAATCCGCGGTGGCCGGCGACGTATATCAGATCATCGGGATGCATACGCGGTTCACACTCGGGTCCCGCGCGCGGCTTGCGATCCGTCGGGAACGCCTGCAGCGTCACTCGCCCCATCGGCGTAGCCCGCCGTCAGCTCGGCGCGTGCCTGTTCCAGGTCGGCGGCAACCATCATTTCGATCAGCTGTGGCAGGTCGACCGTGGGCTGCCAACCCAGGCGCTTCCGGGCTTTGGTGGCGTCTCCCAACAGGGCCGGGACCTCGGTCGGGCGGAAATAGCGCGGGTCGATTTCAATGACCACGTCCCCGGTGTCACAGCGTACGGCGCGTTCGGCGGGGCCGCTGCCTGTGAATTCAATGTCGATACCCGCCGCCGCAAAGGCTTGACACGCAAAGTCGCGCACGGATGCATCCACGCCGGTGGCGACCACGTAATCGTCCGGTTCGGGTTGTTGGCACATCAACCACATGCAGCGCACGTAATCGCCGGCAAAACCCCAGTCGCGTCGCGCGTCCAGGTTACCCAGATACAGCCGCTGCTGCGTGCCCAGCGCGATACGGGCGACCGCGCGCGTGATTTTCCGCGTCAGAAAGGTCTCGCCGCGCAGGGGGCTTTCGTGGTTGAACAGAATCCCGTTGGATGCGTGTATCCCGTACGCTTCCCGGTAATTGACGGTAATCCAATAGGCGTACAGTTTCGCCGCCGCATACGGACTGCGCGGGCGAAAAGGGGTCAGTTCGGTCTGGGGCCGCTCGACCGCATCTCCGAACAGTTCGCTGGTCGATGCCTGGTAAAACCGCGTATGTTCCGCCAAACCCGTGATGCGCAGCGCCTCCAACAGCCGCAAGGTTCCCACAGCATCGGTCTGTGCGGTGTATTCCGGCGTCTCAAAGCTGACCTGCACGTGGCTTTGCGCGCCCAGATTGTACAGTTCATCTGGCTGTGTTTCTGCTACCAGGCGTATCAGGTTTGTTGCGTCGGTCAGGTCTCCGTAATGCAGATGGAATCTGCCGTCCGGGTCATGCGGGTCACAATACAGGTGGTCGACGCGCGCGGTGTTGAAACTGCTGCTGCGCCGTTTGATACCATGCACCCGGTATCCCCGGTCCAGCAAAAACTCCGCCAGGTACGCGCCGTCCTGACCGGTAATGCCCGATATCAGTGCAACCTTTCCGTTCCCCTGTGCCATCCCTTATCTCCGTTCTGTGCAGACCGGTGGATTGAGGTCAATAAAAGCTTTGCAGCTTTTTTGACTCAACCACCGACGAAATCCCGCGAAGCTCTACAGCTCCATCAGCTGCTCATGTTCGATCCGTCCCGCTGCGACCGCCGCCACCAGCTGCTCGTACTGTTCCGCCGTCAGCGGGGCTTCGTGCAGGTCACGGACGCGCAAGATGTTTTCCCGCTCGGTGGGCTCCAACGTCTCGTCATCTGCCACCAATGCCTCGTGCAATTTCTCGCCGGGACGCAATCCCGTAAACTCGATGTCAACCGGTGCCCCCGATAACGCAATCATTTTACGCGCCAAATCGACAATGCGCACCGGCTCGCCCATCTCCAACAGGAATATATCCCCGCAACTGCCGATGGCTTGTGCCTGCAACACCAGTCGCGCGGCCTCGGGGATCAGCATGAAATAGCGCGTCACGTCCGGGTCGGTCACCGTCAACGGTTCGTTGCGCGCCAACTTCTCTTCGAATATCGGCACGACCGACCCGCGCGAGCCCAGCACGTTCCCGAACCGCACCGTCACACAACACATCCGCGCATCACGTCCCTGCGCATACGCCAACACCAGGCGTTCGGCCAGCTCCTTAGTCTTGCCCATCACATTCAGCGGCGCCACGGCCTTGTCGGTTGAAATCAGCACAAAGCGCTCGGCTCCCGCCGCATCCGCCGCCTGCAACACGTTGGCGGTCCCCAGCACGTTCGACCGAATCGCCTCAATGGGCTCGATCTCCATCAGCGGCACCTGTTTGTATGCGGCCGCATGCAGCACCACGGCCGGACGAATGGCAGACAGCAAACCGCGCAGCTTTTGCATATCCCGAATGTCGACCACATGCATCCGGGCAACCCCGGCACGCATCGCGTCCAGCTCGAACCACAACTCATACAGCCGGCTTTCGTCGATTTCGAACAGGTGGATGCACTCGGGCTCCATCGCGACCAGCTGCCGGCACAGCTCGGATCCGATGCTCCCCGCAGCCCCGGTCACCACCACGCGCCTGCCCTGAATGGTCTCGCGGATGCCCGCCACGTCAATCGGGGTCAGCTCGCGTCCCAGCAGGTCACGCACGTCTACTTTGCGCAGGTCACCCACCCGCACCTGGCCGCGCTCGATTACAATCCGCGGCATGATGCGGGTCGCCACCCCCAGGTCGGTTGCGCGGTTCAACAGCCCGCGCACAAAATCCGGGTCGGCGGACGGCAAGGCCACAAAGACCTGCCCGATGTCCTGTGCGGCAACGACTTCGGCCATGTCAGCGGTCGTCCCCAACACGGGCAGCCCCGCAAACAAGGCTCCGCGCAGATTCGTGTTGTCATCCAGAAAGCCCACCGTGTCAAAACCCATCGACCCGGGATGCGACTGCAGGTCGCGCAACAGCAACGATCCGGCGCTCCCCGCCCCGATAATCAGCGTCCGCACCCCGTTATGTTGCCCGCTGGCACGCAGATGCCGAATCGCGCGCACGGTCACGCGCACCCCCGACAGCGCCAAAAACGCGCACAGCGCCTGTATCAACACGACGCCCAACGGGATATAACGCAGCCCCTGCCGAAACGCCCCCAACACCAGGTCGATGACGGTCAGCACCGCCGCGGCACACGCCACCGCGCCCGCCACCCGCAACAAAGTGTCGATGCCCACATAGCGCAACACCACGCGGTACAGCCCGAACAGCGCCGCGCACACCAGATACAAAACCAAGCTGACCGCCAGCACCGGCAACAGATAACGCCCATAGGTATAAGGAATGTCGCCCTCGAAACGGGCCAGATAGGTCACAACGGTCGCCAACACCAAAACAGCGGCGTCGACTAGCACCAACAGTGCCTGCCAAAGCCTCCTGGTTCCGCGCACCGTCCGCAGCCAGGAAAGAAAACCTCTTTCGCTGTTCGGGGTAGCTGCCATCAGTGCCATTGTATCCTATCCGCCGGGCGGATTTCGCACACAACCCGCGTTCATATCGACGAAAAAGCTCGAATACATCGGGGGAGTACGTCCCGGACCTTGCCGCTTTACGCGGCCGATATGATAGGGTGGACTGTATGCATACGGAACACGACATACCCCTGATTGCCTTTATCCGCAGCGGCGGGCAGACCGGCGCCGATCGCGGCGCGCTGGATGCCGCGCGGGCGGCAGGTGTCCCCCTGTGCGGCTGGGTGCCGGCAGGCGGCCTGGCCGAAGACTACCCGGATCCTCCCGGCCTGTTGGCTGACTATCCCGAACTGGTGGAATCGGGACGGGGCGACGTTGCCGGCTACATTGAACGGACCGAACTGAACGTGCGTGATTCGCATGCCACGCTGATCGTAAACCCCGCCGGCGATCAACGCCGTCAGCTGCAGGGCGGCACCGCGATGACCGCCGATTTCGCGGATGCCTATGGGCGCCCGCTGATCGTGGTCACCGGCTGGGACAAAGAACTGATCGCACCGCGCCTGTGCAGTTCCCTGTCAGGTGTCGGACGCGGTCTGACGCTGAACGTTGCCGGTCCCCGGGCATCCAAAAACGCGGACGCATACCGACTGACCTACGAACTGATCACCGAACTGCTGCAACTGAATGGTCATTCCGGCGCGTAAGCGCAGCGTTGTCATTGCGACCCCGCGATAGCACCCACCACCGTCATTGCTCGCCCACCGGCGTCGTCCCACCACCGTTATTGCGCGCATCGCGATAGCACACACCAACGTCATTGCGGGCGACGTAGTCGCCGCTGGATTGCCACGGTCGCAATACCCGCTCCCTCGCAATGACAATTTGAAATTTCACACCGTCATTGCGAGGCGACGTAGTCGCCGCGGCAATCCACCGGGCGGGTGCTAACCCGCCCGGATACATGATTCGGATGCGCGCGTACGCGCGGATCATCCAGCGCTAACAATTTCTTTTTGTGCAGAGGCAACAATAAAGTTCTAAAAATATAGTTGATGCATCTGATTGCTATATGGTAGGTTGATACCGTCATTGCCTATCAAGCAATAGGACGTTTTGTGGGATGTGTTTCAGTTCGAGCAGAAAGGGTGCGTTATGCAGTCCGGTACCTCGCTGAAGGCATACGCGCACACTGACCTGAAACCGGGCAGGAAGTACGCCTATCAGGTCATCGCCTATGACACCAAGGGCGGAAAGAGAGTAAAGACCGAGTCCCTTAGCGCAACCGTCGCTCGTGTTTTCAACGTCAAAGCCACTGCCACATCCACATCAGCCATCAAGGTGACCTGGTCAAAGCTGGGTGGGGTCACAGGGTACAAGCTCTACTACAAGAAACACTCCGCATCCAAATGGAGCGGCCCCAAAGTACTTACCGGGGCAAAATCCAAGACAAAGACGGTTACCGGGCTTACATCCAACACCAAGTACGACTTCAAGGTGGTGGCATACAAGACGGTCAAGAAAGTCACCACCACCTTCAAGACCAGTGCGGTTGTCAGTACCAAGACCAAGATGACCAAAAAGGAGGCGGATGCGGCCTATCTTCCTTGGCAAACTATTGATGCCGTTAGGGATGATATTCAAGCCGCGATAGACACGAAGTGGGGGGGTTCCTGTTTCGGCATGTCCACGACAATTGCGCTGAACAAACTCGGGCAGATAAATGTACGAGCATACACTGGTTCGTCCGGCACAGGTAGCCACCTGAACAAAGTCTCAAAGCCCAAGGACTCGGCGCGGGTCAAGAGCCTGATTAACTACTATCAGATTGGTCAGTGCTGTCCTTTGAACTCATATGCATACATAGAAAAACAATATGTCTCCAGGGCGGAATGGAAGTCTGCATTAACCACTTTGACCGCAGATGCCAAAGCAAAGAAACTTCAGGTTTTCGGTTTTTGGTTTGAGGATAAATCAGGGCATGCAATTCTAGTGAAAGGATACGCCGGGATAATTACCGACGGCAACAAGACCGAATGGCATCGATTGTCCACGTATGACCCATCGTATCCCAATGCTTCGAAATACGTGCTGGTTAAGAAAGACTATTCAGCCATAAAAGTAGAAGGATACAAACCCATCGCGGCGATACTGTCTGCAGTGGATCTACGGGAATTCGAAAAACTGAACATTGAAAAGTAGATTTGGGCGATGAAGACGGGAGCAACAAGAATGAAGCGAAATCTGGGCAAATTGGTAGCGGCGCTTTTTCTGGCAGTGTGCCTGGCTATCACGGTGGTTCCTCTTGCAGTTGCAGGGGCAACGGACAGTCAACCAAAAACTCGCTTGGCGATAAAGATGCAAAGTAAGGCTCAGATCACCAACGCTGAGGGAAAGACCTTAATTTATGAGGGGCTGTCCTTTCGGGGTAGGGGAGATATGGAGGTGTTCAACGTCCTGCCTGAGTTAAGTATGAATCCCAGCATTTTTTATCAAGTTCCCGCAAGTGAGACCTTTACCTACGCGCATATCTCGGGAGATGAGGCAGAGTTCTGGGTTATTCCCGGCCAGGACGCGTTTGACAATTATGCATATGTTAATGCGAACAAGAATGCAAAGACCATCACGGCTACCGCGAATGACTGCCACACAATTGCTGTTACCGGAAAGGGTGTCGTCTTCACCGCCGGCTACTATGCCCATAATGTTGAGGCGAGTGTGCGTATCGCAGGCTCAACCGACTCCGCGTTCACCATGAAAGACACTTCACGCGGTATCGTCGCCACCGGTCTGACGGGAGCCTTCACAGTTGATACGGATGACTTCAAGGACACCAAAGACTCCCAGAAAACAGCAACCTTTCTGGCAACCGCAAACGAAATACTCATCACCAACATCACGGCACAGAAAACATCGCTGAGTGCATCCGGTACCGTAAAGATTGACGGAGCCTACTACAAAAAGCTCGGGGGCATCAGGGTCAAATCTGTCAATAACCCCAATGCACTTGCCGTCTGTTGGCGACGGGTCACCAACGCGGACGGATACGTCTTGTATCGCTACAACACCAAAACCAAGAAGTACCAAGCCATCAAAACACTGACAGGAAACGACGCAAACGGATACGTGGACACCGGTCTGGACCCACAGCACACCTACAGCTACAAGGTACGATCGTTTAGAACAGTCAAAGGCAAACGCGTCTACAGCTCATACACCTATGCGGTCAAAGCGGTGACTGCTCACGCGCTCAACCCAGACGGAACCACACCTGCAACCATCAAGGCAAACGCCACCAAGATTACGGTAAGCAAAAAAGAAACCAAGTCCAAAGCGAAAACAAAGAAAGTCCGTGTGTATGCACAGGTGAGCGCACCTGCGGGCACAAAGTTGATAAGCAGTAAGGTCCGTTGGTATTCCACCAACAAGAAAGTCGCTCAGGTGTCAGCCACAGGCAAAGTCACCAAGAAAAAGAAGGGGACCTGTTATATCTATGCCGTCACTCATAACGGGCTTATCAGCAAGCGCATCAAAGTTGTTGTGAAATCAGGTAAACGCTGATGGCTACCCACACAAAAGCACGCGTTGCGCTCTGCCTGATACTGACGACCTGTCTTGCGACGGCCGCTATGGCTGCACCTGCCCCAGCACCTTCAACCATGCTTACCACCGGTGATGGTTTCATCGAAGACGCGCACACAGCCGCCTTCGTGGTGGACAACCGCGCGCCGTCCCTTTTTCCCTCCCATTCCGCAGGCTATTATCAACAGCTCAATCTGTCCTTTGCTGCCGAAGACGGTGGCGACCAAACACCCACTAACGCGAGTTTCTGCTGAATCGGATGAGCGCATCGCGCATCCGAGCTATTTTTTCTTCAGGAGTTTTTCGACCAAGGGTTTCTGGAAAATCGAGACCAGTATCGCCAGCACTATGAACACCACGATGGCGCCAATCAAGACCCCGCCGTGTTTGGCGCTGCCGCCGACGCTCGCAATCCAGGAATACAGCGCGACCTCCGGCAGCAAGCCGACGGCACTGGCCAGGATGAAATGTCGATACTGAATGTCGGTCAGCCCCGCCACCAGGCTGATCAAATCAAAGGGAATAATGGGAATCAGCCGGGCAATCAGCACCGTGCGCGCCCCATAGCGCTCAAAGAAGCGATCGGTGACCGCCAGTGCACGTTGTGTCGACGGACGGCGGCTGACCCGCTCTACAATGGGGCGCCCCCACCGTCGCGTCACCCAAAAACACGCCGTCGCGGTAATCAGTGACGCCAGCATCGTCAGCGCCGTCCCGCGCAAAAACCCCCAAATGTATGCGTTCGCAAATACGATAAACGCCGTCGGCAGCACCAGGGTAAAGCCGCTGATCAACGTCAGCCCGATCGAAATCAGGGGACCTGCGTCGCCGTGGCTGCGCATCCAGGCACTGACGGTCGACGGGTCGCTGCGCACGATGTGCCAGACGTCGGCCGCATCGTGTTTCAGCACCGCCAGCGACCGGTGCACCGTCATAAAGCTGCGGTCCGCCCACCAAATAACAGCCACCAATGCGGCAACCCCCAACAGCGCGATTATCAGTACCCCTACCCGTTTCCTCATAGCGTCCATTATAGCCGCAGCGTCGGGACGCGCTCCCCCTGTGTTGTGTTTTATGTGTACCACCCCCCATCACCCCGCCTTACCAGCGCGTCGTATGACGTTGTTACATTTGTGATACCGCCGCCGCCCCGCCCGCGCCGATACACTATAATCATCTGCAAGCGGCACAGCACCCACAGGCCGAGGAAGCAAACGAAGGGATTCACTATGTCATATAACTACGGCTATGGCTCGGATTTCAACAATCTGGACTCGGCGTTCAGCGGCATCGCCGGCATCTTGGGGGCGTATTTCATTTGCGTGGCGGTCATTGCCCTGGCGTTTGCGGTGTTTCAGGTGTGGCTGTTCTTTCGCATTTTCCAGCGCGCCGGCTACAGCGGTTGGATGGGGCTGTTGTCCCTGGTTCCGTCGGTCGGCGTCCTGATTTGCCTGTGCATTTTGGCATTCGATTCGTGGAAAACCAATCAGGAGGGTACGTCGGCGGTCTATCCGGTGGCGCCGGGCGTGGCGTCGACTGCAGACGGCGCGGTGTCCGGCTACACGCCGACCGCGGCTTCGGCTGCGGCGACTGCCGGGGGGGCTGCGATGGCGACACCCGTACCTGCCCCGGTTCCGCTGACCGCGACGGTGGTCGACGTGGTGCCCGAACCCGTGCCCGCGCCGGCACCTGCGGCAGGAACGGTTCCGCTGACGGCGGTTCCGGTCGAGCCCGCTCCGGCTACGGATGCGGCGGATGTGGCAGATTCCCCGACTGACGGAGGCGCGAACACCCTTTGATAGGCCAACAAATAGCGCTGATAGTCGTGATGATTTTGGTCAACGGCTATTTTGCCGCGGCTGAAATCGCACTGATCAGCGCACGTAAAACCGCATTGCAGGAACGAGCCGACGGCGGTTCCAAGGGAGCGAAAGCCGCCCTGAAACTGACCGAGGACCCCGCCAGTCTGCTGGCGACCATCCAGATTATGATCACGCTGGCCGGTATGCTGGCGTCTGCGACGGCGGCGGTCAGTCTGGCGGCTCCGCTGCAGGCGTGGCTGAACCGATTCGGCTCGCCGTTCTTAAGTTCTATCGCCGCCGCACTGTCCGTGCTGGTGGTGACTCTGATTATCAGCTATGTGACCCTGGTGCTGGGCGAGCTGGTTCCCAAACAGCTGGGTCTGCAGCGTGCCGATCGGGTGGCGGCGGCGGTGTCGCGGCCTCTGGCGTTTTTCCGCGGGCTGACGCGTCCGATCGTCTGGATCTTATCGACATCCACCCGGCTGGTGGGGAGGCTGTTCGGCTTGGATACCTCGCGCGCGGCACAGGCCGCCGCCAGCGAAGAGGAAATCAAGCTGATGGTCGATGAGCAGGACAGCATCGAGGATGACGAAAAGCGGATGATTTCCGAGATCTTCGATCTGGGTGAAACGGTCGTGCGCGAGGTCATGGTACCGCGCGTCGATACCATATTCATCGAGGATACCGATTCGGTGGTTCAGGCGGCGGAGCGCATATATGCGACCGGCTATTCGCGCGCGCCGGTTTTTCACGAGGACCACGATAAGGTCATCGGTATTTTGATACTGAAAGACCTGGTGTTACCGATTTCGGACGGACGCGGTCAGGATGCGGTCACCGATTATCTGCACGAGCCGATTTTCGTGCCCGAAACCAAAGACCTGTTGTCAACCATGAGCGAAATGCAGGAAGCCCGCGTCCAGATGATGGTGGTGGTCGATGAATACGGCGGCACCAGCGGAATTGTGACCATGGAAGACATCTTGGAAGAGTTCGTGGGTGAGATCGAGGACGAAACCGACCGCGGTGCCCTGAGTATCCGCGAGGTCGAGTCCGGTCATTGGCTGGTCGAGGGGTCGCTGGACACCGAGGATGCCATCGAACTGGGCATCCCCATTGAAGAATCGGACGAATACGATACGCTGGCGGGTTGGCTGCTGGAACAGTTGGGTCATATCCCCCATGCCGGCGAGACCTATGAATATGAGGGATTCCGGTTCACGGTGGTGACCATGCGTCGGCGCCGCATCCAGCGCATTCGCGTCCAGCAGGTCGAGTTGCCGCCCGGGGATACGGCTGAACCTGTTCAGTGACATACGTCTGACTGCGTGGGATGCGGATGCGCGTCGGGCGGATTTTCAGTTGACGTTGGCACCGGGGGTGCCCGCACGTACACGTGGGATTGATTGCAGCGGCCTGCTGCGCGCGTACCCCGACCTGCGCCGACACGCCTGCGACAACGGACGGCATCTTGATTTCGCACATGAACTGGCTGATACCGAAACGGTGCATGCCGTCGAGCACTTGGCGGTCGAGTTGTTGGCTTGTGCCGATGGCGGGGACCGCACGGTGTTGCGCGGTGTCACCGGAACGCCCACAGATGGCAGTCGCGTGCATCGGATGAAAATCTACGGGACGCGCTCCCCCGATGTGGCCCTGTCGGCAGTGCGATACGCCGCCGAAATTCTGGGAGCGTATTACACGTCCTGAAAATAACTGAAAGTTTTTGAAATAATCGCTTGACTCTCCTGTCGGGGGAGGGCGCAGAGTGGTTTCGACGGCACGGATTGGAGGAGCGGCATGCATCGTATCGGGGCGTTTTCGAAACTGGGAAAGACGACGGTCAAGACTCTGCGTTACTATGACGAGCTGGGCTTGTTGACGCCGGCGCGGATCGACGCGGCGACCGGTTACCGTTACTATCGCACCGAGCAGCTGCTGCGTCTGAATGACATCATGGCGCTGCGCCAGATGGGGTTTTCGGTCGAGGAGGTCGGTCGCATTGTTTCCGCGGGCAGTGGTGGTACCGACGACCTGATTGAAACCCTGACCGCGCGTCGCGCCGATCTGGCGCGGGCACAGGATGCGCTGAACCTGCAACTGAGCCGTCTGGATACCTATCTGGCCGAGCGAAAGGAAGGTTTAACCATGCAGTATCAAGCAACCCTGAAAGACCTGCCGGCATGTACCGTGTTTTCCGCGCGACGCACACTGGCGAGCTATGACGAGCTGGGGGAGTGTTACGTCGACGTCGGGCGTGCGGTGGCGGCGGCGAACCCCGATCTGTGTTGCACGCAGCCCGAGTACTGTTGTGCGATTTACCACGATGGTGAATACCGCGAAAGCGACATCGACGTCGAAATTTGCCAGGCGGTCGAGGGTCCGGGCGTGGCGGCGGACGGGTTTGAGTTTCGCGAGCTGCCGGCAACGCGTGTGGCAAGTGTCCTGCACCGAGGACCGTACAGCGGACCTGACGGACTCTCGAAAGCCTATGCGTATCTGTACGGCTGGATTGAAAGCAACGGGCTGAAGCCGTCCGATGCGCCGCGCGAAAGCTATCTGGATGGAGTCTGGAACTGCGAGAGCGACGCCGACTGGCTGACCGAACTGCAGGTCCCGGTCAGCTGACACTTACTCAAACAACGTCATTGCCTCGTGCGTGTATGGACTGCGCCCATACACGCACGACATAACTCAGCTCGCGAAACGACTCAGTACGTCGTTTCGTTCGCGTGGATTGCCGCGGGCTGCACAGGACGCAGCCCTCGCAATGACGGCATGGAGTTGAACGATTGTCGGTATACCTGACGTCATTGCGAGACCTGCCGGCAGCACCTCACAATGTCATTGCGAGCCCGCCGAAGGCGGGCGCGGCAATCCACCGGCGGCGTAGCCGCCGGATAACAGCCCCCGCCACGCACCTCGTGGCGGGGGCAATCACTAAAATCCGATGGAAAAAGTAGGAAAATTCGCTTGACAATCATATTAAAACCTAATAACATATCGGAACACTAGGAATTGCGCACACACAAATGCAGTGCGCAGGACCGGTGGCAGAACAATAGCAAAACAGGGTAAGCGTGTGCGGACACGTGCGGAAAGGCAAGGGGAATGAACGAGAACCGGTGGTTGGTTATATTGTTGGTATTGGCGGTTTCCATCAGTGGAGTCGCCGGTGCAGCCGTCATCAAGGAAAAGCGCGAGGCGAAAGCGACGCAGCTGGCCGCACAGCAACAGGCCGCGCGCGACGCCGCACAGGCCGCAGCCGATGAAGCTGCAGCAGCCGCTGCCGCGACCGAGGCGCCGGCAGCTGTCGCCGCATTGCCGACGGCCGAAGAAACCACCACCGCTTCCACGGCAACATCAACCACTACGGACACCGGAACCACCTCCACCACTTCCGGCACCACGACAACCACGAACTCGTCGACGTCCTCAGGCTCTTCGTCCACCACGTCCACAAAGAAAAAGACCACCAATAAGAAAACCACCACGACCGTTCCGGCGCTCGCCCAGGGAAACACCGTCACCTACGGTACCTGGTTGGGCGAGAGCTTGACCTGGCGCGTGATAGACATCCGCACAAACGACGTACTGTTGGTGACCGACCGCGTAATCAGCGCGGGCAGCTTTAACAGCGACACCACCGCGCTGACCCCGGCCGACTATGCGACCAGTGACATCTCGGCGTGGCTGACCGGAACCTTTGCCCCGCAGGTGTTCACCGCCGACGAACAGGCGACGCTGGTTACGCGTCTGCCCGACACCGGCGGCGTCTTTCTCCTGACGGCCGAGGAAGCCAACCGCTATCTGGATGGCACCGCCGCCCGCCAAGCAAAGGCTCTGGGTGCCGCCCAGTTGATTGCCGGCTACAGCGGCGAGCCCTTGACCGTGCTGGGGGGCAAGGCCTCTTGGTGGCTGTCCACGGCTGATCCCACCGACCCGCGCCGCGCCTATTCGGTGAACACAGACGGCGACATCGTGGCAACCGACGTGACCGACCCGGGTATCGGCCTGCGGCCCGCCATCAAGCTGCAGCGCAGCAAAGTCACCTTCACCCCGGACACGGGCAGCAAAACGGCATTTACGGCGGCGGTGAAATAGCCATGCACACTGCCGTCTATCGCATCGATTGCAATCCGCAGCTGTATGAGTGTTGCCGACCATCGCGATAACCCACGTATGACAAGGGGGGAGTCAGAGCTCTGACTTTCCGTGATGAACCGAACAGGTGACGCAATCGTCACCACATTGAGAAGGGAAGGAACAGAACCATGAAACGACCTATCAAACGCGGCCTGGCGGTGCTTTTGGCGACCGTTTTGGCGGCGACTGCAATCTTTGGCGGTATCGTGCCGTCGGTCGCAGGGGCTGCCACGAGCTACCCCTGGACCCGGACCGCTACCGCCAGCAGCGGAAACTATATCGCCGACAGCTACGGGCTGCCTGTGGCGGACACCGTGATCGAAAACGTCCCGACCGACCGTTTGTTGGACATCCTGTCGGCAGAGGGGACGCATTACGTGTTGTTCTCGAATCCGTCGGACCAGCAGGGCGCATCCGCGCTGCCCCAACAGGTGGTGCCGCTGATTAACGCCAAGGCCAAGGAACTGGGCATCAAGAAAATCTATCACTTTGACACCGTGCTGGATGACTGGCAGCTGGATATCACCGGGACGGTCACGACTGCGACTGCGTCCGGTGCCGTCCAGAACGTGAATGAGCCGGCATCCTGGGCAGGGTCAACTTTGAACAAAGTCACGGTCAGCGGCACGACCGGCGTCGAGAACTACGCCGATGTCGATGCATCGGCTGCCGATATCGGTGGCGTGAACGGTCAGGGGCATATCGCAACCTGGGTGGGGCGCATCTGGACCATCATCCAGGCGAAGTTCCCCGGCAGCCTGAGCGAGATTTCAGCCTATGAGTCAGGTGACGTGCTGTTGGTGCGCTTTACCAAGGCGACGCATCAGACGCTGCCGTCGGCGGCGACCGCCGTGGCCGCGCATTTCGTGCAGGGGACGACGTACACGACCGCCGCGGTCAACACGGCGCTGGACGGCGTGTTCAAGTCCGGCAGCTCGGTGGTTGCAGGGTCAGAGCGCAGCCAGTACGAGTTCTTTAAGCGGACGTATAACGTCGCGGCGTCGTATTTCAATACCTCGAACGTGACCGCACCGAGCTATAACCGCGTGGGCACCGGCGTCGAGCTGTTCAAGGACAGTGATTTCCCGAACGGTGCCGGATTCAAGTTCAAGGCCGTGACCGTGCCCGAGCTCTACAATATCCTGAACTCGAACGGCTACAAGGCGGTACTGTTCGCCTCGACGGCCTGCCACAACACGCAGGCCATCATCGGCCAGGTGGCGCTGACGGCAAAGACCTCCGATGAGGTGCAGACCGTCTATGTGCTGGAGCCTGCATTGTCCGGAACCGCGCTGTTCGGCGAGGGTGCCAACGTCGATAAGCTGCGTTTTGCCAGCGCCACCGGCGGCATCCACATCCGCAACAACCGCCAGCTGACCGGGGCCACGCTCAGCGCATATCAGTATTCCTATCTGTACGGCGAGATCGTCCGCCAGTTCATCCCGAACCTGACGACCGAGCAACAGTCCAAACAGTCCGAGGGCAACAGTTCCGGTTCAATCGGCTTTTATCAGGACGGCGTGGTCGATGACTTCATCACCGGCAACTCCGTCACTTGGACCGACACCTATCCTTGGGACACCGGCGCCCGCAAGGCATCGGCACGCCTGCAGATTCCCTATCTGTTGGGCTACGACAAAGCATCCGGCCAGACCAAGACTTGGCTGCACCGCAAAGTGCTGGGCCTGACGTCTGCCATCCCCGTGCAATACAGCGAATACATGCTGGAGCTGAGCTCGGTTCTGGGGATCCAGGCGGTTAAAGACAGCGTGGCGGCGGACAAGGCGGCCATCGAGGCCGGGACCAAGACCGATTACACCAGCATCGGCGGAAACGACCAGGATGGTCTGGACGGCTACACCTTTGCACAGGAAGCCGTGCGTACGCTGACAAACGTCCTGCCGCAACCGGCGGCCGTGGTTAAACCGTCGGCATTCACCATCGCGCCGACCCCGTCCATCAGCGGGAAAGCCCAGGTCGGACAGACCCTGGTTGCCGTCACCGGCACCTGGAAGCCTGCGGCTACGCTGAGCTATCAGTGGAAGGCAAACGGCGTCAACATTGCCGGCGCCACCGGACAGACCTACAAAGTGACCGGCGCAGTTTTGGGTAAAAAGATCAGCGTGACGGTCACCGGCCAGGCCGAGGGTTACACCACGACGGCAAAGACATCCGCCTCTACCGCAACGGTAACAACGACGTTCACCAAGGCGCCGAAACCCACCATCAAGGGGACCGCCAAGGTCGGCAAGAAACTGAGCGTGAAGGTCGGCACCTGGAAGCCGAAGCCCAAGTTCAGCTATCAGTGGTACGCAAACGGCAAGAAAATCAAGAAGGCCACGAAATCCACGCTGAAGCTGACCAAGTCGCTGAAGGGTAAGAAAATCACCGTGAAAGTCACCGGTAAAAAGACCAACTATGTGACCAAGACGGTCACATCCAAGGCCACGAAGAAGGTTAAGAAGTGAATCTGGGAAGTTTCGATTGGATAGCGGCAGCAGCGCTGGTGACAGTGCTGCTGCTGTTCGGCGTGCTGTTCATCCTGCGCCGTAAGCGGCTGGATTTCACGTTGACCGTGCTGGTTGCGCTGGCGATGGGTGTTGCCATCGGCATCGTGTTCAGCGGGCACACCGACTGGATTACGCCGCTGGGAAAGATATACGTGACGCTGTTGTCCGCCATTGTGATGCCGCTGATACTGGTGTCGATCCTGTCCAGCGTGACGTCGCTGGAAAGCATCGACCAGCTGAAGGGAATTGGGCTGCGCAGTCTGTTCTGGTTGCTGTTCACGACCTTTGCAGGCATCATTTTGTCGCTGGGTCTGGGGATGACCTTCGGCATCGGGCGCGGTGCGCACCTGACGGTTGACGGGGTGTCTGCCGAGACCTTCAAGACGGCGGTGACCCCGTTCAGCCAGGTGCTGGTGAGCTTTTTCCCGCGTAACCCCATCAGTGACTTTGCCGAGGAGAAAATCATCCCCATCATCCTGTTTGCGGTCCTGATCGGGGTCAGCTACGTGCTGGTTGCGCACAAGGACGCGCCCAAGGTCGCGAGTTTCAAGAGCCTGATCGAGGCCGGCAAGGCCATCACGTTCAAGGCCGTCGATTTCATCATTGAGCTGACGCCGTATGCCGTGTTGGCACTGGTGGCGACCTCGACATCGAACGGGCTGACGCGCAGCGGGATGATTTGGTCGCTGCTTGCGCTGCTGGTATTGACCTTTATCGCGCTGGCGATTGATACCTGGGGGCTGAACTATGTGTTCCTGCGGGCATTTGCCCACATCAAGCCGCTGGCGTTTTTCAAGAAAATCCTGCCGGCGCAGGTCACGGCCTTTTCGACCCAATCGTCATCGGGCACGCTGCCGCTGACGACCGGTATCCTGACCGGCAAAATAGGCGTCTCGCCCGATGTGGCGAATTTCACGGCCCCGCTGGGAACCACCATCGGTATGCCGGGGTGTTCCGCCATTTGGCCGGTGCTGGTCGCGATTTACGGCATCAACGGGCTGGGGCTGTCCTACGGGCTATCCGACTGGCTCTTGCTGGGCTTTGTCAGCCTGTTCGTGTCCATGGGTACGGCCGGTGTTCCCGGCACGGCGACCGTGGTGACCGCCAGCGTGCTGACCGCAGCCGGGCTGCCGGTTGAAATCCTGGTGTTGGTGATTCCGATTTCTGCGATCGCCGACACCGGGCGCACGGCGTGCAATGTCACGGCTGCTGCGACCGCCGCCACCATCGTGGCACGCCAGACCGGTCAGCTGGACACCGACGTGCTGTATGACCGGGTTGGTGCACCTGCCGGCGCAGCTCAGGACGCTGCAGACGATGCGACTGCGGTTCTCCCCCGGGTCCCGACAGACGAGGGGACGCACTCCCCCCAGGGCGAACAGCCGCCGACCTGGGCCCCGGACGCCGGCGCGCCCGCGCCGGTACCCCTGTACGCCGTGGAAGTGGGGGAGTCGTGCAAGATATGACCCGCACAACCACACGCTCACCCGCAGCCGCACCAGCACCGGCGACTGCGACGCCGGTCGAAATGATACCGGCTTTGACACACACAACACCCGCACCACCCGACCGAAAGGGCAGAAAAATGCACACCCCCGCAGTTAGTCAGGCCGGCGGTCAGCGAACCACTTCATTCCGCACACCCGCGGCGGGCAGACGTCTGTCGCGGTCGGTCGCTGCCGTCGCCGTGGGAGTTCTGCTGACTTTCGGATTCGTTTTGGCTCCGGCGCCGCTGCCGCACCCGGTGGCGGCGGCCGGACCTATGGAAGACTGCGACCTGGACGGATACGACGACCACACCGGCGCGCCCGTGCCGTGGGCGGGCTACGACGAAACGCGCGGCGACACCATCCCGGCCGGCTGGGACGGGGTGTCCGGCAGCTGGTCGGGCGAACACACCAACGACGGGTCGTCGTCCTCGGGGTCGTCTTCGTCAGGTAACACCAGTTCAAGTTCGGGGGGGAGCAGCAGCTCGGGCTCGTCCTCGTCCGGCAGCAGTGGCAGTTCATCGGGCTCGTCCTCGTCCGGAGGCAGCAGCTCATCTTCGTCAGGGTCCGGGTCGTCCTCGTCGTCCGGCAGCTCGTCATCGGGTGACACCGCGACGTCCGGGCAGGACACGTCCGCGCAGACACAGGCGGCAACGACCGAAGCGGCTGCGGATGCCACAGGCGACGCCGGAACTGCGGTGACATCTGCCGACGCGACCGCCGCCGCCGTGGTGGCAACCGCAACGGCCGATGCCACAACGACTGCGCAGGAAGCATCCGCTGTTGCGACCGCAACCGCTCTGGGCAGCACCGCCGACGACGGACCGGGCAGTTTCTTCGAGGCGTTCTTTGGCGGGTTTTCCGGCGACAACCCTGAACTGCGGGCAGGCCTCTTGACCTTGGCGGCACTTGCCGCCGGCTGTGGCGTCCTGCTGGCAACCGGATTCGCCAACGCCCACAAGTATCGCTAAGTAACGTCAGTCGTACAAATTCAATTGTCATTGCGAGCGACGCGGAGCGTCGCGCGGCAATCCACCGGGCGGGTGTCCCCCGCCCCGGATACCGGGGTCCCGTGCGTAGCACGGGGCCAATTCCGGTATTGGTCTGACGTGGGCGCTGGGACGTACTCCCCCGCGTTTGCTACCATAGGGTGCGTGTTCACCGCCGTAGACATAGCCCACGCCGCCGCACAGATGGCGCACGAAGCCGCGACCGTGCTGCGCGCGGACGTGCTGGCGGCCTTGCAGGACGCCGCAACCCGCGAACGCAACCCGCGCGGACGCCGGGTCCTGCAGCTACTGATTGAAAACGCGGCAATCGCCGCCACCGACGACGTGCCGCTCTGCCAGGACACCGGCACCGTGTGGCTGCGTGTGGAAACCGGTCCCGACATAACGCTGCCCGCAGGGTTGCAGACCGCCGTCGACGCGCGCATCGCGCAGGTGTGGGAACGCGCGGGGCTGCGCGCCAGCGTGCTGCGTGACGCGCTGTTCGAGCGCACGAACACGGGCGGCAACACACCGACGTTCATCGAAATCGCACAGGTCACAGAACCGGGGCTGACTCTGCATCTGATGCTGAAGGGCGGGGGGAGTGACAACGCTTCACAGGTCTGCATGCTGTCGCCGGACGGTGGTGTGGACGCCGTGGTGGACGCCGTGGTCGCGCGCGTCCGGGACAAGGCGTCGGCCGCTTGTCCGCCGCTGATTATCGGCGTCGGGGTGGGTGCCACCTTTGACAAGGTCGCCGGTTTGTCCAAACGCGCGCTGCTGCGCCCCGTGGGCAGCGTGAACCCCGACCCACAGGCGGCAGCACTCGAGGCGCGTCTGCTGGCCGCCGTGAACGACACCGGCATCGGACCTGCCGGAACAGGCGGCGACACCACCGCATTGGCCGTGCACGTCATGACGGCGCCCTGTCACATTGCGGCGCTGCCGCTGGCAATCAACCTGGGATGTTCAGCCCTGCGCACGCGTACGCGCAGGCTGTGAATAAGACTAACCGCACGACTGGTACCGACAACAACCGGAAAGGAAAACCCATGAGTGACAACCCCCGTATCCGCCGCGCCCTGGTGTCGGTGACCGACAAAAGCGGCGTCGTTGATTTCTGCCGCAGCCTGATTGATGACTTTGGCGTGCAGGTCGTGTCAACCGGCGGAACCGCCCGCGAACTGACGGCGGCGGGACTTGCGGTCACCCCGATCGAGGACGTCACCGGTTTTCCCGAGATGATGGACGGCCGTGTCAAGACACTGCACCCGCGCGTGCACGGCGGGCTGCTGGCGCGCCGCGACCTGCAGGCGCACCTGGACGCCGCCCGCGAACACGATATCGAGATGATCGATCTGGTGGTCGTGAACCTGTACGCATTCGAACAGACCATCGCGCGCGCGGACGTGACCGAAGGTGACGCCATCGAAAACATCGATATCGGCGGGCCTTCGATGCTGCGCAGCGCCGCCAAAAACTTTGCGGCGGTCACCGTGGTGTCGGACCCGGCCGATTACGGGCGCGTGCTGGATGCATTGCGCGCGGGCGACGGGGCGACGACGCATGCCTTGCGCCGCGAGTTGGCACAGAAAGTTTTTGCGCTGACCGCGCGTTACGACGCCGCGATTGCTTGCTACCTGGCAGGGACGAACACGGAACCGTCCGAGCGACAGTCGGATGGCACGTCCTCGTCGGATTCGGCGTCGGTTGCGACAGGTCTGCCGTCCTTGCCGACGCTGCCGATAGCGGGCGCCGAGAAAGTGCAGGATCTGCGTTACGGGGAAAACCCGCATCAGGCTGCCACGTTTTGGCGGCTGGACGGTGCCGGCGCACATACACTGGCGCGGGCTCGCCAGTTGCAGGGCAAGGAATTGTCCTACAACAACATTCTGGACACCGACGGCGCCTGGTCCGCCGTGCGCGAGTTCACCGATACCGCCTGCGTGATAGTCAAGCACACGAACCCCTGTGGCGCCGCCATCCGTAGCGATTTGGTCGAGGCCTACCAACGCGCTTGGGAAGGAGACCCGGTGTCCGCCTATGGAGGTATTGTCGCGTTCAACCGTCCCGTGACGGCAGCGGTGATCGAACAGGTCTATGCCAACAAACAGTTCGTCGAGGTGATGATAGCGCCCGAGTTTCAGGCGGACGCGTTGGAGTTACTGGCCACGCGCCCGAACCTGCGCGTGTTGGTGACCGGTGGCATCGAGGCGCCGGGACGTACCCACGCGCTGCGGAGCGTCGAGGGCGGTTTGTTGGTTCAAGACGAGGACGCCGCATCAGAGGACCCGGCGACGTTTACGGTGGCAGGGGCGGTGCAGCCCACTCCTGAACAGCGCGCCGAGATGCTGTTTGCCTGGAAACTGGTGAAGTCCATCAAGAGCAACGCCATTACGCTGACCCGCGATTTGCAGCTGGTCGGTATGGGGGCCGGTCAGCCGAACCGGGTGAACTCGGCGCGACTGGCGATTGCACAGGCGGCCGACAAGATTCAGGGGGCAGTGGCGGCATCCGACGCGTTCATCCCCTTTGCCGACACCATCGAGGTGCTGGCGGACGCCGGTGTCCGCGCGCTGATTCAGCCCGGTGGTAGCATCCGCGATGACGAGGTCATTGCGGCGGCCGATCGGCTGGGTGTGGCGATGCTGTTCACGCACACCCGCCACTTCCGCCACTAACCCACCCCGGATCATTGACCCCGTGGCCAAAAGCCCGCCCCACGGGATCTGTAATCCGGCGATTATCGTCGCCGGTCAACCCGTAACCCTCAATCGTCATTGCGTGCGACGCGCAGCGTCGCGCGGCAATCCACCGAGGCGGGTGTTAACCCGCCCCGGATCATTAACCCCGTGGCGAAAAGCCCGCCACGGGATCTGTAATCCGGCGACTATCGTCGCCGGTCAACCCGTAACCCTCAATCGTCATTGCGAGCGACGCGCAGCGTCGCGCGGCAATCCACCGAGGCGGGTGTTAACCCGCCCCGGATCATTAACTCGGATGCGCGACTGCGCATCCGCAATGTTTATGAACTGTCCGTGCAAACCGATACAATAGCAACAACGACGCGGCGAGCGAACCTGCCGCGCGGCACAGTGAATGAACGCACGAACAGGAACGAAGGGCGGGGCAGTAACATGTCGAAAGTCAAAGTGACCAGGATGTATTGTAGCGACGATTGGGTGCGCCGGCCCGAGGGCAAGGCCTGGCAACTGGTCGCGCACACCACGTGGGAGGCCGACAGTCGCGACGCGGCGCTGGACCGCATGCGCACCGAGCTGCAGGCCACAACCGGCGCGAGCGATTTCGCGGTCGAGGAATACGACTTCGACGGCCTGTTCCGCAAGAACTGGTTAGCCCCCGACGGCGACTGGAACAGCTACCTGGTCCTGAAAAACGGCCTGGCAACCGAAGGAATCTATGGACTGCAAACGCTTTGACGCGTGTGCGCTGGCTGCGCGACTGGCGCGCATCCGCGTGCTGTACACCGACCTGGACGGCACGGTGCTGGGCCCGCGCGGCAACCTGTTGGTCGACGGGCGCGGTCGTCCCAGTGCCGCCACCGCCGAAACCATCGTGCGCCTGAACCGTTGTGATGCGATCGACGTCATGCCGGTCACCGGCCGTTCGGTCACGCAGCTGATCGAGCTCGCGCGCATCTGCGGCTGGAGCAACTTCATCGCCGAGGCCGGCGCAGTTCTGTCCTATTACGACCCGGCGCGCGGGGTGCGCACGAACCACTATAACCTGCCCGAATGGCCGGCTGATACGCTCAATTCGGGACGGCATGAGGTCGGCACTGCGTCTGCTGTCCCCACAGGTGCGGGGGTCGCGGGCCTGCCGGTGGGTGCGGGACGTACTCCCCTGGAAATTATTGCAGCCACGGGTGCATTTCAGCGCTTGCAGGCGGCGTTTCCCGGTCAGGTGGAATATCACAGTCCGTGGAACGTGAACCGTCAGGCGACCGATGTGCTGCGGGGACGTTTGCCCTACACACAGGCGACGGCGCTGTTGGCCGACATCACCCCGGCGTTGGCGCTGGTCGAAAACGGCGTGATTGCGCCCAAGGCGCACACGCTGACGGCAGGACAGGGACCCATCAGGGCCTACCATTTGACTCCGGCGGGGGCGACCAAGGCGTCCGCAATTGCTGCCGACTTGGCACAGCGCGGCTTGACGCGCGACCAGGCGATGATGATCGGCGACGGACGGGCGGATTTGGAGTGCGCGACGGCGGTCGACTTTGTGGTCATGGTCGAAAACGCGCTGTCGTCGCCCGGCTTGCCGGACAGCATCGCGGCAGTCGACAACGCATACGTGGTGGATGGTTGCGCAGGCGACGGCTGGGTGCGCGTGGCGACGGCGTTACTGGACGCAACACCCGACGCAACACCCGACGAAAAGGGGCGCGCATGATGTACCTATCCGGCTTGTTGGGCACCGACATTCGTGACAGCGCAGGTAACTGGGTCGCCGACCTGGCAGACCTGGCGATTCCGGTGGGCGAGGTTTTTCCGCGCGTGGTGGCGCTGTGTTGGCGCGACGCCGACGGTATGCCGCGCATGGTCGACTGGCGCGCGACCGTGGCCACCGTCGCACAAACCGGCATCACGCTGGCGCTGCCCGCAGACCAACTGGAATACACCTATCTGAAAGAAGAAGAGCTGTTGGTCGCGCGCGACCTGATGGAGCGCCAAATCGTCGACATGCGCACGCAAAAGGTGCGCCAGGTCGCCGACCTGAAGTTCAACGACACCGGCACCGTGCTGCGTCTGATGGGCGCCGAAATCCAGACCAAAGACCCCGACAACCTGATTCCCTGGAACTACATCGACTTGCCGGGGCGCGATCTGGGTGGGATGAAACTGACCGGCTCGCACCGGCGCATGGGCGAACTGCACCCCGCTGACGTCGCAGACATCATAGAACAGCTGGACCCGGAAACGCGCGCCGCCGTGTTCGCGCACTTGGACACCGAACAGGCCGCGGAAGCCATCAGCGAGCTCGAGGACGAATACCAGGCCGAACTGATCGAGGAACTGCCCGAAGACCAGGCCAGCGACCTGCTGGCGGAAATGGACCCCGACGACGCCGTCGACATCATCGCCGACCTGGACACCGACAAAGCAGAACGCCTGCTGCAACAGATGGGCTATGAGGACAGCGAGACCATCCGCCACCTGATGGGCTTCGAACCTCACACGGCGGGCGGCATCATGACACCCGAGGTCGCGGTGGCAACCCTGGACATGACGGTCGCTGACACCATAGCTTATCTGCGGAAATTCGCCCGCGATGCGAACGACCTGCACTACGTGTACCTGGTCGACGGCACCGGCGCGGACGGCACGCCCGACCCGCACGGGCACCTGACCGGTGTGGTCTCGCTGTTCCAGCTGCTGATGAATGACGACGCGACGCTACTGGCCGATTTCGCCAAACGCGAGGTGATCAGCGCAAACGCCGCCGACGACCAGGAAGACGTCGCCGACACCATCGGTAAATACAACCTGTTGGCCTTACCCGTGGTCGACGACGACGGCCGCCTGTTGGGCACGGTCACTGTCGATGACGCGCTGGACGTCATGGAAGAAGAGGCCGAAGAAGACCTCGCGCTGGCAACCGGACAGTCCGAAACCACCCCCGACACCCGCCCGCCGTCACTGATTCGCCGCATCGGGCGCGCGATGCGCTGGCTGCTGCCGCAAAGCATCGCCTGGCCGGTCATCTGGCTGCTGACGGCGCTGGTCACGATATTCCTGAACGTCGAACTGAGCATGCGCGACACGGGCATGACCGAAACCAGCGGATTCGACGCGGTCGCCTACACCGGCATCGTGCTCAGCATGCTGGTCTGGCTGATGCCGTTGACCTTCACGACCCTGCGTGCCGCCGTCCTGCGCGCGGTGGGTCGCCTGACCTCAGTCGAACCCGACCGACGCCCGACACCGGCCCGCCGCTACCTGGCGGCCGCCGCGCTGGGGCTGGGCTCGGCCGTGCTCTGTGGGCTGCTGCTGACGGCACTGGTTTTCGCAGGCGGCAGCTACATCGAGCCGACCGACCTGATGCTGTACCTGGTGTCGCCCATCCCCGGCAGTGTCCTGGCGGCGCTCATCACCGCATGGCTGGTCAACAAAGCCGTCGCCGACGACGACGCCGGCACCGAGGTCAAAATCTCGCAGGTCTACACCTTCGGCATGATTGCCTATGTGCTGCTGGTCCCGCCCGGCATCCTGCTGGTTATCTACAACGCCATCCGGCTGGGGCTCTATTAGCAGTTGGTGACAAAGGGGGGGGAGCATGCCCGAACGCGACCGCGAAACCCACGACCCCCCGGCCTCTCAACCGGGGTCTGGCGCCGGCGCGAGCCGGCCCGATGTTTCGGCCGATGCCAAGGTCGGCGTACGCGCCGCCGCCCGCGCCGCCCGCGCCGCTTTGAGCCCGGCGGCACGTCTGGATGCCGATCGCCGCGTCGCCGAACGACTGGCGGCGCTGCCTGTGATACAGGCGGCCGCCGTGATTGCCGGCTATGCCCCGACCCGGGGCGAGCTCGATCCGAACGGTTTTGTCGAGCTCTTGGGCGCGGCCCTCGTACCGACACAGGCAACCGCAGTGGTAACGACATCGGCAGCGGCGCCCGCACGTCCGGTGCTGGTCTTTCCCCGTGTGACCGGTCCCGGGCAAATGGCGCTGCATGCCTGCGCCTTCGACGATCTGCGCGCCGGTGCCTATGGTATCGCCGAGCCCGCCCACACCGACCCGGTCTATCATCCGGACCGGCTGGATGTGATCTTGGTGCCGGGTTTGGCCTTTGACCGTGCGGGGCACCGACTGGGGTACGGCAAAGGCTACTATGACCGCCTGCTGGCGATGCGCCCGCCCGGACAGACACGACCGGTCACCATCGGCATCAGCTATGATGAAACCCTGTTTCAAGCGCTGCCCACCGACCCCCACGACATCGCAGTGGATCTGGTGGTCACCCCGACAGAAACCATTCCGGCGTTCTAAAATTTTTACGAAAAATTTTCCTGTAAGGTAGCTTTCGTGTGTTACAATAAGCCGCGTCGTTTCATCTACCTGCGGTTTTCCGGTGGAATTCACAAACTCAACAAAAACCCAACAAAAACAATAGGGTTATGCTTGACAAAACAAAATCCACACCGTATAATAGCCACATAGTTGGCACAGTCCGCACGCGACTGCTCAATATTCCCGCTTGTTCTGTTCTGACGGCATCCCGGCTGAAAGAAGGAAACACCCCTGCACAGGGGGGTACGGAATCTTTGCGCAAAATCGCTGCGGTTGACGGAAGGAGAAAGCGATGGCACACACATATATCACCATCACGAAAAGCGGCACGGCGGCCCGAGGAACCGGCCGTGTACACAGCCGCGCAAGGAACATGAAGCGCTGCCTGGCAATCCTGCTGGCGGCGATTATGCTGGTGGGCGTTATCCCGACCGGCCTGGCGGGTGCAGCAGCCGCGACCGTGGCCGGACCGAATTGGCACACCGGCAGGCGCCAGGTGGCAACCGCAATGGGCCACAGCCTCGTTGTCGAAAGCAACGGAACACTCTGGGGCTGGGGTATGGACGGACGCCTCATAGGGACCGGGCGGGACTGCAAACAAACTCCCCAGCAAATCGGCAGCGACAACGATTGGGCTGCAGTCGTTACGAGCTCACAAATGAGCGTCGCACTGAAAACCGACGGCACACTCTGGATAACCGGTGCCTCCGGCAGATATGCAGGCTTGGACAGTAGCGAATACCTAGGAACGTTCACCCAGATCGGCACTGATGACGATTGGGTCTCGATTGCCATGGGCGAATACTTTTTTATGGCCCTGAAAGCAGATGGCACCCTGTGGGGTGCCGGAGACAACCGGAATGGTCAGCTGGGTCATGTAACCGCTTCAGACACGATCGAAGACCTCGAAAAAATCAACAACGACACCGATTGGGCGTACATCTCGGCATGGGAAGGACGCTCGGCAGCCGTTAAAACGGACGGTACGCTGTGGTTGTGGGGAAGTAACTCAGACAAGTCGGCGGGCGTGGACGACGACAGTCAGTACACGGTCCAGACGCCCACCCAATTCGGAGCGGATCACGATTGGAAATATGTCTATCGTGGTTATTGCAATACCTTTGCCATAAAAAACGACGGCAGCTTGTGGACTTGGGGCTCGATGATTTCTCCCGCAGGCTTGGGATACACATACGACAGCTTGAACGAGGCATTCCCCGGTTCGAATAGCACCACCACGACGCCCCAGCAAATAGGTGTCGATCGGACGTGGGTTGATGTAAGCGCAAGCTACAATGCCGTTTATGCAGTAGCCGCCGACGGAACTCTCTGGGGTTGGGGTAACAAAGACGTGCTGGGTATTGAATACAGCGACTCCAACGATCAAACTGCATATTCGCCCATGCAGATTGGAACCGACAGCGACTGGGCGACTGTCAGCATCGGCAAAGACAGCAGCGCTATATCAGCGACCAAGACTGATAACAGTGCCTGGATTTGGGGTTCTAACCAGTATTACGACATCGGCTTGGGCACCAACGAACCCTCTTATGTCAGCGAGCCGGTAAAGATCACCCCGCATACTCTGTATATGGACGCCTGCGACGGCAGCGATCCCACCGCGCAGGATGTTGGTTTGGGCGGAACCGTCCCCCTGGCGGATCCGACCGCACGTCCGGGTTACCGCTTCGACGGTTGGTTTACCCAGCCTGAAAAGGGCTCACACCTGAACCTGTATGTGGGCAAGTCCACGGATACCACCGTGTATGCACACTGGACGCAAAAGGCGACCCAGTCCGCCCCTGCGATCGATAACATCGACGCGGCGATCATCGCCCGCACGGCGACAAAGCTGACCCTGACCGAAATAGCCGGTGCTGAATACAGTATCGACGGCGGAACACACTGGCAGGACAGCAACGTCTTTGCCGGTCTGGAGCCCGCGACCGACTATAGCTTCCAAATCCGTATGAAGGAAACGGCAGAGGCCTCCGCTTCTGACGCAATCAGCGCGAGCGGTCGCACCATGGGGGTCCAGAACAAACCCGTGTTGAACTTCCACCAGATTATCGTGACCGACACCAGCGTGACCCTGCCTGCCATCACCGGGGCCGAGTACAGCTGTGACGGCGGCAACACCTGGCAGGACAGCAACGTGTTTAATGGTCTGCAGGCAGAAACCGTCTATAACTTCGCCGTGCGTATGCAGGCAAAGGGTGATCTGGTTGCATCCGACGCAGTCGAGCTGCAAATCAACACCAAGGGCACACAGACCGCCCCCAACATCTCGATTGACGGCGGTGCCATTGTCACGACAGCGCACAGCATCGGTCTGCCCTACGTGGACGGTGCCGAATACAGCATCGACGGCGGGGCACATTGGCAGGACAGCTGCGTCTTTTACGGGCTGACGGCTGACACCACGTATCACTTTGATGTGCGCCTGAAGGCCGCCGGTGACAAAGACGCCAGCCCGGTTGTGCAGCTCAGTGCCCGCACCCTGGCGGAACAGGACGCCCCGATTCTGGATATGGGCCAAATCGTGGTCGGCGACACCACAGTGACGCTGCCGCACATCGCAGGTGCCGAATACAGCAAGGACGGCATCAACTGGCAGGACGGCAACGTGTTCAGCAACCTGAACAAGAGCACACAGTATACGTTCAGCGCTCGTATGAAGGCGACGGACACGGCGGAGGCCTCGGCACCGACGCGTCTGAAACTGACGACCAAAGCGGTTGCCGACAGCACCGATACGACCACCACGCCCGGTACCGAAACGGGTGGCAGCACCGATACGACTGTCACACCGGGCAACGAGCCCGGTGGCAATACCCCCGGTGGCAACGAGTCCGGCAGTGGTAATGAGTCCGGCAGCAGCAGCACCGGTGGTAATGAATCCGGCAGCGGCAACGAGTCCGGTGGCAATACCGATACTCCGTCCGGCCAGCCCGGCGGTAACAGCGACAAGCCTGCAGACAACCCGTCTGATAAGCCTGCCGATACCACCGGTGACAAGCCCGCCGATAACCAGCCGGCCGGTAACAAAACCGACGACAACAAACCCGGCGACACCAACAAGCCGGCCGACAATAAAACCGACGACCAAAAGGCCGCAGATACACAGCAGCCTCAGGTGGAAAACGTCGGTGCCATCCGCACTCCGCTCAAGAAAATCGCGATTGCGCGTGGCAAAAGCATGAAAATCCCGGTCGTTTGTGACGACGGCGCGAACAAGCTGCAGCCGATTGCGGCAAAACTGACCTGGACCAGCAGCAACACAAAGGTCCTGAAGGTCACCGCCACCGGTCAGATCAAGGCCGCCAAAAAGGTCAAGAAGACCACCAAGGTCACCGTCACGGCAACTGCAGCCAACGGCAAGAAGCTCACCATCAAGGTGACCGTCCTGCCGAAAGCGGTGAAGCTGAAGAAGGCCACGGCCAAACTGGCGAAAAGCCTGAAAGTCGGCAAGACCGCGACCATCAAGCTGACGGTCAAAAGCGCCAAGGCAACCGGAGTCAAGGTCAGCTTCAAGTCGTCCAAGAAATCGGTTGCGACCGTCGACGCGGCAGGACGCATCATCGCCCTGAAGCGCGGCACCACCAAAATAACCATCAAGGTTGGAGCAAAGAAAATCACCAAGAAGCTCCGCATCAAATAAATCCGCACCACCCGATAGGGGGAGCGCAACTCTCTTCTGTGCCCCGCGCTTCCCCTCTGTTTCTGCGCCACCCCGGTCCCCTCACCGGGGTGGTGCCTTAATTTATGCCGCGCTCGGATCAATGATTCGGATGCGCGTATACGCGCATCCTCAAACTTGTCAGCTTGCGAAACAGCAAACACGGCTGTTTCGCTCACGTGGACTGCCGCGGGTGGCACAACCCGCCACCCTCGCAGTGACGGCAGGAATTAAGACGATTGTCGGTATACCCAACGTCATTGCGAGGGCGGCGGTTTTTGCCGCCCGTGGCACTCCACCGGGCGGGCCTAAGCCCGCCCGGATAAATAACCCGTTGCACATTTGCGCGTTTCCAAAAAAATTAAAAAAAGTATTTGACATCACCCGCAAAGTCTGTCAGACTACGTCACCAACAGCGTTGATGGAGACCGAGTAGGTTTTCGCATCCACCCGTTCAGAGAGGTTCCGGTCGCTGCAAGGAACACGGGGGCGA
>JAISUC010000018.1 GCA_031272275.1 Actinomycetes bacterium | reverse complement strand
GTGGGTACGGCCACCGATTGGACCCGCGTCGCGGCAGGCGCGTACCATGCGCTCGCCCTGAAAGGTGACGACAGCCTGTGGGCATGGGGACTGAACGCCCACGGACAGGTGGGCGACGGTACCACCACCAAGCGCTTAACCCCGGTGAAAGTACAGTAATGGGTTCGGGCAACAGGTCCCGCGTGATAGCGCGGGGGCAACGAGGAAGGTGAGTCAGATGAAGACGAGGACGATGAAGGAATGGGTGAGCGTACTGATGGCGGTGCTGCTGACGGCTGCATGCGTGGTAGGGATTGCCACGCAGCCGGCACGCGCGGCAGACCCGACCCCGCCGAATCTGGATTTTCTGTTTTCGCCGATTACGGGGAAAGCAGGGGACGCCACCGGTGACGGAGGTGGGGGCGCAGATGCGCTGCGATTCCAGGAGTACTATGTCGGCCAGACCTTCACGATCACGGTCCGCGCGACCTTGGGGTCGAGCAACGCCCAGGGGGTCGACGTGTATTTCCGCGTGCCCAAGGGGTATCTGAACATCGCGCTGGACGGCTCGCTGAACCCGTTTAAGGCGTCGACACCCAAGCTGGGCTCGGGGTATCCGAAGGACGTCGCCGGTGGTCTGGAGGAGTACTATTTCAACAACTCGACCACCGACAGTTCGGAAAAAATCACCGGGACGGTGAACGTGCTGCGTCTGACCTGTACCGTGCTGAAGCAATATCCCGATGCCGTGACCTGGAACAGTACGGGCAGCCCGTTTAACATCACCTGGGTGTACAAGTCCGCCGGTGCGTCGGATGACACGAACCTGATTTCGCGGAGCGGTGCGGTCGATTTGCTGACGTCGGCGCCCGAGGACGCGTCGCTGTACCTGTGGCCTGACACCACCAAACCCTACGTGGATTTCACCGGTTCGTCGACGCAGGCGGTTGACGCCGGTGCGGCGTTCAGTTTCAACGATAAGAACACGACCACCGGCGACGAAACCGGTGTCGACAAGGCGTCGCTGGTGGGTAAGATCAAGCTGCATTCGGACGCGACGCTGGCGGCCGGCACGATCGCCTGGGGGACGTCGTCGGGTCTGTGGCAGACGAACACGAACCCCGGGACGCTGGCGATGCCGGCGAAGATCGGTAACCGGAATTTCTCGTACGCGACCGCCTATGATGTCGAGTTCAGCGCCGGTAAGGATAAGGCGTCCGCGTCGCAGTCGCCCGCCGGTCCGAACACGATGGCGACCGTGACCGGGGCGTTTACGACCGAGCCGGACACCGGAAAGCCCACGGTGGGCGACCACACCCCGACCACGGGAAATATTCCGTCCGACACGAACATCACGCTGACCGTGCAGGATCTGAAGCCGTCGACCCAGACCTATGGAACCGGTGTGGACCCGGCGACCATCCGCGTGCGCATCGAGGGGCATAGCATCGACGGTGATGCGGTCAACAAGACGCTGTCGGTGGGGGATGCCGGTGTCGAGACCACCGCGCAGGGCGCGGCGCTGGAAGAGGGGCGCCACTATGCCCAGGCGCTGGTGATCGACCCCAGCGGCTTTGCGTCCGGTGCGTTTGACGAGTTTGCGCAAAACGGTCAGGTGACCGTGACGGTGACCGGGGCGAAGGACTATGCCGGAAACGTGATGGATGAGTATTCCTGGACCTTTACCACGCAGGATACCGCACCGCCCGAGGTCTCGAAACCGTCGCCAGCAGGAGACGCGTTCTATGATCCGGAAAAGGTCACCAACGAACTGTCGTTCGAACTGATCGACACCGGCGTCGGTGTGGTGGCCGAATCGCTGGTTGTGACCGTGGACAACGTGGTCTATACCCCGGCTGCGGCCGATGAGGCGGCGGCGGAGCCTGCGGTGGCATCTGCGCTGGCGCTGGCAGCCGAGGGCGGTTCGGGCGGCAGTGTGGCCGACCCCAGTCAGATCAAACTGACCGGGGATGCGAACCACTGGACAGTGACCATCACCCCCGATGCCGAACACGACCTGACGAAGTACGACCGGCCCTTTGCCGTGTCGGTGAACGCGGTCGACCAAAGCGGTAACGTCATGGCGACCCGCACCTGGGCGCTGGCACCCCAGGTCGGTGCAGCGACCGACGGGAAGTCGCCGACGAAAAAGACCGCGTCTGCCGTGACGATCAAGGGCGCACCGACTACGTTCAGTTATAAGGCCGGCGGCTCGAACAACACGCTGCAGCTGAATGGGGCGGCGACATTCGATGCCGGCAGTTCGGCGACACCTCTGACCTGGACCAGCAGTTCGACCTCGATTGCCACGGTATCGAGCGGTGGCTTGGTGACGTTCAAGGGACCGGAAGGCTCGGTTACGATTAAGGCCGCCGCCAACGACGGTTCGGGTAAGTACGCGACCGCCGTCATCAAGGTCAACAAGAACGTGACCAAGGTGCGCACGCCGCTGACCACGGTCTATATCCAAAAGGGCAAGTCCTTGACGCTGCCGGTTGCGGCCGACGACAGTACCGCGCCGAAAAAGACCGTGGCAGGCAAGCTGACCTGGAAGTCGTCGAACACCAAGGCGCTGACTGTCAACGCCAGCGGCAAGATCAAGGCGTCGAGCAAGGTCAAAAAGACCACCAAAGTCACCGTGACCGCAACCAGTGGAAACGGCAAGAAGCTGACGGTCAAGGTCTATGTTGTGACCAAGGCCAAGAAGCTGAACAAGGTGTCTGCCACCGTGCCAAAGACCATGAAGGTCGGTGCGACCAAGAACATCTCGGTCAAGCTGGGTAATAAAAAGGCGACGACCCTGAAGGTCACGTTCAAGTCGTCGAAGACCAAGGTGGTGACGGTCGACAAGGCCGGTAAGCTGGTGGCCGTCGCCAAGGGTAAGGCCAAGATCACCATCAAGGCCGGCAGCAAGAAGGTCACCAAGACGGTGACGGTGAAATAGGGACGCGCACCGGCGTGAGTGGCGTCGGCGCCACGTCGGCGCCACGCCGCAAAAGGAGATAATCCTCCGGTAGTCTCCCGGTAGTAGTCGGAAGCTGCAGGTCGGTAGTGAGGGAACCGACCGTGCAGCTTCCAACGCCCCTGTCGTGTGGTCGGCGGGACGCACTCCCCCTATGGTTTTGAATTGTTCAAAATGTCAGTCACATTAATAACAATTGGAAATTGTCTAAATGAAAGCTCAGATTGAACAATCGACTGTACGGCACAGGTAAATAGCTTTTGTTTGACCTGACCCGTATCGGCGCGTATGGTGAAAATGTAGTGTTGATTGGCGACGGCACGTCGAAAGGATGATGGCAGATGTGGAAGACCCTGCTGAAACATCTGGGGAAGTACCGAACCAGTTCGTTTCTCTCGGCGATCTCGATTATGTGCGAGGTCATTATCGAGGTCCAGATTCCCTATTTTATGGCGCAAATCATCGACAAGGGTATTCCGTCGGGACACATCGGACAGATTGTGGTTCCGGCGGTTATTTTGGTCGCCTGTGCGTTGGCGTCGATGGGCTGCGGCTTGCTGAGCGGGCAATTCGCCGCGCACGCCGGCACCGGCTTTGCCGCCAACTTGCGCCGCGCCGTGTTTGAAAAGGTGCAGACCTTTTCGTTTACGAACATCGACCGGTTTTCCTCGTCCGGCCTGATTACGCGCCTGACGACCGACATCACGAACGTGCAGACGGCGTGGTTGCTGCTGATACGCCAAATCGTGCGCTCGCCGTTCATGATCATCCTGTGTTTTGTGCAGGCCTATCGCATCAATCCGCAAATGTCGATCATCAATATCATTTCGATCATCCTGCTGAGCGCAGGATTTGCCGCGCTGATGGTGGGCACGCGCCCGATTTTCCGTCGCGCGCTGAAAATGTATGACAAGCTGAATCGCATCGTGCAGGAAAATATCCGCGGCATCCGCGTCGTCAAATCGTTCGTGCGCGAACGCCAGGAAACGAAAAAATTCGACGACACCAGCGCCGGAATCTACACCAGTTATGTCAAGGCTGAAAAACTGTTCAGCCTGACCAACCCCTTCCTGCAGCTGATGTTTTACGGCACGCTGATTTCGATCGCCTATTTTTCCGCGCGCCTGATTGTTGTTGACGGCACCATGACCACCGGCGAGCTGACCAGCCTGATTATGTACAACATGCTGATTCTGAACGCCATTCTGATGACCTCGATGTCGCTGTTGCAGGTCGTGAACGGGGGCGCCAGCGGCAGGCGTATCGCCGACGTCCTGGCCGAGGAAAGCACCATCACGAATCCGGCACAGGCAGCCATCGACGTCACCGACGGCTCGGTCGAATTCCACAACGTGACCTTCCATTACAACGAACAGTCCGAAACCCCGTCGCTCGCAAACGTCGACCTGCACATCGAATCGGGGCAGACCATCGGCGTGGTGGGGGATACCGGTTCCAGCAAATCCACGCTGGTCCAGCTGATTCCGCGTCTGTACGACGCCAACGTGGGCGAGGTCCGCGTCGGTGGTCGCGACGTGCGCGAATACGACCTGCAGGCGCTGCGTGACAAGGTCGCCATCGTCCTGCAGAAAAACGTGCTGTTTTCGGGCACCATCATGGACAACCTGCGCTGGGGTAACCCCGACGCGACCCGGGACGACTGCATCCGTGCCTGCCGGCTGGCACAGGCCGACGAGTTCATCAGCTGCCTGCCCGACGGCTACAACAGCCGCGTGGCACAGGGCGGCGCGAACTTCAGCGGCGGCCAGCGTCAGCGCCTGTGTATCGCCCGCGCATTGCTGAAAGACCCCAAGATCCTGATTCTGGACGACAGCACCAGTGCGGTCGACATGGCCACCGAGGCGCGCCTGCGTCAGGCATTCGCCGAATATCTGCCCGACGTCACGAAATTCATCATCGCCCAGCGCGTGAACAGCGTCAAAGACAGTGACGCCATCATCGTCATGCACAAAGGCCAAATCAACGGTTTCGGCACCCACGAGCAGCTGTACGCCGCAAACGACATTTATCGCCAGGTCTACGACACGCAAAACCCGGCGGAAAAAGACGAACGCGACGCCGCGGCCGGCGCTTCAGGGGAAAAACCGGGCGGGGGAGTACGTCCCGACGCGTGCCTCCGTCCCACAGCGCCCTCGGGTATCGCCCTGGAAGGAGGTGTCGCATAATGGCCTCGACCAAAGGAAAGTTCAAGCCCTCCGCAGGCATGAAAGGAATGTCCTTTTCGCACATGGCAAAGATTCTGTCGCGCCTGATGGGATACGTCGTCAAGCCGCGCAAGGCCCGCTTTACCTTCGCCGTGATATGCGTCCTGATTTCGGCTGCCGTTATCGCCTACAACATTCGCTTCACCCAAACGGTGATTGACAGCTTCATCGTGCCCTTGCTGAAAATGCAGTCCCCGGATTTCACGACCCTGAACCGCGAGGTCATTCGCCAGGTCATCGTCGTGATCATCGGCTTTGCCGCAAACGTCAGCTACGCGGTCACCATGGCGGTCATCGCACAAGAGGTCCAGCGCGACCTGCGTGACAAGATGTTCAACCACATGCAGACGCTGCCCATCGGTTATTTCGACAGCAGGTCGTTCGGGGATGTCATGAGCTACTATACCAACGACATCGACACGCTGCGCCAGATGATCGGCACGGCCATCCCGCAGATCATTACGAACGTGGCCTTCATCGTCTGCTGCACGGTGATTATGCTGATCACCAATGTGTGGTTGACGATACTGGTCGCCATCGTGCTCGCGCTCTGCTTTATCCTGTTGCGCGTGGTCACCAACTACAGCTCGACCTTCTTTAAGGTGCAACAGGGCGTCATGGGTAAACTGAACGGGTTTATCGAGGAAACGGTCAGCGGACAAAAGGTCGTCAAGGTCTTTTCGCACGAGGCCGCATCCATGGACGAGTTCAGCAAGCTGAACGAGGACCTGCGTCAGGCAGCCTTTTCCGCCAACCGTAACGCCAACATCCTGCAGCCGATTATCGGTAACCTGGGACACGAGCTGTACGTGCTGACCGCGCTGATCGGCGGTATTTTGATGGTCAGTGGATTCGGTGGGGTCACCATCGGTATCATCGGGTCGTTCTTGCAGTTCGGGCGTCAGACCACCAACAACTGGTCGCAGATGTCGATGCAGTTGAACTTCGTCGTGCAGGCCTGCGCCGGTGCCGAGCGCATCTTTACCCATCTGGACGAGTTGGAAGAGCAAGACGGCGGCGACATCTCGTTGGTCAATGTCAGCTATGCAGCCGACGGCACGCCTGTCGAGACCGCCGAGCGCACGGGGCATTGGGCATGGAAGGACGGCAACAAGCTGTTGCCGTTGACCGGCGACATCGAGCTGAAACATGTTGACTTTAGCTACGTGCCCGATCGCCAGATTCTGCACGACATCACGATGAGCGCCCGTCCGGGTGAAAAGGTCGCGCTGATTGGGGCCACCGGGGCAGGTAAGACCACCATCACCAACCTGATTAACCGCTTCTATGATATCGACTCCGGTTCCATCACCTATGACGGCATCGATATCGCACGGATCAAGAAACCCGACCTGCGCCATTCGCTGGGCGTCGTCCTGCAAGAGGCTGCTTTGTTCACCGGCACGGTCTATGACAATATCCGTTACGGACGCCTGGATGCAAGCGACGAGGAAATCGTCGCCGCAGCCGAGCTGGTGAACGCCGACGACTTCATCCGTACTCTGCCCCAAGGCTACAACACGGTGCTGGCGGGCAACAGCGAAGACCTCAGCGCCGGCCAGCGTCAGTTGTTGACCCTGGCACGTGCCGCCATCAGCGACCCGCCGGTCATGGTGCTGGACGAGGCCACCAGCAGCATTGACACCCGTACCGAGTCGATGGTTCAGGCCGGCATGGATGCACTGATGGAAGGACGTACGGTGTTTGTGATTGCGCACCGCCTGTCGACCATTGTCAACAGCGACGTCATCATGGTCATGGAGCAGGGTCGCATCATCGAGTCCGGACGCCACGCAGAGTTGATGGAAAAGAAGGGACGCTATTACGAGCTTTACACCGGCGTCTTTGACTTCGTCTAAGACTGCGCTGAACGCGCAATCTCAGCGTCGTTCATCGGAGCCGGGGCGGTCACGTAGGAAAACTACGCTCGACCGCCCCGATCCGTTGAACCTCCCCGACCTTGCGCGTTGATCGCAGTCTTACATAGGGATGAAAATGGTGGCACGAATCGGCGGGAGTTGTGTATGATGGACTGCAGGGAATGTGCAGTGCATGATTAGAACGTTACTGAAATACCTAGGGGAGTATAAGCGTTCGTCGATACTCGCTCCGCTGAGCGTGTTCTTTGAAGTTTTGCTCGAGGTGATGATACCCACATTCGTGGCGCGCATCATCGATACCGCCATACCTCAGCACGACATGCGGATGCTGTGGTCTCAATCGGCGATGCTGATCGTCTTCGCCTTGGTGTCGCTGTTTTTCGGTTGGCAGTCCGGCAGATTGGCGGCACATGCCTCCGCCGGCTTTGCGCGCAACCTGCGCCGGGCGGTCTTTCAGCGCATTCAGGGCTTTTCCTTTTCCAATATCGACAAGTTTTCTTCGTCCGGTCTGATTACCCGGCTGACGACCGATATCACGAACATTCAGAATGCCTACCAGCTGATAGTCCGCATGCTGGTACGCACGCCCTCGATGCTGATTTTGTCCTTTATCATGGCGTTTCGCATTAACCACGAACTGGCACTGTTATATCCCGTCATTGTGGTGGTGTTGGGCTGCAGCATGGCATTCTTGATGCTGCGGGCACACCCGATATTTCACTATGTGTTCAACTATTACGACAACCTGAACCTGATTGTGCAGGAAAACGTTCGTGGTATTCGTGTGGTCAAATCCTATGTGCGTGAAGAGGCGGAAAAGAAAAAGTTCTTTGCCGGCTCTCAGCACATCTACGAGAACTTTGTAAAGGCAGAGAAAATATTTTCATTACAGGGTCCCTTGATGCAGTCGATGATTTTTGTGTCACTGCTCACGGTGTTGACGCTTTCCGCGCATATGATTGTGCGGGGAAACCTGACAACCGGAGAGCTCACCAGTATGGTGACCTACATCATGCTGATTTTGTTTGCCGTCATGCTGCTTTCGATGACCTTGCTGATGGTGGTTATCGCAAACGCTTCCGCGAAACGCGTGACCGAGGTGCTGACCGAGGAAAGCGACATCACCAGCCCAAAGGATGCCTTGACCGATGTTCCGGACGGCTCCATTCAGTTCCGCGATGTCAGCTTCAGCTATGCGGTCGATTGCGAGACCACGGTGCTGCATGACATCAATCTGTCCATCGAATCCGGGCAGACCATCGGCGTGGTGGGTGACACCGGTGCGGGTAAATCCACGCTGGTCCAACTGATTCCGCGTCTGTACGAGGTCGACCATGGGCAGGTCTGTGTGGGCGGACACGATGTGCGCGAATATGACCTTAAGACACTGCGGGACAAGGTCGCCATCGTCCTGCAAAAAAACGTGCTGTTTTCGGGCACCATACTGGAAAACCTGCGCTGGGGAAACGAGGGCGCGACCTTGGAGGAATGTATCCATGCCTGCAAACTGGCACAGGCCCATGACTTTATCAGCGAGCTGCCCGATGGATACAACACGCATATCGAGCAGGGCGGCTCGAACGTATCCGGTGGACAGAAACAGCGCATCTGTATCGCACGTGCGCTGCTGAAACAGCCCGCGATTCTGATTCTGGATGACAGCACCAGTGCGGTTGATACCGGAACCGAGGCCTTGTTGCGGCGTGCTTTCGCGGATACGCTGCCGCACGTGACCAAGCTGATTATCGCCCAGCGCATCAGCTCGGTTGCCGATGCCGATGCCATCATCGTGATGCACGGTGGTGTCATCGAGGGCTTCGGCACGCACGAGCACCTGTATGCGACGAATACCTTCTACAAGGAAATCCATGACACGCAAAGCCGGATGGACGTGGTGGTCCATGAATAAGCAAACAGCCGACGCCGCAGCGCAGCCCCGCGCCACAGCAACCCGCAGCGCGGGCAACACGGCCGCGGCAAACCGTGCAAAGATGCCTCTGTGGCCTATATTCAAACGCCTGCTGAAAATGATCATCGCGCCGCGCAAGGGCAGGTTTTTCTTTTCAATAGGCTGCTCGATATTCTCCAGTGCCGTGGTTGCCTATAACATGACCTTCACCAAAACGGTCATCGACCGCTACATCACACCGATGCTCAGCCAGTCAAACCCCGATTTCTCGAACCTGTATCGTGCGGTTGGCGGTATGGTCATTATTCTCAGTCTGGGATTCCTTGCGAATCTGGGCTATTCACGCACCATGGCGATTTTGGGCCAGGAATTCCAGCGGGCCATTCGCGATGAGATGTTCAGCCATATGCAGACGCTTCCCATCGGCTATTTCGATCGCCATTCCTTCGGGGATGTCATGAGCTATTACACCAACGACACCGATACCTTGCGCCAGATGATCAGTCAGGCGATTCCGCAGCTGGTGGTCAGCGGCTTTTTCATGCTGACGGTTGCCGTGATGATGTACATCGTAAATGTCTGGTTGGCGCTGCTGGTGACAGCCATCATCGTCATAGACTATCTGGTCGCGCGTTTCCTGACCGGGCGCAGCGGGCGTTTCTTCCGCAAACAGCAGGAATCCTTAGGTCTGCTGAACGGTTATGTCGAAGAAACCATGAGCGGCCAAAAGGTCGTCAAAGTCTTTTCGCACGAAGACGCTGCGATGGCGGACTTTGACGTCGTGAACGACGAACTGTTCGACGCCGCCTATCAGGCGAACAACAACGCAAACATCCTGATGCCGATCATCGGAAACATCGGCTATTTGCAATACATCCTGATTGTTCTGGTGGGTGCCGTATTGATGCTGTCAGGATTCGGGGGGGTGACGCTGGGCACCATCGGCACCTTCATCCAGGCCGGCCGCGGGCTCTCGAACAACTTCGGGCAGGCAGCCATGCAGACGAATTTCGTCATCATGGCGCTCGCCGGTGCCGGACGCATATTCCAGCACATGGACGAACAATCCGAACAGGACTCCGGTACGGTGCACCTGGTCAACGTCACCCAAAACCAGGCGGGCGGATGGGATGTCTGCACCCAACGCACCGGACACTGGGCTTGGCAGGACGGGGACACGTTGATTCCGCTGGACGGTGCGATTCGTTTGGACAGCGTGAACTTCAGCTATGTACCCGGCAAACAGATTCTGCATGACATCACCATGTACGCCGAGCCCGGGCAAAAAGTCGCGCTGATAGGCGCCACCGGTGCGGGCAAGACCACCATAACCAATCTGATCAACCGCTTCTATGACATCGATTCGGGTTCGATTACCTATGACGGTCTGGATATCTCGCGTATCAACAAGACCGACCTGCGCCACTCGCTGGGTATCGTTTTGCAGGATACGGCATTGTTTACGGGTACGGTGTATGACAACATCCGATATGGCAGACTGGATGCGACTGACGAGGAAATCGTAGCGGCGGCAAAGCTCGCCAATGCCGATCGCTTCATCAGCTCGTTGCCACACGGTTATGACACGCAGCTGTCCGGTAACAGCGAGGACCTATCCCAGGGACAACGACAATTGCTGGCCATCGCACGTGCCGCTCTCAGCGATCCGCCGGTTATGGTGCTGGACGAGGCCACCAGCAGTATCGACACCCGCACCGAAGCCCTGGTACAGTCCGGTATGGATGCGCTGATGAAGGGGCGTACGGTCTTTGTGATTGCGCACCGTCTGTCAACCATCGTGAACAGTGACGTGATTATGGTGATGGACCACGGACGCATCATCGAACGCGGCAACCACAACGAATTGATGGAAAAGAGGGGACGGTATTATCAGCTGTATACCGGCGTATTCGATCTGGTTTGATGGGCCGCCATGACAGTATATTGCGACTGATCGGAAACGTCGATGAGAAATTTCGTCTGTTCGCTTGACGCGCACCGAACATTTATGTAACCATACATAGTGTTCATTTCTGCCCGACTCGGGCACGGATAATCGGATTACCTGAACTGCAATTGAAATACAAGGCAATACAAGGCAATACACGGCAATACGCACCAGAGGAATCAAAATGGAAATCGCACGAAAAACAGATCCACGAAAGGAACAGGTACATGAAGTTTTTTCTCGACACAGCCGACCTCGCTGAAATTGAAGAGGCCTGCAGCTGGGGCGTCGTCGCGGGGGTAACCACGAACCCGACACTCTATGCCCGTATCGGCGGCAAACTCGCCGATTTCAACGATCATATCCGGCGCATCTGCGCATTGGTCGACGGACCGGTCAGTGCAGAGGCGACCGGCGCCGAACGTGCCGACATCATTGCACAGGGTCGCGAGCTTGCGGCATTGGCAGCGAACGTCACGGTCAAGGTCCCGACCACCATCGAAGGCCTGGCGGCGACCAAGGTGCTTGCGGCCGAGGGAATCGACACCAACCTGACGCTCTGTTTCAGCGTCCCCCAGGCGCTGCTGGCAGCCCGCGCAGGCGCGCGCTACATCTCACCTTTCGTCGGACGATTTGATGACATCAGCGAGGACGGCATCAGCCAGCTCGACGACGTGGTCTCCGCACTGGAAAACTACGACTTCGGGCATCCGGTCGAGGTCATCGCCGCCTCCATTCGTTCCGCTAACCACGTGACCCAGGCGGCATTGATCGGCGCAGACATTGCGACCGTCCCCTTCGGCGTCCTGAAAAAACTCGTCAGCCATCCTCTGACTGACAGGGGTCTGGAATCCTTCGCCGCCGACTGGCAGAAAGTGGTGAACGCATGAACAGCGACAACAGAAATCGTAAACGCGGACGCCGTCCGGCACAGTCTTCGCGCGAATACCGCAATGAGCCCAAAGAGCCCTCCGGACGCGCCACAGAGAACCGTTCGACGGATCGTCAGGCTCAGACTCCGGCACAGGACCAGGGCGCGGGACAGACTGCGAACGTTCCGGCTGTCACCACGGTTCAGATTCCGAGGGTGCCGACCACCGATGAACTGTCCGGTCTGAAGGTTCTGCAGTTGCGTGCGGTCGCCGAGGGCTTGGGACTGAAACTGCGCAAATCGCCCATTAAGAAGGACGAATTAGTGGCAAAGGTGCACGCCGCCTATCAGGCTGAAGCGGACAAGGCGCGCGAGGCGGCAGAGGCCGCAGAACGCGCGGCGTCCGAAGCCGCGCGTGCCGCACAGCAGCAACAACAACAGCAATCCGGCAAGGCGCAGGCTGATGCGCGCGCCGCCGAAGAGGCGAAGAAAAAGAATGAGCTGACTCCGGTTGACGGCATTTTGGATACTTTGCCCGAGGGCTACGGTTTCCTGCGCACCACCGGTTATTTGGCGGGACCCACCGACGTTTATGTATCCGCCAGCATGATTCGCCGCAACCGTTTGCGCCGAGGGGATCACTTGGTGGGAAAACAGGCCCGCCCCCCGCGCGAGAACGAAAAGTTCGGCGCGCTGCGCGAGCTTGACAGCATCAACGGTATGACCCCCGAGGAAAGCTACGATCGCCCGAAGTTCAGCGGTCTGACCCCGGTGTATCCTGACGAGCGATTGACTATGGAACGCGGACGACAGTATTTCACCGCACGCACCATAGACTTGGTCGCACCCATCGGCAAAGGGCAGCGCGGCATGATTGTCAGCCCTCCCAAGGCCGGTAAAACTGAAATCCTCAAAGACATCGCAGCCAGCATTCACGCCAACGACCCCGAGGTGCACTTGATGTGCCTGTTGGTCGACGAGCGCCCCGAGGAAGTCACCGACATGCAGCGGAGCATCCACGGTGAGGTGGTCAGCTCGACTTTTGATATGCCGTCTGAAAACCACATAGCGGTAACCGAATTGGTCCTGGAGCGTGCCAAGCGCCTGGTCGAGGCAGGTCGTGACGTGGTGATTCTATTGGACTCCATCACGCGTCTGGCTCGCGCCTATAACCTGGCGGCACCGGCATCGGGACGCATCTTGTCCGGCGGTGTCGACTCGGCGGCACTCTATCCGCCCAAAAAGTTCTTTGGTGCGGCGCGCAATATCGAAAACGGCGGATCGCTGACCATTTTGGCGACCGCGCTGGTGGACACCGGATCCAAGATGGACGAGGTGATTTTCGAGGAGTTCAAGGGGACCGGCAATATGGAATTGCGCCTGGACCGCAACCTGGCGGATCGCCGTATATTCCCCGCCATCGACATCGTGGCATCCGGTACGCGCAAAGAAGAACTGCTGCTGGCGCGTGACGAGGCACCGTTCGTGTGGGGCGTGCGCCGTATTCTGCATAATGTCGACCCCGAGCGCGCGATGCAGCAGCTGCTGACCGGCTTCAAACAAACTGAAACAAATATCGAGTTGTTAACGAAAATGGCGCGCAAAGCGGCACAAGCAGGAAACGACCTGGGAAGTGTTTAGTCGCAATTTAAAAATAAGTTCGCAGCTGGCGAGTGCAGGTCAAGGAGGTCAATGGTTCTTCAAAACCCGGCGTGGTATGCCTACGTGGTTTTGGATGGTTCCGCAGACCGACGCAGAGATGCACCGCCGGGTGCGCACGTTGGGATAGAATGTAGTCATTATGGATTTCGGTGAATTAAGTTTCGAGTGCCCGGTTGACGGTCCCATGAAGGCCACGGTTGACTGTGTCGAGGATATGGTCATCCACCAAATGGGACACGCCGAGCTGACCATACGTTGTCCCAAATGCGGGAGCGTGGTTCACATCACGACCCCGATGCCGATCATTCCACGTGCTCTGGTCGACGTGCTTTCGCGCGAATTCGATCTGCCGATCGAGGACGGCAAGCTGGTTTTCTCATCGCTCATCAACACAATCAGCGGAGAGGTTCGAAACATCTCGCTCAGTTTTGATTTGCATGACGATGATGACGAGCCCACCATCATAGAACCGCGTGAACTGGAAAGTCACGAGGAAAGCCATCTGGACTATTTCGCCAGTGAGCTCGACCGGCTGGATTCGGTCGATGATTTTCTGGCACGTCTGAATACGGGCGACGACACGGACGCTGACGGGTAGTCGTCGGGATCTCGGCCGGCTGACAGCGGGTCCGGTGGTCGGTGTTGCAACTGACGTTGCGACTGACGAAAGGGGAGTACCGGAATGTTTGCATTGGGGACGGGCGGCGTGATTGCCGTCATAGTAATCGCAGTCATCTTGCTGATAGTTGCATGGGTTATCGGAACCTACAACCGACTGGTGGGTCTGCGCGGGCGTGTTGACAATGCTTGGGCGCAAATTGCGGTTCAGCTGAAACGTCGCTGGGATTTGATTCCCAATCTGGTCGAGACGGTCAAAGGCTATGCCGCACACGAGAAATCCGCGCTGGAGGGCGTGATCGCCGCACGTAACGGTGCGGTCAGTGCCGCCGGCGCCGGTGTTGAGGCATCTGCACAGGCAGAAAACGTGCTGACAGGAGCCCTGCGTCAGCTGTTTGCGGTGGCAGAGGCCTATCCCGAGCTCAAGGCAAACCAAAACTTTCTGCAGCTGCAGTCCGAGCTGACGCAAACCGAGGACAAAATCAGTTTCACACGCCAGTTCTACAACGACACGGTGATGACCTATAACATCACCATCCAGCGGATTCCGACGGTCATCATAGCCGGGATGTTCCACTTTACGGCGCGTAAGTCGTTTGAGGTGGATGAGACGGAATCGCAAGCGCCAAAGGTCCAGTTCTAACGCCTCGCCACATCGCCCCCTGAGGCGCCGGAACAGTTGACTATGAGAGAATTTCTCGAGAACTTTCAACATATCGATCCCATTGCGCTGCGTATCGGACCGGTTGCCGTGCATTGGTACGGTGTGGGTTATCTGATTGCGTTTTTGGCGGCGTTTCTGCTGATGCGACACTATGTCCGACGCTGGCAGCTGGATATGTCGGTTGACGATGCGACGACCATTTTGCTGGGTGCGATTCTCGGGACGTTTCTGGGCGGCAGGCTGGGCTATTGCCTGTTCTATGATCCCGTGTATTTCCTGACGCATCCGGTTGCGATTGTCGACTTTTGGCACGGCGGGATTTCCGGCATGAGTTTTCACGGAGGATTCATCGGTATTTTTCTGGGCGGCTGGATTGCTGCGCGTATCGTCAAGTTCCCGGTGCTGCGGCTGGCCGACCTGGGCAGTATCGGGGCTCCGGTGGGTTTCGGCCTGGTGCGCATCGCGAACTTCATCAACGGTGAGCTGTGGGGACGTCCCAGCACGCTGCCCTGGGCGATCGTGTTTCCGGATGCGCCCTTGGTTGCCGGTGTCAATGTCACGCGTCATCCATCGCAGCTGTACGAGGCATTGCTGGAAGGCGCGGTGCTGTTGGTACTAATGCTGATTCTGGCGCATCGCACCCCGCCGCGTCCTCAGGGGCAGCTGTTCGGGTGGTTGACGCTGTTTTACGGGGTCTTTCGGATTGCAGTCGAGTTTGTGCGCGAGCCGGATGCCCACATCGGGTTTTTAGGTGCCGCGGGAGGCACGGGTTGGTTGACTATGGGGATGGTCTTATCGCTGCCGATGGTTGTGGGCGGCATCATTCTGATATGCTGGACTGCAAAGCGGGGGCAGAAAGAAATCCGCGCGTGAACGCATACGGAATGCGTGACACAGGCACGGGTCGATCGAGGAAGAACGGTAAGGAGTACGTAATGACAAACGAGTTTGAAACGCTCAGCCCAAAGAGCTCTCTGCGCAGGTCGCGTTCCGGCGCTGCGTTGGCGTTGGTGTTGCTGTTGGTAGTGGCGATGGCCGTGGTGAGCCTGTCCGGTTGCAAGAAAAAGGCGCCGGTCGTTGTGAACCAACCTGCCACAGAGACCACCACAACGGCAGAGACGACGCCGGTTGCAGCCCCCCTAGTGTGGCCGTTTACGGGACTGCCGGCAGATACGGTCGAGGAAACGCGCCAACGTCCGCTGTCGATTAAGATCGAGAACAGCGCCTTGGCACGCCCGCAAAAAGGTCTGAACCGCGCAGACATCGTCTATGAAACCATCGCCGAGGGCGGAATCACGCGTTTCAACTGCATATTCCAGTCGAATATTCCCAAAGAGGTGGGTCCCGTCCGCAGCGCGCGTCTGTCGGACTGCTGGATCGTCCCCCAGTACGGCCAGCCCCTGTTTTTCTACAGTGGTTCGAACAGTCAGGTGTCCAAACGCCTGAAGAAGTACAAAATTGCCCGTCTGTATCACGGCAAGCTGGGAACGCCCACCTATCACCGGGTGAGTTTCCGTTCGGCACCGCACAACCTGTATCTGACGCTCAGCAGCATATACAAAGTCGCGGAAAAGAAGGGGTACAAAACCGCAAAGACCACCGACTACAAGGGCCTTGCGTATGCGGACCGGACGGTCGTGAATAACGGTGTCGAATCTGCCACCGATACCTATGTCGCCAATCAGGAACAAGACTTGGCACAGGCCAGCACCGAGACCACCGCGACAAAGGTCACGATACCCTTTTCTACGTACTTTAAGATGTCCTGGAAATGGGACGCGGAAAAGGGCTACTGGAAACGCTACACCAATGGCAAAAAGCACAAGGACGGTATCGACAACAAACAGGTACACGCGGTTAACGTCGTCGTGATGTGGGCGAAATACACCCTGCAGAACAAAAAGGATCCGGCGGGCAACGGCACCTATGACATCACGCTGGGTGGCAGCGGGAAATGCTCCGTATTCGTGCACGGGAAACGCATCAACGGCACCTGGGAGGCAACACGCGATGCCCCGCCGGTGTTCAAAGACGAAAACGGCAACGAAATCAAACTGGATCCGGGTAACACCTGGTTCGAGGTTCCGCCGAAAAACATCAAAATCAAGGTTGCGAAGTCATAATGTCCGGACAACAGCGCGTATTGGCCATTCATGATATATCGGGCTTTGGGCGCTGCTCGCTCACGGTGGCGTTGCCGGTGCTGTCTGCCGCCGGTATCGAATGCACGGTGCTGCCGACGGCCGTGCTCTCGACACACACGGGCGGTTTCACGGGTTACACCTTTCGCGACCTGTCGGCTGACATCCTGCCGATTGCCGATCACTGGAAATCGCTCGATCTGCACTTCGATGCAATATATACGGGATACCTGGGCAGCTTCGAGCAAATTGCGCTGATTGAAGCCGTTCTGGAAGAACTGGCCGGACCCGACACCCTGATTGTGGTCGATCCGGTCATGGGGGACAAGGGCAAGCTCTATGCCGGCTTCCCGCATGACTTTCCATCCGGGATGGCGAACCTCTGCCGGCGTGCCGATGTCATAGTCCCGAACCTGACCGAGGCGGCACTGATGCTGAACCGTCCCTGGACCGAAGACTTGGCGGCGATCGACGTCGATAATCTGCTGCACGACCTGTCGGAACAGCTGGCTGTTGCCCGCGTGGTCCTGACCGGCGTGTCACAGGCGTCCGGTCAGCTGGGGGCGAGTACCTATGATGCCGCCACGGACGCGGCTTCCTGGTATGGTTCTGAACGTATCGGCGGCATGTATCACGGCACCGGAGACGTATTCAGCAGCGTGCTGGTGGCAGGGTTGGTCACGGGTTTGTCGTTGGCCGCAGCATCGCGTGTCGCGGTCGATTTCACCGTACGTGCGCTGCGCCGCAGTTTTGATAACCGGACCGACCCCCGTTTCGGAGTTGCATTCGAGTACTTCCTCGCTGACCTTCCGACACTGCTGAAATCTGCACAGTAACCTGACTTCACCGATAGCCGAGACTTGGCAAAGGGGCATGCAAAAGGCGCCCCGGTCAGGGGCGCCTTCCACAGTTCTTGCGTTTCGTCGGGTGCGTGCGTGTGATTACACGCTCACGTCCGGATCCAGCGGCGCAATCGCCGGAATCACGTCCAAGTTCGGAATCTGTTCCGGCTTCAGCTTGAACGTCGGCCACACCTTCGGGTCCTCGGTCGAACGCCAGCTGTAGGCACAGACGTCACAGACGTAGACCTCCCAGACATCTCCGACCGGCGACTTCGTCATCACGCGTGTTTTCGGGCTGTCACAACGTGGGCAATTCATATGGTCCTCCTTTACGTGTTTCTTGTCGGGGGCAAGCACACTGTACGGTAACGGCACTCGGTCGACGCACGGTTCACGTCGCGTACCGAACGCAGCACAATGCACAATGCACGCTGCCCATTAGCCGGGTAGGCTGCACAGCTACTTGCCCAGTGCCGCCGAAATCTCTGCCAGGGTCTTCGCCCATTCCTCGGTGCCCTCGGGGTCAGCGACCAGTGCAACCGGGCGCGGGTTCGGCTCGGGAGCAACCGGCGTGGTGGCGTCGATAATCAGCTTCGTGGTCATACCTGCCGGATAGCTGGACGGATCCAGCGGCATACCGGCCGCGTTGTGAATCAGGTTCACGTCCTTGCTGGGCAGCACGCGTGTGGTCAACGCCCACATGACCTGCTCCAGGTTGAAGGGGTCGACGAAATCGTCAACCAAAATGACCAGCTTGCCGTATGCCATACCGTGCGGGGTCGACAGGAACCGCATCGCCGCGGCCTTGGCAAAGCCACCGAAACGCGGCTTGACGGCGATAATCGTGCCGATACCGTGCGTGTACATGGCGTTTACTGCCGTGACCTCGGGGAAGCCCTCGTTATGCAGCTGCTTGAACATCGGTACGCTGGTGTTCAGCGCCATCAGGTAATCGATCTCGGTCCAGGGCATACCCAGGTACAGATTCTCGAAAATCGGGTTCGTGCGATGCGTGATGTGCGTGATCTTGATTTCGCACTGGTTGCGCGCGCCCGAATAGCTGCCCGGGAACTCGCCGAACGGCCCCTCGCAGGTGCGCACGCGCGGCTTGATGTAGCCTTCCAGCACGACCTCGCTGGTGGCGGGCACCAACAGATGCGGGTCGGTGTCGGCGGGCGTAATCTCGACCGGAACGCCGTCCTGCAGTGCGCCGGCAAAGCTGTACTCGCTTTGGTCATAGGCGATCGGAGTCGACGCCATAAACGTGATCAGCGGCACGTTACCCAGCGTGACCGCAATCGGCATCGGCTCGTTGCGCCGCTCGTACTTCGCCAACTGGATCGCGATGTCGTGAAACGGCAGCGCCTGAATCCCGATAGTGTCGACGTCTTTGACCTGAATACGATAGGTACCGACGTTGACCTTGCCCAGGTTGTCCGGTTCATCGCGGTCATAGGTGATGACGCTTGCCTTCGACAGGAAAAATCCGCCGTCCTGGTCATTGATGCGATACAGCGGCAGCACGTCGAACAGATTGATATCCGACTCGATCACATTTTCCTTACACGACGCCTGCGCACGGTCGACGATAACCGGGTCACAGGGATACTTGTCCCAGCGACGGTTCAGCTCGAAAAACTGCTCCTTAACCGGCGTATCCTTGTCCATACCCATCATCAGCGCGTGGTTTTGCCACGAGCCGTGTGCGTTTGTGACCAGCGGGTTTTTGTAGCCGGCGATTTTCTCGAAATACACCGCCGGACCGTTCGACATCCGCGTCGCGGCACGTCCCGCAGCCCCGATGCTCGGCTCGGGCATGACCTCGTCGGTAATGCGCAGCAGCTGCCCCTCTTGGTCCAGAGTTGCCAGAAACTCCCGCAAGTCTTTGTAGACCTTAGCCATATCCTCCTCCTTTTTCTCAGTGAAACTTCCGTCCGTCGCGCAACCGGCCGCACGTTCTTAACAGTCACGCTTAAGTCTCACTTTATGGGGGGAGTACGTCCCACAGCAAGCTGTTTTCCGGCACCGATATGTTGCCCAAACGGAAATGATGCGGACTGTGCTGGGACTTTCCGATTCGGCAATAAACAATGCCGCAATCGCCACACCCTCCCCACATTGCCACTGCGAGCCCGCCGTAGGCGCGCGCGACAATCCGCCGGGACGGGTAGCACCCCCACATCGTCATTGCGAGCGCACGCCAGTGCGCGTGGCAATCCACCGGGACGGGCCTGTGCCCGTCCCGGATCATTGACTCGGATGCGCGACCGCGCATCCTCAATATCCGACGCGCCTCCGCGCATCCGTCGCGCTCGGCTATAATGGGTTGCACTGACACACTGTGGGCAACGGGACACTTCGTTATCGTCACCGCTAAAGGGAGAGGCACGCCACCATGGCTTACAATGACCTGCTGCTGCGCGCAGCACGACTGGAACCGACCGAGCGCACACCCGTCTGGATGATGCGGCAGGCCGGACGCTACTTGGCGGAATACCGCGCGATTCGCGCCCGGCACTCGTTTCTGGAAATGTGCTACACGCCTGAACTCGCCGTCGAGGTCACGCTGCAGCCGGTCGACCTGGTCGGTGTCGACGCCGCCATCCTGTTCAGCGACATCCTGGTGGTTTTCCCGGGGATGGGCCTGGACCTGCAGTTCCAAAGCGGCGTGGGGCCGGTCATCAACAACCCCGTGCGCAGCGCCGCCGACGTCGCCGCGCTCACCCTCAGCGACCCCGCGCGCGACACGACCTTTGTCACCGACGCCCTGAAAATACTCCGCCACGAACTGCGCGACAAGGTCCCGCTGATCGGCTTTGCCGGCGCCCCCTTCACGCTTGCCAGTTACGCGATCGAGGGCCGCGGCACCCGCGACTACGAACACTGCAAGGCCTTCATGTGGAACCAACCGGACGCCTGGGCAGACCTCATGACGAAGTTCGCCGACACCGTCACCGCCTATCTGTGCAGCCAAATCGACGCCGGAGCCCAGGTGGTGCAGCTTTTCGACAGCTGGGTGGGTTTTGTCGCCCCACGCGACTACGAACGCAGCGTCGCGCCCTATACCAAACGCGTCCTCGACGCCGTGCGCGCGCATGGGGCGGCCACCGTCCCGGGCGGCGTCCCGATCATCCACTTCGCCAACGGAGCTGCCTGTATGCTCGACCGCGTCATGGCGGCCTCCGCTCCGGGTGACATCATCGGTATCGACTGGCGGATCGACATGGCAGATGCCGTCAAACAGATCGATGCGGCCTACGGCATCCAGGGAAACATCGACCCGGTGGCGCTGTTCGCAGACGACGCCGCGCTGGAACGCCGGGTCACCGACATCCTGACCGCCGTCGGCACGCGCCCCGGACACATTTTCAACCTGGGCCACGGCATCCACAAAACGACCGACCCGGACCGCGCGCGCGCCTTTATCGACTGCGTCAAACGCGTCAGCACCCGCATCCGCAGCGGCAGCTCACAGGGTGCATACGCAGGCGGGGGAGTACGTCCCTGATGTCTTCTGCCACCGCAAACCACCCGCGTCTGTCACCTGACGGTGTCCGCCCGAAAACAGGTGCGCTGCTCGCCGGGTTCGGCGGACCGCGGTCGCTGTATGAAATACAGCCGATGCTCACCGAGATTCTGGGACGCACTCCCCCGGAAGCTCTGCTCGAGAGGACCATGCGCAAATATCAGGCCATCGGCGGATCGTCGCCGTTTGTGGGTATTGCCACGATGATTGCGCGCGGTATCGAGTCGATGCTGATGGCGGACCGGGATCTGGATGTCGAATGCATACAACCCGGCATGTTATTCACGGCACCGAAAGTCGAAAGCAGCATATTCAAGCTGGTGTCGTCGGGCTGTTCGCGCATTATGTTTTTGGCACTGACGCCGTTTTATTCGCAGGCGGCATACGGGACGGCGCTCGCGCGGGTGCAGGCGGCGTTGCAGGCCTTTCCGCGCGTGCAACTGATTGAGGTCCCGGTCGTGGGAACGGCCGCGGCGTATCGTACGGGTGTGATCGCGCGCGTGCGCGAGGCTTACGCGGGTGCGGGGTTGCCGACGGCGTCGGCGTCGGCTGAGTCGTGCGGACGGGCGCAGCAGGCGGAACAGATCGGTTCTGCAGACCCGGCTGCTTTGACGCGCCTGGTGTTTGTCGCCCACAGTTTACCGACCGATGATCCGGACGAGGATGCCGCCGCCTATGACGCCTGCATGCGCACGCTGGCGGCTTCGGTTGCCGCAGCTGTCGGGGGGATGGACGAGATGTGGCGGGTGGCGTACACGTCCCAAGGCGCACGCGGGGGTGCGTGGTTGGGCCCGACGATGACTGATGTGCTGCAGGAATGTGCCGACGACGGGGTGGGGGCCGTGGTCGCCTGTCCGCTGGGCTTTTTGGTGGATCACATGGAAGTGCTCTATGACCTGGATGTTCAGGCTGCGGCTGACGCGCGCGAGTTGGGCATACGCTTTGTGCGCGCCGGCACGCTGGGGGCATCGCGGGATTTGATAGAGGCCTATATCGAGGTCATGCGCCGCGCAGAGTCGGGGGTTACGGAACCGTGAGGGTGGCGATTATCGGCGCCGGTGTCGCCGGTCTGGGCGCGGCGTTCAAGCTGCGCCGTGCGGCGGACGCCGGCTGCAGCGTTGCATACCGGGTGTTCGAGGCCACGGGCCGCGTGGGAGGACAGCTCTGGACCGAGCGTACGGCCGACGGTATCGTCGCAGACGGCGGCAGTGATTCGTATCTGACGCGCAAGCCGTCGATTCGCCGCGTCGCCGGTCTGTTGGGGATGGCGGATGCGATTTGCGGCACCGATGACACGAACAAGCAGACCTATATCGTCAAAGACGGGCAGCTGGTTGCGTTACCGGACGGCATCATGATGTTTGCACCGACCAAGGTGTTGCCGATGGCGACCACGCGCCTGTATTCGTGGCCTGCCAAGTTCCGGATGTTAGGCGACTTGGTGTTGCCCCGTCGCAAGCAACCTGCGGGCGGCATGACAGACGAGAGTATTGCGTCGCTGGTCCGCAGGCGCTTGGGAAACGAGTGCCTGGTGCGACTGGCGGAGCCCTTGGTGGGCGGTGTGAACGGCAGCGACGTGGAAACGATGTCGACACTGGCGACGTACCCGGATTTGCTTGCGATGGAACAGCAATACGGCTCGCTGATACGCGGCTTTTTGGCGCAACGCAAGCGCGGACAAGCGGCGGCTCGTAATGCCGAAAGTAACAGGAGAGCGCACGAAAAAACCTCGCATGAGGTTTTTTCTGAGTCGGCTCGTAATGCTGATGTCAACAAGGAAGCCGCTCACGAAAAAACCTTCAAAAAGGTTTTTTCTGAGTCGGCTCCCTTTGTTCCGAACGAAAGAGCCGCGCGCCCGACCTTTTTCTCTAGTTTTCGGGATGGTCTGGGATCGTTCACCGATGCACTGGCCGATGCAGTCGGGCGCGAGCACATCCACCTGAACACGCCAATTGAACACCTGGACTTCGTCGAGGGGACATATTGCCTGGCAGGCGAGCATTTCGATGCGGTGATTATCGCGGCACCCGCCTGGTGTGCCGCAGAGCTGCTACGTACCTTTGCGAGTGACACCGCAGACATTCTGTCGGTGATACCCCATTCGTCCTGTGCCACTGTGGTGAGCGCATACGCGGATGCGGACGGTCCGCGCGACCGGGCGTGGCACGGGGTCTTGGCACCGCATATTGAACATGAGCGGGTCACCGGCATTTCTTATGTCAGCAGTAAATGGCAGGGACGTACTCCCCCCGGTCTTTGTCTGTTGCGCGGTTTTGTCGGAGGTGCACGTGACCCGGAAACCCCGCTGTTGCCCGATGATGAGCTGGTGGAGCTGGTACACGACAGTTATGTGCGCCTGTTGGGCGTACCCGCGCAGGCGCGGCCGGTGTGGTCGCGGGTGTTCCGGTTCCCGCGCAGCATGCCCCAGTATCTGGTGGGGCACTTGGATCGTATGGAGGAACTGTCACAGCTGTTGGCGGCGCGGCCGGGCTTGGCGCTGGCGGGGGCGGCGTATCGGGGTGTCGGCGTGCCGAACTGCCTGGAATCCGGTGAAGAGGCGGCGTGTAAGGTGCTGCTGGATGCCGGGATGGTGTTTAACGAGAATGCGACGGGGGTGGGGGCGTGAGTGCCGCACCGTCCGGATCGTCCGCATCGAACGCCGTGAACGTCCCGCACATCGTGATAATCGGCGGGGGAGCAACCGGTCTGGGCGCGGCTGTGCGCTTGCGTCGGGCGCAGCTGGCAGGGGCGCAGCTGAGCTTCGAGCTGCTGGAGCGCGACACGCGCTTGGGGGGCAAGGTCGCAGGCGCCGTGGTCGACGACCCCGAACACGGCCGGTTTGTGTTCGACGGAGGACCTGACTGTATCAGCGCGCATAACCCCGCCGGACGCGCGATGTCGGCGTTTTTGGGCCTGGACGAGCACTGGCTGCCCAGTAACGAGCCGGCTAAGCGGGTGTGGATCTATCGCGACGGCAGACCGCACCTGTTGCCGAGTGAGTTTTCCATGTTCGTGCCGACCGGCTGGGACTGGTTGCAGACCTCCGACATTTTGAGCGAAGCCGGCAAAGCCGAGATGCTGCGCGAGCCCGACGTGCCGCCCAAGCCGCTGCCGGCCGGGCGCAACGACGAGACGCTGGAGTCGTTTGTCACGCGCCGGTTCGGACGCGAGACTTTGGATTATCTGGCGGAGCCCTTTATCGGGGGCGTGCATGCATCGGACCCGGCGCAGATGTCGCTTGCTGCGACCTTTCCGATGTATCTGGATATGGAACAGAAATACGGCAGCATCATCAAAGGAACGATTGCCGCGCGCCGCGCCCGCGAGGCTGCGGCGGCGGGCAAACCGCGCGACCCGCGCAACACGGTCTTTGCGACCTTTGACGGGGGCCTGCATCAGTTGACCGATGCCATGGCGGACTATGCCGGTCGCGAGCACCTGCATACCGGGTGTAGCGTCACTGCCATCCGCCGCGACGGGGAGCGCTACGTGATCTGTTGCAACACGGTTGATCACGAAAAAACCTCGGATGAGGTTTTAGGTCCCGAGAGAGCTGATCACGAAAAAACCTCGGATGAGGTTTTTTCTGAGTCAGCTCGTCATGTTGCAGTCAACAAGGGAGCCGCTCAGGAAAAAACCTCGGATGAGGTTTTTTCTGAGTCGGCTCCCCTTGCCTCAAACACAGCTTACCGGAACAGGATGATTGTCGCCGATGCGGTGATTATCGCGACCGAGTCGTTCGCGGCGTCTCCGCTGACTGCATCTATCGCACCGGATATATCGGCTGCGTATGCCGCCATCCCGAACCTGACCAGCGCGACCGCAAGCTTTGTGTTCCGCGCAGCCGACCTGCCCCGTGACCGCTATGACGGATTCGGCGTCCTGGTGCCCGAGGTCGAAAAACGCAACCTTTTGGCGGTCACGTTCAGTTCGACGAAATGGCCGGGACGCACTCCCCCCGGGTATGTCATGTTGCGCGGATTTGCGGGCACACCGCAAAACCAGCAGGTGATGGAACACGACGACGCGACTTTGACCGCAATCATCCTGGACGAGTTGCGTCAGGTGCTGGCGTTGCCCGGCGAAATCACGCCCGTCCTTTCGCGGATGTGGCGCTGGGTGGGCGGGATGTCGCAGTATACAATGGGTCACTTGGACCGCGTCGAGGCCATCGAGGCTGCGGTCGCGCGCACGCCGGGATTAGCCTGTGCGGGCGGGTGTTTTCGCGGCGTGGGCGTGCCGAATTGCATCGACGGGGGCACACGGGCCGCCGTCAAAGTTATGGGTGACCTGCGGATAGGTGACCCGCTGATTACAGATACCGAGGACTGAACACGTGCTGTCTGAACGAATCCTGAGTCTGGCGACTCAGCAACTGAACAAAAACTACCTGAACGGCTCTGCCGCGGCGCATGTTGACCGCGTGCCGCCGCCGACGTCGGTGTCGGATGCGCGCGCGAACGCAAACGCGACGGGGGAGCGGGATCTCGGGGCCGCGTCTGTTGCAGCAGATGGCGGGCACCTGTATATGTTGTACATGCACGTGCCTTTTTGCCGGCAATTGTGCACCTATTGCAGTTTCAACCGGTTCTATTTCGAAGAGACGCGCGCCCGTGAGTATTTCCGCAGCCTGCGGACCGAAATGGAAATGGTGGCGGAGCTGGGGTATCGCTTCGGCGCGACCTATATCGGCGGCGGGACCCCGACCGTGCTGTTGGATGAACTGGCTGAAACGCTCGATTTGGCCAGGCGTCTGTTTCCGGACATCCGGGATGTCTCGACCGAGACCAATCCGACCGATCTGGGTGACGAGCTGTTCGACGCGCTGGCCGGGCGCGTGGATCGCCTGTCGGTGGGTGTGCAGTCGTTCGACAACGACTTGCTGCAGCAAATGAGCCGCTACAAGACCACCGGCACGGCCGAGGAAACGCTGGCTGCGGTGCAATCGATGCGGGGGCGCTTCCATTCATTCAATGTGGATATGATCTACAACTTCCCGTCGCAGAGCATGGAGAGTCTGGCGCGCGACATCGAGCTGGTCAAACAGACCGGGTGCAACCAGACGACCTTTTATCCGCTGATGGCTTCGCCTTTGCGTCGCCGCCAGCTGCGCGAAGCGGTGGGCCGCATCAACTATGCGCGCGAATACGACATGTATCGGATGATTTGCGAGCGTCTGGCGGACAGTTTCGTCGCGTCCAGTGCTTGGACCTTTTCTGCCGATAAAGACATGATTATCGACGAATACATCGTCGACTATCCCGAATACGTAGGTATCGGGTCCGGCGCGATGAGCTACCTGCAGGGACGGAACTACACCAACACATTTAGTCTGCGCGAATACCACGACCGCGTCCGTTCCGGGCGCATGGGTATCACCAAAATGAGCGAGGGCTCGGCCGGGCGCACGGTGGATATGCGTTACTATTTCGCGACGAAGTTGTTCGGCCTGCGACTGGACAAGGACGATTTCCGCGCGCGCTTCGGGGTTGCCATCGAGCGGGGACTGCCGCTCGAGATGGCATACATGCGCCTGGTGGGGGCATTTGCCACCAACGATGCGCATGAAATCACTTTGACCGACAAGGGCAGATACCTGATGGTTGCGCTGATGCGCGAAACCCTGGCGCGCTCGAACGACTATCGCGACGAGGCGCGCGCGGCGCTGTCACCGGACGAGTACGCAGAGCTGCTGGAACAAGCGCCTGCTGCTGCAGAGTCATAAACCCGTTCCCGTCATTGTGAGCGGGTGGTAACCCGCCCGGACCAATGACTTGGATGCGCAGTCGCGCATCCTCAGCTTTCCATTCGGTGAGTTTGGGGAAATGAGAAGAGTGGTGGACGATACTGGATTTGAACCAGTGACCCCCGCCGTGTGAAGGCGATGCTCTCCCGCTGAGCTAATCGTCCACTCCAGATCCACTTCATGAGAAGCGATGCCGCGCTTGTGGCTGCCGGCGCGACCGCGCGATTCAGGCCGTGCAGCGCAAGCCGGCTTGAACAGTATAACAAAAGTCCCGCGTTGTGTTTCAAAGAAGTTTCCGGACATCCCACTCCCCCTGAATTTTATTGGAAATGCACGAATGTACGCCGCATCCGTCCGCGCTGTCTGCTAGCATAAGGAACATGCAAATGGTGGTATCACAAAAACAACTGTCACAGCTGATCGCGCGACTGGACGGACAACCGGTGGTCGCGTTGGACACCGAGTTCATGCGCGAAAAAACCTACTGGCCGCACCTGTGCCTGTTGCAGGTCGCGATCGAGGACGAATCGTGGTTGGTCGACCCGTTAAGTTACGGCTTGGACCTGCGTCCGTTCGGGGACGTCTTGGGAAATCCGCAGGTGTTAAAGCTGTTTCACGCATCCGGCCAGGACCTGCAGATTTTGGAGCATGAAACGGGCGTGGCACCGTGTCCGATTTTCGACACGCAGGATGCGGCGGCTCTGTTGGGCTACCCGGAACAAATCGGTTACGGCCCCTTGGTGCGCGGCGTGTTGGGCGTGCGCCTGGGGAAGGCCGACGGCTTTACCGACTGGGCGCGCAGGCCGCTGTCGGCAGATCAGCTGCGCTATGCCGAAGAAGACGTGACCTGGCTGTTTCGCATGTATCCGGAAATCATCGCCGAGCTGGGGCGTCTGGGGCGCGAACACTGGCTGGATGAAGACTTTGCGCGCAAGGCGGACCCGGCGCATTACGTGGTAGACCCGCGTGAACAATACCTGCGCCTGAAACGCGTCGGGCAGCTGCGTCCCCGCCAGCTGGCCATTGCGCGTGAACTGGCGGAATGGCGCGAGGAAACCGCCCAGCAGCGTAACCTGCCGCGCCGTTGGTTGATGTCAGATGAAGCCGTGCTGGAAATCGCACGACGGGCTCCCGCGACCCGCGAGGCCCTGCTGGACCTGCGCGGTGTCACGCTGAAAGGGCGTCATTATGCTGATCAGGTGCTCGCGGCCGTGCGGCGCGGGGTGGACCTGCCCGACGACCGATTGCCGGAAACACCCGGGCGTGCCCAAGACGAACGCGAAATCACCGTATCGGTCGAACTGATGACGGCGCTGGCACGGACCCGCGCGTCTGAAAACCGCCTGTCACCGACTGTGCTGGCATCGCGCGCGCTGCTGGAAGAACTGGTCCTGGCCTCGCGCGAGGCCCGTGATAGCTGTACTCTGATGACCGGCTGGCGGCGCGCGATGATCGGCGAGGAACTGGCGCGCCTGCTGGACGGGCGCCTCGAACTGTCGCTGGTGGACGGCGTGTTGCAGGTGCGCGAACGTGCCTGATCTGTTCTCTCCCGACATACAGTTGGACGTCTACGGGGGCGACACGGCGGTCGTCGGCACGAACGCTCGGACAGGGGGTGCGGGCGGGGACGCGCCTGCAGCACTGTCCGTTGCGGCCGCCCTGCAATTGGTTAAAGGCTCGCTGGAAAGCCTGCGCCTGAACATCGTGGGCGAGGTCGCCGATTTCAGTGGAGCGCGCTATCCCCAAAAATACTTCAAGCTGAAAGACGCGGACACAGACGCCGTGATCGACTGCATCATGTGGAAAGACGCCTATGCGGCGGCAGTTGCAGCCGGCGCCGTGCTGGAAAACGGCATGCTGATCGAGGCTTCGGGCAGATTCAGTGTCTATCCGAAAACCGGCAAGATGCAGTTCCAGGTCTATCGGGTGACGTGCTCGGGCGAGGGAGCGCTGCGCATGGCCTTGGCCAGGCTCGAGGCGAAACTGCGGGCAGAGGGTCTGTTCGACCCGGAGCGCAAACAGACGCTGCCCGAATGGCCGGCGAAAATTGCGGTTGTCACCAGTGGGGCAGGGTCTGCCATCCATGATGTCTGTCGGACACTCGCGCGCCGCTGGCCGGTTGCAGAGCTGCTGTTTTTCGGCACCCGGGTCGAGGGCGAGGGTGCCGCCGCACAGATTGTGCGTGCGCTGGAACAGGCCGACGCTGCGGCCGCCGATGTGCTGTTGTTGGTGCGCGGCGGGGGCAGCTTCAATGATCTGTTGGTGTTCTCGGACGAAGCGGTCGTGCGTGCGGGTGCCGCGTGCGTGACACCTCTGGTCACCGGAATTGGACACGAGCCGGACAACAACTTGGTCGATTACGTCGCCGATCTGCGTGCCCCCACGCCGACCGGGGCCGCCACGGCGGCGACTCCGGACATAACGGCACTGCGCGAGCGGGTAACGGGCATGCGTGCATCCCTGGCAAACGGCCTGGATCGCACGCTGCAGCTGGCGCGGATGCGCCTGGAACGGGTGGCGCAACGCGCGGTTATGCGCAGACCCGCACAGATGCTCTCGCCGTTTATGCAGGCGGTTGACGTCGCGCACGAGCGCCTGCGCCGCTCGATTCCGGCGCGCCTGGAGCGCGATAGCGCACGCGTGCATGCGGCGCGTCATCGCATGGTGGTATTGGCCCCGCGCTTGACGCAGCGCCCGCAGGCATCCGCCGTCGCACTGACGGGCAGGCTCGAGGCCCTCTCTCCGCTCAAGGTTCTCTCGCGTGGGTATTCGGTTGTGTTCGCGGACGACGGGCACACGGTATTGGACAGCATCGAACGGGTTCAGACGGGCGACGACATCCGGATTCGCCTGTCGGATGGACATATACAGGCACAGGTGAAAGGAAAGGGGTCGTTATGACCGAACAAAAGAAAACGGATGACGCAACGGCAGATGCGCCCTCATTCGGGGAAGCACTGGCGGATCTCGAGGCGATCGTCGCGCGCCTGGAGGGCGGACAGCTGGAATTGGAAGCCAGCATCACCGAATACGAACGCGGCGTGGGTCTGATTCGGCGTCTGCAAACGCAGCTGGCAGACGCCGAGCTCAAGGTCACCGAACTGCTGGGTGAGATCGAGGACCGCGACGACGGAGTCCCCACCGCCGCGAGTGCCACAAGTGCCGCGACGTCCGCCTACGCCCCACCCGCGGGTTCCAGCGTCGAGGTCCTGACCGAAGACATTCCGTTTTAATTCCAGCACCCACGGAAGGAGACGACGATGAGCAAGGACACAAGCGCACACGACTGCATTTTCTGCAAAATCGCCGCCGGGGATTTCGGCACCGATTTCGTCTATGCCGACGAGGTCTGCGTGGCATTCGACGACCTGAACCCGCAGGCGCCGGTGCACACGCTGATTGTCCCGCGTGAACACGTGGTCAATCTGAACGATGACCCCGACCCGAACCTTTTGGGGCATCTGTTCGGACGCGCACACGAGGTCGCGCGCCTGAAAGGGGTCGCGGACAGCGGCTACCGCATCATCCAGAACAACGGCGAGGACGCCGGCCAGACGGTCATGCACCTGCACGTGCACGTCATCGGCGGCTCACAACTGGGCGAAGGGTTGGTATAAGGACGGGTAGGTGGGGGAGTGCGTCCCGACGACACCTGTGTCCTGGCGGTCGACCTGGGAACGACCACGGTTGTCTGCCGCCTGATTGATGCCGCTCGCGGCACAGTACTGCGTGATGTGACCGGTCCCAACCTGCAGGCGCCCTTTGGCGCCGATGTGCTGTCGCGTCTGTCCGCCGCTCTGGACGGACACGCCGGTGAACTGCGCGACCTGGCACAGCAATCAATTCTCAAACTGATCTCAGACCCAAGCATCATGCATGTCGTGATAGCGGCGAATTCGGTGATGGCGGCCTTGTTGGTGGGTGCCGACGCATCGGGGCTGGCGAGCGCCCCGTTCACTCCTGTGCGTAACCTGCAGTTGACCGCAGGTCCCCTGCGCGCGGCTCTGCCCGACGCACGGATCACGGTGTTGGATCCGCTGGCTGCCTTTGTAGGCGGCGATGCGCGCGCGGCGGCTGTCGCCTGTGGCCTTAACCGGGCGGACGGGGTGGGGGCACTGATCGACCTGGGAACCAACGCCGAGGTGTTGTTACGCGCAGGCGACACGCTGTATGTGACTTCCGCCGCGGCCGGTCAAGCCTTTGCCGGCGGGGGAGGACGGCTGCTGCCCTCGCGCCTGCTGGCAGGCGTCGTGGCAGCACAGCGTGACGGCGCGTTGGGGACGGACGGCAGGCTGGACGGCGCGCATGCATCAGTTGAACGCGCGGATAGCGGGGTATTGGGGTATCGCTGGGATGCGGATACGCTGATCTCACAGTTGCTGATTCGCGATCTGCAGCTGGCAAAGGCCGCCGTGCGGGTGGCGCTGGACACGCTGAAACAGCACGCCGGTGTGACCGGTCCGATACCGGTTTCGATTGCCGGTGCGTTGGGGACGGCGTTGGATGCAGAGCTGTTACTCCCCCTGGGGTTTATAGATGGCGCAGACGCGGGTCTGCTGCGCGTGGTGGGAAACGCCGCGCTGGATGGGGCGGCGGCTATCGCGTGCGGCAGGGCATCCGGGGCCATTGAGGGTTCCGTTGCAGGCGTGGACTTGACCGTTCAGGACGGTTTCGCGCGCAAATTGCTGGAAATGACCGATTTTCCCCCGATAATAGACAGATAGCTTGAGAGATAGCTTGAGAAATGAGCAGCTGTAGCAATTTTCCCTGACCGCAGGTTTTCGTCGTTGAAAGGAAAGCATATGTCAACGTTTTTGGAGAGGGTTGCAGCGCGTGCGCGCGCCGACCGCAAACATATCGTGTTGCCCGAGGGTTCTGACCGGCGCACCGTCGAGGCTGCGCGTATGGTGGTCGACCGCGAAATCGCCGACATCACGGTGTTGGGGGATGCGGACGTGATCGGCGGCTTCGGAATCAATTTGGACGGCATCACGGTGATTGATCCGGACCGTAGTCTGCAGGCAGAATCACTGGCAGACGAACTGTACGAACTGCGTCGTGCCAAGGGCATGACGCGTGAACAGGCAGCCCGGCTGATCGGTGACGAACTCTATCACGGGGTCATGCTGGTGAAAACCGGTGTTGCGGACGGTATGGTGGCAGGTGCGGCGCATTCGACGTCCGATACCCTGCGTCCGGCGTTGCAGATTCTGAAAACCGCGCCCGGCACGCGGCTGGTCAGCGCATTTTTCGTGATTGCCGTGCCCGATTGCCCTTATGGCGCCGACGGAGTTTTTGTGTTCGCCGACAGCGGCTTGGTCGAAAACCCCGATGCGGAGGCGCTGAGCGAGATTGCGCTTGCGTCGGCTGCGTCGTTCGAGTCGCTGGTGGGCGATACCGCGCAGGTGGCGATGCTGTCCTATTCGACGAAGGGCAGTGCGCACAGTGATCTGACCGAAAAGGTTGTTCAGGCCACGCGGCTGGCGCGCGAAAAGCGCCCTGACATTCGCTTAGACGGCGAGCTGCAACTGGACGCCGCCATAGTGCCTGCGATCGGTGCGTCCAAAGCTCCGGGCAGCACGGTTGCCGGTAACGCGAACGTGCTGGTGTTTCCGGATCTGAACAGCGGAAACATCGCGTACAAGCTGGCACAGCGCTTGGCGCGCGCAGAGGCCTACGGGCCGGTGACCCAAGGGATTGCGGCTCCGGTGAACGACCTGTCGCGCGGTTGTTCTGCCGAGGACATCGTCGGTGTCGTCGCGATAACGGCCGTCCAAGCCCAAGCTCAGAGGAACTGAAAACGGCGGGTGGGATTGAGCCGAGAAAAAAGCTGTGAAGCTTTTTTAGTCGGTCTCAATCCCACTTTGGCTGTACGCACAAACCTGAAAGGAATGCAAACATGAAACTGCTCGTATTCAACGCCGGGAGCTCGTCGCTCAAGTATCAATTGCTCGAGGGCAAGACCGAACAGGTCCTGGCAAAGGGCCTGGTTGATCGCATCGGCGACGCCAAATCCTGCCACAGCTGGCGCATCGGTGATGCCCATGGTGACGACAGCGCCGCCGTCGCCGATCATGGTGCCGCCATCCGCGCCATCATCGCGGTGCTGACCGATCCCGCGCACGCCGTCGCTGCGAATCTGGAGGAAATCGCCGCCGTCGGACACCGCGTCGTACACGGCGGGGATTACTTCAGCGCCTCGGTCGTGGTCACCGGCGAGGTCCTCGAGAAACTGGACGAAATCAGCCCGCTTGCACCCTTGCATAACCCCGCGGCCGTTCAATGTATCCGTGCCGCCCGGGACTTTCTGCCGACTGCCACCCACGTGGCGGCGTTTGACACGGCATTTCACCAGACGATTCCCGCCTATGCGCATCGCTACCCGATTCCCTTTGAGCTCTATGACAAGTACAAAATCCGCCGCTACGGATTCCACGGCAACTCGCACCGCTATGTCAGCGCACGTGCCGCCGAACTGTTGCGCGTGCCCCTGCGCGATCTGAAACTGATCAGCTGCCACCTAGGTAACGGCAGCTCGATTTGTGCCATCAAAGATGCGATTTCGGTCGATACCTCGATGGGCTTCACTCCGCTGGACGGGTTGATGATGGGGACGCGTTCGGGTGCCATCGACCCTGCCATCGTGACCTTTCTGCAACGCCACGAGAACCTCTCGCCCGACCAGATCGACGAGCTGCTGAACATGAAGTCGGGGTTGTTGGGGGCATCCGGCGTGAGTAAAGACCTGCGTGATGTCTTGGATGCCCAGGAACAGGGCGACGAGCGCGCGCGCCTGGCACGCGAGATGTATGCCTATAGCATCAAGCGCTACGTCGGTCAGTACATGGCGGCGATGGGCGGCGTCGACGTGATCGTCGTCACGGCGGGCGTGGGCGAAAACAGCCCCATTATGCGCCGCGCGGCATTCGAGGGGTTGGAACGATTCGGGATCGCGGTCGATCCCTGGCGCAACATCGAGGCGGACAAAGGAACCGGGCACGGCGAAGAGGCCGGACTGTATAACGCCGGCCCCGGCGAGTTCAAGTTCAGCCCTCAGGGATCACGCGTCAAGCTGATGGTGATTCCCACGAACGAGGAGTTGATGATTGCACGGGATGCAAAGGCACTGATCCAAAGCACTTAAACAAGTCTTAGGAACTGCGCATCAATCTCCGCATGGTCTTCCTCCACATCCGCAATCGCCAGGAAACACTGGCGAACGCGGGCTGTGGTGGCACGGTTTCCCGCCTCGCGGTAAAAGTCGCGCGCGCCCTCTTCCTCCCGGTTCGAGAGCGTAATGTTGGCTTTCCAGTCGTCCGTGATATCCCGCAGCTCGTTTTGCCGCCCGTCTGGCTCACGTTTCAGCAGCTTGCAGAATACCTCTAGGTGCTCTTTTTCCACCTTGGCGAACGCTCGGTACGCGCTCGGCAGCATCTCGCGCCGGTCTCCGATGCGCCCCATTGCGTTATACAGCTGCGCGTTGGTGATTTCCAGTTCGCAGGCGTGCTCCAGGTCGGCACGCTCGGCGTCGGTGATCTCGACGTCATTGATATCGGGTGGATAACAGTCGGCGGCAACGATCACGCTCTCGTTCGAGCCGCAAAACGGACAGCGATTCGGACGTGCGACCCCGATGTAACTATCCCCGCAAATCAGGCAGCGCCACACGCGTACTTCCGGCATTCCCTCAGCCATGTTACAAACTCCCTTCAGACGTCCCCACCTTACTGTGCACTGCCCAGTCTAGCATAAAGTTACCCCTGTCCAGACCGCGTGTACGCGCGTATAATATGAGTTCCTATGCACTCTGTTGCACTCATTCGACGGCGACACGTAGCCACCTGCGTCCTCGGCGCCCTGCTGGCATCCCTCCTGATGCCGGCAGCTCCCGTTGTGGCACACCTCACCCCGAAAGCCCAAACCGCCACTGCGCAGGCACAGCTTGCGACTGAACTCAGCACCGCGCGGGCCTATCGCGCCGCCGGGTGGAACGCCGACACCTTTACCGCGCTGGCCCGCGCGATTGATGCTGCAGACGCGACCTACGCGAATGCCTCGGCGACCGAACAGCAGCTGTTGGCACAGGCACGCGCCCTGAACGCTGCTCGCAAAGCGCTCGTCAAAAACCAGCCGACCGGCACGCTTGCCGACGGATACTGGGCGGTTTCCGTCACGCTGCAGCAGCCCGACGGCACCGCGTCCGCCCCCGCTGATGCGGCACTTGAACACGACGCCGTGCTCTACGCACGCGCCTCGACGACGAACCTGCACCTGACGCTTAAACCTTTTACGGCGGGCAGCCTCACGGGCTACCTCTCGCAGCTCAGCCTGCTCACCGACATCACCTATTCCGCGTCCGGCGTCCCCCGGACCTACGCATTCCAGCCCGCCACCGTGCTTTCCGGCTACACCATAGCCGACACCTACAACAGCGCGACCGCCGCCGATGCGACCCTTCGCAACGTCCCCTACCCGCAGAAAGTCCTTCTGCCCGTCGACTACGCCGCAGCCGCCGCATGGGTGTACGCCTACGGCCCCATCCTGAACGCAACGGTCAATCCTGACGTTCAGGCGGGGGAGTATATCGCTCTCTTGACGCTCGATACCCCAACCCTCTCGCGACTCGAAGTCTCTACCGACGCACTGTCTGCTGCCTTGGCGCGGGCACGCTCGATCGTCTCGTCGCAAACTGCCGCCGCCGAATCGGCATCACTTGCCGCCGGTGTCACTGCCGCCCAGGCGATGCTTGACCGGGCAGCCGCCGTCCCCCAATCGGCGCTGGACACCCAGGCTGCCGCCCTGCAGGCACGTTGTGACGTGATACGTGCGACCTCCGCCGCCCCGAACACCGCCGCTCTCAGCTCGTGGATTGCAAAGGCTGAAAAGCTTGTACCGGAGGCCTACAGTTCGGATTCCTATGCGCTCTTGGATGATGCGGTCATGGGGGCAAAAACCGCACTGGCAGATACGCTTGCAACCCAATACGAGGTGGATGCCCGTGTGCGTGCGATTGATACCGCAATCAATCGCTTGGAACCCCTCAGCGGACCGACTACTTTGGCTCCGGATACGGCAACTACTACGAATACCGCCACCAAGGTCAGCAAGACGAAATTGAAAGCCCTGATTGCCAAGGCTGAAAAGGTCAAAAAGTCGTCATACACCAACGGAAGCTATACCTTCCTGTCCGTGAAACTGACTGCCGCAAAAAAGGTCTACAAAAATGCGAAAGCCACACAGGAAGAAATCGACAAAGCCTACAGCGAACTGTCCACCGCATACAAGTCCCTGACCAAAGCCACGTCCACGTCCGGCACCGCGGCTTCCACCGGCAGCACCTCGTCCCAGACGCAGACAACGTCGGGAGCGACGGGCTCTGCGGCAGTGGTGACGCCCGTGGCCAGTACACCGACGACACTCACGGCGGGCAGCCTTGCCCCTACATCGACGGTCAGCACGGCGACCACGGCGGCAGCGGTGGCGTCTCTGGCCGAACCGAACGATGGCGCAGACCTACAGGATGCCCTTGACGACGTTGACGGCATAACCGACGACTCGGCGCTTGCGGGCTCCGCCCTGTTCTGGGGCGTGGCGGTGATCACCGCGGCGGTTGTCATCGTCGCCCTGACGCGCGTCAACCGGCGTCTGAAAACTGCCGTTAAACAGGGCAGGACCCGTGCGGCGCGCCTTGCACTACCGGTGCCTGCGGCATTGCTGGGGTTGCTCTTGGTGGTCTTGTTGGTGGGACCCGCAGCCATTCTGTAAGTACGCACAAGCGCGCGCAGATCGAACGCGCTCGCGATACGGAAAACGCATCCGGCACGAAACGCGCAGGTGCACCGTTCGGCGCAGACATCCCACTCCCGATGGTGATAATCCGGGCGCTGTTCTGGGATATAATGGGCGTCGATGCGAAAAACGCTCCTGATTATAGGCGTGTTCATCCTGACTGCGCTGCTGTTGGTGGGGCTGTTCTTTTTTGCGGTCAACCGTGGCAGCATCAAGGTCGGATTCGTCGAGCTGTATCGCGGCCTGTTCGTCAGCTATAACCCCAACGTCGCCGCCATCTATGACCTGCGCTTTCCGCGCATACTGATTGCCATGCTGGGCGGCGCCGCCATGGCGGTCGCCGGAGCCCTGTTCCAGGCCGTCCTGAAAAACCCGGTTGCAGATCCCTCGCTCATCGGCATCTCGTCCGGAGCGGCGCTCGCATCATCACTGGTGGTCAGCCTCTTTCCCGCACTGTACTTTTCCTCGCCCCTGTTCGCATTGGCGGGCGGGCTTGCCACCTTTGCCATCGTCTATGTGCTGTCCTATCGGCACGGACTTGCCCCGATACGCGTGATTCTGGTCGGTATCGCTGTGAACGCGGTCTTGGTCGCGCTGGGTCAGGGCATCGCGGTCATGGCAAGCGACGGGGCGGCGGCACTGGGTGGCGCCGATGCATTCAGCGGGACGTTGACTATGAAGACATGGAACGACGTGCGGCTGCTCGCCTGTTATGCGATTCCGGCACTGCTTGCGGCGGCTGCCGTGTCTCCACGCAGCAACCTCTTGGGACTGACCGATGACACCATACGGTCGCTGGGTGTGAACGTAGTTGTCTTGCGCGTGATCGTCTCGGTTGTCGCAGTGCTGCTCGCATCGGTCGCGTCCGCCGTCATGGGCGTGATTACCTTTCTGGGGCTCATCGTTCCCCACATCGCGCGCCTGTTGGTGGGCGGTGACAACCGCGTGCTGTTGCCCTACTGCGCCCTGCTGGGTGCCCTGCTGCTGTTGCTGGCGGACACGGCCGGACGCCTGATAGCTTACCCGTACGAAATCAACGCCGGCATCCTGATGGCGATCGTCGGCGGTCCGTTGTTCATTTTGTTGCTGCGCGGAAATGACCGCTACCATGGCTGAGACCGCGGCATTCATAGTCCGTGACCTGGAGTTTCGCTACCCCCGCGCAACCGCGCCGTTGTTTACGGGGCTCTCCACACAGATTGACCGGGGGAGTATCACGGCCCTTATGGGGGCGAACGGCTCGGGAAAATCGACCTTCTTTAAGCTCTTGAGCAAAAACCTGAAGCCCCGGGCAGGCTCCATCCGGCTGCTGGGGCGCGACTTGGCCGACTATCGCCAAATGGAGCTGGCACGCACGCTTGCCGTGGTCTGGCAGCACAACACCGCCCCCTATGACATCACGGTCCGCAATCTGGTTGCTTACGGGCGCATCCCGCATCGCCGCGCGTTTGCAACTGAAAATGCGGCGGATACGGCGGCGATCGAGCGTGCGTTGGAGTTCTGCGATCTGGCGGATCTGGCAGAACAGCGCATGGCGGAGCTTTCCGGCGGTCAGCAACAGCGCGTCTGGATTGCACTCGGTCTGGCGCAGGAAAGTCCGATCATGCTGCTGGACGAGCCCACGACTTTTTTGGATATCGCCTATCAGGCGATGATACTGCGACTGGTGCAACGCCTGCGCGATGAACTGGACCGGACTATCGTACTGATTCTGCATGATGTGAATCAGGCCATCGCAGTGGCAGACCGCATCGTCGCGCTTGAAGTGGGGGGTCGCGTGACCAGTGGGACACCCGCCGAGCTGACCGATGAGCAATTCCTGCGCCGCCTGTACGGCACCGACCTGCGGGTTCTGAACGATGGAGAACACCGCTTCATCGCCACTTTGTAACTGAGGATGCGCAGACGCGCCGTCGAGTCATTTATCCGGGGCGGGTAGGTACCCGCCCCGGTGGATTGCCACGGGCGGCAAAGAACGCCGCCCTCGCAATGACGTGAGTAGGGTGCGCTAGCACGGGGTCATCGGCACCGCGTGGGGGTAAAGCGTGGTAACTCTGGTTTCAAAGGGGCTGAGTTGGGGGTTCTTTGGTACCATACGGGCGTGTGTGGAAACCACCGTATCAGGGTGAAGTTTTCGGTGAAATTTTCGTGGGAGGCGCAGCACCATGCAGGAAACCATGCAGGAACCATCCGGGAAGATCGACTTGAGCACGGCACGTCCCGAGCAGCGCGAACTTGCTCGGCTGCATAGTATTCGCTTGGCGCTGCTGTGTGCGGTCCTAGGCGCCTTGTTCCTGTTTTCTTGCGTATCATCAGCTGCAGCCCTGGACAAAGATAACCTGCCGGACGGCACCTACCGCGTCCCCATCAGTTTCTTGAACATGACCCGCGCCGACAAATCGATGGCTGATGCCTCGCTGCTGTCGCATACCGCAACACTGACCGTCACAGGCGGACAATACTTCGTGGATTTCGAGCTGGGTCCTATCACCGCTTTTGGTGAAACCAACTACCTGACCGATTTGCTGTACTACAAACAGGGCTACACGTATGTGCTCGGTTCCCCTTCCGGGGACACCAGCCCGACTATCGTGCTGTCGGAATGGCTGAACCAGGACGGGACACCGATTCTGGATTACTTCAACGATCCGGCGGGTCCTTACAACAATCCATCCAGCCCGTATTTCACCATTGTCAGCACTCTGCTGAATCGTCCCTACCCGCGCCGGCTCCGAACTCCCATTGTGCCGCAAGCGCTCGCCGATATGGAGGGCGTATACGGTATGGTGCCGATGGAGATGACCATACCGGTGATGATGGCCTCCCAGTTCGGCGGTCGTTCACAAACCGTCTACCTGGCAATCGACTGGACGGGTTATCTGTCTGCAGAATACCTGGCAGACCTCGCAGGCAATAACAAACAACCTTCCACGTCCGACGATTCGAAACAGAACCTGAAAACCGACGACCCGCCCCAAGACTTGAAGCCGGTTGCGACGTCGGTCAAGACCGCACTCTCCACCGTATACATAAAGAAAGGCGCGAAACTGACCCTGCCTTATGCGGTCTACGGAAACATAACACCGACCAAATTCAACCTGTCCTGGAAAACATCAAAGAAAGCCGTCGCCACCGTCACCAAGGGCAAGGCGAACGGCAGCACATCCATCGCGCTGAATGCCAACCAAAAGCTCACGATACGTGCCCTGAAAAAGGGGACGGCGACACTCACGTTGACCACACCGAACAAGAAAACCGCCAAAATCAAGGTCGTTGTGGTCACGAAAGCAAAGAAACTGAAAAAGATCAGCATCGGCAACACTCCGTCCGGCAAGAAACTAACGTACGGCACCACGCGCACCCTGACGGTCAAAACCACGTCGAAAGCGACCCTCAGCGGGACGGCGCCCAAATGGTCCAGCAGTAACACTTCGGTTATCTCCGTGAATGCGGTCGGCAGACTGACGGCACACAAAGCCGGCACGGCTACCATCACGGTCAAAGTGGGCACGAAAAAAGCGACCGTCAAACTGACGGTCATCAACTGAGAGGAGAGGTGAAGGATATGACGGCAACACGAAAAACGGCACTGAAGGTGCTGGCGTTTGCACTGTGCGCAGCCCTGGTGCTGGGTATCGTCCCGACGGCGTTTGCGACCGATTTCGTGGTCGGCGAAAACTACGTCATGGACGTTGCGTTAAAGGGCAACACCGGCGCGAACGCGTCCTCGATTGCGGCGCATATTTATTCGAAGGCTTCGGTCAAGGTCGTCGCCGAAAACGACTACGAGGTCAGCTTTTACGCCATCAAAGATGTCAGCTTCGGCGCAAACCAGGGCCTCGTCAGTGATGACACGACGCGCGGCATCTACGGGTATTTCTATGATTCCGTCCAGGCGACTTCTTCGGCTGCAGCCACCTACACGGCAGCCTTGTACGAACAGTTCGACGCGGCGCGCTATGTCCGTAAAATCACGGTCAAGATGACCGATCTGTCCCGTCCGCTGTTCATCCGGATTGCGCATATGTCGATTATGCCGATGCCGCTGGTCCAGTCCATCGTGCTGGACCCCGCGACGGCCGTGGCGTCCTATCCGCCCTATGCCTTCGGCAACGACACCTACACCATCGTTCCGCCCCAGTCGCTCCCGACGACTCCGACCCCCTCGACGGTCACCACGCCGGCGGCGACAACCCTGAAATCGGTCACCCGCGCGAGCTACCACTCGATTGCGGTCAGCTGGAATGCCGTGACCGGTGCCGACGGCTATCTGGTCCAGTACCACCGCGCCGGCAAAGGCTGGTCGACCCGCCTGATTACCGGCGGCGCCATCACGTCCTGCAAAATCAGCGGCCTGATGTGCGGCCAGACCTACACCGTGCGCGTTGCCGCCTTCACCTATGACGACGGTGGCATCACGCGTGTGACCGGCGATTACTCGAACACGCTGACGGCGAAACCGACGCTTTCGAAAATCACCGGCGTCAAGACCAAAAAGGCCTCGTACCGCAAAATCAAGGTCACCTGGTCCAAGCGCACCGGCGTCTCGAAATACGTCGTCTATCGCAAGGTCGCCAAAGGCGCCTGGAAAAAGGTCAAGACCACCGGTGGCACCAGCTACACGACCGGTCGCCTGACCCGTGGCCGCACCTATTACTTCCGCGTGCGCGCCTATCGCAATACCACGCTGGGCAAGGCCTACAGCGCCTACAGTGCCTCTGCCAAACGTGTCGCCCGTTAACCGCTGAACCGCCGGGACGTACTCCCTCAACAGGTCTGATGCAGACCGCAAAACGGGGGAGTGCGTCCCGTGCACACCTTTGAAATGCAGGTATAATTGACCCATGCAGTCGCGTTTGTTTACCCAAAGGCGACCCATCGTCGCGATTTTGTTAGCCGTCCTGATGACGTCGGTCACGGCGTCGTCAGCGACGGCTTTCGCACATTCACCCGTCCGCACGCAGTCCGCTTCAGCCGCGTCCCTGTTGGCTGAACAGCTCAGCGCGGCACGTGCCGTGACGTCGGCCGGCTGGGAAGTAACGAGCTACACCGCACTGACCCAGTCGATTGATGCCGCACAGGCAGTGCACAGCTCCGCGTCAGCAACGGATGCCGAGCGCCTGGCACAGGCGCGTGCGCTCCGGGCCGCACGGTTGGCGCTGGTGAAAACGCCTGCTGCCGGCAGCCTTCCGGATGGATACTGGGAGGCCGATATTGCCCTGCTGCACGCGAGCAAAAACCAAGCATCGATGGGGGATGCCGGTATCGAACACGCCGCCGTGCTGTATGTTCGGGGGGCTTCGACCGGCGTGCACATGAACATGCAGCAGCTGAAATACGGCAATCTGGCGGGCTATCTGTCCGAGCTCAGCCTGATGACGCAGATCGGCTACAACAGCGTGGGCTACCCGGTCAGCTATACGCGTACGCCTGTGACGGTGCTTTCGACCTTTGACGTGGTGGACGCCTACAACGGACCGAACGCCGCTGACACGACGCTGCGTAACAAACCCTACCCGAAAAAACTCGTGGTACCCGTGACCTATGCGGATGCCTACACCTGGGTCTATTGCTACGTGCCCATTATGGGAGAGCTTGCCTCGGGCGAGCAAATCGCGCGCCTGTCGATTGACAAGACCACGGTCAGTCGTCTGGAGGTCGACACCGACGCCCTGATCACCGCATTGGCACGGGCCCGCTCGATCGGGACGTCGTCGACCCCTGCGCTGCCTGCCGCCGCCCTGGCTGCGAGCATCGATGCCGCGCAGGCGGCGTTGACTGCCGCAGGCTCATATTCACAGGCGACGGTCGACGCAGCCGCAGTTGCGTTGCAGGCGTGCTGTGACGCGATTCGCGCGACGTCACAGGCGCCCGCTCCCGCCGCTTTGACCGCGCGTATTGCAACCGCGAAACAGCGGACGGCTGGCGGTTACAGCGCCGATTCCTTCGGTCTCTTGGCTGACGCGATTACCGCTGCCGAACACTCCGCTGCAGATACCCTGTCGACGCAGTACGAGCTGGACGCGCGCCTGCGTGCGCTTGATGTCGCCACCGCGCGCCTGGAGCCCATCAGTTCTGTGGCCGAAGAGGTCAACACCCAGGCCACCAAACCGGCGGATAAAACCAAGTTGAAGGCGCTGATCACCAAAGCGGGGAAGGTAAAGAAAGGCACCTATACCACTGCGACCTACACGACGCTCCGGACGGCGCTGAAAGCGGCAAAGCAGGTCTATGCGGACACAGCGGCGACGCAATCCGCCGTCGACAGTGCCTATAAGACGCTGAATGTCGCATATAAGGGGCTGATGAAACCGACAACGTCAGCGAGCACGGTCTCCAAATCGACGATGACCGACGGCAGATACCAGGTGCGTGTCGATTTCTGGCATGCCCAACAGGACAAGGCATCCATGGGAAACCCCGCTCTGAACCACACGGCACTGATTGACGTCTCGGGCGGTGGAAAGACCCTGAAAATATCGCTTTCGATGAAACAATTGCAGGTCGGCAGCGTCACCACCAGTTTGGGGACGCTGCAATACAAAAGCGGCTCGAAATGGAAGGCGGCTACCGTGATTGCACGGAATCTACCCGGTAATAAACCCAGCGCGTTTCGGTTCACCCTGCCGAACAAAAACACCTATCAACCGGTTTTGATCAACCCGCAGGTCGAGGCCATGGGCAACAAAGCGGTCGAAGCGCGCCTGCGCATCGACTGGCAGACGCTGGTGCGGGTGGCATCGACCACGGCACTCTCGACCGATGTGTCGGTTGCCACCGGTCAGGCCTCGACCACCACCACGACCACCGGGTCCGCCCTCAGCGCAAACACCACGGCAGCCCCCACTCCGGTCATCAACAGCACGGCTAGCACGGACAGTGCCGATGCCACGATGGCGGCACTTGCGTTGCCGGCAGGCGCCGGCGGTGCTGCTGCGGCTGCAGCGGCAGCTGCCGCTCCGACGCCGGGAACCGCGGTGATGTGGGCGATCGGTGTCTTGACCGCACTTGCGGTCATCGTCGCGCTGGTCCTAGTCAACCGCAAACTGCGAAAATCGCGTGCAGCACGTGCCGCATCCCTCACGACGCCTGTTACCACCATACTCCTGCCGGTGTTGGTGCTGGCCGCAGCCCTTACTTGGGCGCCGACACTCGCCCGCGCCGCCGAAGCACGCGACATCACGGCCATGCCGTCTTATAAAAACCCCGTGACCGGTATCGTCGAGGACACGGGCAGCGACGAAGCCCTGGGTCAGTCGATGACCGAAAGCGTGGTCAAATCGCAGGCACAGCTGCTGATTGATGATGCAGACCAGACCTTCGTGACCTTGACCTTTGCTTTGACCGACAACTTCCGCGAACTGGAAATACGTCCCCTCGACGCCGCGGGCGCGGCCGGGGACCCTCTGGGCATCAGCATCGTCAGCGAAGACACTGCGGCGCATACCGAAGACGTGCAGCTGCTGATACCCGACCTGAACACGAACTTGCGGGTCAGTCTGTTTTCGGTTCCGATGGACCGCACGGTTGTCTTCTTCCTGAGCTTTCAAGAGGCGGGGGAGCAGACCGCGACCGATTCCGGCTCGGATGCGTCCGCCACCGCCCCAGCGCCTGCCGCGGATGCAAACGAGGGCTTGAGCGTCTATGAAAACTCGTCAAAAGAGGTGACGGCACAAGCGGTGAGCGGGGCTGCGCGCAACAACATGCTGCTGTTCATCGGTGTGGGGGCGGCGGTTGTGGTCGTCTTTGTCGTCGTGGGTGTCGTGATTGCCCGCAAACGGAAATCTTAAGCGACAAACGGTAATATGCAGGGACTGCGGACACGACACCTGTATACTCCCCCGAATGCACGGCGCCCTGTGACGGCGTGTGCGATGCGTGTGGTGTGTTCGTTGCTGCTGCTGAGTCTGTGTATATTCGTCGTCGGCTGCGTGAATCAATACCCGGAAGGCGAGCGCGGCCCCAAGGTGGTGACGGGAAACGAGCAGGTAGTGGCGACGTCGCGTGCGGTGGTGCAGATCATGGATGCGCTGGATGTCGACTTGATCGGCGTACCAAAATCGGAACTCGAGGCAAGCGAAGCCCACAAATCGGCCGCCAACATCGGGGCGAGCATGGAACCGGACATGGAAATCATCCGGTCGCTCTCGCCGGATTGGGTGTTTTGCCCGCAAACGCTCGAGGCCAGCCTGGGTCCGCGGTTCGAGGCGGCGCGGGTCGATGTGGCGTTTTTGAACCTGCGCAGCGTCGAGGGGATGTATACGTCAATCGAGCAACTGGGACCGCTGTTGGCGCGCGAGTCCCAGGCGCAAAGTTTGGTCGACGATTTCAAAGCATACCGGCTGCGCCTACAGTCACTTCAGGCGACCGAAACACCGCTGCGGGTGTTGGTGCTGATGGGTCTGCCGGGCAGTTACCTGGTGGCGACTCCGCAATCCTACGTGGGTTCGTTGGTGGAGCTTGCGGGTGCCGAAAACGTCTATGCGGATCAGACGGCCGAGTTCATCAACGCGAACACCGAAGACATGTTGGCGCGTGACCCGGACGTGATTTTGCGCGCGGCGCATGCCCTACCCGATGACGTGGTCGAGATGTTTGCAAAGGAGTTTCGCGAAAACGATATCTGGAAGCACTTTCGCGCAGTGTCGACAGGACGCGTCTACGACCTGCCGCATGATGAGTTCGGTATGAGCGCGACCTTCGAATACCCCGCAGCTTTGCAGACCCTACAGGAACTACTCTATCCCTAGTACGTTATACTGTATCTGGTAGCTGCGAACCCACCCGACCCCCAGAACTGGTAGGAGGACCGATGAAGTGTCCGGCATGTACGCATCCGGAAAGTAAGGTCGTCGACTCGCGCGACAGCGAGTCACAGGAAGCCATTCGCCGACGTCGCGAATGCCTGCGTTGTGGCGAGCGTTTCACGACGTATGAGCGTCGTGAAGAGGTGCCGCTGATGGTGACAAAACGTGGCGGCTATGTCGAGGCTTTCGACCCTGAAAAGCTGCGGCGGGGGCTGTTGGTGGCAGCCGCAAAGCGCCCTATCAGCGCAGAAGACATCGATTATTTGATTCGCGATATCCGCACCAGTTTGGCGAATTCGTTCAACAACGAAATATCCTCGGTGACACTGGGCGACATGGTCTTACTGCGATTGAAAAATCTGGACGCGGTCGCCTATGTGCGCTTTGCAAGCGTCTACAAGGACTTCAAATCGCTCGAGGAATTCACCTCTGAGCTGCGTGAACTGTCGTAACACAGGTAAGGAGTACGAACCCATGCAACTGAAAATAAAACGATTGGACCCGGGACTGCCGTTGCCGCGCTATGCGCGCGCAGGTGACGCCGGCCTGGACCTGTATGCGGCAGCCGACACGGTGATTCAACCGCAGCGCCGCTGTATGATTCCCTGTGGTATCGCGATTGCGTTACCGGACGGATACGCCGGGTTCGTGCAACCGCGCAGCGGGCTTGCGCGTGAACGGGGACTGACCTTTGTGAACACACCCGGGCTGGTTGACGCGGGCTACCGGGGCGAACTGATCGTCATCGCGCACAATACCGACCCGGGCCTGCCGATTACCATCAAACGCGGCGAGCGCATCGCCCAGCTGGTGATTCAAAGGGTCGAGACGGCCGATATCGTCGAAGTCGACGAACTGGACGAAACGGAGCGTGGCACGGCGGGCTTCGGCTCGACCGGGGTCTAGGTTATACTCAATTCACTATGACACTCAAGAACCGTTTGAAAAAACTCGCGCCGGCGCGCATTCTGGACGTCGTGCGCTACCCGGACCCGCTGCTGAACACCCGCAGCGCCGAAATCGACTTGGACGACGAACGTGACCTGGACCTGCTGGCGCGCGATATGCTCGCAACCATGCGCAAGCGCGAGGGCGTGGGCCTGGCCGCCATCCAGGTGGGCATCCCCAAGCGCATGCTGGTCTATGACGTCTCGGAAAACGGCGACGACCCCCAGGTGCTGATCAACCCGCGCATCACCGCCACCGGCGACGAACAGGTCAGCTTCGACGAAGGCTGCCTGTCCTTTCCCGGCATGTTCGCGCCGGTCATCCGCCCCGACCGGGTTACGGTGACCGCGACCGCGCTGGACGGATCGCCCCTTACGGTCACCGGCACGGGCCTTACCGCGCGCGTCCTGCAGCACGAAATCGATCACCTGGACGGCGTGACCTTCATCACCCACGTCGACCCCGACGCCCGCAAAGCGGCGCTCCGCGAATACTTTAACCTGGGAGAATAATCATGCGACTACTATTCATGGGTACGCCGGATTTTGCGGCGCAGGCCTTGCGGGTCATCATCGACGCGGCCCCGGTATCCGAAATCGAGCTGGTCGGGGTCGTGACCGCCCCGGATTCCGTGAACAAGCGGGGGAGTACGTCCCGGCCCACGCCGGTGGCAGAAATGGCGTCGGAATTCGCCATCCCCGTCCTGAAGCCCGAAACCTTGACCGATGACGCCACGGTGGCGGCCATCGCAGCGATGCGTCCCGACGTCATCGTCGTGGTTGCCTATGGGCGCTTGCTGCCGCAAACCGTGCTGGACATCCCGCGTCACGGCTGCATCAACATCCATGCTTCCCTGTTACCGCGTTGGCGCGGGGCTGCGCCCATCGAGCGGGCGATACTGATGGGTGACCCGGCCGTCGGTGTCAGTATCATGCGCATGACCACGGGACTGGATCAGGGACCGTTCTGCGCCCAGGCCGCTGTGATGATTCAAGGCCAATCAGCGGGCGAACTGCGTCCCAAACTGGCGCGTCTGGGTGCCGAGTTGTTACTGGTGCAGCTACCCGACATCGCCGCCGGCTACGCCCCGTGGCAGGCTCAGGATCCCGTGCTTGCCAACTATGCCGACAAGTTGGAGCGCGGTGAGCTGTTCTTGCGACCCGATGACGTGGCCGAGCTGAACGAGCGGCGCGTGCGGGCATCCGGTCCCAGCGCGCCGGCACGTGCGACCTTGGTCCTGGCAGACGGCTCGACTCGTGGATTTCGCGCTCTGGAGGCAAGCGTCTATGGGGGGACCTGGACTGCCGGATCGGTTGCCTTTGACGAAAATGGCATCCTGTTGGGCTGTGCCGACAACAGTATGTTGCTGCTGCGCCGTCTGATTCCTGACGGTAAGCGCGATATGACTGCCTGCGACTGGGCGCGCGGAATCGCCGAAAATCTGAAAGCGGGCGCCACATGGCGCTGAACCCGGCACGCGAGTTGGCGCGCGAGGTCGTGACCCGCGTGCGCGAACGCAACGCGTTTGCGCACGAGACCATGAACCTGGCGCTGGCACGCAGGAAACTTCCCTCCAGTGATGCGGCGCTCGCCACGCGTATTGCGTACGGCACGATAGCCTGTCGCGGCACGCTGGATGAAATCGTCGTGCGTCAGCTGAAGCGCCCGGGCAGCACCGATCCGAAGGTTTTGGATGCCCTGGCGTGCACCACCTGGGAGATGCTGTTTGGGGGACTGGCCGCGTATGCCGCCGTCAGCCAGGGCGTCGACCTGGTGCGCAAACTGCGTCCGACCCAGGCGGGACTGGCCAACGCGACGCTCCGTCGAATCGTCGCCGACCTGCGGCGTTTTCCCTATGGCGACCCGGCCACAGACGCGGCGGCACAGGCGCGGCAATACGGCCACCCCAAATGGCTGGCGCAACTGTTCCGACATGAATGGGGGGTTCAAACGACTGATGCCATCATGGCGGCGAATAACGCGGCGGCTCCGCTGTATGTGGCGCATCTGCCGTTTAGGCAGAGCTTTTCTGCCGTCATGGAGAAACTGGAATCCTCGGGGGCTCAGCCCTCTGCAGGACCGGTCGAGGGCAGTATTCTGATTGGAAAGCCGTCGGCTGCGGTGGCGGCAACCATGCTGTCCGAACGCGACATCATCGTGATGGACGGTGCGGCACAGCTGGCCGTTGCCCTGGCGGACGTACAGCCCAAACAGCATATCGTCGAACTGGGGGCAGGACGCGGGGCAAAATCGCTGTTGCTGGCGGGGTGGGCACGCAGGCGCGGCGGGATAGCACGGGTGACCGGGGTCGACATCCATGCCTTCAAGTCCGAGGTCATGCGCGCCGATGCACACAAGCTCAGTGCCGATGAGGTCACGGCGCTGACGCTGGATGCCACGCGTGCCGGCCTGGACGAGGCTCTGGCGGCGGCGGACAACACCCCGATTGACACGGTGTTCATCGATGCGCCCTGTACGGGATTGGGGACGCTCCGTCGTCACCCCGACAAGCGCTGGCGCCTGAAACCCCGCGACATCAACGATTGCGCGCGTCTGGGCAGCGCCCTGCTGCAACAGGCGTCAGCGGTGTTGCGACCCGGCGGCAGCCTGGTCTATTCAACCTGTACGCTGACTGCTGCGGAAAACGCGGCGGTTGTCCGGGATTTTCTGGGGACGCGCAGAGGACACCAATTCCGCATCGACGCGATTGTGCGGGACGCACTCCCCCGTGAATGCCTTGAATTTCTGGGCGAGGACGGGACGCTGCAGACGCTGCCGCGCACGGGCGGGATGGATGGACATTATGTGGCGAGGATGGTTTCGACAGTTTAGTCGCTATAATGGTGGGGCGGGTAGAATCTGAACAGAAAGGGCGCATCCTATGGACAGCAGACTGATTCAAGATATGTTGGGCGTGACCGAGGCCGCGGCGTTTGCCGCAGGTCAGTGGGTCGGTAAAGGGGAGAAAAAGACGGCGGACGGGGCTGCGGTTGCTGCCATGCGCGAGGCCTTGAACCGGCTGCCGATTTCCGGGCGCGTTGTGATCGGTGAGGGCGAACGTGACGAGGCGCCGATGCTGTTCATCGGCGAAGAGGTCGGCACCGGCGGAACCGAGATCGACATCGCGGTCGACCCGGTCGAGGGCACCAATATGTGCGCCTATGCGCAGCCCAACTCGATTGCCGTGCTGGCGATTGCCCCGCGCGGGTCGCTGTTGTATGCGCCGGATACCTATATGCATAAAATCGCCGCCGGTCCCGCCGCTCGTGATGCGATCGATATCGACGCCGAACCCGGCGTGAACGTCCGCAATGTGGCTGACGCGCTGGGCAAACCGGTTCAGGACATGGTGGTCTGTTTTCTGGATCGTGAACGCAACGCGGACAAAATCGCCGCCGTGCGTGCCGCCGGTGCGCGCGTACGCCTGATCGGCGACGGGGATGTGTTCGGGGTCATTTCGACCGCCATCGAGGGTACCGGAGTCGACCTGTACATGGGCAGCGGTGCGGCACCGGAAGGGGTGCTGGCGGCGACCGCCATGCGTTGTGTGGACGGCGGATTTCAGGGTCGGTTCCTGTTCCGCAACGACTCCGAGCGCGAACGTGCGCTGAAGACCGCGGGTCTGGATATCGACGGGGTGCTGCGTCGCGACGATTTGGTGCGCAGTGATGAGGCCGTGTTCGTGGCGACGGGCATCACTTCGGGCGAGTTGTTGGGTGGAGTCGAATCGGGGGATCGCGCCAGCTCGGTTGTGTTCGATTGCCAAACCCGTTCGATTCGTTTCATCGAGACCATCTATCGCCGGGCCGGTGACGGATCCTTCACGCTCTGACATACTGCGCCTGCCGGCGCTCGAGCGCACGCGCGAGCCGCGCCGGGCACTGATCAGCGCCTATGCGGTGGTGCGTGCGCTGAGCATCGCCGTGGCCGTCGCGAGCTGCGCCTGGATGCTGGTCGTGGGTGTGCAGCGCTGGGGCTTTGTGCGGGTGCCGTCCTTGGTGGGCGAGCCCGTTGCGGATGCACGCGAAACCTTGCAGCGTCTGGGTCTGTCGCCCGATGTGGTACAGGAACGCTATTCGTCTGAACAACCCGGCGTCGTGCTGGAACAGCTGCCTGCGCCGTCCGTGCGGGTGCGCCGTGCGACGGAGGTGCGCCTGATCGTCAGCGGGGGAGTACAAGGCATCGCGATTCCCGATATCACCGGCGTCAGTGAAACCACCGCACGTGAAAAGCTGGAGTATTTGGGCCTGCAGCTGCGAATTGTGAACGAACCGTCCGAGGCGGAGCCCGGTACCGTGATTTCTACCACGCCGGCTGCCGGTACCATCGCGCTGGCGGGCGAAACGGTGACCGTCTATATCTCCAGCAAGGAAAACCTGGCGACGCTGGTCGATTATTCGCTGAAAGGCAAAAAGGTCGCTATCTATCCGGTGTATTCATCCGCCTATGCAGGAACCGACCTGACGCTTGAGATTGCGCGCAGGTTGTCCTCTCTGGTCCAGGCTGCCGGCGCCTCGGCAAAGGTAACGCGGTCCTATAGCGAAAAATCGGTATCAGCCGCCACCTCCGTTGCCCGCGCGCGTGCGGCAGGAGCGCAGGTCTATGTGCAGATCGACCTGGAAAGTGACGAGACCACCGGCATGGTGGTGGCGTCCCCTACGAGAAAAGACGCCACGCTGGGTCAATATGCGTTCAGAGCGCTGCAATCACAGCTGGGTGGCGTGGGATACGCGACGAAAAGTTTAAGCAGCCCCGTGTCTGCGGGAAAGAGCGTACGGCTGATTCTGGGCAATGCGCAGACTGCGAACTCGCAGATCACCTTTGGGGATACCCAGTGGCGCGATAAGGTCGCGCGTGCCTTGTATACAGCCGTCGGACAGTATCTGACGAAATAGGCGGGAGAGGGGTGCAGGAGAGGTAATGGCAGCAGCAGCAGTGAAAACGGCGAAAACGTCGGCGAAATCCAAGAAGGGACCCCTGAAACCGGTCAACGTGATCCTCAGCGAGCAGCCGTTTCTGCGCCGCCAGCCGCTGGATCGTCTGTACGCGCGCCTGGACGCAGAGCTGGGAGCGGATTCCTATGATACGCAGACCTTCGAAGGCGGCGAGGCGCTCGCCACCGATATCGTCGCCGCCGCGCAGACGGTACCCTTTTTATCGAGCGCACGTCTGATTGTCGTGAACAATCTGCAAGCGTTTTCTGCGGACCAGATGGAGATACTGGCAGGCTATGTGGCAGAACCCAACCCGACCACCATTTTGGTTCTGATCGGCGAAAAACTGCTTAAGACGTCTAAGCTGTACAAGGCCGCCCAGGCGACCGGATACGTTATGGAGCGCCAGACGCCGAAAGCAAACGAACTGCCCGGTTTGCTGCGTTCGATGTTTCAGGCGGCGGGATTGACAGCCGATGACACCGTTGCGCGCGCGGTTATCAATCTGGTCGGAAATGATTTGGTGGCCCTGTCGGTGGCCACAGAAAAGCTGAAAGCGTTTTGCGGGGATCGCACGCAGGTGACCCGTGATGACGTCGCGCAGGTCATCGGTGCCACCGTCGAGGTGCGCGCATGGGAATTCACGAATGCGGTGGCAGAACGCGCGTGTAATGACGCGCTGGGCTTGCTGTATGCGATGTTCGAACAAAACGATCGCGAGGAAGCCGTGCTGGCGATGGTGCGTGCCCTGACCGCACAGAAAATCCGCGAGCTGCTGTGTGCGCGTGCGTTGCTGGACCGGGGATGCGCAAACGCCTCAGAACTCAATGCGCGCATGAAGCTGCTTGCGGCCAAGCCCAAAAATATCCCGGATTGGCTGGCGCGCAAGACCTTTACGCAGGCCGAGCGCTATTCGGCGGCGGAGTTGCGCGATGCCTTGGTGTCGCTGGCTGAGGTCGAACGCCAAAAAACAAGCCGCCCCGAGTTGGGACGGCTTGCGTTCGAGCGTTGGGTTCTCGAAGTGCTCGCGTAACACGTCGCGGGCAGGACGCTGCGTGCTGTTACTCTGCTGCAGCCTCCGCGTCAGCGGCATCCGCAGCAGCGGGCGTGGCAGTCAGTGTATTGGCTGCCTTCATCAGGCCCGACTTCCGGTTGGCTGCCTGGTTCTTGTGAATGATGCCCTTGCTGGCCGCGATATCCAGCTGCTTGGACGCGGTTTGCGCCTCGCGCAGGGCGAGTTCGGCGTCACCGGCGTCGATGGCGGCATAGACCTTCTTTGCCTGCGTCTTCAGAGCAGACTTCACCGACTTGTTGCGCAGGCGCGCCTTTTCGTTCGTGATGTTACGCTTCTTCTGGCTTTTGATGTTTGCCACGTAAGTAATCCTTTCGCTGTCTCTACACGGCGCTTGCCCGCAGTGGGGCTACAGACAAGCTTGCGTATTGTATCACATATCACCGCCTACACTCCAAACCCCCACAACAACGCGTAGGGACGTACTCCCCCGTGTCGTGGCGATTTGGTACTATCGTAGGCGGAAAATCCGCTGTCAACTACGCGTCGGCAGCGGGTCACGACCCGACCACAACCCGGTGGCGGCTTGCACGACCCCGACCTATGCGAAAGGAAGCCCGGTGGCACACGAATACAATCCCGCAGAAATCGAGCCGAAATGGCAGTCCGTTTGGGAAAGTGACGCGGTTGACGCCGCGGTCGAGGACCCCGCGCGGCCCAAGCGCTACATCCTGGAGATGTTTCCCTATCCCAGCGGCAACCCGCATATGGGACACGTGCGCAACTATTCCATCGGAGACGTCGTGGCTCGTGCATCGCGCATGCGCGGCTATTCGGTGCTGCACCCCATCGGCTGGGACGCGTTCGGGATGCCGGCGGAAAACGCGGCGATCAAACAAAACACGCACCCGGCCAAATGGACCTACGAAAATATTGCGACCCAGGAAGCCGCGTTCAAGCGCCTGGGCTTTTCCTATGACTGGCAGCGCAAAGTCGTGACCTGCGACCCCGAGTTTTATCGCTGGGGTCAGTGGATATTCTTGAAAATGTTCGAACGCGGACTGGTCGAGCGCAAAATGAACCCGGTCAACTGGTGTCCGACCTGCCGGACGGTGCTGGCAAACGAACAGGTCGAGGGCGAGGGCGTCTGTTGGCGCTGTTCGACCCGCGTCGAGAAACGCGAACTGGACCAGTGGTATTTCAAGATCACCGACTATGCCCAGGAACTGCTGGACGACCTGGACCAGCTGGATGGCTGGCCGGAACGCGTGCGTACGATGCAGGCGAACTGGATCGGACGAAGCGAGGGCGCCGAGGTCGACTTCACCGTCTGTGATGCGGACGGCAACACGACCGACGAAACCATCACGGTCTACACCACGCGCCCCGACACGCTGTTCGGCTGCAGCTTTTTCCTGTTGGCGCCCGAACACCCGCTGGTGTCACAGTTCGTCGACGGCACCGAATACGCCGATGCCGTCGCCGCCGTCGTCGAGCGCGCCACGCATGAAACCGCGGTTGAACGCGAAAGCGGCATCGCCGAGAAAATCGGCGCCTTCACCGGCAGATATGTCGTGAACCCCATCAACCAACAACGCGTTCCCGTTTGGGTCGCCAACTACGTCCTGATGGATTACGGCACCGGGGCGGTCATGGCGGTGCCATCCGGCGATGAACGCGACTTTGCTTTTGCGCGAGCCTATGGGCTGCCGATTCCGCCGGTGGTCGTGGCTGCCGACGACCCGCTGTTGGCATCCGACCCCACACTGGCACAGGAAACCGATCTGCGCGTAACCGACGTGCCCTGGGATGCCGCATACGCGGGACCGGGCACCATGATTCAATCGGGACCGTTCACCGGCCTGTCCGGCGGCAAAGGTTCCGCAGGCGCAGACGCCGTCATTCGCGCGCTGGCGGCAGCCGGCACGGGGCGCGCCACGGTGAACTTTCGCCTGCGTGACTGGCTGATTTCGCGCCAGCGCTACTGGGGAAACCCGATTCCGGTGATTCATTGTCCGAAATGCGGCATCGTGCCTGTCCCGGCAGACCAACTGCCGGTCATCCTGCCGCTGGATCTGGATATCACGACAGGCGCCACGCTGGCAGAACACCCCGAATTCTATGAGGTCGCCTGCCCCGTCTGTGGTGCCGACGCCCGTCGCGAAACCGACACGATGGATACCTTTACCTGCAGTTCCTGGTATTTCCTGCGCTACACCGATGCCGCAAACGACACCGCACCCTTCGCCGCCGACAAAGCCGCCTACTGGATGCCGGTCGACCAATACATCGGCGGCATCGAACACGCGATTTTGCACCTGCTGTATTCGCGGTTCTTTACCAAAGTGCTCCGCGACATCGGCCTGCTGTCCATCGACGAGCCCTTCACGCGCCTGCTGACCCAGGGCATGGTCAAACTGGACGGGGCGGTCATGAGCAAATCCAAAGGCAACATCGTCGCCCCCGAAGAGGTCATCCCGCGCTATGGCGCAGACACCGTGCGCGCCTACATCATGTTCATGGCCCCGCCCGACAAAGACCTGGACTGGTCGCCCGAAGGCGTCGACGGCATGTATCGTTACCTGAACCGCGTCTGGCGCCTGGTGGATGAATACGCCGATGAACGCGACGGTTACCCGCAGGTGTCCGATCAGGCGGGGGAGTACGTCCCGGACCTGTCTGCCCAGACCAAAAACCTGGCGCATTTGGTACATAAATCGGTGAAAAAGGCCACCGACGATATCGACCGCATGCAGTTCAACACCGCAATTGCCGCGCTGATGGAGCTGACGAACGCGCTGTATGACTATAAGACCGCCGTCCCTGTTGGTGACCGTGACCGTGCAGTGTTTCAGTTTGGCATTGAGTCACTGGTCAAAATGCTGGCACCGATTGCCCCGCATATCACCGAAGAGTTGTGGCAGGTCGTACTGGGAAACACTGGCAGCATCCATGCACAAGAATGGCCCCGGTACGACGCGGCGCTGTGCGTGCGCGACGAGGTCGAACTGCCGGTACAGGTAAACGGCAAGGTGCGCGGACGCATCACGGTCGCACGTGACGCGGATGAAGCCGTGGTGCGTCAGGCGGCACTGGACGCGGTACAGGCTCAGATCGCAGGCAAAGACGTCGCGAAACTGATTGTCGTACCCAACCGCATCGTCACCATCGTCGTGAAATAACACAGTCTACAAACGCACGGTGTACCGACCTATCGTCTACGTGCGCACGGTGTACCGACCTATCGTCTACGTGCGCACGCTGGTACCGACCTATCGTCTACGTGCGCACGATGGTACCGACCTATCGTCTACGTGCGCACGAAGGTGCCCACCCCCCGTCATTGCGAGCGCGCCGTAGGCGCGCGCGGCAATCCATTGTTGCTGCCTGGGTGGTCCTTAAGGAAACGTTAAGGTTCCCCTAAGATTTCTTTAAGGGGTCTGGAGTATGCTCCGAACCCTATGGAAAACAGAGACGAATATAGCCCTCTCGACACGGATTTCGGCGAGGGTTTCTGCGAGGACCTCGACGCGATTTCAAACGGTGATGTCCGCAGCGACACACCGTTGTTTGACGCGGCCGCCGATTGGTTCGCCGATGCGCGCGATGATGCGGCGCGCAAGATCGGCCTACGCAGTCTGCCCACGTCCGCGCGCTGGCTGCTTGCGGGGTTGCTGATTGCCGCTGCCTGCTGGGGACTGTGGCGTTGGAAAACCGGCGGCAGTGGGGGAGTACAGACCGCGCCGCAAGCCGCAATCGAGATAGTGGACGCGGCGGATGCTGCTGCTGATCCTGTCGACGCATCCGGATCCGATGCATCCGCAGCGGATGCGGATGCAGTCGGGGGCTTGACGTCCAGCGACTCCTCGGTGACGGTTCATATCGCCGGTGCCGTACACCACGCCGGCGTCTATACGCTTCCTGCCGGTTCGCGCGTTGTGGATGCGGTGAATGCCGCCGGAGGTATGACCGCCAAAGCTGCAACGACGGCGGTGAATTTGGCGGAGGCCTTGGTTGACGGAGGTCAGTGGATCATTCCGACTAAAGCACAGATACGCTCTGATGGCGCCGCGGGTTCGACGTCGACCGGTTCCGGCAGCACGACACCGAGTACGGGCGACACCCACGGTACTGCTGGCTCGGTGAATATCAATACGGCGGATGCGACCACCCTGCAGACACTTGACGGCGTGGGACCCGTGCTGGCCCAGCGTATCGTGGATGACCGCGAACAAAACGGGCGATTCGGTAGCGTGGATGATCTGTCGCGTGTCAGCGGCATCGGGGACAAGAAGCTTGCAGCCATCCGTGGCTCAGTCACCGTGAAATGAGTCCTTTTCGCCTACGTGGCAGGCGCAAGCCGGCTCGCAGTCCACGATCGTATCGGCGTCCCGCACGTCCTTCGGCTAAACCCCAGCCCCTGGACAAGCGCGAACGTTTCGAGCCACCTCCGCGCCCGCAGCTGCCCCTGCTGTTTTGGATAGCCGTCGCGTTCATTTTGGGTGCCGTCCTGATGTATCTGCGGATGGAGCACTTGTTCCTGCAGCGCGCGAAACTGGAAACAGCGGACACACAAACTTTGGAAGTCGTGGCGACATCCGACCCGATTCAGGGCGATTTCGGGACCACGGGGATGGTCCGTGTCAGTTCTGGTGCTCTGCGCGGAACGGTCCTGCAGGCGCGATATGCACCGGCTGTGGGCGATGCCCCGGTACTGCAATTGGGGCAGCACGCTCGGCTGCGCGCGCGGCTCACCCCTCTGGACGCCCGCAGTGAGTGCTGCTATCTGCTGCGGCGGGGGGTAGCGGGCACGGCACAGGTGCAGAGCTTTGACTCCCCCGCATTCGCATGGTCTCCCCTGGCGCAGATTCGCCGCTTTCGCGCGGGGTTGTTGGATCAGTTGTCCGCCCGTATCGGGGACGCGGACAGCCGGGCGTTGGTGGCGGCCGCCGCTTATGGGGACACGCGCGCTTTGCGCGACACGGTGCAGTACGAAAACCTGCAGCGCATCGGCCTGGCTCATGTGGTCGCGGTCAGCGGCAGCCACCTGAGTATCGTGGTCGCCGTAGTGTTGTTTGTGACGGCCCGGTTCGGGGTCACGCGTACCTGGGCGCTGCCGATTCTCGTAGCAGCGACCGGCGCCTACGTGGTGTTGGTCGGCGCGTCGGCAGGCGCGCTGCGCGCCTGGTTGATGCTGGTGGCGGCAGGTATTGCACAGGTGGCCGGACGGCGAACCGACCTCCTTAACGGACTTGCGCTGGCGGCACTGCTGATGTGTGTGGCGGAGCCCTTGTCGGTGGTGTCGCTGTCGTTCGTGCTGTCGGTGCTGTCAGTCGCAGGTATCGTGTTGTATGTTCCGTATGTCACGGTATGGCTGCGTTGTTTGCTGCCGCGGCGCGTGCGGGCACTGGAAATCCTCTGCTCGCCGCTGGCATTGACGCTGGTGGCGACGTCCGTGACCGCTCCGGTGGCGACCACTGCCTTTGGCCGACTGTCCGTGGTGGCGCCGGTGGCAAATGTGGTGATCGCGCCGCTCTTTACGCCGGTTTTGGTCGCAGGAGTTGCCGCGGCGCTGTGCCTGCCGGTGTTCCCGGCAGCTGCGGACGCGTGCTGGCGGGTGTCGGCGCAGATTGCGCAGGCTATCCGATCACTGGCGGCGACTTTGGCATCCCCGCGTTGGGCGGCGGTTCCGGTTCGGGCGGCGGCACCCGCCGTGGTGGTGGCATTTGTGGCGGCGCTGGGACTGCTGTGGTTTTGCTGGCCGCGTCCGACGCGCAAGCGGTCACGGGCGGTCGGGGCAGTTCTGTTGTCGGTGGTTTTGGTGGCAGGCTGCGGACCGCGTGTCGTTCAGTACGTGCATCCGGGGGCCGGCGCCACCGACCTGAAACAGGTGGTCTTTCTGGATGTGGGACAGGGCGACGCGATGTTGATTCGCGACGGGAATCTGACCGCGCTCTTGGATGCCGGTCCCTCGGCGTCGTGTCTGCGACAACGTCTGGCTGAGTTTCGGGTCAGCCATATTGATCTGTTGCTGTTGACGCACGGACATGCCGACCACGCAAAAGGGGCCGACTGTCTGGATCGCAGCTTCGGCGTGTCTGAAATCGTTGTGTCCGACGGAGCGCAACAGGCGGATTTTGCGCAAAAGCTGTCACAGAAACTACAGGCTCCGGTTGTGGGGGCACACGCCGGTACCGTCATCAAACTGAACCGTCTGTGGATTCGGGTCATCTGGCCCCGGGTTGCCGTCACCGACCCGAACGCTAACCCCAGTTGCCTCACCACCCTGATTCAGGATACGACACCCGATGCACAGGACGCGCACGCGGCAGACACGGTGTTGAGCAGCGGGGATGCTGAGCGTGACAGTGTGAATGCGGCGCTCGACGGCGTGGAGGCGGCAGGCGGGGATACAGACGTCGATGTCCTGAAGGTGCCGCATCACGGCAGCGCGGTGTCCTTGGACGAGCGGCTGCTACAGCGCACGCATCCGGACCTGGCGGTGATATCCTGCGGGGAAAACAACCGCTACGGACATCCGCGCCCGGAACCCTTGGCGCTGCTGCGCAGATACGTGCCGACCGTCAAACGGACCGATCGCGACGGCTCGGTCATCGTCGACTTGTAAGCATGACGTATGCGTCAATGCGCGCCCGCCGTGTGCATTGACCCCGTGGCGGCAAGCACGCCACGGGACCTGTTATGTGGCGACTATCGTCGCCACTGGATTGCCACGGTCGCAAAACCCGCTCCCTCGCAATGACGGTTTGCATTTTTAAGACGTCATTTCGTCTATCCTCACGCGAATTGTCGCGCTATAAGTCGCGCTATAATCGTGTAGGTATTCAGGGGCACGCAAGACAGCTACTGCGGGAGGGACTCCATGCACAAACAACTGACGACACGCACGCGTCCGCCACGTGCGCCGCGCTGGCGTTTCATAGCGACCGTCGTTGTGGCGGCGCTGGTCATGCAGGCTCTCTGCGCGCTGCCGCCCGGGCTGGCGACCGCAACCGGCTCGACTGCCACGGCATCCCCGATTCGCCCGCAGGTCACCCCCACCGGAAACGACATCCGCAGCTATTTCTCAGACCCTGCAAATGCCTCGATCACCACCGGCATGACCCTGACCTTCACCGACAGCAAAGGCCAGCCGGTCACCAACCCTTCCATCGACTCCATCCTGGATTTCGACGTGGACCTGTCCATTCCCGCCGCCGTCACGCCCTCGATTCAGGCCGGTGACTATTACACAATCACCCTGCCGAACACCGTCACCGTCCAGCAGGGTATCAGTAACGTGGCGCTGTACGACACAAACGGTGTTCTGTACGGGGAATTTGATGTCGTGCCCGATTCCTCGGGTGCAACCGGCGGACACGTGACGATTGTCTTTTCCGACAACGTGTCGACTGCGGGCCTGGTTACCGGGTCACTCTATTTTCAGGGCAGTTTGAACGCGTCTAAGGTGACGAGTCCGGGGGATACCACCATCACGGTTCCGAACGAAGACAACCTGACCGCGACCATCGATGTCAAGCCGAAAACCGCAAGCGGTATCGAAAAGACCGGCACCCCCAACCGCAGCATCAACCCGACAGAAATCACCTGGACCGTCATCATCAACAAAATGATGCGTGATGTCCATAACATTCAGGTCACCGATGCCTTCCCGGCGCATCTGGATACCTCGGCGTTGACCGTCAGCTTGCAGAAAGTACAGGTGGACCTGTACGGGAACCTGGTTGCCGGCAGCGAAACGCCGGTTCCCGCAACCGATTACTCGGTCAGCAGCACCGGCACCGTCAGCATTCCCGGTCCCACCGACAGTGCTTATGAAATCACCTACACCACGCCGATCGACACCGACGCGGTCAGCCAAACGGGCGGTACCTATAGTTTCACCAACAACGCGCAGATTACCTCGACCGAATACCCTGATCCGCTGACGGCGTCGGCCACGGTCAGTACGGTGTTCGGTCAGCGCTTGGAAAAGGTCGCCACAGGCTCAACCACCCAGGTCATCCCCGGCCAGTCGCCCAACAAACGCCCGGTCTATAACTGGGTGCTGCGCTATAACTACAACATGAGCACCATCAGCGCGACAGACGCCTACATCGATGACGTCTATGATCCGGATGCGGCAAACGACACCAACACCCAGGGCGGGCACATGGGCTTCGATGCGTCTTCGGTCAGCGTCTACCCGGTCACCATCGACGCAAACGGCAACCCGAAACGGGGCTCGACGCCCCTGCCGGCCGATTCCTACACCATCACCCAAAGCGCCGGAGCCTTTCGCATCAGTTTCCCGGATGGGGTCGACGGTACGGCCTATGACATTGTGTATCAGACCTATGCCACCGGAAACGCGCAGCGCAGCGCGGACGGCGGGACGTACTCCCCCCCGAACACGAACGGCGTCATCGATCACAACTACACGGTGAACAACACCGCCACCACCGGAGGAAACACGCCCGCAACGTCTGCCAACACCGTGCCGGTCAAACAAACCCAGGTCACGAAATCGCTGAGTGCGGTCGATGTGAACGACAAGGTGCTGTCTTGGACGGCGCGGCTGAACACGAACCGCACGACCCAGACGGGCCTGGTGTTTTCCGATCAGCTGACCTCGACCCAGTATCTGGATACTGCGTCGCTGGTGGTCCGCGATATGACGAACAGCACGAACCTGGCGGCCGGTACCGACTACAACCTGTTGGTGACTCCTGCCGTCAACCCGACGCAATTCCAGGTGGTGTTCATCGGGAAATACAACCCGACGAATCATGACATCCGCATCACCTATAACAGCATCTATGACGCTGATGCGCTGACGGTGACCCCGTTCGTGAACCGCGCGCAGACCGACTGGACGACGGCGGGGGTGTCGTATACCGCAACCGACCAGGCGTCCTATACCCCGAATCAACCCGACGTCGACAACGGCACCAAACAGGGCAGCTATAACCCGCAGACCCGCACGATCACCTGGGACGTGTATCTGGGCTACGCGTCAACTCCACTGAAAAACGGGCTGTTCACCGATCAGATCGTGTCCCCGTCTGCGACTCAGCAGCAGACCTATGTGCCGATGTCGCTGCATATCTATCACTATGCCGTGAATGCGCAGACCGGGGCTGTCACCAAAGGAGCCGAGCTGACACCCGCCGAATATGCGCTGTTTGCCATCACGGATCCGACGGCCGCCAACAACAACACGATTACGGTGGATTTTCCCGACATCCCCGACCCGCAGCCGTCCGACCGCTATCTGATTGAGTACCAGACCACGCTGTCCGGTCAGCTGGTTGCGGAAACCTACACCAATACGGCGCGGCTGCACAACGACAACGCCGTCGACCATCAGCTGACGGCCTCGGTCACGCCGCGTTACGGCGGCGACATGGTCGCGAAAAGCGGCACCCAGGGCAAGGACGGCTACCTGTACTGGACGGTGCTGATCAACCCGGCCGGGTCAACCGTGTCCGATGTCGTTGTACACGACGTGCCGCGCACCAACACGCAAAGCTCTCAAACCATCCAGACCGACACCATCCAGGTAAACCCCGGTATTGTGGCAGCTGACGGGACGGTGTCAGCCGACCTGGCACACCCCTTGACGGCGGGCAGCGACTACACCTGGACCTATGCGAACAATGCTGCAGGCCAACCCGAACTGACGCTGTCGCTGTTCGACGGTGCCACCATCACGCAGCCCTACGTACTGACTTTTCGCACGGCGCTCATGATCTTGAACCAGAACGCGACGACCATTCACCCCTATAACGACGTGACGATCGACAGCAGTGGCAGCTCGGCGATGGACGACGACTACAGCTCGTGGTCGCAAATCAGCATCACGCACGCAGGCGGCGTGTTGTCCGGTCAACTGATTTCGTTCACGCTGCACAAAACGACCGACACCGGGGTCGCAATGGACGGGGTCATATTCCAGCTGTTCGACAGCAACGGCAACCGGGTCGATGTCGCGCGCACAACCGACGCGAACGGCGATATCGTCTATACCGGGCTGGTCGCGGGCACCTATACCGTCCGCGAGCTCAGCAACGGCAACGGCAAATGGGGGGCATACGCCATCAGCGACGACTTGGCCAGCGGGGTTTCGGTGTCTGTGACGGCAAACGGAACGGTGACCGTCACCAATGCGCCCGGGGCCGTGCGCCTACACAAAGTGGACGCACAGGGTCGCGCGCTGACCGGGGCGGCGTTCACCTTTCAGCAGTACCGCGCCAGCACCTGGACCACCAGTCCGGTCGGATTCCAGTCGAACTACATCGTCGACGACACCGGCTGCATCACGCTGACGGGCCTGTTACCGGGGACCTACCGCTTTATCGAAAACACCCCACCGACAGGCTACGTCGCAGACACGACCCCCATCGTGTTCGAGATTGGTCCGGATCGCGTCCTGCCGGTGCTGGATCTGTACTGCATCAACACCAAAGCCTCAATCACCGTGCACAAGACCATGAATTTCCTGGCGGGCAGCTTGATTCCGCCCGAATTCACGGGTATGGAAGGTCAACCGCTGCCGGGTGCGACCTACACGCTGTATGACGGCGACCCGGCACAGACCAACCCGCTGTACGCCCCGACTCGCAGCTGGACTGCAACCACCGACAGCAACGGCACGGTGACCTTTGCCGATCTGTCCCCGCTGGATGCGACGCATGACTACTGGCTGCAGGAAAGCTACATCCCCGACGGCTTTGCGTCCGGTCTGCCGGGGGATCTGTATGGCCCGATTCACGTGCCGACAGCGACCGACGACAGCACGCAGATCACCATCAATCTGGACGACTACCTGGCCGGTCCCTGGGAAAACTTCCTGACCGATTCCATGGTCTTCCTGCGCAAAACCGATGCCGCGGGCCGCGCGGTCCCCGGCGCCCGGTTCGCCCTGTACGCAGCCGGTCCGGGCGGCGTGTACAGCGTCACCCCGGTGCGCACGGCACTATCGAATGCGAACGGCTACGTGGCATTCAGCGGGCTTCCCGACGGGGACTACCGCATCCGGGAAATTCAGGCCGCAGCCGGCTACATCAAAAACACCGCGCCGGTGGATTTCACGATCACCGGTTCGGTCGCGACCAAAATCATCCTGCCGGATGCGTTCGTGAACTATCGCGGCTCGGTCCAGCTGCACAAAGTCGACCAGGGCGGCGAACCGGTCGCGGGCGCGGAATTCCGGCTGTACCGCGCGGGCGGCAGCTCGTCTGCCGGCGGCACAAACACGGGGGGGAGTGGAAGCTCTGACGTCGGTCGTTTGCTGGGAACGTACACTACGCCTGACACCGGCTTGGTGTCAGTCGGCGACCTGGTGCCCGGCGATTACTGGTTTGTTGAAAGCCGAGTCCCGGACGGATACACGCGGGACAGCGGCACCACGTCGTCCACGCGTTATCCGTTTACGGTGCCGACGCAGGCTGACGGAAAACCGGCAACGCTGACACTCACAGTAACCAACCCGCTGAAGACCCGTGCGATCACGCCCCCGAATACCGGGGACGCCGCACGGTGGTTCGTGCCCACCACGGCGGTCCTTGCCGCCGCCGCCGGATTGTTGTTCGCGCGCTTGCGTCGACGCCTGACAGAACCAGTACAATAAGCAAATGACGAAAACGCACAGAAAGCTCACGCCGACCGCCGTACTGCAACTGATTGCCCCGCATACGTGGGTCGCGGCGGTGGCTCCGGTTCTGACCGGTACGGCACTTTCCATCGGGCTGGGGGATCTGACCCCCCGGACCTTTTTTGCTGACTTGATCACACCGCTCATTGCGGTGCTGATGCTGGTCTGTGCCTGTGCGGCGCAGTCGGCGGTCAACACACTGAACGACTACGTGGATTTTCGGAAAGGCACCGACACGGCTGACAACTGTGTCGACGAAACGGATGCTGCGATTATCTATCACAATCTCGACCCGAAATCGGCGCTGGGGGTTGCAATTGGCTGCTTGGTGGTCGCGCTGGCCGCCGGTATCACCGTGGTCGTCTTGTGCGGAAATCTGTTTGTGCTGGTAATGGGACTGGTCGGGCTGGTTGCCGTCGTCGGATACTCGTGCGGACCCACCCCGATATCGTACTTGCCGCTGGGCGAGGTGGTTTCAGGTGGGGTGATGGGTATCATCATCACACTTGCCACCTATCTGGCGCTGACCGGGCACCTAGGCTGGTTGGCTGCGGCGGCGTCGCTGCCCGCGTTTATCACCATCGCCTTAATCATGCAGGTGAACAACACCTCGGATATCGCACGCGACATACAGGCGGGCAGGCGCACGCTGCCGATATACCTGGGTGAATCACGCAGTGCCGCGATGATTGCCGCGGGTAACGTGGTGGCGCTGTCGATAGAACTGATACTGACGCTTGCGCTCTGGCGGTTCGGGGCACCTATCATTGTGGCAGCCGCGTGTCTGTCCTACCACAACATCAAGCTCTTGGCGGCAGGTCCCTATAACGCGCAGACGCGCCCGCGCAATATGCGTGCCATTGTGCGCCAAGCTGCCATCATCAACTTCCTGTTTGCGCTGGCAATACTGTTGGGTGCGCACTTCCGATGATGCATCGAGACCTACCGAACACGGATCGCACGCCTGCGACGACGACCGCGCAGGTGCTTGCGCCTGCAACCGGTCTGCAGGACGGGCGCATGACCGCACACACGGTGACCCCCGAACAGAAAACCGAACGCGTCTATCAGGTCTTTCAAACCATCAGTGACGACTACGACCGCATGAACGACGTCATTTCATTCGGCCGCCACCGTGCCTGGAAACGCGAGCTTATCCGTGCCATCCGCAGCTGTAAGCCCGCGCGTGTGTTGGATGTCGCCAGCGGCACCGGTGACATTGCGCTGAAACTGGCGCGCGCCTGCCCGTCGGCAGACATCGTCGCCGGTGATTTCTCTGAAAATATGCTGGCCGTCGCCGACCGACGATTCCGCGCCGCGGGAGTCACCAACATACGGGTGCTGCATGAAAACGCGATGGCGCTATCGTTTCCCGATGACACGTTCGATGTCGCCTGCATTTCGTTCGGGCTGCGCAATATGCCCGATTACGCAGCCGTCATCAGCCAAATGACGCGCGTCCTGCGCCCGGGCGGGTATTTTTTCTGCCTGGACAGCTCGTATCCGACCAATCCGGTGGTAAAGCCCTTTTTCCGCCTGTACTTCAAACACCTGATGCCGCTGTTCGGGCGACTGGTCGCACACGCGCCCGACGAATACCGCTGGCTGAACGACAGCACCGAGGCCTTCTTAAGCAAAGGACAGCTGGCGGTGCTTATGCAGCACTGCGGCCTGACCGGCGTGGGCGTGCGCTCATTCATGCTGGGCGGGGCGGCACTGCATTGGGGTCGCAAGCCGGACGCACACACAACGCCTGCGGTGGGAGAGCTGGATGTCTGAACTGGTCTTTGACGCCGTCGCGTATCGTTACGACAACGCCGACGCAGCCGCCGTGGGACCGGTGAGTTTCACCGTGGGGACGGGGCGATCCTTGGCGATTCTGGGTCCCAGTGGTTGCGGGAAATCCACTCTGCTGCAACTGGCAGCAGGCCTGTTACACCCGCAGGACGGTCGCGTGTCCATCGACGGTGCAGAGCTGTCCACTCCCCGAAAAAACACCGCCTACATGCTGCAAAACTACGGGCTGCTGCCGTGGAAGACAGTGTTGGAAAACGCCGCGTTGGGACTGATTATCGCAGGTCAGCCGCGCATTCAGGCATATCGTCGGGCGACAGAGGCGCTGGCGCGCCTGGGGCTGGACGCCGTGGCACAGGCATGGCCGCGCGAGCTCTCGGGCGGTATGCGTCAGCGGGTGGCGTTGGCCCGGGCTTTGGCGACCGATGCGGACCTGTTGCTGGCAGACGAGCCGCTCAGCGCACTGGACGCCTTGGCGCGCGAGGACGCGCAGGACCTGTTGCTGCAGTTGTGGTGCGAAGAGGGATACACGCAGGTGGTGGTAACCCATTCGGTTGAAGAGGCGCTGTTTTTGGGGCAGCGCGTGTTGGTACTCGGTCCGGCACCCGGCAGGCAGGTCGCGCTGGTGGATAACCCTGCGGTCGGTACGCGTGACACGACAGCGACTGTGGAACTGGCGCGTGACGTGCGGGCTTTGCTGAAAGGTGCTGCGCCGGAGTGCGCCGCATGAAACGCCTGGCCGGATACGCGCTGGCGGTAGTGGCGCTGGTGGCGCTGTGGTGGCTGGTGGCGAGCCTGCTGCAGACGCCCGCGTTGCCATCTCCGTTGACGGCCTTCAACGCATTTTTTGCCGAACTGCCGGCACTGGTACCGGCGGCAGGCGTGTCGCTGGTGCGTATTGTTGCCGCAATGCTCGGCGGGATGCTGTTGGCGCTGCCGCCGGGGCTTGCCATCGGGCGGAGCAAACGACTGGATACGATAGCAGCGCCGTTTCTGTATCTGTTGTACCCGATACCGAAAGTGGTGTTTTTGCCGGTATTGTTGGTGCTGCTGGGACTGGGGAATGCTCCGAAAATCGTGCTGATAGGTGTCGTGGTGTTTTTCCAGACGCTGGTGACCGCACGCGATGCCGCCCGCAATATCGACGCTCAGTACCTGATGTCCGTGCGATCCCTGGGGGCATCGCGTATGCAAACGGCGCGCCACGTCGTGGTGCCTGCAACCTTGCCGGAAGTATTCACGGCGCTGCGCATCAACGTGGGTACGGCCATCGCGATACTGTTTCTGGCAGAAAGCATCGCCGGCACGTCCGGTTTGGGTTACTACATCGTGCAGGCTTGGGGGATGATCGATTATCACGCCATGTTTGCCGGTATCATCGCCATGGCGCTGCTGGGAGTCATCATATACGAGGCCCTGGCGCTGGCGGAACGGGCGCTTATTCGCTGGCGCTGACGCCCGGTTGCGCGGGTAACGCGGGTTACGGAAGGAGCACCTGATGTTGACGAATGCGGATGTCATGAAGTTTCTGGCGGTGTGGGAACTGGTTCACGAAACCGCCGACGAAGGCCTGAAAGCCGCGATTGCGCGAGGGCAGGACACGACCCCCGGTGACATGAAGACCGACAGCGGCTCCTTTGTCGACGGACTGGCAGCGATGGTCGACAGCAAAAAGGACGCAATCAAGCTGCAGCTGGCAGCCGGAACCGATGACGCGCTGGCAGAACGGGACGGGGCGCTGTCACGTGAAATCGCCGATCTGCGTTTCGAGGTCGCAGAACTGCGTGGACGCATCGAATCGATGCACGCCGCGCTGGACGCCCTAGCCGCGATACCGGACCGGGCATAGGACAAGCGGTTGGTGGGGGGAGTACGTCCCGTGCCGTCGCGTCGACTGACCATCATCCGCACGTTCTTGCGCCACGGTGTCCGCGCGTTGCTGCGCACGCGTCTGGGGCTGGTCGGGCGCACGCGCAGCCGCGAAATCCGCGCACGCGAACTGCGGTTGGCGTTCGAGTCGCTGGGACCGGCATTCATCAAGCTCGGCCAATTGATATCTATCCGTCCGGATGTATTCGCGCCCCAATATGTGTTCGAGATGGAGCATCTGCGCGATGCGGTGTCCCCGGTGTCGTTTGCCGACATCGCAGACGTGATTGAACGCGACTTTGGGAAACCGGTCGGCGACTTGTTTGCCGACATCGACCCTGAACCCATTGGATCCGCCTCCATAGCCCAAGTCTATCGCGCGACGCTGCGGGACGCATATACGCCGGTTATCGGGGACACGCTCCCTGCGGGTGCGGCGTTGGCGGTCAAAGTGATACGCCCGAACAGCCGTACCACCATCATGGCCGATATCGCGGTCATAACCCCTCTGGTGCGCCGTCTGTCGCGCCTCGGGGCATTGCGCCGTTTCAACCTGCCCGTGCTGTTGGACGAATTCGCGCAGTCGCTGGCATCGGAATGCGACCTGCGCATCGAGGGACGCACGTCCGATCGTTTCGCGCACGATTTTGCCGATGACCCCTATGTGACGACACCGGCAATCGTCTGGCCCTTGACCGGACCGAACGTGCTGACGATGCAGTTTGTCAAAGGCTGGCATTTGGATGACGCCCGCCAGGCTGAGCTTGCGGGCGTCGATGCGCGGTTTTTGGCCACCTATGGGGCGAATGTGTTTATGAAGCAGGTTATGGTGCTGGGACGTTTTCACGCCGATCTGCATCAGTCGAACCTACTGATAACGCCGGACGGACGCATCTGCTACCTGGATTTCGGCATCATGGGTACGGTTGCCGATGCCGACAAAGAAGCCATCGCCCAGGTACTGGCGGCAACCGTCTATGCGGATGCCCGGCGTGCGATTGATTACTCCGCCGATTTGGGGCTGGTGGTGGCTGACGATATGCGCGATTCGGTCACGGCGCGGGTGGGGGAGTTAATGCGCCGGACGTTCAGCACATCTCCGCGCGATGTGCGCGGTTTCGCCATCGGTTTTCTGTCGATTATGAACGAACAGCGGGTGTCCGTCCCGCGCGGATTCGGTCTGCTGATCAAGGCGCTGGTGGTGGTTGAAGGATGCGCGCAGATGGTGTATTCGGATATCGACATTGTGGATGCCGCCAAGGACTTTACGACCGAGCTCGTCTTAAAGCACATGCTGCGCCCCGCGCGCCTCTACGCGCGCATCCCACGCGCCATCGACGCGGCCCTGACCGAACTGATCCGATAATTACCCCGACGTCAGTGCGAGCCCGCCGCAGGCGGGCGCGGCAAACTTGGGGGCATTACCTCCGCACCACACTAGGTGTGGGCGTCGGGACGTACTCCCCCCATTGTTTGTTAGTATGGTTGCAGTAACCGTTCGAAGGGGGAGTTGACGTATGAATCGAATCGAGAAAATCGACGCGGCCGCAACTGCCGGCTCGGTGGTGATCGCACCGTCGCTGTTATCGGCGGATTTCGCGCGTCTGGAACAGCAGATTCGCCTGATTGAAGACGCCGGTGCCGACTGGTTGCATCTGGATGTCATGGACGGGCATTTCGTGCCGAACCTGACTTTTGGCCCGCCGGTTATTGCGCGCCTGCGCGAGATCACCGACCTGCCGCTGGATGCGCACCTGATGATCAACAACCCCGACGAAACCTTTGATTGGTATCTGGAGGCGGGCGCCGACCTGATTGTCACGCACTTGGAAACCACCACCTATCCGGTCGATTTGGCGGCGCGCGCACATCTGGCGGGTAAGCGCTATGGGGTCTCGGTCAAGCCGTACACGCCCATCATCACCGTGTCCGAGATCGCGCCGTTCGTGGACGTGATTTTGGTCATGAGTGTCGAGCCGGGCTTTTCCGGTCAAAAGTTCATCGAGACCACGCCCGAGCGCATCCAGCTGGTCAAGCAGATGTGCGAGGTCCAGCGGGCGCGGCCGATTATTCAGGTCGACGGCGGCATCAACGCCGAAACCGTGGTGCCGTGTGCACGCGCCGGAGCGCGCGCCTTTGTCGGGGGCAACGCGATCTACAAAGCGCCCGATCCGGCTGCCGCCATAGCCGATATTCGCGCCGCTGCAGAACGGGTGAAGTAGCAGTGCCGGTACCCGGGTGTGACGCCGGGGAATCGGCCGATGCGCAGGCCGATTCCGCAATATTTGTAACTTTTGTGCAGCGGGTTGACCGCTATATCCTAGTGATATACTAGGTTTTAATCCGAGCGAAAGGAACCCCGATGAGCAAGTATTTGGATTATTCAGCAACGACGCCACTGGACACCCGAGTCCTCGAGGCGATGCAACCCTATTTCACCGAGCATTTCGGAAACGCAAACAGCCTGTATAAGATCGGCCGCGACGCATATCATGCGCTGGAGGATGCGCGCACGCGTTTTGCCGCCGGTATCGGTGCCGCACAGCCGTCAGAGGTCATATTCACCAGCGGTGGGACCGAGGCCGACAACGCCGCGTTTTTCAGCGTCCTGCGCCGTATCGCTCCCGACGGGGGGCACATCGTGACCTCGGCCTATGAGCACCACGCGGTCTTGGAGGTTGCGGAATGGCTGGGCAAACACGGCTATGAGTTGTCGATAGTCTCGCCGCGCGCCGACGGTCGCGTGCACGCAGACGACCTGCAGGCGGTCCTGCGCGACGACACCAAACTGGTGTCCATCATGCATTCGAACAACGAAATCGGTGCCATCAACGACCTGCAGGGACTGGCCGCGGTGGCGCACGCGGTGGGTGCGGTGGTGCATACCGATGCCGTGCAGTCCCTGGGTAAGGTGCCGTTCAATGTGGGGGAGTTGGATGTCGATATGGCGTCGTTTTCCGCACATAAGATCCACGGGCCCAAAGGCGTGGGTGCCCTGTATCTGAAGCGCGGCACCGCGTTCGACCCGCTGATCAAGGGCGGCGGACAGGAAAGCCGCCGGCGCAGCGGGACGCAAAACGTGGCGGGTGCCATCGGATTTGCCCGTGCCTTGGAACTGATGCTGGAGGAACGCGACAGCGAATACGCGCGTCTGTCGGTTCTGCGTGACAAATTGCTGAGTGAACTGACCGGCCGACTGGAAAACACGCAGGCGACCATTGATTCCGGCGAGCGACTCCCCAATATCGCGCCGTTGCTGATAAACGGTGTCGAGGGTGAATCGATGCTGCTGCAGCTGGATAACCTGGGCTGGTCGGTCTCGACCGGATCGGCCTGTAGCTCCGGGTCGCTGGAGCCCAGCCATGTGTTGCTGGCCATCGGTGTGCCGCAGGTCATCGCACACGGGTCGCTGCGCGTCAGTATGGGCCGTGACACGACCGAGGCCGACATCGAAGAGTTCATAGAGGTTCTGATACCGATTGTCGAGCGCCTGCGCGCAATGTCGCCGGTATATCACAAGATGTTCGGCTCCAAGTAAGGGTACAATGTTTCCGGGCGGAAACCCGAGGATGCAATTGAAAGGGTATTGAGCAATGATTTATTCGGAAAAAGTGATGGACCATTTCAACAACCCGCGCAACGTGGGCGTGTTGGAAGATGCCGACGGCGTGGGCGAGGTGGGAAACCCCGTCTGTGGCGACATCATGAAAATCACCATCAAGGTCGACGATAAAGACGAAATCACCGACGCGAAGTTTCAGACGCTGGGCTGTGGCGCGGCTATCGCGACTTCGTCCATCGTCACCGAACTGATTAAAGGCAAGAAAATCCAGGATGCCGTCAAAATCAGCAAGCGCGATGTCGCAGACGAGCTGGACGGGCTGCCTGCCGCAAAGATGCACTGCAGCGTTCTGGCAACCGACGGCCTGAAAGTTGCGGTTGACGACTATTTGAAGAAGCACGGTCGCGAGCCCCTTTCGGGCGAAATCAAGAGCGCCGACCCCAACTTTGATCCGCACGCGGACGAGGATGACGACACGGAAGGTGACGATGTCTAGCGCTGACGACGCTTTGACCGTTATCGGCACCCCGGTTACGGTAGGGCAGGTGCTGGAAGCCCTGGACGGGGCGTGGCCGTTTGCGAACGCCGAGTCGTGGGATCAGGTGGGACTGCTGGTGGGGGACAGCAGGACCGAAGTCACGGGTGTGGCGATTGCGCTGGACCCGGATCTGAAAAGTATCGCATTTGCGCAAAGTGTCGGCGCAAACGTGCTGTTGACGCATCACCCGACTTATATTCAGCCTCCGGAGCGCTTTGATGTCACGCATGCGGCTTTCAGTTACGCCGCGCGTGTGGTCCATGCGGCGATTTCTGCCGGCTTGAACTTGATAGCCTGCCACACGAATCTGGACCGCGACGATGCCGCGCGCCATATCTGGGGACGGACACTGGAGCTGGAAGACACCGGCCCCCTGTCCCCGATTGCCGCAGGCGGCATTGCCGGTCGCGCGGGGCGTGGGGACACCGGCAGGGAACCGGAACACGCGGCCTATGGACAGACCTGGTTTACACCGCAGCCGCGCAGCCTGGAGACCATCGCTGCCGAGCTTTCGGCAGTCACCGGCACCGACTTGCGGGTGTACGGGGATACACAGACGCTGATTCAAAAGGTCGCGACCGCAACCGGTTCAGCCACCGAGCGCATCGCCGAGGCCCTGGTCGCCGGCTGCGAGCTGTTGATCGCAGGCGAGTTTCGCTATCACGACGCGCTGGCCGCAGTTGAATCGGGATTATGCCTGATCGATATGGGACACGACGTATCGGAACGACCTCTGCTGGAGCTGTTGCACCAAGAGGTCATCGCCCGCACGGCGTTACCTGTCGAATCCGTCCACGTGATTGATCCCGAGCCTGTATGGACGGGAATATCAACGAAACAGTCGGCCACCGACCTGTAGCGACACGCAAAGGAGCAACCATGCCGGAACCCGTCGGTGCCTATTCCCCCGAAGCCCAGAAGCTCTTTTCCGCACAAGAACTGGACCTGAAAGTCGACGAGCTGGAACGCAAGCGGCAGGACCAAGCCCCCCGTGTGCAGTTGGCGCAGCTACATAAACAGTACGTCGCAAACAAACAGAAACTGGCCGAAGTGCGCTCGGCAATCGATGCCTCGCAAGCGCAATCTGACACGATGTCATCTGATTTGGAAGCCTTGGATGCCCAGATTGCGCGTGAACAAAAGAAGTTGCAGGCGAGCAAAGCCCACCGTGAGGTCGAGGCGCTGTCGCGCGAACTGGACGGACTGGCGGCACAGAAAAACGAACGGGAAGAACGCGCCATGCAGGTGATGGAAAACCGACAGGGGCTGCGCACGATGGCGGCAGCGCTAGAGAAAAAGGTTGCGGAACTGGCATCGGCCGTGCAACAGGGCAGTGCCGCCGTCAAGGATCGCAACGAGCGCATCGTCGCGAAACAGACCGAGCTGGCTGAACAGAGTGCGGCCTTGCTGGAAACGTTGGATCCCGGACTGGTGCAGGCCTATCGTGCCTTGAAAGGTGCGTCGCTCGGTGCGGTTGCCGTTGCGCATTATCAGCAGCGGCGCTGCGGGGCGTGCTCGGTCATGTTGCCCCAGTCGCTGATTCCCGCAATCGAGGCCGCCGAAGCGTTGTATCGCTGTCCCAGCTGCCACCGCATCCTGATTCCTGCACCGGACGAAGACGACGCGGGCGATGGGGGCGACGCGGCTGCTGAGGGCGAATAGTCGGGCGGATCACCGGGCGGATCATCATCCCGAAATTTTTTCTTGACAGTCATCCCGTATTCTTTTATACTACATAACATTGTAGTTATAGCGTGACCAAATTTGTAAGCTGCATCGTCGCGTACTCACTGAAAGCACGACAACGGAAAGGAACGATATGTCCTTGGATTTGCGTCGACCGCGTGGATTTCGCGACCTGTTGCCCGCCGAGGCCCAAGCGCGCGAGGCATTGCTTGCCCGCATCAACGCCTGCTTTGAGACGGGCGGCTATGGTCTGATCGAGACCCCCAGTATCGAATACTTTGACGCGCTGGATGCTGCGGGCAGTGCACACCGCGACGACGCATTTCGCTTTGTGGACGTCGACGGACGTCTCTTGGCGCTGCGCACCGACGTCACCATACCCTTGGCACGCGTGGTGGCAACCCGCTTTCGCGGTCTGGACGCACCGTTTCGGCTGCGCTATTCGGCCGAGGTCTTCCGCGAGCAGGAATCGCTGCGGGGAAACGACCGCCAATTCACGCAAATCGGCATCGAATGCATCGGTCCGGACGCAGAAACGGCGGATCTGGAAATCCTGCAGCTGGCGGCTGCCGGACTGGACGCGGCGGGTCTGGATGATTACTGCATCCACCTGTCGAACAGCACGGTCATGCGCCGCCTGATAGCAGTCGCCCTTGCCGGCGCCACAGATGGGGATAGCGTGGATGCCCTTGCCGCTGACGACGCCGACGACGCCGACGCCGCATATGCCGCCTGGCGCGCAGGCGACCTGATTCGCCTGACCGAGCTGGTGGCTGCAGCACCGGCAGCAGGGCGCGGGGCTGCATCTGCGCTGCGTGCGCTGATCGACACGCAGGGCGACTTAAGCTTGGCAGACCGCTTGGTAGACGCCGTCGACGACCTGGACGGGCAGGCGCGACGCGCCATGGAGGGCTTTGCCGCGACCTGTCACGGGCTTATCGATGCCGGGTTGGACCGTCACTTCCGCATCGATTTTTCGGTCGCACCCGATTTCGACTATTACACCGGGCTGGTGTTCGAGATCTATGCGCCCGCCGCAGGTGAACTGTTGGGTTCGGGCGGTCGCTATGACACCTTGCTTGCCAGTTTGGGTCGCGACCTGCCCGCAGCCGGTTTCGTTTATGCGGTCCCGCGCCTACAGCGGGCAATGTCGGCAGGTAACGCAGCGCAACGGGACGTACTCCGCATCGCCGTTCCCAAGGGAAAGCTGTTTGGTGATACCGTGGAGCTGTTGGACGCCGCAGGCCTCGATACGCGCGGGCTGGCGGAGGCCGGCAGGCGCTTGCAGGTACAGGCCGACGGCGTCGAATACACCATCGCGAAACCGTCGGATGTGGCCATCTACGTGTCGCGCGGGGCGGTTGACTGCGGTATCGGCGGACGCGACATTTTGGTGGAGGCTGATTTCCCGCTGTTGCAGTTGGCGGATTTGGGCTTCGGTGCCTGTGAGTTCGTGGTTGCGGCACGCGATACGGACACGGCGACGCTCGATGAGATGTCGCTCGCGCTGGGGACGGTGCGCGTTGCGACCAAATACCCCCGGCTGGCACAGGCGCATTTCGACGCGCGCGGCATCCAGGCTGAAATCGTCAAACTGAACGGAAATATCGAGCTTGCGCCTTTGATCGGCATTGCGGATGTTATCGTGGACATCACGCAAACGGGCACCACGCTGCGCGAGAACAAGCTCCGCATCGTCGAGCACTTGCTGCCCAGCACAGCGCGCTTTGTGGCAAACACCGTCAGCGCCCGACGCGACGGGCGCGTGATGGAACTGGCGCGCGCATTCAGGCGCCTGACCGGCGTGACACACGCGACACAAACGACCGCACACACGACTGACAGCACGAAAGGGGAATAGCACATGGCACTGATGCGACGCATAGAACTGGCAGCCGGCGAGCGCCTGACCGAACAGATCCTGGATCGCAGCGGCGGCATCGATGACGCGATCGACGCCACGGCGCGCGCAATTGTGGCGGATGTCGCCGCGCGCGGGGATGCGGCGATCAAGGAATACACGGCGCGTTTCGATGCGGTCAACTTGACGGATCTGCGCGTACCGGCAACTGATATCGCAGCCGCTTATGACGCCGTGAGTCCTGAACTGGTTGCTGCGCTGCGCAAGGCCGCCGACCGCATTCGCGCCTTCCACGAACGCCAGGTCCAGCAAAGCTGGTTTACCACCGAGGAAACCGGTACCCTGCTGGGCCAGAAAATTACCCCGATCGCGCGCGTCGGCATCTATGCACCGGGCGGGCGCGCCGATTACCCCAGCTCGGTCCTGATGAATGTCATCCCCGCACAGGTCGCAGGTGTCCCCGAAATCGCCGTCATCGGACCCCCGCAGCCCCACGGCACCATCGTCGCCAGCACCCTGGTGGCAGCCGACATCTGCGGCGTCACCGAAATTTATCGCGTCGGCGGCGCCCAGGCCATAGCCGCGCTGGCATACGGCACCGAATCCATCCCGGCGGTCGACAAAATCACCGGCCCGGGAAACGCCTATGTGGCTGCCGCGAAACGCTGCGTCCAGGGGCGCGTCGGCATCGACATGATTGCCGGCCCCAGCGAGGTCCTGGTGCTGACAGACGACACGGCGGACGCCTCCCAGGTGGCCATCGACCTGATGGCACAGGCCGAACACGACCCCCGCGCCGCCGTCTATTTGGTGACGACTGACGCAACGCTGCCCGATCAGGTGGAGTCAGAGCTCTCAACCTTGCTCGAAATGACCACGCGTGCCGACATCACGCGCACCGCCATCAGTGACAACGGGGTCGCCTTGATCTGCCCGGACCTGGATACGGCGGTGGCGGCAGCCAACGTGATAGCCCCCGAACACTTGGAGGTTCTGACCCGGCGTCCGATGGATCTGCTGGGTGCCATTACCACGGCCGGTGCCATCTTTCTGGGTCCTTGGACGCCCGAGCCGGTGGGCGATTACCTGGCAGGTCCCAACCACACCCTGCCGACCGAGGGCACCGCGCGTTTCAGCTCGCCGCTCACTGTGGACGATTTCGTGAAAAAGACCAGCGTGCTGCGTTATACGCCGGCGGCTTTGGCGGCTGACGCCGATGCCATCACGACGCTCGCGGATACCGAGGGTTTCTGGTCGCACGCACAGGCGGTGCGTATGCGCATGGAACTGCTGCACAAACAGGCTGACGGCGGAAAGGACCCACGATGAGCACGACCGTGCGCCCGACGCGCGAATCTATCACGAATCTGCGAGCCTACAATGCCCATGACCCTGCAGGCGTCACCATTCTGGCATCGAACGAATCACCGGCAAATCTGCCCGAAGAGCTCCGCCGGGAACTGGCGGCGGCACTGGACGGGTTTGCCTTCAACCGTTACCCTGACCCTGCTGCCGATGATCTGCGCGCGCTGATTGCCGATGCGAACGGGCTGGACAGCGATTGTGTGCTGGTGGCAAACGGCGGAGATGAGCTGTTGCTGGATGCGCTGATCTGCTGGGGGGGTGCGGGGCGAACGTTCCTGAATGCGCCGCCGACCTTTTCGATTTACGGCATCGATGCCGCGCTAACCGACACGCGCGTGCTGTCGGTTCCGCGTACTACTGACAGCTTTGCGCTGGATACCGACGCGGTGGTGGCTGCCCTGGCACAGACGGACGTTGATCTGGTCATCGTGGCAAACCCGAACAACCCGACCGGAGCTTTGACCCCCGAAGAAGACCTGCTGCGCATATTGGACGCGACCGACGCCTTAGTGCTGGTGGACGAGGCGTATTTCGAGTTTTCTCGGCGCAGCATGCGCCCCTATCTGGACGCACACGCGAATCTGGCGATACTGCGGACCTTCAGCAAGGCGTTTTGTCTGTCGTCGCTCCGTCTGGGATACCTGCTGGCGTCTCCTGATGTCATCACCACCTTTGCCAAGGCACGCCAGACCTACTCGGTCAATGCCTTCACCCAGCTGGCGGGTGCTGCGGCATATCGGCGCCGGCAACTGTTCGTGCCGATGATCGAGACGGTGATGAACGAACGCCGTCGCCTGTATCGCGAACTTTCCGCGATTCAGGCTGTCGAGGTGTGGCCTTCGGATGCGAACTTCCTGTTGTTCCGGGTTGCAGACGCCCACAGCGTCTGGCAGCGCCTGGTGGACGAGCATCGCATTCTGGTCCGCGATTTCAGCGCCGCACCACAGCTGCGCGACTGCCTGCGTGTGACCGTGGGTACCCGCGCAGAAAACGATGCCTTCTTGGCGGCACTGCGTGCGATACTCGGGCAAGCGCCGGCAGGGAATTCATAAGGGGGTAGCACGAATATGACACGAACCGTCATCTGTGATCGCGAAACGACCGAAACCCGGATCCATCTGGATTTGACTCTGGACGGCACAGGCACGGCCGATATCACCACCGGCGCGCCGTTTTTCGACCACATGCTGTGTGCATTCACCCGCCACGGCGGGTTCGATCTGGCGGTCGCGGCGCAGGGAGACCTGGAGGTCGACGAACACCACACGGTCGAAGACGTCGGTATTGTCCTGGGCCAGGCCTTTGCACAGGCGCTGGGGGACAAATCGGGTATCACCCGCTTTGGCGATGCCGTGGTCCCGATGGACGAGGCCTGTGTGCTGGCGGCAGTTGATATCAGCGGGCGCGGACAGCTGCATTATCGGGTGGACATCCCGATCGAGCTTATCGGGACCTTTGACACCACACTTGCCCGCGAGTTCTTTATCGCCTTCGCGTCAAACGCAGGGATTACGCTGCATCTGCAGTCGCTGTCAGGCGACAACAGCCACCACATTCTGGAGGCCGCGTTCAAGGCCGCCGCGCGCGCGTTGCGCACAGCTGTTGCGCCCGATGCGCGCGTAGTCGGCATTCCCTCGACCAAAGGGAGCCTGTAGTCCCATGATTGCCGTCATCGACTATGGCATGGGAAACCTCCGAAGCGCCCAAAAGGGCCTGGAACACGCAGGGGCACATGATGTGCGTGTGACCGATGACCCCGCGTGCTTGGCGTCGGCCGATGCGCTGGTGTTGCCCGGTGTGGGAGCCTTTCGCGATGCGATGGAGCGCCTGAGCGATTCCGGCATGGTACCGGCGTTGCGCGCGGCGGTGAATGCCGGAAAACCTCTGCTGGGAATCTGTTTGGGGATGCAGCTGTTGTTCGAGACCAGTTACGAGTTTGGGACATGGAGCGGACTGGGGTTGATTCCGGGCACGGTCGAACAGTTTGATGCAAAGGCGCGCGATATCAAGGTGCCCCACATCGGGTTCAACACCGTGACGTTTGCCGCAGGCGAGGCACTGGGGAACGTACTCCCCCCCGATACGCAAGCGAAACCCTGGTTCTATTTCGTGCACAGCTTTCACTGCGTACCCGCAGACGACGCCGATATTTTGGGAACCACCGATTACGGCGGCCGGTTCGTCAGCGCGGTCAGGCGCGGTTCGGTGTACGGTGTGCAGTTTCATCCCGAGAAATCATCGGCGACCGGTTTGCGGCTGCTGCGGAACTTTGCGGCTTTGGCGCAGGCACGCGGCGACGTCCCGAAAACGTGAGGAGTGATAAGGTGTATTTGCTACCGGCAATTGACATTTTGGATGGGCGTGCGGTGCGACTGGCGCGCGGCGACTATGATCAGGTCACGGTCTATCACGAGGACCCGGTGGCTCAGGCGCGCGCGTGGCGCGATGCCGGGGCGCGTTATTTGCACATCGTCGACCTGGATGGGGCGCGAACCGGGTTTCCCGAGAACCTCAGCATCATCGAACATATCGCGCATCGCGTGGGCGTGCCGATTGAGGTCGGCGGCGGTATACGCCATCTGGAGACCATCGAGGCTTTGTTGCGTGGCGGGGTCGACCGGGTGATTTTGGGCACGAAACTGGCGAATGAACCGGCGTTCGTGCAGACGGCGCTGGAGGAATTCGGCGAGGAACACCTGGTCGCAGGCATTGATGCGCGCGACGGGATGGTGCACGTCGACGGTTGGGTCAAGGCAACCGATAAACCCGCCGGTCAGCTGGTCTCGGAAATCGCCGACTGGGGTATCAGGCACCTGGTGTACACGGATATCGCGCGCGACGGCATGCAGACCGGCGTGAATGCGGACATGTATCGCGGAATTGCCGCGGCGGCGGGCTTTCCGGTGGTGGCAAGCGGAGGTGTGGCGACACTGGATGACATCGCGGCGCTGGCTGCGGCGGGGCCCCGTGCAGTCGAGGGGATTATCTGCGGGCGCGCGCTGTACGAAGACGCGTTCACGATCGAACAGGCCAACGCGGTACTGCGTGACGCCGGTGTCCTGACCGAACCGGTCTGTGCCGCAGACCTGTGGGGGGAGTAGTATGTCGCAGGATAGTTTACAGCGCGAGCGGAGCGCACGCAGAAAAAACCCGGAAAGGTTTTTATTGAGTCGACAGACCATTGTCACGGGAGGTGTCGTCTGATGCTGGCGAAGCGTGTGATTCCGTGCTTGGATGTGCACGAGGGACGCGTCGTCAAAGGCGTCAATTTCGTGAACCTGCGCGATGCCGGCGACCCGGTCGAATTGGCTGCCGCCTATGATGTCGCCGGTGCCGACGAGGTCGTGTTTTTGGATATCACCGCCACGCACGAGGCGCGTCCTGCCATGTTGGATGTGGCTGCACGCACCAGCGAGGAATGTTTCATTCCGTATACCGTGGGCGGCGGCATGCGCAGTGCCGACGACATCCGCGCGATGCTCAGCTGCGGGGCGGACAAAATATCGCTGAACAGTGCGGCGGTCAGAAACCCCGACCTGATTCGCCAAACCAGCGAGATCTATGGCTCGCAGTGTATCGTGACCGCGATTGACGCGCGACGCATCAAGGGCAGCAATCCGGCGCGCTGGGAGGTCGTGATCAACGGTGGGCGTGTGACGACCGACCTGGATGCCGTGCAGTGGGCGCGCCGTGTCGTGTCGTTGGGTAGCGGCGAGATCCTGCTGACCAGTATGGATACCGACGGGGTCAAGGACGGATTCGACATCGACCTGACGCGAGCGATTACGCGCGCGGTGAACGTGCCGGTGATCGCAAGCGGCGGCGCGGGATGTCCGGAACATTTTGCCGAGGCCGTTATCGAGGCGGACGCCGACGCGGTACTCGCGGCGAGCGTCTTTCACTTCGGCGAGTTTTCCGTACGCGAGGTCAAGGAATGTATGCGGGCTGCCGGAATCGAGGTGCGGCTGTGAGCACGGACGAGACGCGCGACCTGTCGGTTGACGAGCTGCGATACGACGCAGACGGGCTGATTCCCGCCATCGTCCAGGACGCCGCCGACGGCTGCGTGCTGATGCTGGCGTGGATGAACCGCGAGGCGCTGCTGCGTACGCTGGATACCGGGCGCACCTGGTTTTGGTCGCGCAGCCGCCGTCGCCTATGGAACAAGGGCGAGGAAAGCGGGAACTTTCAGCAGGTGCAACAGGTCCGCTATGACTGCGACGCGGACTGCCTGTTGGTCCTGGTCGAACAAACAGGCGACGGCACGGCGTGCCACACGGGTCGCCGCAGCTGCTTTTATCGCACCCTGACGTGAACGTCCAATGACGCGGCGTCGCCGGGACGCACTCCCCCAATCCTTGCCATATTCGCCTGTATTCGCGGTTTGTGTTGTATTTGTCAATCCAAAAACGGTCCACGTGATCGGTTGAAAACTGGTCGAGGATTGCCAATCTTTAAGTTACGTCCTGAAAAATAAGTCTGGGACGGCTCCGCATAACCCGTGTGCGCGCCCGCGCCGCATCAATGACTCGGATGCGCAACCGCGCATCCTCCTATAAACGGGATACGATATCGGGTCTGCTATAATTCGATTGCGGATGCAGGGGAGTGCTCCGTACATTGCTCCAGGGAGGAGGGACGTCCCATGGCGGAACCGACGCAACCGGCACAATCGGCAAAAACCGCGAACACGACGAACATCGCGACAGAACCCATACAGGAACTCCTCAAAGAATTCCTCGCGTACCTCAGCGCCGAGAAAGGCGCTTCACGCAACACGATTGATTCCTATGGTCGCGACCTGAATGACTGGGTCAAATGGCTGACCGAGCGCAAACATACGACACCCGACACCGTCAGCAGAAATGACGCCATCGACTATATCGCCCACCTGCGCGACGTCGGTTACCGGCCGCGTTCGCTGACCCGCAAACTGTCGGCGCTCTCCAGTTTCCACAAATTCCTGGTCCGCGAGGGGCATACCACAAACTTCCCCTTGAACCGCCTGCCCAAAGTGAACACCCCCGAACGCGTGCCGGAAGTCCTCAGCATGGCCCAGGTGACCGGCCTTTTCCGTTGCTTGGAAGACGACGGCACGCCGGTTGCGCTGCGCGACCGCGCGCTGGTCGAGCTCTTGTATTCGTCGGGGCTGCGTGCCAGCGAGGCATGCGACCTGGATGTCGCGGACGTCGACCTGGACGCCAAAACGGTTCGCGTGATCGGCAAAGGCAACAAAGAACGCATCGTCCCCATCGGAGACGTCGCCACGCACTGGATTGCGCGTTACCTGCAGCACGGCCGCGAGTTCCTGCGTCCGAAAATCGCCGCAGCCCCGGTGACCGGCAAGCTGTTTTTGACCAGCAAGGGCAAGCCGCTGTATCGTGCCGCCGTTTACACGGTCGTGCGCGAGGCGGGGGAGTGTGCCGGCATACCGCATATGCATCCCCACACGCTCCGGCACTCTTTCGCGACGCATTTGCTGGAGGGAGGGGCGGACCTGCGCAGTCTGCAGGAAATGCTGGGGCACGCCGATTTGGCGACGACGCAAATCTACACGCACGTGACCGAACAGCACCTGAGGGAAGAATACCTGCAGCATCACCCACGGGCGCACCGCAAGGTCGAGAACTGAGCGTTTTGTCCTGCAACACACCCCGCGTGACGATTCGCACGATTTTTGCTTGACATCACCCGCAAAGTCTGTCAGACTACGTCACCAACAGCGTTGATGGAGACCGAGTAGGTTTTCGCATCCACCCGTTCAGAGAGGTTCCGGTCGCTGCAAGGAACACGGGGGCGA
>JAISUC010000022.1 GCA_031272275.1 Actinomycetes bacterium | reverse complement strand
TTCATTACTGCTTGCGGATGTGAACCGTTCGGGTGCAGTTGACGTTTCTGATGTGGCAGCTTTGAATGTGTATGTGAGCTCACCGGCATTCAGCAAAAATGCTGTTGACTGGAAGTAGGATCCCTATGGTCGAAGTCTGATAGCATTAGTCCAGAAGGGAATGCTGCTGGGCGAGAGGATTCTAAATGCGTATCAGACGCTTGCATGTGTTACTGACAACTGTAGCGGTGCTGCTTTCGGTGACGGGAGCGGCACCGCTTATTGCGGTGGCGGTAACGGGGGATGCGGGCGGTGTGACGGTGCAGCAGGTGACCCCAGAGACCGCATTAACGCAAGCCGGCGATGAATTGCGGGTGCGGGTTTCGGCAAACGCGGGGGAGTATTTCTTTCGGCACCTCTTTCTGTCGCTGCAATACCGAAAATCTGAACTGCGGCTGGTGTCTGCGGATGACCAGACGGATTCGTTTTCGGGGTATTCGATGCCGGCGGCGTATGCGTCCAATTACATGGGCTATGACGGCGTGGTGGCACTGACTTGGGATGGGACAGTTTCCAACGTCCCTCTGAACTCTACGGAAAGTGTGGTCTTGGTATTTGAGACCCTGGCAGGTTTTTATGCGAATGGTGCCTATCCCATTTTGGGTAGCGCCGATATTTATGTGGGACCGGTGAACCATTTGGGATACAACATTTATGGAGATGGGAGTACGGAACAGTGGGGGCTGTCATCGACACAGATGACAATTGACCTGATGGGTCCCTATTCGCCCGGCTACCCGATGGCGACGCCCTATGCAGAGATTGCAGGAATCGGCTCGGATGGGTATGGGCAGTTTTATCTGCACGGTTGTGTTCCCTCGGTCAACATTCAGGCTCCTGACATCGTGGTGCTGCAACGGCGGATCGGGCAGCTGGATGTTGAGGAGGTGTTCGACAACGACGTGTGTGAGGCGGGAAGCAATTGGTTCAGGCTGGTTGCGACCAACAGCCACGATGCGACGATTGCGGCTGACGACTTGGTGTACGAACTCAGTGTGCCGGGTGGGACGGACGGAGCGCCTGAAAACCCTGTGGTCGTGTTAGCTGATGCGATTGGTCCGGGAACGAAAGCTGTTCGGGTTGTCGGTGTGTCGGGGGTAGTCCGGGTGACGGTGTCATTGGCATCCGACCCGGCGGTACGTGATACCGTCGATGTGGTTGTGCCTGGGGATGCGGATCGAGACGGGATTATAGCAATCTCCGATGTTTCTGCGGTGAACATGTATGTAAACTCTCCGGCATTCAATAGAAACGTGACAGGATTTGGGATTTGGGATTCTTTTGCACCGTTATTGGCTGACGTGAATCGCAGCGGGTACCTAGATATTTCTGACGTAATCGCATTGAACACATATGTCAATTCACCAGCTTTCGCGCGCAACCTGACCAACTGGCACTGATTGCGCATGCATGGCGGCACGGAGTGCCGCGCTACGGGGCGTCCACCGGCTGCAGTCGTCCGGCTCTGGTAGGCGGTATGCATCCGGGGTCGCCCGTGCCGCGACCATCCTGCCCGCTCCGCCGCGTGCCGAGCGCAGCACTCACGTTATAATGGCAGCACTATGAGAATCGGCCTGTTCACAGACACCTACACGCCCGAAATCAACGGCGTGGTAAGCTCGGTCACCATGCTCGCCGAAGGGCTCACCGCACGCGGTCACGAGGCCTGGGTCATCGCCCCCTCGCACCCCGACGCGCCCGCCGACGAGGACCGCGTGCTGCGGGTGGCAAGCCTCCCGCTGGTCTTGCTGCCGGAACGCCGTTTCGCGACTCCGGTCGAAATCGGCATCGAACACACCATCAAGCACCTGAAGTTCGCCATCATCCACACGAACGCGGAATTCGCGGTCAACAGCTTCGGTTTTCGCGCGCATCGCAAGTTCGGCATCCCCCATATTCACACCTACCACACGGTCTGGGAGGACTACACGCACTATTTCGCGCGCGGTATTTTGACTACGCCGGCAAAGGCCGCAACCCGCCGTTTCTCCGCCGAAATCTGCGACCGCGCAGACCGCGTGATCGCCCCCACGCTGAAAACGGCGGATCTGCTGCGCTCGTACGGTGTCGTCACCCCGATCGAGGTCATCCCGACCGGTGTGGATCTGGCGCGGTTCTCACCCGCCGACCCCAACGATGCCGCCCAGGCATCGCGTCTGGCGCAGCTGCGCAAACACCTGGGATGCGACCGCTTTGAACTGACACTCTTGGCGCTGGGACGCGTGGCCCCGGAAAAATCGATCTTGGAACTGCTGCTCCACCTGGCGCCGTTCCTGCGCGATCACGCTCCCGATGAAAATGGGGACGGGGGTATCGGTCTGATGATCGTCGGCGGCGGCCCCCAGCTGGACGAACTGCGCAAACTGGCGCCCCAGCTGGGTATCGGCGACCAGGTGAAATTCACCGGCCCGGTTTTGTGGGAGCACGTCCCGGACTATTACCGGATCAGCGATGTCCTGGTGGGTAACAGCTCGACGGAAACGCAGGGCCTGACCTTCATCGAGGCCCTGGCCAGCGGCGTTCCCATCGTCGTGCGCTACAACAGCTGTTTTGACGGCATCATCACCGACGGCGTGTCGGGCGCGTTGATCACCGATGACGACCAGTTTGTGCCTGCACTCAACCACGTCATCGCAGAACCCGGCAGAAGCGAACGCATTCGGGCCGGGCTTGCGGTCGCGCGCCGCATGAGTAAAGAAACATTTGCGCAAACAGTTGAGAAAGCCTACGAAGACACCCTGGCTGCGGTGCGAGAATAGAACGCATGCTTAAGAAACTCCTTATCGCGCTTATCGCGCTGGTCATCGTCTGTGTGCTGGCGGCCGGTTGCCTGTGGGTTTTTGCCGACTACACCTGGTACGCGGCACTGAACGTCCCGCAGGTATTCGCCGTCACCTGGCTGTCACGGGCGCTGACCCTGTTGTTGTTCGTTGTCATGACCTACGCGCTGTTTGCGACCACGCTGGCAGCCGTGCGCCGACGCCTGCGTCCGCGCAGGTCACGGGCGGCGTCCTGGTCGATGCAGGCGGTCGCGGTGCTGTTGGCGCTGCTCGCCAGCCTGCAAATCAGCTCGCAGTGGCGCATCTTTCGCCTGGCGCTGTCGGGCCACGCCTTCGGCACGGCCGAGCCGGTAACCGGCCTGGACGTCAGCTTTTTCGTGTTCACCCTGCCCGCGCTGGAGCGACTGGTCGCCTGGTTGCTCGCGTTGGTGGTACTGGAAGCCATCTGGATTGCCGTACTGATCAACTACCTGCCCAAAAGCCCGGACAGCCCACCGGTGGCCGGTCTGATTCGCCGCTGGGTCCGCCCCCTGCTGGCGGCGCTCATGGCGATCGTGGGCTGCAACTTGGCACTGTCTGCCTGCGCGATGCTCTATGACCAATCGGGTCTGTTCCCGGGGCTTTCGGCAACCGACGCCCGCCTGCGCTTTCCGGCATTGCTCGTCAGCGCGGCAGGTGCCGTGATCGTGGCCGTCTTTATCTGGTTTTCCGGTCGCCTGGGCAGCGCAAAACGGGGGAGTGCGTCCCCGCGCTATGTGGCAACATCGGCGAGGCGTGTGGACGCGCAACCGGTGATTCGTTTGGGTAAGAACACCAAACTGGGAAAGGTTGAACGGCGCGTCTATCGGCACAAGGCTGCCCTGATCGCGTTTGCGGTGTGGGCGGTGGCGTCGGTGTTGGCGCTGACGGTGGCGCCGCCGCTCTATCAGGCACTGGCGGTATCTCCGAATGAACTGACCGCAGAAAAGCCCTACATGCAGCATGCGCTGGATATGACGCGCGCGTCCTGGCAGCTGGACCAAACCATGTCAGTCGATTACGCCGCCGCCGAACAGGTCAGCGCCGAGGACTCCGCCGCCGCCGCGGCCGAACTGTCCCGCGCGCGCATCTGGACGCCCTCGTCGCTGAAACAGGCATTCAAACAGCTGGAAACGGTGCGTCCCTACTATCAGTTGTCCTCGATCCAGCCGGACCGCTATGTGGTGAACGAAACCACGCAAGAGGTGCTGGTAACGGCGCGTGAAATCAATCCGTCGGGGCTTACCAAAGGTGCGCGCACCTGGGTGAACCGTCACTTGGTCTATACACACGGCTACGGTATCAGCATCGCCAGCGCGACCGAAAGCGACGCGGGCGGATTTCCCGAGTTCTGGGTGGGCGACGTCCCCCCTGTCGTGGCGGAAGTGGCGACAGCCGACAGTACGCAGGCAACCGACACCGCCTCGTTGGTCACGACCGAGCCGCGTATTTACTATGGTGAGAACACAAGTGACTGGGCGCTGGTGGGGACGACCCTGGATGAATTCGACCACGACGAGGGATCGAAAAACATCAGCACTCGCTATGAGGGCGACGGGGGCGTATCGATTGCCAACCCCGTGACGCGCCTGGCCTGGTCGCTGCGTCTGCGCAGTAAAGACCTGTTGTTGTCAAGCTACGTGACGCGTGATTCGCAGCTGTTGGTGACGCGCAAGGTCGCAAGCCGCGTGGCAAAGATCGCGCCCTGGTTGACGCTTGATTCCAAGCCCTATCCCGCGCTGGTCGAGGGGCGGATACTCTGGATTATCGACGGCTATACATCCAGCGATCACTATCCCTTTGCAGCGTCCGCATCCGGTAAGCAAGGCGCGACGAACTATTTGCGTAACTCGGTCAAGGCCGTGGTGGATGCCTATACCGGTGCGGTAACACTGTATGCCTTCGGTCAGGACCCCGTGCGTGATGCCTGGGCCGCCATTTACCCGAACACGGTGGTTGACGCCTCGCAGACACCTGCCGGGCTGGCGGATCACTTCCGCTATCCGACGAAACTGTTTGCGGCACAGGCAAAGGTGATGCGGACCTATCATATCGACTCGCCCGAGGTGTTCTATAACAAAGAGGACCTGTGGGGACAGTATGCAGACGGCGACGGGACACTGGCCCCGTCGTATCATTTACTGTCTGCCCCGGGCGCGGACACGGCGGATTATTCGCTGGTGTTACCCTATTCGATTCCGGGTAAGGACAACATGATCGCGCTGGTTGCCGCGAACTGCGACCCTGCCGATTACGGGCAGCTGACCGCGTGGTTGCTGCCGCGTGAACGCATCACGCTGGGACCGAACCAGGTGCTGGCGCGCATCCAACAGGACCCGGCGATCGCCCCCCAGATTGCACTCTGGAACCAAAACGGCAACACGGTGGTCTATGGCGACATGCTGGTGCTGCCGGTGGCCGATTCGATCGCCTACGTCCAGCCGATTTTTCTGAAGGCGAAAAGTGCCGCCATTACCGAGCTCGTGGGAGTCGCGCTGGACTATAACGACCGCATCGTCATGGGCAGCACGGTTGACGACGCCCTGGCTGCTGCGGGCGCGCTGTCCGGGGACGCCGCTGCGCTGTCCGATACGGTGACTGATACGGCGGCTGCAGGACAGACGGTTCCCGGTGACTGAGCCGACCTCGTCGACGGCTGATTTTCACTCCCTGTCAGGGGGATTCGTTCCCGAACAAACAGATTTGCCGGCCGGTGCCGAGTTGGCGCGCGTGATACGCGTCGATCGGGGCTGGCCCACGGTGGCTTCCCCGTCGGGGGTGTGGTTGTCACAGCTATCCGATGCCTGCGCCCGCAGTGCCCGCCGCGACCCCTTTGCGCGCGTGGCAGTGGGCGACTGGGTGGTGCTGACGCATCCAGCTGAACACGAACACGCCGTGATCACCCGGCTGTTACCCCGCCGGACAGCGCTGGTGCGCCGCGACCCGGGTGCTGCGGATGCGGCACAAGTGGTGGTCTCGAACATCGAGCGCATCTTTGTGGTGGCGGCGTTGACGGCAGACGCAGAGTCCCTGAACCTGGCGCGCCTCGAGCGCGGCATGGTGATTGCCGCCGACAGTGGGGCGGATGTTACGGTCGTGCTGACCAAGGCGGATTTATGCGCCGATGCAGACGTCGCCGCACGCCGTGCGCGTAGTGTTGCCGCCGGCTACGAGGTGATTATCGAATCGGCCATTGACGGCCGCGGTATCGCCGAGGTCGCACGCTTGATGCCGCCGGGTCAGACCACGGCGCTGATCGGGGCATCGGGAACCGGAAAGTCGACCCTCATCAACCGGCTGCTGGGTCACGAACGTCAGGCGGTCGGTCTGGTGCGCGAACGCGACGACAAGGGACGGCACACCACCGTCGCGCGCGAAATGGTGGCCTTACCCAACGGGGGAGTGGTTATCGACACCCCGGGTATCCGTTCGGTGGCACTGTGGCAGGCACGACGCGGCCTGGCGCTGGTGTTTCCCGAAATCGAAGAGGCTGCCTGCACGTGCAAGTTCAGCGACTGCACCCACACGCGCGAGCCGGGATGCGCGGTCGCAGCCGCCGTGGCGGCAGGTGCTATCGACCCGTCGCGTCTGGAGCGCTACCGCATCCTGTCAGACGAAATCACCACATCCGCCCACCGACAGCGTTAGCGCGCCGGCGCGTCATTCCTAGCTGCGTGCCAGCGGTTTCAGGGGTTGCTTGATGCCCGCAGCATCCAGTTCGCGCTGCAGGGCGGCCAGAAAGACGCTCGTTACCTTCGCCTTGAAGTTGTAGGCGATGATCGGCAGTTCGGTCACAAAACTGATGCCGTTATCCGTATTCGCCGTGATGATGATGGCGGGTTCTTCTTCCTTGTAGACATAGTGTGAACTATCCATGGTTTCACGCGCGGCCGCCATGACGACTCGTTTCAAGGTCTCCAAATCGGTCCCATAGGCGACCGTGGTCGGTATCAGCAGCGCAAACGCGTGCGCATTGCGGCTATAGTTCACGACACTCGCCTTGCCCAGCACGCTGTTCGGTACGATCACCAGCTCGCTGGTCTGGCGGCGGATAGTCGTGTTGCGCCAGGTGACATCTTCGACCGTGCCCTCTTCACCGCTTTCCAGGCGCACATAGTCGCCCGGCTCGATTTGTCTGGATGCCAAAATCTGGATGCCGCTGAACAGGTTATCCAGTGTGGACTGCAGCGCCAAACCGACGGCGATACCGCCGACGCCCAGGGCGGTCAGAATCGGCGTCATCTGGATGTGGAAGGTCGACAGAATCGCGACCCCCCCGATGATGTAGACCACCACCGCGACCAGGTTCGAGAAAATGCTGCTGGACGGAATCTTGGTGCTCTCGCGCGCGGTGTAGGCGGTGATGAACCGTCCGATCACCCGTGCCAGAAAGACTGTGACGATCAGGATCGTCGCCGCAACCAGCCATCGGCGCGCGCCGGCCTCTTGCGATGTGGTCAGCGCCACACTGTGCGTATAGGCGTACCAAAACCCGATCAACCCGCCCGACCAGGCGATAATACCGCGAAACGCCGCCGCAAAGGCCTGTGTGGTGCGCGAATGCCTGCGAGCCGCCGCCTGACGCAAAATCGCGTTCACGATTTGCTGCAGAATCAGACCGACGACCAGCCAGGCACCGAACTCCAACAATGCCACGCCGTAACGTCCAAAAAATGTATCGAAAAAGGTGCCCATACGCAGATGATTATAACAACACTTAACTTCTACAGCATGTCGGCGGCGTGATACGAGCTTCGCACATAGGGACCGGCAGCCACCGAACCGAAGCCCCGCTCGCGTGCCGCCTGTTCATAGGCGGCAAACTGTTCCGGTGTGACGTATTCGACCACGTCCAGCTGCTCTGCACTCGGTTGCAGGTACTGTCCGACGGTCAGCATCTCGACGCCGACGGCACGCAGCTCATCCATCAGCGCGGTGACCTGGTCTGCGCGCTCTCCCAGTCCCACCATAAACCCGGTCTTGACCCGTATCCTGCGCGACCCCGTCGCGCCCACCCCGTCCGCGGCCTCCGCGTCACCGGCGTCACCGGCGACTTCCGCAGCTTCGGCACGCGCGGCATACTCCGCGGCACGGCGCAACAACTCCAGCGACCGCGCGTAATCGGCCTGCGGACGCACGCGGCCATACAATGCCGGCACCGTCTCGACGTTGTGGTCCAACACATCCGGGCGCGCATCCAGTACCGTCTGCAGTGCCGCCGCGTCTCCGGCGAAATCGGGTATCAGCACCTCGATCATGACCTCGGGACAGCGCGCACGCACCGCCGCAATCACCGCAGCAAACTGCCCGGCGCCGCCGTCTGCCAGGTCATCGCGCGTGACACTGGTCACCACCACATAGCGCAGCCCCAGCCGCTCGACGGCCGCAGCCACCCGCTCGGGCTCGCCTGCGTCCACGGCATCGGGCCGCGTGTGTCCCACCGCACAAAACGCGCAGTTGCGCGTGCAGGAACGCCCCAGGATCATAAAGGTCGCCGTACTGCGCGAAAAACACTCCGCCCGGTTCGGACACAGCGCCTCGTGGCATACCGTGTTCAGCTGCAAATCCGCCAACAAATCCTCGACCGCCCGCATCTCGGGCGTCGCCATCACCTGTCGTTTCAACCACGCGGGCTTACGCTGCGTCTGTCGCATCATCCCGGTCCTTTCCGAACAGCACATCCACCAGCTCGCCGGCGCCCAAGCCGCCCAACCACGGCGTCACGTCGCCTGCCGCAAACGCCTCCACGGCGCCCATGACAGCCGCCACCGACCAATCCACGCCGCGCAACGCAGCCTCGAGCTCTTCGGTCGGCCGCAGGCTCAAAAAATCCCCGCGCAGCGCGATTTCGGCAATCCGTCCTTGCCGGACGCAGGCCTGTACCGTCAGCCGCCCCGCGGGAAAACGCCTGCTGTGTTCAAAATCAAAGGGGGGAGTACGTCCCCGCGTCCACTCGTCACTGCCCCAAACGAGCCCAGCCTGCTGCTCTATACAGGCATGGTCACCCGGCTGCAGTTGTACCTCACGCAGCGGCTGCAGCTCGGGGTCGCATTCCAGTTGTGCGCGCAGGGCCTCCGCCAGTTCGTCAAAGAATCGTCCGCGGGCGATTAACACGCCGCGCTCAGCTGCGATATCCAGCAGATTGGCCACACGCGCCCGCACGCTGGGCAGTGCCTTGGACCGGTACTTGTCCGGGTCGGGGCGCAGTACCCCTCCCAGCGCCGTCAGGTCGGCGTCCATCAATATCGAGCAGTGGGTGCACAGCACACCGTCCGACACATATTCGGCGAATCCCGCGACTTTGTGTCCGCAGGCCTCCAGGTCGTTTCTGCCGCAGGTTTCGACCGGCAGCTGCAGATTCTGCAAAGCCGCCAGCAGCGGGCGCAGCATCCGGCCGCGTGCCCGGTCCCGGTCATCGCCCAGGCGGAAGGGTTGCAGAAAGGAATACTGCACGCATCCCGGATCGGTGTAAATGGTTCCGCCGCCACTGGGTCGGCGCACCAGGGCGATGCGAGATGCAGCCAGGCGGTCAAAATCCAATTCGCGTTCGGCTATCTGGTTGCGTCCCAGCATACAGGTGGCCGGTGTGCGCCACAACAGCCCCAGATATGCGTCAGCACCGTGCCGGTGGCGTACGTACTCCCCCGCCAAACAGGCTTCCATAGAGAATGCGCACGCGGCATTCAGCATGTCGAATGAGGCGAAAAACATGGTCTCGATATTACCAAAAGGTAACGGAGCGGACCGTTTACGAAAAAGTTCGAAATTGCGGTTGACGCCATATCTTGTGGTGGGGTACTCTGACAAAGCGCAACATCTTGTGGACGAGGGAAATTCGGCATCGACAGGAGTTACGTCAGAAGATCAGAAGAAGATTCCGACCCACCGGGTCGATTTGAGGGCCGAGAACACCTGCGCGCCGGCGCGGGGGACAGAAAGGGAAATGAACATGACGGGCTCTGCCACGAATACTCAACTGAAAGATTACGACCGCTCGATTGATGATCGTCTGTCGACGAACGCAAAGACGGTGCTGGAACGCCGCTACCTGAAAAAGGACGAGGACGGCAAACCCATCGAGCGCATCAGCGACATGTTCGTGCGTGTCGCCGAAAACATCGCAAGCGCCGAATCCGTCTGGGGTGCCGATGACGCGGCCGTGGCGCAGACCGCGCGGACCTTTTATGACATGATGACCGACCTGGAGTTTCTGCCGAACTCGCCCACGCTGATGAATGCCGGGCGCGACCTGCAGCAACTGTCTGCCTGTTTCGTGTTACCTGTGGGCGACTCGATGGAAGACATCTTTGAAAGTGTGCGCAATACCGCGCTGATTCACAAATCGGGCGGTGGGACGGGCTTTTCCTTCAGCCGGCTGCGTCCGTCAGGCGACAACGTGCGCACCACCCAGGGCGTCAGTTCCGGCCCCATCAGCTTTATGCGCGTGTTCAACCAGGCGACCGAGGCGGTCAAACAGGGCGGGACGCGCCGGGGCGCGAACATGGGCGTGCTGCGAATCGACCACCCGAACATCATGGATTTCATTACCTGCAAAAAGGACGGCGATTTCGCGAACTTCAACATCAGCGTGGCGCTGACCGAGGAGTTCATGGAGGCGGTTCGCGACGGCAAGGATTACACGCTGTATAACCCGCGCAACGGCGAGGCCGCAGGCGAACTGTATGCGCCGGACGTCTATACGACGATCGTCGATTTGGCCTGGGCGACCGGCGACCCCGGCATCATCTTTATTGATCGCGTGAACCGCGCAAACCCCACACCCGCCCTGGGCGATTTCGAGGCCACCAACCCCTGTGGCGAACAGCCGCTGCTGCCGTACGAGGCCTGTAACCTGGGCTCGATCAACCTGTCGCGCATGCTGACCGAGCCAGCCACCGGGGACATCCCCGAGGTCGACTGGGACAAGCTGCGCGTGACCACACACCGCGCCATTCAGTTTTTGGATGACGTCATCGAGGTCAACAATTACCCGCTGGACCGCATCGACGAAATGGCGCGCGGCAACCGCAAGGTGGGCTTGGGCGTCATGGGCTGGTCCGATCTGCTGATTCAGCTGGGCGTGGCATACGATTCCGAGGAAGCCGTACAGCTGGCCGACCTGATCATGGGATTCATCGACGACGAGGCTAAAGCCGCCAGCCGCGAACTGGCGCGCACCCGCGGTGCCTTCCCGAACTTCGCCGGCAGCATCTATGACGTTCCGGGCGCCGACCCCATCCGTAACGCCACGGTGACCACGATCGCCCCCACCGGCACGCTCTCGATCATCGCGAACTGTTCCAGCGGCGTCGAGCCCCTGTTTGCCGTGAGCTACGTGCGCACGGTCATGGATAACGACCGCTTGATCGAGGTCAACCCCGCGTTCGAGGCGCTGGCGCGCGCGCGTGATTTCTACAGCAGCGAGCTGATGGAAAAAATCGCCGAACACGGCTCGGTCGCAGACCTGGAAGACGAGGTCCCGGCTGATATCCGCCGCATCTTTGTCACCGCGCACGACATCGAGCCCGACTGGCACATCCGCATGCAGGCCGCGTTCCAGGAACACGTCGACAACGCGGTCTCGAAAACGGTGAACTTCTCGAACGATGCGACCGTCGACGACGTACGTCTGGTCTACGACCTGGCATACCAGCTGGGCGTCAAAGGTGTGACTATCTATCGCGACGGCAGCAAGGACATGCAGGTGCTCTCGACCGGCAAAACCGCGACGACCGGTACCACCGACGACGCAGCCGGGGAGTCGGATGTCGCCGCCGTCTCGCCCGGTTTCGGCGAACTGGAGCCCCGACCGCGCCCGACCGTCACGATGGGCCGCACCGAAAAAGTCAAGACCGGTTGCGGCAACCTGTATGTGACCGTGAACTGGGATGACCGCGGCATGTGCGAGGTCTTCACCCAGATGGGCAAATCGGGCGGTTGCGCCGCCAGCCAAATGGAGGCGCTCTCGCGTATGCTCTCGGCGTCGCTGCGTGCAGGAGTCGACCCGAATTCGCTGGTGGGTCATTTGCGCGGCATCCGCTGCCCCAGCCCGATGTGGGCACAGGGTGGCAAGGTCTTGAGCTGCGCGGACGCCATCGGTATCGCGCTGGAGCACGCCATCGAATACATGACGACCGGAGCCGCCACCGAGGGTGTCAGCAAACACGCCGACAACCTGGACAACCTGACCGGCGCCTGCCCGGAATGCGGCAGCTCGCTGGAGCACGAATCGGGCTGTGCGGTGTGTCGGTCCTGCGGCTACAGTAAATGTGCCTAGACTCGTTCCGGGCGGCTGTGTGCGGCGTATAACTCGACTCGCGTAACTCAGGGTACGCGTTGCTCGTTATCCACCCACACACAGCCGCCCATTACTTCGTCTAGCGGTTACGTAAAGATGGGCTGGCTCAAAAAAAGCTGCAAAGCTTTTTATTGAGCACAGCCCTTATCCCGCTCGTTCTCACGGTTCCACTTCGTTATAATCGTCTGCGTGACTTCTCGTAAAACACAACTATGGGCGGGGGTGCGCTCGGGCTTTCCGATTTTCTTGGGCTATCTACCCGTCGGTCTGGCATACGGCATTCTGGCCGCTCAGCACGGCTTCACCTGGTGGGAAGCCGTCGCCGCGTCCGGTGCCGCCATTTCGGGTGCCGGTCAGTTCGTGGCGCTCTCAACCGCCGCCGCTTCAGGCAGCTTGGTTGCAGCCCTCGTAGCTTCCGGCATCGTGAACCTGCGCTACGTCCTGTTTTCCGCGACGCTCTCGCCGCACGTGCGGCGTATCCGCGCGCTGCCTATGGCGTGGCTGGGTTTCACCGTGACCGATGAGAGCTTCGCCGTCAATATGGCCGAAATCAAACGTGGAACAGCGACCCCGCTCACCATGGCAGGGGTCGGAGCCATCGCCTGGGTGGGCTGGGTGTTGGGCACGCTGGTGGGCGCGTTGGGTGCCGGTCGTATCGGGGATGCCTCGCGTTTCGGGGTGGATTTTGCGATGCCCGCGATGTATGCCGCGCTCTTCGTGGCGCTCGCCCAAAACCGTCGCCACGTGATCTGCGGTGTCGGCGCGGCCGCGATTGCGTTGGGATTGTATGCGTGCAGCCGGGTGGGGCTTGCCATCCCGCAGCACTGGTTTATCGTCATTGCCGCACCCGTGGCGGCCACCCTTGCGGTGCTGGTGTTCAAACCCTCCGGGCGCGACCTGACGGGCGAGGATGCGCCATGACGGTGCTGTCGCGTGGGCTCATCACGGGGCTCATCATCGGGATGTGTTTGGTGAACTACGGCCTGAGGATTGTGCCGCTGTCGGTGCTCTCGCGCGTGCAGTTGCCACAGGCGGTGATGCGCTGGTTGGACTACATCCCGGTCGCGGTCATGGGGGCGCTGTTCGCGACCGAGGTCGCCATCCCGGCACTGCAGGCAGCCGCCACGCCCGCCGGCGCATCCGGGCACATCGCGCTCTGGCTGAACCCGGGGATATACGGGGCGCTGGCCGCGATGCTCGCATTTCGCCTGTCGCGCAGTTTCATCGGCTCGACGCTCGCCGGTGTCGCCGTGTTCGCCTTGCTGCAGTGGTTGCTGGCGATATAGATATAGAATGGACGCCATGGAAACCGAAAACACGCTGCCTGACCAAATATCCCGGCGGGGGAGTATAAGCGCTCAACTTTTGCCTGACGAGGTGACCACGCTGGTCGTGGGTACCGGTCCTGCCGGTGTGATGGCGGCCGTGGGCGCGGCGGCGCGCGGACCGGTGCTGATGATCGACGCTTTCACGCTGCCGCGCGACAAAAGCTGCGGCGGGATGATTCACCCGCTGTCTTCCGAGGTCCTGGCCCCGTTCGGCGGGGTGCCTGAATCGCTGTTGTTGACGCCGGCACAGGTCTCGTTTCGCTATAACGACTGGGACCGGGGGATTATCCGCGACACGGATTTGTACTTTTTGAATGTCGATCGCAAGCCCTTTGACGATTGGTTGCTGTCCTTGGTGCCGGATGCGGTCCGTATTGCCGATGCGACGCGCTTTGTGGACTGGACGCCCGCCCCCGACGGGCGCATACAGGCGCGGCTGTCCTGCCGGGATGCAGACGGCTCGGCACGTGATGTCACGGTGACCTGCAGCTATCTGGTTGGCGCCGACGGTCCGCGCAGCACTGTGCGGCGCAGTCTGGCGGTGCCGGACACGCCGCATTATATTACGGTCCAGGACTATTGCCGCCGCGTCGGGGAACTGGACCCGGTGTTTGACTGCTTTTGGTTTTCCGGCATTCCGGGTTTTGCGATCGGCTACGTGATACCTAAAAATGATCGCGCATTGGTGGGGCTGGTCTATCATCCGGGCACGAAACGCGCACATGAACTGCAGGACCGGGCACTGGACAAGCTGCGTGAACGTCTGCCGATAGGGGAGAGCCTGAAACGCGAAGCCTGGACGGCACCGCGACATCGGAACCTGCGCGATGTGGTCGCAGGCACGGGCAGCGTGCTGTTGTGCGGAGAGGCGGGCGGGTTCATTTCGCCGACATCCGGTGAGGGCATCAGCTGGGCTTTGCGTTCGGGCAGGTCTGCCGGGGCGGCGATTGCCGCCTGTGATCCGCCCGATGTTTTGGCGGCATACAGTCGTGACGTCGAGCCCTTACGGCGTGACATCGAGCGTCGCCTGCGCTGGTTTCCCTGGATGAACTCGCGCGTGGGCAAAACACTCGCGGGCATGGCGCCGCCCGCGTGGGTTTCCAAAATGACCCACAATCTCTAAAGAGTATTTCGTCATTGCGAGGCGTCGTAGACGCCGTGGCAATGCATGGGGGGGACGGGTGACACCCTTCAAACATCATTGCGAGACCTGCGGGTTTTGCAGGTCGTGGCAATACATGCGGGGCTGGTGGTCACCCTTCAAACGTCATTGCGAGGCGTCGTAGACGCCGTGGCAATCCATCGGGGCGGGCATAGGCCCGCCCCGGATAAATGATTCGGATGCGCGTTTCCGCGCATCCTCAACCAAATGCGTTCGCGAAACGAAAAAGCTCGTTTCGCACACAGCCAGACTTTCTCGCGAAACGAAAAAGCTCGTTTCGCACACAGCCAGACTTTCTCGCGCAACGAAAAAGCTCGTTTCGCACACAGCCAGACTTTCTCGCGAAACGAAAATGCTCGTTTCGCTCACAGCCAGACTTTTTCGCGAAACGAAAAAGCTCGTTTCGCTCACACCCAGACTTTTTCGCGAAACGAAAATGCTCGTTTCGCTCACAGCCAGACTTTCTCGCGAAACGAAAAAGCTCGTTTCGCTCACAGCCAGACTTTCTCGCGAAACGAAAAAGCTCGTTTCGCTCAGGGGGCGGCACGGAGTGCCGCGCTACAGGGATTACATCGATTGAATATTCGCTGATTGACTATTGGTCATATCGTCGGTTTGGACATATCGCCTGCAATTGCGGGTCGCCCTGTAGGGGGGCACTCCGTGCCCCCGCGTGGCGACGTCCGTCGCCACAGGACAGTCCGAGATGGCGCGGGTTTACGTTTTGTGCGCGTCAGCGCCACAAAACGGCGCCGTCGAGTACACACTCTGAAAAATCACGGTGAATCACTCAGACTTTTTTCAGAAAAGTGCTTGACACGTAACAAAACAATGTTATATTGGTATCTGTAACAAAACATTGTTACGTGAAATGACGCGGAAATCTGAGCACAAAGGCACGACGCGTTGAGGAAAGTAACGACAGCAAGAACCGAGCGCAAGAAACGACAGCACGAAATGAAAGGAGGAATGAGCAATGCAGGAAATCAGCAAGAAGGAACTGTTGGCGGCAACCGGCATTTCGTACGGGCAGCTGTATCGCTGGAAGCGCGAGCGCCTGATTCCCGAGGAATGGTTCATCAAGCGCAGCGCTTTCACCGGGCAGGAAACTTATTTCCCGCGTCAGCAGATGCTCGACCGTGTGAACGCCATCATCGATCTGAAGGACGGCTATTCACTCGATGAAATCAGGACGATGCTCGCAGAAGACTATCGGGCGACCTTTACCCGTGACGAGCTGTTGGCAACCGGGCTGCTGCCGACCGAGGTGTTAACCGCGTCAAAGGCCTTTATGGAAACCGGCGAGTTTCGCCGGATCGATGCGGCGTTTTTGCTCTTTGTCACATCAGAGGCACACTCGTCCGGTGCGGGTGCACCTGCGGTCACTGACTTGGTACAGCGCACGCTCCCGCTGATGCTGGAACAGCAGGCAGCCGATACGGTCTGCCAGTTGTTGGGAATCGACGGGGCATTGTATGTGGTATTGATGCGCGATGGCGTGACGCCTGCGTATGATCCGGCGGTCAGGGTTCTGGCAACATCCGTGTTGGTGAATCTGACGGGGAAGTTCGTGAAACAGCACGCGGGGTCCAACGGAAAGAACGACGGAGATAAAGACACGCAAGAGGAAGGGGCACAATCATGACTGAGACGACCAAGATGGACGGTATTATGAACATTTCGGGTGGGCGCTATGACCGTCTGCTGATCAACGGCGTATGCAATTGCAACGGGGACGTGTCCGGTGAAGTGCTGGATGTCGACGGCGTTTTGAACTGCGAGGGCGCCGTCGATGTCGCGCTGATCGACTGCGACGGTGTCGCCAATATCAGAGGCGACGTGAAAGCCGAGCAAATCGAGGTCGACGGCGTGCTGAACGTCGGTAAAACCGGCCACGGAGTCAAAATCGAGGCACAGACCATCCGCTGTGACGGCTGCATCACGGCAGACGCCGGAGGTGAGATCTCGGCCGAGCTGATCGAGGCCGAGGGCTTCATCAAGGCAGGCAGCATCGTGGGCGAGCGCGTCGTCATTCGCAGCAAGCGAAGCATCCTGATGCGTTGGTTGCAGCGTTGGATCAGCAAGGTTGAACTGATTGAAGCCACCAGCATCGAGCTGGTCGAGGTCACCGCAGACACCGTGAACGGACACGACGTGCGCATCGGTCCGCGCTGTGTGATACAAAACGTGGATTGCAGCGGAACCTTGGCGGTTGACCCGACCGCGACCGTCGCCAACGTGACCGGAACCTACACGACCGCATAAAGGGCAGGTAGTCGTACAAATATCAAACCTCATTGCGAGGGTTGCGTATAGGTCGGTAATCGGTCAAATTCCAAACGTCATTGCCGCGCGATGCAAGGCATCGCGCGGCAATGCACCGGGGCGGGTGGCACCCTTCAAACGTCATTGCGAGGCGGCGTAGCCGCCGTGGCAATCCACCGGTACGGGCTTATGCCCGCACCGGATCAATGACTCGCCGCGCCGTTTTGCGGCGCGTGCGATCAGTCGGGTTTGCGGAAGGTGAAGAACTTGTGACCCAGGTATGAGATCACCGTGGCGATGCAAATCGTCAACAGCTGCGCCACCAGCGGGTGCAGGTGAAAGCGGCTGACGAACAGTATCAGTAACAGGTTGCTGACCAGCTGTGCCGGCAGGTAGACCAGGTAGCTGCGCGCGGCTTGCGGCAGATAGGGACCCGGGCTTTGGAAGGCGAAATACTTCAGCGTAAACGCGCCGAAGGGCACGCTGCACACCCAGGTTATCCACTGAATGACGGCATAGGAGTGCTGACCGATCCAAACAGACAGGCCGCTGTGGGACGCACTCCCCATGCTCGCCGAGCCCGCCCCCGCCAGTGGCGCGAACAGCGGGTTCAGCAGCCAATAGCCCAGCGCAAACAACCCGTAACCGACGACGGTGTTCACGCCGCCCGCCGCCAAAAATCGGAATTGTTCACCGAATCTGCCGTAAAACAGCAGCTGCCAGTATTGTTTCAGCTTTGTAAGCATCAGAGCAGCCATTATATCCAAAATTCGCATAATAAGGCGCCCTGTCTGCTATGATACGGGACAGAGTTCACCAACCCGTTGCCGCGCAAGTGTCGGCGGGTACTGATGGAAGGGGAGTGGCATGAAGAAGGGTACGCGTGCGACGGCAAAGGCATCGTGGTCGGCTGCGGCGCTTGTCGTTGTGGTGGCTGTGCTGGCGGCGGTGTTGGCGCTGGCAGGCTGTCAGAAAAAGACGACCGACGGCGATTCCGATCAGACGAAAGCGGTCAATACCACTCTGACGCTGGGCTTGGAATCCGAGGCCTTCAGCATGGATCCGATTTATTCCTATGATTACGGCACCACGGCCGTCGTCCAGGTGACCGAAAGCCTGCTGTATTACGACAACCAGGACCAGCTGCAGCCCGGTCTGGTCGAGTCCTGGCAACAGGTCGACGACACCACCTATACCTATCAGGTGCGCCAAAACGTGACCTTCAGCGACGGCAGCGCGATGACGATGGAAGACGTGCTGTATTCGCTGGAGCGCTATCGCGATCCCGATTTGGCGAGCGACCTGTCCTGGATGTATGACAGTGTCGATACCATTACACAGACCGGCGACTGGGAGTTCACCGTCAAACTGAAAGCCCCGGACGCGACCTGGAAACACGTCTTTGCGACCACCGGCGGTCACGTGCAAAAGAAAAGCTTCGTCGAGGCCGCGGGCGACGCCAACGGAACGCCTGCGGGCGGCATTTTGGGAACCGGCCCCTATAAGGTCACCGACTGGGATTCGACCAGCCAGATGGTCATGGAATACAATCCGAACTATTGGAACGCCGCGACCGACGGCGAACCGGACGTGAAGAAAATCGTCATTCAGTTCATCACCGAGGACGCCACCCGCGTGCTGGCATCCACTTCCGGGCAAATCGACCTGAACCTGGGCACGCCGGTCGAAATGGTCGAGGACGTGCGGAAATCGGACCAGGTGAACCTGATCGAAAAGCCCTCGATGGGGCTTTATTTCCTGGCCTTCAATTGCCAAAAACCGCCCTTTGACGATGTGAACGTGCGCCGCGCGATTTCCAGTGCCTTTGACGCGCAGGTCATCCAGGACTCCATCGTCAAGGACTGCGGCACGCTGACGAACTACCTGCCGATACCGGCGACACTGTACAGTTTCGAAAAAGACAGCTGGACCGAATACGAAAAGACCGCGAACAAATACCCCTACGACCTGGATAAAGCCAAGGAATACCTGTCCAAATCGGCCTATCCGGACGGCTTCGACTGTGAAATCGTGGTGGACGAACGCGGCGTGTTCAACAGCGTCACCCTGTATATGCAACAGCAGCTGAAAAAAATCGGCATCAACGTCAAAATCAACAAGCTGTCCAATGACGAGGTCGTGACCTGGCAGCTGGGTGGCGGAATAAAGGACGGAGTGCGTCCCTACGATATGTTGCAGGCCGAATGGGGCGCGGACTATCCGGACCCGTCGGGCGACCTGACCCCGCTGTTCGACAGCAGCGGCATCGGGGATGGTGGCTCGAACACATCGGCCTATAGCAACAAAGAGGTCGACCGCCTGCTGGATGAACAGGCCGCATCCAGTGACGACGCGGAACGCACGCGCCTGATGCAGGAAGCGCTGGATATCATCGTGGACGAGGCACCCGCATACGTGTGGACCCACCAGAACTACCTGTGGACGGTGAACAAGCGCGTGTCCGGCCTAGAGGACCTGTCGGGCAACTGGTTCTGGAGCATATACTTCAAGAACCTGAAACTGAGCGAATAGCGCAAGCGCACTATCAAGGACGCCTTGTTGGGGGGCACTCCTGTGCCCCCGCGTGAGCGCAACCGGGTTTTGTTGCGCGAACACATAACGTTGAGGATGCGCGCTCCTCGCGCATCCGAACCATTGTCACGGGGCGGGCGATACGCCCGCCCCGTGACAATTGCATTTCGTCGGATTTTTCGGCGGATTAGTTGCGCGCGCTGGTCGGTTTTTTGGTATAGTTGTGTAGGTTTTGTGAGAGGCTGAAATTTGTCTTATCCGACGGAGACTGCTTGGGAGAGGGCAAGAGGATGAAAAGACTGATTGGTGCTTTCAAGAATCCGGTCACACGACCCCGAATGATCATTTGGGTGGGCACAATTTTGACCGCATTGATGTTGTTTGTCGCGGTCATGGTCGGCGCCACCACCAGCTATTGGTTCTGTGCGGACATCTGTCACGCAGTTCAGGACGATTCCATCAGTTCGTATGAACGCAGTGCCCACAGCGAGGTCAGCTGTGTCAGCTGCCACATGCCGGTGGGCGCAAACCCGGTCGTGTTTTTGCTGCACAAGGTCAAGGCCTTGGGCGAGCTGCCGCCGACCATCGCAAACACCTTTGAGATCCCGCTGAACCCGGCAGATCACGTGGCGATGAACCCCGAGGAAATGCCCGATTTGATCTGTACGCAGTGTCATAACTTGAAAAACCGCATTGTGACCCCCAGCGAGGGCATGATCATCAGCCACGCCGCACACGAAGATCAGCACATCACCTGTACGGCGTGTCACAACCGCACCGCGCACGACGAATCCGGCGACTGGAAAGCGGTCAACAAAGATCCCAAAACCGGTCAGCTGAACGTAGGCCACCGCGACTTCATGGAAATGTCTGCGTGCTATCGCTGCCACCGTTTGGAAGACGACGGTATTGCGGTCGCGTCGCCCTATAAGAACGCCTCGGGCGAATGCGAGGTCTGCCACCTGCCGACCTTCGAGCTGAAACCGGAAAACCACCTGGCGGCCGACTTCAAAGAGCAGCACGGCAAGCTGGCCGAAGAAGAGGAAAAGCGCGTCGAGGAAGCCGAAGTCGCCCACGAGGAATACGAAAAGGAAAACCCGCACACGAAAGCCAAGGCGGGCGACCTGGAGGCACGCGCGCTGGAAAACGTCCCCGACAGCCGCCTGATTAACGAGTGCTACACCTGCCACACCAAGCAGTCCTGCGAGGAATGCCACGGTGGCGTCGAGATGCCGCACGCGGCGAACTACACCTCCATCCACCGCGAAGAGGCCGAGGCGCATCCGACCGCCTGCGCGAACTGCCACGGCGGAAACAGCTGCACCGAATGCCACCACAGCGACCCGAATGTTGCCGGCTACACCTTTGTGCAGGGCAAAAGCTGGATGTCCCAGCACGACGAGGCCGCCAACCAGACCGGTGCCGCCGGTTGCTTCGAATGCCACAAACCGACCGATTGCGCACGCTGCCACGTCAGCGGCAAAGGCATCGGGGAATAAGCGGGCAAACGGATAACGAATCGGATTTACGACGGATTCGATACAAGTTTAGGGCACAGAGGGAAGGGGGCGCCCGCACCACCGGTGTGGGCGCCTTTCTCGTGACGGGCGACGTGACGGAGTACCTCGGGGAGTGCGTCCCGCCGCCTCCGTTTGTCCGACCGGTTCGCGCCGTCCCCGACTCGATCTTGTACACTGGTTCAAATGCCACGCGCTGACCTCATATTGCTGCACCCCCCGTCGGTCTATGATTTCCGGCGGCGACCGGCGCTGTTCGGACCGGTCAGCGATTTGGTCCCCTCTACCCCTATTTTCGAGACTTATCCTTTGGGGCTTTCGACCATCGCCGAATACTTGGAACGTGCAGGGATTATGGTCCGCACGATGAACATTGCGTTTCTGATGCTGTCCGATGCGCGATTCGACGTTCCCGCCTGCATCCGCAGCCTGCGACCGGCGGCGTTCGGCATCGACCTGCACTGGATGCCGCACTGTCACGGCGCGATTGAGCTCGCACGTATCTGCAAGGCCGAACACCCCGATATCCCGGTCGTGTTCGGGGGTTTGTCGTCAACCGTCTATCACGAGGAACTGGCGGCATATGATTGCATCGACTATGTGATTCGCGGGGATTCGACCGAAGAGCCCTTCCGACAACTGATGACCTATCTGTTGCGCACACGCGGCGGGAACAATGCACGCGCCGGGACGCACTCCCCCGCACGCGCAGCGGATACACCCGCATCCCTCGCAGACATCCCCAACTTGACCCGGACCGATGCGAGCGGCGCCGTTATCGCAAACGATATCACCTATTCGCCGGACGATTTCAATGCGCCGGCGCTGGATTTCAGCTACAACATGAAAAGCGTGATCCGTTACCGCGACCTGTGGGGCTCGGTGCCCTTCAAACAGTGGCTGGGCTACCCGATGGCGGCCGGTCTGGTGTGTCGCGGCTGCAGTCACGACTGTGTGACCTGCGGCGGCAGCTGCACGACCTATCGCAAGCACTACGGGCGCCGGCGCGTGGCGTTCCGCGATCCGGAACTGATGGTGCGCGACATTGCCTTTGCCCAGCGCTACATTCCCGGTCCCGTGTTCGTGCTGAATGATTTTCTGCAGGCGGGCCCCGATTACACGCGGACCTTCATCGAGGGTCTGGGACGGGTGGGCGTGAAATCCAGTATCGGTTTCGAGCTGTTCCGCCCGCCGACGGCCGAGCTCTACGAACTGATGGCCGAAAACTTGGCGGACTGGTCCATCGAGGTCAGCGCCGAAAGCCACGATGACGCCCTGCGCGCGCGATTCGGCAAGGGGCATTACACGATGGCGGAACTGGAGGACAGCATCCGCCTGGCGTTGGATGCCGGGGCTGCGCGATTCGACCTGTATTTCATGAGCGGCATTCCCGGTCAAACGGCCGATTCCGTGGTCCAGACCGCCCGTTACATCGACGACCTGTACCACAGGCTGGACGACGACCCGCGCCTGGTCGCCAACATCGCCCCGATGGCGCCGTTTCTGGACCCGGGCTCGATCGCCTTTGACGACCCGGCGACGCACGGCTACCGGCTGCGCGCACACACGCTGGCGGAACACCGCGAGCTGTTGCTGGAGCCCAGTTGGAAACACATTATGAATTACGAGAGTACGTCCCTGGCCGCAGACGACCTGGTCGAGGTCACGTATGAGACGGGATTGCTGGTCAATGAAACCAAAGCGCGCGTGGGGCTGAACACGCCCGAGACGGCGGCTGCCACCCGCGCGCGTATCCGGGAAGCCCGCGACGTCATGCGCCGGCTGGACCGGGATGGAAACCTGCCGGCGGCGGATGTGGCGGCGCTGAACGAAAGCACCATCTGCGAAAAGGCGGAGCTGAATTGGCCGGTGAACCTGTTCACGCCGTCGGTGATTGCCGCATGTGCGAAGATACTGGTAGTGGAAAACCTGAAGAATCTGTTTTCCGGCGGCACCGTGCCCGCCACATCGCGGGTCCATGAACAGTGGGAACGCGAACAGCGTCCGAGCGAAAGGAACGTGACATGATTTTGGCAGCGCGCTACGTGCTCCCCATATCGCGCGAGCATATCGAAAACGGTGCAGTCCTGGTACGCGATGGATTGATTGTCGAGGTCGGGAAACGTGCCGAGGTGGTTGAACGTCACCCCGACGAGGAAGTGATCGATTACGGGCTGGCCGCCATCGCACCGGGCTTTGTCGATGCGCACACGCACCTGGCTTATACCGTGCTGCGCGGGCTGGTCGATGACCTGCCCTATGTGCGCTGGAAATACGAGATCATGCAGCGTGAGCACCTGTTGGCATACTCGGATTGGCACGACAGCGCGCTGTTGGGAGCCTGTGAGGCCCTGGCCTGCGGGATTACCACGGTTGCCGATATCACGCGCACGGGTGCGTCGCTGCGCGCGGTCTGCGAATCGGGGTTGCGCGGGGTGGTGTATCGCGAGGTCGAAACGATGGAAAAGCCGCTGGTGGACGGTGTCATGGAACGCGCCGTGAACGACATCGCGGCGTGGGAGGATGCCGTCGACCCGACGATGATTGAAATCGGGATTTCGCCGCATTCGACATATGCATGCCACCCGCTGTTGTTCCAACGTATCGCCGAATACGCGGCAGACGGGCGCCCGGTCGCGATGCATCTGGCGGGCAGTATCGAGGAGTACCGCTTTGTCAAGATGGGCTCGACCATGCTGGGCTTTGAGATTCGCAGCAAATATGACGACGCCGCTCCGATGTGGCTGCCGACCGGGGTCAGCCCCGTGCGCTACGTGCACCAGTGGGAAATCATGAATGTGCCGCGATTCACGGCGATACACACCACACAGGTTGACGACGACGATATAGCGATTCTGGCCGAACAGCAGGTTTCGCTTGCGACCTGTTCGCGCTGTAACGCGAAACTGGCGATGGGGACGATTCCGCTGATGAAAATGCTGTCTGCGGGTCTCGACGTCGGCTTGGGTACCGACAGTCCCGCCGCCACCAACACGATCGGTATGTTCGAGGAAATGCGCACAGGTCTGTTGATGCAGCGTGCGGCGGTACAGAGCGAGCATTTCTTTACGGCCGCGGATTTTCTGTATCTGGCGACTTTGGGCAGCGCCCGTGCGCTGGGGATTGACGAGCGCGTGGGTTCGCTGGACCCGGGCAAAAGTGCAGACATCGCCGTGGTCGATTTGCGCCGTTCGTTTGCGGCACCCACCTGGCAGCCGGAAAGCGCGTTCGTGCACACCGGCTCGCGCGCCGATGTGCGCCTGACCATGGTGGGGGGCAAGGTGCTGTTTCAGGACGGATCCTGGACCTGTGCCGACGAGGAACGCATCCGCGCGCGCAACGAAGAGATCCGAGCGAAACTACGCGTCTAGCCGACACCGAAATGCACCGCCGGCACATAAGCAGAGCTCAGCTGGCGAGTGCAGTTCTAGGAGTTCGAGGGTTCTGCGCGATAAGCGTACTCGTCGTACGTGTTCGCGCATGGTTCCGCTGAACGACACCGAAATGCACCGCCGGCTGAGCTCTGGGACGTACTCCCCCTAATTTCTCTAAAATATGTTATAGAATGAAACCAGTCCTGTACGACATCACCTCGATCCCGAGGGAAGGAGAATCACGTGCCTGATAACACGACAATCAAACGAATCTATGCTTTTGGTAAGGACGCGGCCGGTGTCAATAAAACCGAGGGCAATCGAGATATGAAATTCATACTGGGGGGCAAGGGCGCAAACCTGGCCGAGATGGCCAATATGGGCCTGCCGGTGCCGCCCGGATACACGATCACCTGTCAGGCCTGCATGGAATACTATGATTCCGACCCTGCCGGTTTCCCCGACGGCTTGGTGGAGGACATCGCTGCACACACCGCCGACCTGGAGGACTGGATGGGCAAGAAACTGGGCGATGTGGCTGATCCGCTGTTGGTGTCGGTGCGTTCGGGCGGACCCTTCAGCATGCCCGGCATGATGGACACGGTGCTGAACCTGGGACTGAACGACGCGAGTGTGCAGGGTGTGATCGCCCAGACCGGAAACGAGCGCTTTGCCTGGGACAGCTACCGGCGTTTTGTGCAGATGTTTTCGAAGGTCGTCATGGATATCGACGGCGACCTGTTCGAAAACGCCATCACGATGAAAAAGCGCGAGCGCGGCGTGGCGCACGATACCGACTTGACGGCCGATGAGCTGCGCCAGCTGGTCGACGAGTTCAAGGGGATTTTCTCGCGCGAGGTCAATGCCGCGGACTATCCCGAGCTGACCGTCGACGGGCGCGTCGCGTTTCCGCAGGACACCACCGTGCAGCTGCACCTGGCGATCGAGGCCGTGTTCAAAAGCTGGAACAACCGCCGGGCGCGCGATTACCGGCGTATGGAGAAAATCGACGACACGCTGGGCACGGCGGTGAATGTCCAGGCGATGGTGTTCGGCAACAAGGGCGAGACCTCCGCCACCGGAGTGGGCTTCACGCGAAACCCCGCTGACGGCACCAACGAATACTATGGCGACTACCTGATCAACGCCCAAGGCGAAGACGTGGTGGCGGGCATCCGCAACACCTCGCCGATTGCCGAGCTCAAGGCTCAGCCGGCGCTGGCAGGGGCAGGTGCTGAGCTGGACGAGATTTTCGCAAAACTGGAATCGGCGTATCGCGACATGTGCGACATCGAGTTCACCATCGAGCAGGGCAAACTCTGGATGCTGCAGACCCGCGTGGGCAAGCGCACGGCGCGTGCCGCACTGAAAATCGCGGTCGACCTGGCAAATGCGGGCGTCATCACCCGCGAGGAAGCCGTCTCGCGCATCGACCCGGCGCAACTGGACCAGCTGCTGCACCCGCAGTTCGATACCGCGCGCACCTATGACGTGGTGGCGACCGGCCTGAACGCATCACCGGGTGCCGCGGTCGGCAAGGCGGTCTTTTCAGCAGACGACGCGGAGGCCGCCGCGGAGGCCGGCGAAAAGGTCATTTTGGTCCGCTGGGAAACGACCCCCGACGACCTGCACGGCATGATCGCCGCCCAGGGTATTTTGACCAGCCACGGGGGCAAGACCTCGCACGCGGCGGTTGTCGCGCGCGGCATGGGTAAACCCTGTGTATGCGGAGTGGACGCACTGACGATTGATGCGAAAGCCAAACAGGCCACTATCCGCGGCGGGGCGGTCATTCACGAGGGCGACATCATTTCGATTGACGGCACCTCCGGCTCCCTGGTACTGGGTGCAGCCGAGCTGACCGAACCTGCGGTTTCCGGCGACTTCGGCACCATCCTGGAATGGGCCGACGAGTTCCGGCGCCTGGGCGTGCGTGCGAACGCCGACACCCCCGATGACGCCGCACTGGCACGCGATTTCGGTGCGGAGGGCATCGGTCTGGCGCGTACCGAGCACATGTTCCTGGGCGATCGCAAGGCCATCATTCAGGACTTCATCCTGAGCGACGATGCGGCCGCCAAAGACGCCGCACTGGATAAGCTGATGGAAGCCCAGGTGGGCGACTATCTGGGGATATTTGAGGCCATGGACGGGCTGCCGGTGACGGTGCGCCTGTTGGATCCGCCGCTGCACGAGTTCTTGGACAGCCCGCGCGAACTGGAAGTCGAAATCACCCGCGACGAAGCCGGCGGTGCGGATGCCTCGGCCATCGCGGTCAAGCGCCGTCTGCTGGCGCAAATCGACGCCTTTGCCGAAATGAACCCGATGCTGGGTATGCGCGGCTGCCGGTTGGGCATCATGTATCCCGAACTGTACGCGATGCAGGTGCGCGCAATCGCGCGTGCGACCGCCGAACTGATCGGACGCGGCCTGAACCCGCGCCCCGAAATCATGATTCCGCTGGTCTCGGTCCGCCCCGAACTGGAAACACTGCGCGCCGAATCCACAGCGGTCATCGCCGAGGTCGCGGCTGCCACCGGGGTCGAACTGAACATCCCCATCGGCACCATGATCGAGCTGCCGCGTGCCGCGGTGACCGCCGACGAAATCGCAAGTTCAGCCGACTTCTTCAGCTTTGGCACGAACGACCTGACACAGACGACCTTCGGGTTCTCGCGCGACGACATCGAATCCAAGTTCCTGCCTGTCTACCTGCAGCGCAAGGTACTCAAGCACAACCCCTTCGAGACCATCGACAGCGGGGTGGCAAAGGTGGTCGCGATGGGTTGCGAACGTGGGCGCGCAACCAACGCACACATCCACCTGGGTGTCTGCGGTGAACACGGCGGCGACCCGGATTCCATCGGGATTTTCCACGGTATCGGATTGGATTACGTCAGCTGCTCACCCTATCGTGTACCGGTAGCCCGCTTGGCCGCCGCACGCGCCGCCATCGCCGACAAGGAGGGTGGCAGCTACAGTAATGCCTGACGCGCGCGCCACGCACCATACGCCGCTGACCCGCACCGACCTCGAAAGGAGGGAGCACGAAATGCTCTCTCCTTTCGCTGCATTTTCCGACCGCACCCGTGGCCGCGAGCGCACGCGTCCCCAGGACCCCTACCGCACCGACTACCAGCGCGACCGCGAACGGATTCTGCACTGCAAAAGCTTCAGGCGCCTGATGCACAAAACGCAGGTCTTCATCGCACCCGAAGGCGACCACTACCGCACGCGTATGACCCACACGCTGGAGGTCGCACAAATCGCCCGCAGTATCGCGCGCAGCTTAGGTCTGAACGAGGATCTGACCGAGGCCATCGCCTTGGGCCACGATTTGGGTCACACGCCCTTCGGGCACACGGGGGAGTCTGCGCTCGATGCCTGTTTGCAGCGACTCGGCGCCGACACTCGCACCGCCGCGCGCTACCCGGGGGCTCCCGCCCGCTATCGCCATGCCGTGCAGTCCCTGCGCGTCGTCGAGCGACTGGAATACGGCGGGAAGGGCTTGAATCTGTGCTGGGAGACCCGGGACGGCATTCTGGGGCATTCCGGTCAGCACATCCCGCAGACGCTCGAGGGACAGATTGTACGCACAGCCGACCGCATTGCCTACATTAACCACGATATCGACGACGCGGAACGCGCAGGCGTCCTGACCGAGGAACAGCTGCCGCCTGATGCCTGCGCGGTGCTGGGGCATACGTCCAACGAGCGCATCACGACCTTGGTGCATGATATGACCGAGAGTTCGGCCGGACAGCCTGAAATTTGCATGTCGCCTGCAATCGAGCGCGCGATGCTTGATCTGCGGAGTTTCCTGTTTCACGAGGTCTACGAATCCCCGCGTGCCAAGGCTGACGAGCCCAAGGCCGAACGGCTGGTGGAAGAGCTGTTCACCTGGTATCTGGAGCACCCGGCGGAGATGCCGCCCGAATATCTGGAACAGGCAGACGGCGAGCCGGTCCAGGCGACGGTGGATTTTGTCGCCGGTATGACCGATCGCTATGCCCTGCGCGAGTATCGGCGTATTTTCGTGCCCGCCAGCTGGTCGTTATAGGGGGCTGCGGGTCTATGCCACGTTACGCCGAAGACGATCTGGAACGGGTCCGCGATGCCACCGACATCGTACAGCTGGTTTCCGAGCGCGTGGAACTGCGCCAAAAAGGGCATACCTTTTGGGGTTGCTGTCCCTTTCATAACGAAAAGACCCCGTCGTTCAAGGTCGATCCTGATCGTAAAAACTGGCACTGTTTCGGCTGCGGCGAGGGTGGGGACGCCTTCACCTATATGATGAAGACCGAACAGCTGACCTTTCCTGAAGCCGTCGCCGCTTTGGCCGAACGCGCGCACATCGAACTGACCGAGGATCCGCGCGCGGCTCAAGCCGCCGGACGCGCCAAGCGCGTACGAGCGGTCTGTGCCGACACGGCCGAATACTATGGGCGCTATCTGCGTCAATCCAAACGCGAGGGGGCGGCACGTGCCCGTACGTATCTGGCCTCACGCGGATTCGGAACTGAAATCGCACAGGAATGGCAGCTGGGATATGCGCCCGGCTACGGGATGCTGCTGGCACATTTGACCGAACGCGGACACGCCGCAGACGACATGCTGGCGGCAAATGTGATCATCAAAGATGTGAAGGGCAATCTGCGCGATCGTTTTTTTGAGCGTGTGATGTTTCCCATAAACGATTCCCAGGGCCGCTGCATTGCGTTCGGGGGTCGCGTCATCGGCGACGGACACCCGAAATACCTCAACAGCAACGAGACGCCGGTCTTTCACAAATCGGCGCAACTCTATGGTCTGGACCATGCCAAACAGGCGATTTTGAACAGTCGGACCGCCTTGATTGTCGAGGGCTACACCGACGTGATTGCGCTGCACGCCCACGGCTTCACCCATGCGGTTGCCACCCTGGGCACCGCACTGACCGCAACACACGTAAAGCTGCTGTCGCGCTTTGCCGGGCGCATCGTGTACCTGTTTGACGGCGACGAAGCCGGACGCCGCGCGGCCGACCGCGCGGTCCAGTTCGTGGATGCCACGCTGTCCCAGGAATTCGCCGCCAGTCCGGTGAAACTGGACGTGGTGCTGTTGCCCGCAGGTCTGGATCCTGCCGACCTGGTCGCGCAGCCGGGTGGGACAGAACGCCTGCAGCAGCTGTTGGATGCGGCAACGCCGCTGCTGGAGTATGCCATCGAGCGCCGGTTCGCCCGCTGGAACCTGACGCGGCCCGAGGAACGCCAGCGTGCACTGGTGGATGCGGTGTCGGTGCTGCGCCCGTTGAAAGGCTCGCTGCTGGCGACCGAATACGCCAACCGCATAGCGGACAAGTTGTCCGCGACCGGCGCCGATATCGGCCTGGAACGGGTCTTGGATGAACTGAACCGTCTGAAGGTGCCGCCGCCGGCGCAGTCTGGCAGTTCGGGCGGTGCCGCCGCACCCGCACCCGCCGTGAACTATGGGGGTACCTTGCCGGTACGCGAACCCTTGATGCTCACCACCGATGAGTTGGTCGAGCGTGAGCTCTTAGCATTGATGATTCGGGTGCCTGCCGTACGCCGTGCCGTGGCAGACCGGCTGGACGAAGGCGATTTCAGCCATCCGACCTACCATGACATTGCGCATTTGTTGCGCGCGCAGCCGCCGCAAAGCGACGCGTCGGCGCTGATCGATACCTTGGACGCGGCGATTCCCGGGGTGGCGCGCATGGTTGCCGACTACAATTTTTCCGCAGACGAGCCTACCCTCCGGGCTGCCGGATATGATATGCTGTTCAGACTGAAAGAGATGCGTTTGCAGGCAGATATTCGCAGGCGTCGAGCCGCGATTGCAGACAGCGGACGTCCCGCAAGCAAGCAAGATTTGTCCGCGTTGTTGCAGATGGAGCAGAATCTGGGCGAGCTCCGTGCCCGCCGATTCGACGAGTGAAACTCGGGGGAGTGAGATCCATGACATCCAAGAAACCTGCTGATTCAAAGAACACGCAAAAGGCAGCCGCGCCCAAGGCCCCTGCAAAGAAAACGCCTGCGAAGCAGACTGCGGGAAAGAAAACGCCTGCGAAAAAGACCACTGCTCAGAACGCACCCGCACAGCCGACCGCGGACAAGAAAGCACCTGCAAAAAAGACCACGATAAAGACCACTGCGAAGGCTACGACCAAGAAGGAACCGTCGAACGTGAAAGAAGAGAAGAAACCGACCGTGAAAAAATCAGAAACACCATCCAAGGAAAGCAATAAGGCGACCGCAGCGCCAAAGAAGCCGGCAAAGAAGCCGGCAAAGAAACCGGCAGAGAAGAAACCCGCCGCAAAGAAAGCGGTCACAAAAACAGCGGCTGCCACGTCGGAGCCGAAAGCCAAAAAACCGGCTGCGACGTCCAAAGCGGCCGGCGGGAAGAAATCGGCTGCGGGACCCACTCCGCAAGAATTTGCAAGTAAGCTTCATTTCCCCGATGCCCTGGCCAAGCAATTCACCCGTCTGATCGATGAGGGAAAAAAGTCCGGGCAGCTGTCCGACGCGCAGATTCAGGATACGTTGGAGGATCTGTTCGAGGAAGATTTGGATGCCGACGAGGTCTATGGTTACATTAAGCAGACCGGGATTCGTATCACTGACGAAATCGCCAACGAGGAAATCGATGCCGACGAGGCCATCGAGCTGCTGGATGAAGAGGATGTCGATGATGATGCTGGCGAGGACGCGATTGTCGTTGCGGTCGATGACACCGACGACGGTGAGGTTTCGCTGGATGTCGAGGGCATCGAGGTCGCCAGTGACAAGGCCAAAAAGCCGCTGGATGTCGACATTCACGAGCTGGAAACGCTGATTCGCGAAACGTCCAAGACGCCCGGTGGGAAATCGAAAAAGCGCAGCAAGCGCGAGATCGCCCCGGTCCAGATGACGACCGATTCGGTGCGTATGTACCTCAAAGAAATCGGAAAGGTCGCGCTGCTGACGGCAGCCCAAGAGGTCGACCTGGCAAAGAAAATCGAAATCGGGCTCGAGGCGACCGAACAGCTGGAGTTGGCCGAAGAAGAGGGGCGCACGATTCCGCGTCCGCTGCGTCGTCGCCTGGTGCGCCAGGAACAAATCGGTCTGGAGGCCAAGGACAGTCTGGTTGCGGCAAACCTGCGTCTGGTGGTGTCAATTGCAAAGAAGTATATCGGGCGCGGCATGAGCTTCCTGGACCTGATTCAAGAGGGTAACCTGGGATTGATCCGCGCGGTCGAAAAGTTCGACTATACCAAGGGCTTCAAGTTTTCGACCTATGCAACGTGGTGGATTCGGCAGGCCATCACGCGTGCGATTGCCGACCAGGCGCGTACGATCCGCATTCCGGTGCACATGGTCGAAACCATCAACAAGCTGGTCCGCATTCAGCGCTCACTGGTCCAGGAACTGGGCGAGGACCCCACGCCTGAGCAAATCGGCGAGAGAATGGGTCTGGACGGCGACCGTATCCGCGAGATTCTGAAAATCAGCCAGGAACCCGTGTCGCTGGAAACCCCGATCGGCGAAGAAGAGGACAGCCAACTGGGAGATTTCTTGGAAGACACGCTGGTGACCGGTCCTGCCGAGGCCGCAGGCTTCACCATGCTGCAGGAACAGATGAACCACGTGCTGGATGAGTTGTCCGAACGCGAGCGTAAGGTGATCGAGCTGCGCTTTGGCTTGCTGGATGGACATTCGCGCACGCTGGAAGAGGTCGGGCGCGAGTTCGGCGTCACCCGCGAGCGCATACGCCAGATAGAGAGCAAGACCCTCGCGAAGTTGCGCCACCCCACCTATGCGGCGAAACTGCGCGATTTCGTCGAGTAGCGGGGGAGTGCCGCCGGTACAGCCGGCACCGCGTGATACAATGGGCAGTCGCGGATGGACGCACGCTGCATGCGATGTGAAATCCGCGCATGCCCACTTCAGTGTCATTTCAGGGGGCCCGTAGCGCAACGGTAGCGCAGAGGACTCATAATCCTTTGGTTGTAGGTTCGAATCCTACCGGGCCCACCATCCCATATTCTGCATATCGTACCTCAACCCCCGTCATTGCGAGCGCGCCGAAGGCGCGCGTGGCAATCCACTGTCACTGCCAAAGAATTTCATCCTGTATTCTGCATATCCTAGCCCGTTGTATCCAATATGTCTGATACAATTGCCCCCCATAGCAAGTAGGAAGCAGGAAGCGAACTTCGAACAGGGGGTAAACGAGTATGCAAGCTTGCATGACACGCGGGAACGCCTCGACACACCGTCGTCGCAGGGTAATGATGACGGCGGGGGCCGCACTCCTCATGGCAATTCTGTTACTGGTGGGTTGCCAAAAAACCACGACCACGGACAACGCAAACGAACCTGCAGCCGAAGTCAACCACAAACTGGTAATCGCTGCAGGCGACGAGGTCACCAGCCTGGACCCGGCATTCGGCTACGACTTCACGCAATGTCCCATTTCTATTCAGATTCATGAATCATTGTTGCGTTATGACGAAAACGACCAGATTCAACCCAACTTGGCGAGCGAATGGGAAGAGGTCGACCCGACCACGTATCGCTACGTCGTGCGCGACGACGTGAAGTTCAGCGACGGCACGCCTATGACCATGGACGACGTGCTGTTCAGCATCGAGCGGCTGCGCGACCCGGAGCTGGCAAGCTACGTGGGCTGGATGTATGACAACGTCAAAGACGTGAAACAGACCGGCGACTGGGAGTTCACGGTTACCCTGAAAAGCCCCGATGCGCTGTGGAAGCACACCTTTGCGACCAGTGCGGGCTGCATCGTGAACAAGGCCTTTACCACCGAACAAGGCAAGGACTATGGCACGCTGTCGGGCAAAGTACTGGGGACCGGTCCCTACACGCTGGTCAGCTGGGCTGCGGCGGGCGATGTGGTCCTGACCTATAACCCCGATTACTGGAATGCCCAGGGCACCACGCCTGACGTGACCGACATCACCTTCCAGACCATCAAAGACGAATCCACCCGCGTCATGGCGGCGAAGACCGGACAGGTCGACTTGATTTTCCAAACGCCTCCCGACCTGATCGGCGAGGTCAAAGACGGGGATGTGACCGACCTGTTGACGATTCCGGCAGACGGCGTCCAGCTGCTGGCATTCAACTGCAAGACCGCCCCCTTTGACGACGTGAACGCGCGCCGTGCGGTGGCATCCGCCATCGACATCGCGTCGTTCCAGGAAAGCGCCATCGGGGACTTCGGTTCACCCACCAACTATCTGCTGGTGCCCGACACCCTGTTCACCTTTGCGAAATCCGAATGGGAGAACTTCCAGTCTGCCGCCAAGGTCTACTCGTACGACCCGACAGCCGCAAAACAGTATCTGGCTGACAGTTCGTATCCGGACGGCTTTGATTTCAAGCTGGCGATTGACGCCGATTCCATCGAAAACTCACTGGCGCTGATGATTCAGCAGAACCTGAAAGAAATCGGCATCAACTGCGAAATCGACAAACGCACCAACGAGGAACACGGCTCGTGGCAGTTCGGCAGCGACATCAAAGACGGGGTGCGCCCCTATCAGGCGGCGCTCTTTACCTGGGCGACCGATTTTCCGGATCCCTCGGGCGTCATCAACCCCATCGTGTTGTCCGGCGACGACGGTGACGGCGGCTCGAACATGGCCAGCTACGCCAACAAAACCGTCGACGAGCTGCTGGAAAAACAGGTCACGCTGTCCGACGACACCGAACGGACCAAGCTGATGATTCAGGCACTGGAACTCATCAACGATGAGGTGCCGTACTATGTCTGGACGCACCAGAACTTCCTGATCGCCCAGAACAAGCGCCTGACGGGCTTGGACAAGGTGTTGACGCCGTTCTGGAGTTGGAACTTGAAGATTGACCAATTCACCCTAAGCAAATAACCGCTGCACATACAGTCATTTATAATGGCTGTATGGCGCGGGACACACAACATTCGATCTTCGACGAACAGGCGGCGCGGTACCGTGCAGAGACCGCGCCGCTTGCCGTGCGGATGCGCCCGCGCACCTTGGACGATTTCGCCGGTCAGACCGATATCGTGGGTCGTGACAGCTACCTGCGCCGCATGATTGCGGCAGACACGCTGTCCTCGCTCATATTTTTTGGCCCGGCAGGTACCGGCAAAACCACGCTTGCCCGCATCATCGCGCACACGACGGCGGCCACCTTCGTCGAGGTCTCGGCCGTCACCGGCACCGTGTCCGACCTGCGCCGCGCCATCAAAGAAGCCACCGACCGCCTGAACCTGTCGGGCGAACGCACGATTCTTTTCATCGACGAAATCCACCGTTTCTCGAAATCCCAACAGGACGCGCTGCTGCACGCCGTCGAGGACCGCATCATCATCCTCATCGGCGCCACCACCGAAAACCCCTACTTCGAGGTCAACTCGCCTTTGGTCAGCCGCTCGCGCGTGCTGGAGCTGACTGCCCTTTCCGACGACGACATCCGCTCGATACTGCTGCGCGCGCTGTCGTCTCCCGACGGTTTGGCGGGGGAGTATGATGTCTCCACCGATGCTTTGGACGCGTTGGTTCTCACAGCAGGGGGCGATGCGCGGGTTGCGCTGACTTCGCTTGAACTGGCGGCCCAGCTCGCCCGCTTCGAGCACGAGGAAGCAGGGGGAGATGCTGCACCTGCAGCATCGGCCCCCAACATGCCGATCACGGTCCACCACGTCCAAGACGTCACTCCCTCGCGCCAGCTGCCCTATGACAAGGGTGGCGACGTGCACTACGACATCATTTCCGCCTTCATCAAATCCATGCGCGGCAGCGACCCGGACGCGGCGGTCTATTGGCTGGCACGGATGCTGGCGGGCGGCGAGGACCCCAAGTTCATCGCGCGCCGCATGCTGATTTTCGCCTCCGAAGACGTCGGAAACGCCGACCCGCGTGCGCTCTCAGTCGCTGCGGCGACGTTCAAGGCCTGCGAGGTCATCGGTATGCCCGAATGCCGCATTAACCTGGCACAGGCGGCAAACTATCTGGCGCTTGCCCCGAAATCGAACGCGGCATATATGGCATACGAACACGCCGCGGCAGAGGTGCAAAACGGGCCGGCGCGTGCCGTTCCCAATCACCTGCGCGACCGGCATCGACCCGGCAGCGAAGACTACGGACGCTATCATTACCCGCACAACAGCCCGGATGCCTGGGTCGACCAGCAGTATCTGCCTGACGGTCTGGCGCAAGGCGCATTCTATCAACCGACCGACCGCGGCTGGGAACGCGAGGCCCACAAACGATTGGACGCCATACGGCGCGAGAGGAGAAACACACGGTGACGACCGAGACGACTGAAACGGCAATGAACCCGCAGGCGATCGCAGATAGCATAGACACCGCAGTCCCCACGGCCCCCAAAACGGCGGTTCTCATTCCCTGTTACAACGAGGCGACGACCATTCAGTCGGTCGTGCGCTCGTACCGCGAACTGCTGCCCGACCCGAATACCGCAACCATCTACGTCTATGACAACAATTCGACCGACGACACCGCCGATCTGGCACGCGCTGCCGGTGCGGTCGTGGTCAGTGAATACCGCCAGGGCAAAGGTTACGTGGTCCGTTCGATGTTTCGCGATATCGAGGCGGACGTCTATCTGATGGTAGACGGTGACGACACCTACGAGGCCAGCGATGTGGTTGCGCTCGCGGCCGATGTCATCGACGGGCGTGCCGACATGGTGGTGGGTGACCGGCTGTCCTCGACCTATTTTCAGGAAAACAAGCGGGCCTTTCACGGCGCGGGAAACCGACTGGTCCGCTGGTTGATAAACAAAATCTTCAGGAATGAAATTCGCGACGTTATGACCGGCGCACGCGCCTTTTCGCGCCGATTTGTGAAAACCTACCCCTCACTCATCGGTGGCTTTGAAATCGAGACCGAGATGACGATTCACGCGCTGGACAAGGACTTCCTGATAACCCAGCGAAACGTCACCTATCGCGACCGTCCCGCAGGCTCCACCAGCAAGCTCGACACCATCCCCGACGGTCTGCGCGTGTTGAAAACCATATTCGCCCTGTTCAAGGATTTTCGTCCGCTGGCCTTCTTTGGGCTGGCGTCACTGATACTCTTGGCAATCGCCTTTGCGCTCTTCCTCGTACCCTTTATCGAATACCTGGAAACGGGGTTTGTCAGTCGCTTCCCGACCCTTATCGTGTCGGTTGCAATTGCCGTGATGTCGCTCTTGTCGGGAGCCTGCGGTATCATCGTCGACTCCATCCGCAAACAGACCCGGACCTTTTTCGAAATCGAACTCACCCGCGTCGCCCAGATGCGCTAGGGCGTTGCCGTCGTCGGCGTCGACGGATCGGTCGGCGTCGTGGGCTGCTCAGTTTCCTTCTCTTTGTCCTTCTTTTTCTTCGGGTCCGGTCCCTTGGAAATCGTCAGAATCGCGCGCGTGCCGCTGATCTGCTGGTTGATCACAGTCCCCTTGGGTTTGTTCGAATACTCCTCTTTGCGTACGATGGTGAACCCGGCCAACTCGTCCCGGGCCTTTTCATAGGTCATGCCCTCGGTATTCGGCACCTTGGTCCGCGGGATATTGAACTTCGAGTTGTTGTATTTGGGTGCGGCTGCCGTGGCAAAGCGCTTGGATTTCGTCTGCTTCAGCGCCTTGACCATGAAGTTTCGCCAAATCGGTGCACACACCGTCCCGCCGAATGCGCGGCTGCCGTTGATCACGATGGTCTTTTCGGTCGGCCAGCCCACCCAGACCGCCGTGGCCAGTGTCGGCGTATAGCCACAGAACCACACGTCGCGGTTCTTTTGACTGGTGCCGGTCTTGCCCGCAACCTGCCATCCGGAAATCCGCGCCCGTGTACCGGTGCCGCCGCTCACAACCCCCATCAGCACCTGGGTCGTCGCCCATGCCACACTCTTGCTGATGGCGCGCTCGCCGTCCTTTTTCCACTCATAGATGGTCTCGCCGGTGCGGTCCTCGACCTCGGTGATAAAGGTCGGCTCGTAATAGGTCCCGCCGTTTGCAAGGGTCGCGTACGCACTCGCCATCTCCAGCACGGTCACGTTCTGAGCGCCCAAGGCTATCGAGTCATAAGCCTTCAGTTTCGTCTGAATCCCCATCGCCTTGGCGGTCTTGACGATTTTCTTCGGCCCGATTTCGTGTGCAACGCGCGCAAACACGGTGTTGACCGAACCTGCCGTCGCCGCACGCAGCGTCATCAGTCCGCGCCCGCTCCCCTCGCTGTTGTTCACGACCCAGGGTTTCGGTTTCGACGCAATCACAGCAGGCGACGCCGAATCCACCAGATAACTCGGCGACATACCCTCATCAATGGCCGTCACCAGCGTAAAGGTCTTAAACGAACTGCCCGCCTGCCGGTGCGCCTGCGTGGCCATGTTGAACTTCTTCTTTTTGTAGCTGCGTCCGCCCACGACCGCTTTCACATAACCGTTCGACGGATCGATCGACACCAGTGCACCCTCGGGGCCTTTCTTGCCGATGGCGTTATGCACCGCCTTTTCCGCGTACTTTTGCATCTTGTCATCCAGCGTGGTTCGCACGGTCAGACCCCCGCCGAACACCGTACCGGTCGAAAACTTCTGCTGCAGCTCCTTTTTGACCTGCGCGACAAAATACGGCGCCGCATAGATCCCGTCGTTCGGACTCTCGGCTTTCTTCAGCTTGATTTTGCTCTCGACGGCCTCGTCATACTCCGCCTTGGTGATATAGTCGTTCGCATACATGCGCTCCAGCACGTGGTTTCGCCGCGCCAGCGCATCTTCCGGGAAATCATACGGCGACAACTTGCTCGGCCGCTGCGGAATCCCCGCCAGCATCGCCGCCTCGGCAATCGACAGCTCGGACGCGTGCTTGGCAAAATAGGTCTGTGACGCGATCTCGATGCCGTACGCTCCCTCGCCGAAATACACCGTATTCAGATACATCGCCAAAATATCGCGCTTCGAATACCGCTTCTCCAGCTCCAACGCCAGGTAAGCCTCGCGAAACTTGCGCTTCAACGTAATCTCGTTCGCCTCGTCCAACAAAATCGTCTGGCGGATATACTGCTGCGTCAACGTGGACGCGCCCTGGCGCGATCCGGTCGCGGTCTTGAACACCGAACGCGCAATCCCGATGGGGTCGACCCCCTTATGCTGGTAAAACCGCTCATCCTCGACGGCCACAATCGCATCCAGCACGTGCTGGGACATATCATCTATCGAGATGGTCTCGCGATTTTCCAGATACAGCTTCGCCAGCAGCGTCCCGTCCGCCGACAGAATCTTCGTCGGCTGCGAGGTGTCAAACGCCCCCGGCTTCTGATAATCGGGCAGATCCTTCAGCCAGCTGGACGCCACGGCATAGCCGACCACCCCGACGGCCAAAACGACCACCAGCAAAAAGCCGAATATAACCCCCAGCGTGATACGGGTACGATTCATCTTGCCCGAACGCGACTGCCGCGTGCGAGTGTGTCGTGCAACGGTTGACATGATCCTCCTTGTGTCCGAACCATTATAGCGATAAACCTGAACAATTTATCGGGGGAGTGCGTCCCGTAACGTCCCCGTTTTCCGCACTTCACCGTCACTCCACATCCCAAATGTGTCCGCGCGAACCGGGCGCGCAGACGTGCGCGCCCGGGGCGTTTGCACCCATCCGTTACAATGGACGCCATGGAACTCTTAGCCCCGGCGGGGGAGAAAAACGCCTTTCTTGCAGCTTTGGGCAGTGGCGCCGATGCCGTCTATCTGGGTGCCGGCGACTTCAACGCCCGGCGTGGTGCCGCCAATTTTTCAATCACCGACCTGCCGGAACTCTGCGCGCGGGCGCACGTGTTCGGCTCGGCGGTCTACCTGACGGTGAACACCCTGGTGCTCGACCGCGAGTTTGCCGACGCACTCGCGCTGGTCGATGCGGCCGCCGCCGCCGGAGTTGACGCCTTCATCGTCGCCGACCCGGGATTGATCGATACGCTCGCCCGTACGCGCCCGGACTTGCGCCTGCACGCCTCGACCCAGATGAACGCACACGCATCCGACACCATCCGAGCACTCGCGGACCTCGGGGTCGCGCGCGTGACGCTTGCCCGTGAACTGTCCCTGCGCAACATACAGACACTCACCGCGGTCGCACATGATTGCGGTGTCCAGGTCGAATGTTTCGCGCACGGCGCCATCTGCGTGTGCTATTCCGGGCAGTGCCTCCTGTCCAGTCTGGTGGGCAGACGCAGCGCGAACCGCGGCCTTTGTGCGCAGCCTTGCCGCTTGGCGTATGACTTGGTCGATCACCGCGGCCAGCAACTGCCGACACGTGGGGATTACCCGCTCTCGCCTGCGGATCTGGCGCTGATCGATCACGTCCGCGAACTTGCGGACGCCGGTGTCGACAGCATCAAAATCGAGGGACGGATGAAATCGGCCACCTACGTTACCACCGTCGTCTCGGAATACCGCTCCGCCCTTAACGAAGTCCGGGAGCCTGTCGAGGAGGGGTCATCCTCAACAAGCTCGCACCCCACACTCACCGACGCGTTCAATCGCCGGCTTACGACCGGGTACTTCACCGGACGCGACAACGTGGACCTCATGGACTATTCGCGCACGAAAAACCCGACGACGCGCGCACGGCAACAGGCACTCGCGGCACGCGCCGACGACGTGGTGGCAGCGGCCGAGAACTACCGTGAGCCGTTGCACTTCCGGGTCCGCATGCTGCTGGGACGCCCGCTTACGGTCACGGTCACCGACAGCCGGGGTCGCACAGGCTCCTACACCGGACCGGAGGTTCAACCGGCACGCACCAAGGCGGTGACGGCAGACGAGGTTCGCGAACACATCGGGCGTCTGGGTGGGACGTTCTATCGTATGGAGGATTGCGAGGTTGAACTGGACGACGGCGTCGGCATCGGCTTTGCCGCCCTGCACGCCGCTCGCCGCGACGCAATAGCCGGTCTGTTGACTGTTAAGTCTGACGAGGGGGGGTCTGCCGGTATAAGGAACTGTCTTTCCGGGGGCGCGCAGCGCAACCCGGATTCCATGTTGTACCCCGACGGAACGCACGACCGTCCGCAGGGCGGCAAACGCGCGCGCAAAGCCGCGCGTCCGCTCTCTCCCGACGTCATCGCCGTCGTGGGCAGCCTGTCCGCCGCGCGCAGCGCGCTCAATGCGGGCGCCGACGAAGCGCATATCGACGCCGCCCTGCTGCTTGATGCCGAGCCGCAACGCGGCATCGTCCCGGTGCTGCCCCGTATCGCGCATGACGACGAACTCGACGAGCTTTACGGCATCTGCGAACGCTTCGGCACGGCGGTCGCATCCACGCTCGGTCAGCTTGCGACCCTTTGGGCACGCAACATCCCGGCACAGGCGCACTGGTCGCTGAATGTCCTGAACACATACAGCGTGGCGGCACTTGACGCGCACTATGCTCCCACGCGCGTGTGGCTGTCCCCTGAGCTATCGGGACGCCAGATTGCAGACATCGCAGCCGGCTCACCCGTCCCCGTCGGAATAGCCGTCATGGGTCAGCAAGAGGTGATGGTGACCGAAAGCTGCGTGCTGCGTGCTCTGGACCTGCCGCGTCCCTGTACCCGAAAGTGCGGGGAATGCCCGCGGCGCAAACTGCATCTGGCCTTGCGGGACCGCAAGGGTTACTGTTTCCCCGTCCGTGTCGATGCACGATCCCGCAGCCATATTTACAACAGCGTCCCGTTGGATTTGACCGCGGCACTCGACGAAGTGGTGGCGGCAGGAGTCTCAGCAGTCCGTCTGGACATGGAATGTGCGCTCAACACGGCGGCGTCGCGTGAGGTCGCGCGCCTACGGCGAAACCTCATCGAGGTCGCGGCGGGACGCCCTCCCGTTCCGCACCCGACTGCAGCCATCACCAAAGGACACTTCTTCCGCGGCCTCATATAACCGCCGCCATTGCGCTTGCCGGGTGCTTACACACCCCATCGTCAGGGACATCGCGGGGGGATGCTGCCAATAAAAAGCTTTGCAGCTTTTTTTGGCCCACCCCCCGCTTGCTGTTCCGGAAAGGTCACCCCATACCGTCATTGCGAGCGCACGTCAGTGCGCGTGGCAATCCACCGGGCGGGCTTTTGCCCGCCCGGATACCACGCGCCCCGTGCGCAGCACGGGGGCATTCCCCTGCTTGCGCAAAAACTGTCGAGCGTTTACAATACTGGGTGGCACGCATAACGGTTAGGCGCGCACACGGAGAGGGGCCCCGGCGGTTGCATTGAGGACGCAACAGGGACAAACGGGGCTGCCGCAGGCGCGCAGGGACGCACCATTATTCGAGGAAGCAGGTCCATTATGAACACCCGAACCCGACCGGGTATCCGGTCAACCGTGACATCGGTCGTACTGGCGTGTGCGATGTTTTTCAGCATCCTGCCCATCGCGGCACCCACCTCCGCATTCGCCGCTCCCAGCGACCTGGTCAACGTCGCCGATCTACACACCGGCGACAAAATCACCTTCGGCAGCTATCCGCAAACGGTCGCCCGAAACGTTCCCGGTTTGCCTGCTACCGCGGCTTCGGGAACCACCACGATTGCCGCGGACGGACACCGCTATCGGTATGTCGACTCAGAGGCAGCGTGGGATGATGATTGGGATCAAGAAACCGAGCAATGGGCTGCCTGGTACCGGTTCGAGCCGATCACCTGGGTTGTTCTGCAAAACACCGGCTCCCAGGTTTTGTTGTTTGCCGATAAGGTTCTGGATAACCAGGACTATCACTTTGTGAGCGAGGCGGTCCAGTGGGAGAACTCCAACGCCCGTTCGTGGCTCAACGGGCTTCCTGCGTCCGCAAACTTGGGTGCAAACGGCACCAAAGACGGCAGAGAGGGTGTTGATTACACGAGCGCGGACGACAGCTTCATCGGTCTTGCGTTTAATGTAACCGAGCAGGCACTCATTGCAACCACGCACATCACTACTCCGGCCAATGGTGTCCAATCCGGTGGTCCCGACTCTGACGACAAGCTCTTTTACCTCTCTATCGACGAAGCCACTCGCACCGCTTGGGGATTTCCTGCTGATCCGACAGCGACACTGGACGGCTCCATACCCCTGGATCAACAGAGCCCCAACCTGCGTGTGACATGGCCGACCGACTATGCGATTGCAAATGATACGTACCGTTACCCGAATTTTACCAATCTTTGGCCGTATTTGAAGGGGTCGGGCAGCTGGGGTTTGCGCTCACCCGGCAACGTCAACAACAATAAGATGACATACATTCAGGGTGGAGGACAGATCAACCAAGTCGGTACGTATCCGTTTGGCGTTAGTGCGGGCACTCGCCCCGCCCTCTATTTGCAGAACCTGCAGGACCTGCTGATTCTGCCCGACGGTGACGGCGGATACGTCGCCCAGCCCTCGTCCACCCACTCGGCCGTCAGTTTCGACACACATGACGGGGAGTACGTCCCCTCGATTGCCGTAAAAACAGGAACCGCCATCGGGCAGCTACCCACCGCAACACGCGCCGGGTACTACTTCGACGGTTGGTTTGACGCGCAGAACGGTGGAAACGAAATCACCGCCGAACACGTCGTCGTGGCAGAAGAAACTCTCCACGCCCAATGGACACCCATCCCCCAGGTCACCGTGACCTTTGACACCCACGGTGGGGGAGCAGTATCCCCGGTGGTCCTCTATGAACACACCGCCATCGGCACTCTGCCGGTCACCACAAAGGCCGGTTATACCTTCCAGGGCTGGTTTACCGCCGAGACCGGGGGGGATGCTGTGGATGAAACACACATCGTTCACGTCAGCGAAACACTCCACGCCCAATGGGTACAGGTTGTCACTCCACCCGATGACGGTAAACAACCCACACAAACCGAGACCCCGGTTGCCGCAGGTAACATCCCCCAGGCAGGCGGTGCCACACCGGTGACACCGGGTGTTAGTGTGAAACTGCCCGTCACGGTCGACTTCGGCGGAGGATTTGCCGATGACGTCACCTGGTCTGCCCCCGCTGCCTCAGACACCACAGGTGTCTCTGCTGTCACCGCGAAATACGGCTATGACATCGGGACTGCCCCCGCAGGCGCGTTTACGCTGTCTGCCGACGGGACTCTCAAAGCCACCGGCACCGGAGAAGGTCGCGTGACCTTGACTGCCACGAGCAAGTCTGATCCCACCAAGACAGTGAGCATCACCGTGGTGATTGCCAAGAACGTGACCAAACTCCGCACGCCTGTGACTAAGCTCTACCTGAAGAAGAGCAGCAAGGCAGTTGCTGCACCGGCACTGGCATTCGACGGCAAGACCGCAGCCGGCAAAGCATTCGCCTATGGTGAAACCGCGAAAGTCACCTGGAAGGTCACAAGCGGCGCCAAGTACGTTAGCGTGAACGCCCAAACCGGCAAGATCACGCCCAAGAAGCCCGGAACTGCCAAGGTGACGGTCACAAGCCTGGACGGCACCAAGCTGACCTTTACGGTCAAAGTTGTTAAGAAGGCCAAGAAGCTCAGCAAAGTCACGCTTTCCAAGCCGCCGAAGACACTGAAGAATGGCGCCACCAAGCAGCTGAAGGTCAAGCTGTCGTCTGCCAAGGCCACCAACGTCAAGGTGACCTATAAGACGTCGAAGTCCAGTGTGCTCAAGGTCGATAAGGCAGGTAAACTGTTTGCCATCAAGAAAGGAAAGGCAAAGATCACCGTCAAAGCCGGCGGCAAGAAAAAGACCTACACCATCAAAGTCAAGTAGCTCCGTGCCGCTACTGCTTTAGCACAAAGGGGGGCGATCTCGATAAAAAGCTTTGCAGCTTTTTTCGAGCCGCCCCCCTTGAATGTCATTGCGAGGCGTCGCAGACGCCGTGGCAATCCACCGGGCGGGCTTTTGCCCGCCCGGATACCACGCGCCCCGTGCGCAGCACGGGGGCAGTGCCCCCCACCTATTCCGCCAGGACCAGCACGCTGCAGTCGGCGCCGCTCGTGGCGTGCTCGTTGTAGACGCCGTGCAGTTCCGGTTCCAGTCCCGGAAAATCAATCGCCATATCCTCCAGCAGCACAATGTAGTCGCGCGCGGTCTCGGTCCAGCGCTCACCGGGTGCCACGACAAAGATCCCGGGCGGATAGGGCAGCGCACCCTCCATCGCAACGCGGCCCACCGCATCGCGCAGCGCCACCTGTTCGACCTCGTTGCGTACCAGTGCCACATAGGCATCCGAGCACAGCAGCTCACGCTCAGGGCGCCACTCGGCGCGAAACAGCCGACGCTGCAGCTCTTTTGCGTCGGCGGTCCGGTAGCGATCGTGCAGCTGTTGGCACAACTCGCGCAGACGCATCCCCCGGTATCGCTCGGGGTGCGCTTCATAGATGAACGGCAGCACCCGTCCCAGTGGACTGTTTTCGCGCACGTGACGCTCGAAGTCCTGCAGGGCAGACACCAGAGCCTCCATCTTGGCCGGCTCTTCGGCCGGTGTCAACAGGAACAAAATCGAGTACAGATCCGATTTCTCGCAGATAATGCGATGCTCGCGCAGGTACGCCGCCAGCACCGGCGCCGGCACCCCGAAGTCGTCATAGGAACCGTCCGCGCTGCAGATGCCCGGTGTCGTCAACAGCAACTTGTTCGGATCCAGCTGGTACTGCCCGTCGGCAAATCCCGTAAACCCGTGCCATCCGCCGTCGGCTTCCAGTGCCCAATATGCCCGGTCCGACACGATGGCGTCGACATCCGACTCCTCCCAGGTACGCCCCTGAACACGCGGGGGCACAAAGGGGCGAATCGTCGTGCATTTGCGCAGGATGTTTTGCCGGGTCTGTACCCCCAGACGCAGGCAGCGGTCCCACAGTTTCGCGCCCGACGGGCCTTCCTGGATTTTCGCGTTGACGTCCAAGGACGCAAAAATGGGATAAAAGGGACTGGTCGAGGCATGCATTCGAAACGCATTGTTGAATCGCTTGTGGCCCACAAAACGTTTTTGCCCCTTGATGTGGGCGTCCTTTTTGTGAATATAGGAGCCCTGCGAGAAACCGGCCTGTTGTTTGTGGACCGATTGCGTCACAATAATCCCCGGGTCGTCCGGTCCCAGATTCAGCAACAGCGGCGACAGGTCGCGCATCAGGGGTATGAATTGCTCGTAGCCCAGCCAGGCGGAATCAAACAAAATGTAGTCGCACAAATGCCCGAACGCGGAAACCAGCGCGCGCGCGTCAGCCACCACGCCGTCATAGGTGCACATCTGCAGTACGGCGGCACGGAACGGTCGAGCCCGGTCAGCGGCACCCGCGAAATCGGCGCGCCCGGCGCGGACCGGCAGCTCGGCTGCACAGCGTCGCAGCTCGGCGCGAATCCAGTCCTCGTCGTAGCAATGCGCATCGATACCGCCCACCAGCCCGTAGGCGTTGCGCGTGGCTTCCAGATACATCGGTGTTCCGCCGGCACGCGTCAGCGCACCGTCATAAATCGACTTGTGGTTATTGCGGTCGAACAGCACCAAATCGCCGGGCGTCACCAGCGCGCTCAGCGACACTCCGTTTGCCGCGCTGGTGCCGTTCATGCAGAAATAGGTCCGGTCGGCATGAAACACCTCGGCGGCATGCCGCACCGCTTCGTGCGCAGGTCCTTGGTGAATCAGCAAATCGCCCAGTGCAATGTCCGACGAACATATATCGCTCGCAAACACCGTGGGTCCGTACAGGTCATAAAAATACCGGCCCGCCGGGTGCTTGCGAAAATACGCCCCGCCCTGATGGCCCGGGCAATCGAACTGGCGGTTTCCCAGCTCCAGATAATTGCTCAGAATCTCAAAGAACGGCGGCAGCATCGCGTCCTCATAGGCACACGCCGCCTGTTCGATGTCCACCGACAGGGCGGCGCAATCGTAATCGTCCAGGTCCGCCACCACCGCACCCAGGTCATCCGGCACGTCCACGGTACTGAAGCTGTCCACAAAAACAAACAGGGGGAGTGCAAAGGCACTCTCGCGCACACGATCTATGAACTCGGTCTCGTCGGAATACAAGACGACGGCCGCGACATCGGTCAGGTCGCTGTCCTCGATAAAGACCGTCTGCCGGCCCGTGCGAAAATAGGGCTTGATTACCGCGCTGTGTGCTATTTTCAGCGGACGCATGTCTCTCCTCCCTGTGCAGATTGACGATTCCCGTGCTCTTGCCTGATATACATCTGTGCGAGCTCCCCATGCACACAGCCTACCACGTGGCAGGCAGCCGACGGGACGTGCTCGCCCGATTTGCCGGTATTGGAAACACGCGCGTAACCATTCGCCCGGGGATGATACTCCCATCCCCGTCGCCCCCCTCTTATCGAGGCGCTTTGAGCTACATTGGCTCGACGGCACCGTTGAGGACGCGATGCGCCGTCAACGCAAACCTGCGCCGTCTCGGATTGTTCTGTGGCGACTGTCGTCGTTACGCGGGGGCACGGAGTGCCCCCCTACAGGGCATCT
>JAISUC010000021.1 GCA_031272275.1 Actinomycetes bacterium | reverse complement strand
TCTATCCGCTCTGCCATAATCGGTAGGGCGGTCATTCTTATGCCTTTTTGAAAAGTGGCTTGGAATACGGGTTTGAGGGGTGTGTGCAATGCACACAGCAAAATGGCAACTGTCAAATTGTATCAAAGACGGGGTCTTTATAGATGATGGTGGTGCTGACCCCTTCACGGTCACAGAGCTTCATCAACCGCGCATCCAGCGTCAACAAAGACGCCCCATAGTGGCGCGCTATCAGAAAATACAGCAGGTCGTACACGGAATGCTGCAGACGGATGGATTCTGACAACGCTTCAGCGGCGTCGCGTCTGATGTCGACGAATTCGTCAACCAGGGACAGCGCTGTCGCATATGCCATCTGTGCGGCCTCCGGAGTCATCTGTTTGGTCTGCACGTAACGGCGCAGGGCATTTGCGACCTCGATGGGCATCAGCGCCGACGATCGCACGGGTGTCACGCACTGTTCGATTGCAGAACGATAGGCATCCGCATGCGACTGACCGGTGACGACTGCCACTGCGATGCTGGCATCAAGCACAAGCATTCAGTCCCCGCCCCTCCAATTCGTCGCGCCCCGCCCGAACAACGTCGGCAGCGGATGGGGCCGATTCGTCCAAGCCGGCAAAACCCGTATTGCGATAGTACTCATCCAGCTGTGCCAACGCAGCGCGCCTGCGCAACGCAGGCGAAGGCACCACAGCCGCCGACTGCCACTGTTCCGAGCCCTGCGGGTCCCCCTGTTGCACTCCCACCCGCTCAAAGTCGCATGCCCCCCGGGCACACGCATCAACCGTGTCAGCCGCACCGGCCGGCTCCACCGGCTGCGGACGCACATCCCTCAATCCGTTTTGAATCGTTACCAGCACCTGCTGCGTCAGGCTGCGATGCTCACGCTTGGCTGCAGCCAGCAGCGCGCGATACAGTTCATCGGGCATATTACGGACTTGGACTGCCGGCATATCATCCTCCTAACGCTGCGGTAGATGCATGCATTTTAGCGCAGTTTTGCATGCAGCGCAACACGTTCCCAGACCCCGAATCGGGGGAGTGCGTCCCGCAGCGGTGCCCATCCTGCAGCAGGCGCACCGGCAGGCGCGGACGCCGGGACGTACTCCCCCGTTTTGTCTATACTGGTAGGCGGAGGATTCGACGCGAGTGAGGGGGGCGTTTTGGCGCATTTCGGCGCGGGCAGAGCCGGGTATCCGGCAACCAAAGTGCTGCTGGATACCGATATCGGCGGCGACATCGATGATGCGGTGTGCCTGGCTTATCTGCTGCGCGAGCCGCGTTGCCGGCTGCTGGGTATCAGCACCGTGTGTGGTCAATCGGACCTGCGCGCCGCCATTGCCGACGCCGTTTGTCGCGCCGCGGGGCGTGTCGACGTGCCCATTGTGGCGGGCGCGGACCTGCCGCTGCAGGCAATCCCGCTGTATCCGACGGCAAGCGGTGCGGGTGCGCTGAGCCGCTGGGCACACGGCAGCTTTGAGGCGGGTGATGCGCCTGCGTTTCTGTATCGCCACATCTCCGAAAACCCCGGTCAGGTGCACTTGGTCGCCATTGGGCCGATGACCAACGTGGCACAGCTGTTTATGCGCTATCCGGATGCAGCCGGGATGCTGGCGGGGCTGCACGTGATGAACGGCTATTTCGGCGTGCGGGCGTTACCCGACCCGATGTGGAACTGGAATTCCTGGGCGGATACGACGGCGTCACGCATCGTGTTTGCTGCAGAGGTCGCCGTTCATCGCGCCATTACGGTGGACGTGACCGAAACGGTGACGGTTGACGCCGATGTAGCGGCTGACGTGCTGCCTGCTGACGACCCCCTGTGTCGCGCGGTGCTGGATTTCGGCGGAGCGTGGCTGTCGGACACGGGTCAGCTGACGCTGCACGACGCGCTGGTCGGCGTCAACGTGTTCTGCCCCGAGGTGTGCACGTTGAGGCGTGGGCGGGTCCGCGTCGGGGCGCAAGATGGCCAAACAGCATTCACGCCCGATGATGCGAAGGGCAATGTGGATATTACGTGCGACGTCGATCGTGCGGCCTTTTGGCGGATACTGCGCGATACGTTAGGCAGCGGGCCACACGTACCCACGCCGCACGCGTGAGTGATTTACCTGCGCGTTCGATGATTTGCAGGTGTTTCAGTCGATAGTTTGCAGGCGATTCATTCGGTGATTTGCAGATTCGGGTGTTTTTGCTGTCTGTTTTGCGGTTTGTAACCGCAAAACTATTGACAGTTACTTTCACGTATTTTGCAGTTAACTGAACACGGAATCCCACGTTTTCAGGGGGGGGAGTGCGTCCCGCAGCAGCGCCCATCCGGCAGCAGGCGCGCAGCCCAACGCAGACGCCGGGACGTACTCCCCCGCTTTAGTGTGGCTCTGTTTGGTGGACGGCGTGCGGAGGCAGCTTGAACTGCGGATTTCATCGTAATCGGTACCCCATCTGCAACTGAAAAAAGCCTCCTTGACAGCCCCCCCCCCTGTGCTATTTTTGCGCTGGCACATTTTCGGGTTTGAGGTGGATTACCGGAAACAGTAGTTGAGGAAGGGGTATGCCAAATGGCAAGGCGCAACTCATATTCCGATTATAGCGATGGCTATCATAACCGTAAGGCTATCTATAGAAGTGCGCAGCATGGCTATCGTAGCCAGTATCATAACTCTGAAATGTGGAATCATCATGCGACCTCAAATCAGATTCGCATCCTGAAAGAGAACGGCCTCTACGATGGGAAGTATTATTCCGCTGGAAGAGCAGGAGAGGCAATTGGTCGGCTTCGAAACGAGCGTTGACAGCCCAACGCAAATCATCTACAATGGGGACGCCTTATCCGCAGGGATAAGGGAAGTATTGAACTACATGATCGCACTTTGTGTGCAATTGAGTACGGCCGACGATGTCAATGACATCAGGTATTATCGTTTTAGGGCCACCGGATTAGGGATGTCGTACCCCGTGCCGGTGGCTTTTGTGCATTCGGGGACAACAATATGACCCCCGAACAGCTGCACGAGTGGCGAAATAAACACAGCAAGCCAAAAGGCTACGCGCACTTTGATCTGCGCGTAAGCTGCGACAGCAAATGGGATTACATCACGGATCCCGAAAAAGTTGCGCGACACGGATTCTATCCTTTTATTCACTACGTCGAGCATACGCGGAAATACCACAAGGGAACCGGTACCAAGGCAAAAGAACGCCCCATTCGCTATGCCGCGCACATCGATCGCTGCATCTATCAATACTATTCGCTGCTGTTGGAGGAAAAGTACGTTCGGCGCATTGCTGTTGACGGCACCGCTGATTGTGCCATTGCATATCGGTCAGACCTGAAAAAATGCAACATAGACTTCGCGAAAGCGGCCTTTGATTGTATTGCCGAGCATCCGGAGTGTTTTGTGTTGATTGGGGATTTTACGGGCTTCTTTGACCACTTGGATCATCGGTACTTGAAAGAACGACTTCTTTCATTGTTTGGTGCCCCAAAGCTCCCTGCTGATTATTATGCGGTCTACAAGAACATCACGCGCTATTCTGATTGGAGCCTGAAGTCCTTGCTGGAAATCAATGGGGTTAAGACGCGCAGAGAGCTCGACCGAAAAAAGCGTGTGTTGACCCCTGAGCAATACAGGCAGTTGAGTAAACGCGAATCGCGCAGTGGTGCTATCGCACGTAATGACAACGACTATGGGATACCGCAAGGCTCCCCCATCAGTGGGGTTTTATCAAACGTCTATATGCTGGAATTCGACAAGTTGATACATGATTTGGTGACGGAATACTCCGGTAAATACATGCGCTATTGTGATGACTTCATCGTCATCATCCCTTCCGACGAAACGGACGGAGTCGGTTTTGATTGTATCTACAAAAGGCTGGTCGGCATTATTGATTCAATCCCCGGGCTCGACCTGCAGCCGGACAAAACCCGTGTTTATCACCGTGTGCACAGTGCAATCCACAACTGCAACGAGGACTATCTGCCGGATACACCGAACACGAAAGATGTGTTGGAATATCTGGGTTTCGCTATTGACGGCACGGAAGTCCGCATTCGCGATAAGACCATTTCAAAATACCACTATCGCCTACGCCGAAAGATCAATACGGTAAACGCCATTGCGGCACAAGACCCACATAAAGGGGCAAAATCAAGAAGGATGCTCTATCAGATCTATTCGGAGAAGGGGGATCGAAAGCAGCCGAATTTCCTGAACTACGTAAAGCGATCCCATCGAACATTCGAACGAAGCCCGTCACTATTCAAGGGAACAAAGCGTCATATGAAGATCATAAAACGCGGTCTGCAGTGAGAGGTGGAAAAGATGGCTAAGAGTATGTTGGATTTATTTAAAGAGATGCAGAAACAAGGCAGGGTCAAGGTAATCGAGAAAAAGCGATGCCCGTTTTGTGAGGAGGTGAAGAAATGGAATTCCTAGGAATAGAGCGATGCCCGTTTTGTGGCAACACCGATATTATGAAGAGTAAACTCCATGAAGGTGAGTACTATTGCAAAGACTGGTTCGGTGGTTGTGGCAGTAGGCTTTTTCTTCCCATCACTGCAGACGGTCTTACCAAGGGCTTGGCAATCCAACCGTATCATAAGGACGCTGCCAATCGCTCTGATTTCGGGGAGACTATCAATCACTTAAAGTATTGGAAGAATCTTGGTAGGAAGGAAAAGCTGGAACTCATCAGTGATGCGGTAAGTAGAATAAAGAAATCCGGTGTAATCAAAAACCTGGTTGCGGCAGAAGACCTCGGGTCTCTTTTGATCGTGCCGGCTCCGTCCTCGAAAGACCGAGATATTCAGCACGTCTATGCAATCGCACAAGGACTCGCAACACCTGAATACCGATACGTTGAAGCCTTACTGAAGAAGACGTGTGTGGAGTCGAAAAGAAAAGAGAGGGGATCTAATTTTTCTGAAGGTGATTTCTCGTGCACTTATACTTTGAATGGCCTTCCCACCTTGATTGTTGATGACACGTATGAGGAAGGTGCCACCTTACGGGCCTGTATTAAGGAACTGCAGAAGAACGGAGCCGGTCACATATACTTCCTGTCACTCTGCAAAAACACCGGTGGTGGTATAAAAAAGGACGGGGTGGGTACAGCTGAGTCTCGACAAAACGGCCCGAGCGTCGAGGTCCTGACCGAAGACATTCCCTTTTAAGGGACGGGGCGGGTACAATGGAGTCTCGACAGATTAACTGAAGAATTTAAGGAGTATTTAATGGGTTCTGTGTTCATTAGCGGATCACGACAGATTGATTCTCTGCCCGAGGAGTTAGAGGAACGAATTGCCAACATTGTCGACCAAGATATCCCCGTGTTGATCGGTGACTCTGAGAGGGGGGTTGATGCTCGTATCGCTGAAGATCTCAGAAAACGTAAGTATACCAACGTCACGGTATACACCATTCACGATACGCCCCGGATAAAGGTGCCGGAGGACTGGGACATAGTTCAGGTTTCACCAAAGGCCGAAGAAAAATCTAGTGAAGACGGTAAACCACGTAAGCAAAAAGAACGGGAAACAGAAAAAGACCGGGCAATGGGTGACGCGTGCAAATATGGTTTGATTGTGTGGCAGGATACGTATATGCACCCACGTTACGGACAGCTATCGGTAAGCTCGGGAAGTCTGAGAAATGCAATCCAGCTACTGCTGAACAACAAACCCGTTGTTCTGTATCGTCGATATCGAGATGAATTTGGTGACACCCTTTTTTCGCTACGCGAACTGAAAGATATTGAAGATTTGCAAGAACTCGTGAAATCATTGGAAGAAATCGTGCAAAAACGGTTCGAGAAACTCCTGAAAGCAGAAGAGGAACACCTGAAAGCAGGAGAGCAACTCGCTCTTGACTTTAGTGAGGATACAGAAGAGTGACGACCGAAATCACCGTACGCGTTTGGTGGTTTTGGTGGCAGACCAAGGGGAATAGAGGCGTTTGCTGCCGCGCAGGCAGTAGCTGCGCACCTGGATTTGGTAGCGTTTGGCGCGCTTCAGCTTTTTCAGGACCAGCTTGGTCTGTTTGGCGCTGACCAGCTTGTACTTCCAAGCCTTTTTCCCGCGGATGCGATAGCGCAGCTGGTATTTGCTGATGCTGCCGACCTTTTTCCAGGTGACGGTGACTTTTCGTTTGCCGACGGTCAGCTTCTTGATGGCGGTGCGTTTGGGCTTGGCAACTTGTACCGTTTGCTGCGTGGTCGATGCAGACGTGCCCGTATTACCGCCCGGGGTGGTTGCTTGCCCGGTTTGCGAACCACCCGTCTGCGAGCTGCCCCCGATGGCGGTCCAGCGCGCGTACAAGGTCAGCGGGTCGTAGACGACGAAGCCGGCGTCGATGATGCCGCCGCCGGAGTCCGCGCCGTCAGTGCTCCAGCCGGCGAACACGTAACCGGCGCGCGTCGTGACCGGCAACGTGCCGATGACCGAGCCCTGGGCGATTTCAGTTGTGGAAACCGAGCTGCCGCCGCGCGTGTTAAACGCCACCTGCATCATCCAGTGCGCATACAGCTGCGTGTTGCCGTTCGGCACGAAACCGGCATCAACCTGTACGCCGTTGCCCGCAGGCAGCGTGTACCAGCCCAGCAGACGGGCTTTGGTACGGGTCGGAGTCGGTAGGCTGCCGATGGCGGATCCTTCGGGAACCAGGCGCAAGCCGACGGTGCTGCCACCACGGGCGTCCCAGGTCACGGTGCTGCCCCAGTGGGCATACAGGGTGATGCTGCCGTTGGTGGAGCCGGCAGCAATCGGGGTCGCAACCCGCGTGCCGCCCGTGCCGGCGGTCCACCAGCCATCAAACGTGTAGCCCGGCTTGGTCGGGTTACCCGGAGCCGCCGTTTGGTTGTCATAGCGCGTCAGCGCGCTGACCGTGCTGCCCCCGCGCGTATCAAAACTCACCGTCCAGGTCCAGCGCGCGTAATAGGTGACGTCGCCTGTGGGCACCGTGGCGGCCGTGACCTGCGTGCCGCCGTCAGCAGCCGTCCACCAGCCACCGAACGTATAGCCGGCACGGGTGACACCGGATGGCAGCGCCCCCAAGGGCTGCCCATAGTCGACCGTACGTGCCGCAACGGCGCTGCCACCGCGGGCATTAAAAGTCACAGTGCTGAGCCAGTGGGCGTACAGGGTTCGGTTACCGGTCGCGATGTCGCCTGCCTGAACCTGCGTGCCGCCGGTCGCGTCCGTCCACCAGCCACCGAAGGTATAGCCGATCCGCGTCGTCGTGGGCAGCGCACCGTACGCATCTCCGTCTGCAATCAGCAGCTGCGTGGTGACCGGTGTGATTCCGCCGTTCGCGTTCAGGACGATACGGCTGCACCAGTGCGCGTGCAGCGTGATGTCGCCGGCAGGCGTATACGAACCGGTCAGCTGCGTGCCGCCGGTCGCGTCCGTCCACCAGCCGGCGAAACTGTAGCTGACGCGCGAAACCGCAGGCAACGTGACCGACTGTCCCTGAAACACGGTCAGCGCCGGTGCCGCCGTGCCGCCGTGCGTGTCAAAGCTCACCGTACAGGTCCAGCGCGCATAATAGGTCACATTTCCGGGAGGCACCGCGGCGGCCGTGACCTGCGTACCACCGTCCGCAGCCGTCCACCAGCCGGCAAATGTGTAGCCGGCGCGCGTCACGTCAGCCGGCAAGGTACCGACCGCAGACCCGAACGCAACCGCCCGGGTGGTGTCAGTGCTGAAACCGCGCGCATCCCACACGACAACGCTGACCCACCGGGCGTACAGGGTCGCATCCCCGCCGGCGGGATAATCGTCGCTGCCGACCCGTACTCCCCCGCCGGGTGCCGTATACCAACCGTCGAAGGTATAGCCGGCGCGCATCGCCGTCGGCAGCGGGCCATAGGCGCTGTCCTGGGCGACCACGATGGGCGGTGGCGTCGTGGCGGTATCCCCCCCGTTGACATCAAAACTGACGGTGCTGTTCCAATGGGCGTGGAGCGTGATGTCTCCACCGGCGTGCCAGTCCGAACCGACCTGCGATCCTGCGGTGGCGGCGGTCCACCAGCCGCCGAAGGTGTAACCGGCGCGCGTCGCTGTGGGTAGCGTGACGGTTGCGCCGTCAAAGACCGTCTGGGTGGCGGGGGTGCTGCTGCCGCCGCGCGCGTCATAGGTAATCGTGCAGGTCCAGCGGGCGTAATAGGCCGTGCTACCTGCGGGAAAGATGCCGGCGGCGATGGGAAAACCGCCGTCGGGTTCAGTCCACCAGCCGGCGAAAGTGTAGCCGGCGCGCGTGATGTCTGCCGGCAGGGTGGTCAGCGCGTGTCCGCCGGACAAGGTAACGGTTGTGTCGGCGCTGTGACCGCGTGCATCAAAGGTGATGACGTAGCCCCAGTGTGCGTAGAGGATGCGATTTTCGGTCGCGGTGGTGGCTGCGGTGACCTGCGTGCCCTCGACCGATTCGGTGAACCAGCCCAGGAAGTCGCAGCCGGCGCGCGTGGGGGTGGGAAGCGTGCCGTACGGGGCACCGGAGGCGATGGTGGTCGCCGGCACGGATGTGCCACCGCAGGAATCAAAGCCGATCGTATAACGCGCGGCTGCGGTTGCGGAGGTGTCGACCGTCAGGGCTTTCACGTTCACGTTGCCACAGTCGGCGTAGTCTGAATTGGGCGCCGAGACCGTGTCATAGACGTCGGTCCAGACGGGGTCGGTGACGGGGCTGCTGTCGCCCGGGGCTGCGGTGAAGCGATAGTAGCTTTGACCCGGGGCGATATCCAACCCGTCGACGCCGGTTGACAGCAGCCCGGAAGCCGGATCGCCCTGCAGGGTCGTGCCGCTGTCGCTGGCCTCGACCGGGATTGCGTCCACGCCATCCGTGCGTGACAAGGTGACAACCACCGAGAAGGTCTGCCCTGCGGGCAAATACACCGGAATGTCCAGGTCGACGGTATAAAGCCCCGCGTAGACTTTGTTTCCGGTGATCGTCAGCGCGGCGCCGTCTGCGACATCTGCCTGCAAAGGACCTGTCGGACTGCCATCGGTCGGGTTCAGGTAGACGGCGATCTCGTAGTCGGTGTCCGGTTCGTCGGTGTAAAAGCTGACGGCACGCAGTTCCTGTGCCACCGTGGTCGTTGCCGTTGATGTGAACACGTTTGCGATTTGCGCGGCGTCTGCGGCGTCGCCATCGTTTTCGATTTCGCCGCCGATCCAGCCCATCGCGTCCCAGTAATAGTTGTGGTCGTAGTTCGAAACATCCTCGATGCTGAAGTATTCGCTGGTGTCCATGGATTTGTCGTAATACGACATCCAGAAATAGCCTGCCTGTCCAAAGGTCGGACCCCAGCTGTTGCGAATCAACCACGCCCCGTCACCCGGGGGTTGGCTATCGATGTTTGTATTGAAATTCGTCCGGGAAATGCTGTCGTCCCAGCCCACGATCACCACCGCATGGTTCGGGATATTGACACCGAGTGGGTTGCCATAAGGATCGGCGGGATTGTAATGGGAGTTGTTGCAGTAGTAATAAACCGTCGAATTGTAGGGACTGTTCGTCGATGACTTCCAATAATTCCCCCAGTAAAACGCGGTCGCGACAGGTCCCCACGTTTTGACCGCCCGCTTAATCGTTTCCACATTTTCGGCGGAATAGGCTGCCTGTGCCGTCGTGTTGTTTTTCGGCATCGGCAACATGCGCATCTCGCGCAGGTGATAGTCGCTGGCAGCATAGATGGCAGGGTCGGTAATCGCGGTCGAGGTTCCGTAGGGCACGCGCGCCTCGTCAACCGGACCGAACCATTTGCCCAATGCCGCCGCCGAATACAGGCTGTTTCCGCCGGCATTCAGCGCACTGTAACCGGCGGGTGTCTCGAAGGTTTGACTGTTATAGGCGGCATACACCAATTGTTTCGGAGAGAGCATAATCGAGGTTGCCGTCAATCCGTTTTGAACGGCACTGCCCTCCATGACCGCCGTGGCGGCAAATGCCCAGCAACTGCCATAGGGGTTCTGATCGCGGGCTGCCACCAGAATCTGTGGGTTTTCTGTTCGCCAATCGAAACTGGCGGGCAAGGGGTCAGCGCTGACCGTCGTGCGCAGACCCCGCACCGCCTGCCGCGGGATGTCCAGCAACGACTCGTAGTCGGCTTCGTTTATGTCTGTGGAATCAATGGCGGGTGGCGTATAGCCGCTGATGGGTTCTGTCGCAAACGCACGGATAGCTATTCCGCAGAGTGTGAGAACAACGCAGACCGGCAAGAGCAGACGACATTTCCCCCGTAGTGCCATGCGCTGATGGTAGCACAAGACGGCGGGGAATTGTTCCCGTTCAAACAAAGTCGATACAAAAATGCACGTTGATACGGCTGTCAGCGGGCGACGCGATGGAGCAGTCGGTTCAGTTCGACGCCCGATGTGCGGTACCGAAACATATCGGCGGCAATCGAGATGATGCGTTCGGCGGCAGCTTCGGGTGGCAGACCGCCGTCGTGGATGTTCGAGACTACGTTGCGTTGTGCCTCGGGCTTGTCCGGGCTTGCCTCCCAAGCCATGTAGCAACTCATCGAGGTGCGGCAACCCAGGCCGGGGCGTTCCCCCACCAACAGGACGGTGACCTTTGCCTGCAGGGCTTCTGAAATCTTGTCCATCGTCGCCACACGCCCATAACGCACATAGATGGGTGTGCCCGTGCTGTAGCCGCGAGCACCCGCCAGTCGGATCAGTTCCGGATAGATCCGCGCCAGGTTTTCCTGAACGGCCGCGACCGACAATCCGTCAGCTGCGATAATCTGCAGGTCTGCACCCGGGGCTGCGTGGCGGCGCAGGTAGGCCAGCGATTCGTCACTGAAACCACGCGCCAAATCGGGGCGGCGCAGGTATTCCTCTTTATCGTTCACCAGCGTCTGCACGGTGACAAAGCCCAGGTCATCCGCCACGCTGCAGTCGGTATCGTCCCAAACGGCATCGCGTGCAATTGCGTGGTCGGCTCGCAGGTCCAAAAGTGTCGCTGTGCGCAGGCGCGGGCCGGCGTGACCGACATCCAAACGGGCGGGCGTCGGGACGTGCTCCCCCGCCGATTGTGTGGCTTGCGCTGTGTTCGCTGTGTGCGTGGTCGGCGGGTCGTAGCCGAATAGGCGCGGGTTGCCGGCGCGCGTGGTCAGCCGGCCGTCCGACAGAACGCCGAGCTGTTCCATGCGGTGCTCGAAGGGCCGGATGGCATGTTTACCCAAGAGCTCGCGCATGGTCGCCGTGTCGTGGAAACTGGAGCTTTGGTATGCCAGCATCACGTCATCGGTTGTGGGGATGCCCATGATGTAGTTGCAACCCGCCTGGGCAAGCAGCGCGACCAGCACGTCTACGTCGTTTTGGTCGGCGCGGGCGTGGTTGGTGTAGCAGACGTCCACGCCTGCGGGGACGCCCAGCAGTTTGCCCATGAAGTGGTCTTCCAGGCCGGCGCGGATGATTTGGCGGCCGTCATACAGATATTCCGGGCCGATGAAGCCCACCACCGTGTTCACCAGGAAGGGGCGGTAGCGTTTTGCCAAGCTGTAGGCGCGGGCCTCGAGCGTTTGCTGGTCGGCGCCGTGGTGCCCGTCGGCAGAAAGCGCGCTGCCCTGGCCGGTTTCAAAGTAGAAATAGTTGGGGCCGGTGCTGTTTTTCAGCTGTCGCATCATGTGGTCGGCTTCGTCCAGTAGTGCCACATCGATGCCAAAGGCTGCGTTGGCACGTTGGCTGCCGGCAATCGACTGGAACATCAGGTCAACCGGGGCTCCAGAGGCAAGGGCTGCCATCTGGGTGCTGACGTGCGCGAGTACGCAGTTCTGGGTCGGGATGGCGTATTCGTCGACCAGGCGGCGGAGCGCCGTTAGGATTTCACGTACGCTGTCGGGGTCGTCGGTGGCGGGGTTCACGCCGATAACCGCATCCCCGCATCCGTAGCTGAGTCCCTCGGCAGTGGAAGCCAGGATTCCTGCGACGTCATCGGTCGGGTGGTTCGGCTGGCAGCGCACGCTGAAAGTGCCGGGCAGCCCGATGGTCGTGTTGCAGGTCGCCGTTACGGGGAGCTTGGCTGCGGCGTAGACCAGGTCCAGGTTGCTCATCAGTTTCGCGGTGGCACTTGCCATCTCTGCCGTGATGCCGTCACGGATGCTTGCCAGGTAGGACGGGGATGACGCCAGAATCAGTTCGCGGAATGCCCCCACGGTCAGGTCTTTGATGCGGCCGTAGGCGGTCGCATCAATCGCATCAATCATCACGCGGGTGACTTCGTCGGTGTCATAGGCAATGACGGGGTTTTCATAGAGCGTGCTGAGGGGTAAGTCCGCCAGAATACGGCGCGCGGCGATTCGTTCCAGCTCGGTGGTGGCGGCGATACCCGCCATCACATCACCGGTTTTTTCCTCGCTGGCACAGGCAAGGAGCGCTTTCAGCGTCGCGAAGGTGAAACTGCGATCATGCAGGGTGGTTGTGTACATGCGGCTATTATAAGAAAACAGGGCATCCGGTGGTACCGAATGCCCTGACATGAAACAAGCGTGAAACGCAGTAAGCCGAAAACCGACCCACGGCTTTCCTATTCAAAGACCCTATTTAAAGAAGCCCTCGTAGTGCCGCATGGTCAGCTGCGACTCGATTTGCTGCATGGTTTCCAGCGCGACACCCACCATAATCAAGATGCTGGTGCCACCGAACTGGTTGACCATCGGGCTTTTCGTCAAAGCAAACACAACCGAGGTACCCACCGCGATACAGCCCAGGAACAAAGCCCCCGGCAGCGTGATGCGGTTCATGACCTGCTCGATATAGCGGGTCGTGTTGTTACCGGGACGGATACCCGGGATAAAGCCGCCCTGTTTGCGCAGGTTGTCGCTGATGTCAATGGGGTTGAAAACCAGCGCCGTATAGAAATACGCAAAAAACACAATCAGGATAAACGTTATCAGCCAGTTTCCCCAACCGGAATACCAAGGCAGCAAAGCCGCCGTCGCGCTGGACGACTGGGGGGACACAAAGTTCGCGATCTTTGACAGCCAATTCGCCTGCGGGAAAATCTGCGACAGCTGCAGCGGAATCGTCAGAATGGCAGAGGCAAAAATCATCGGCACGACGTTTGCGCCGTTCACCTTCAGGGGGATATACGTACCCGACCCGCCAAAGACGCGACGACCGACCACACGCTTGGCGTACTGGACGGGGATGCGACGCTGTCCTTCCTCAATATAGATGACCACAAAAATCACGACCAACAGCACAATGATGATGACGGCTGCGGTGATCAGCAGCTGCCACCAGACCTTCCAGGCACCGGTCACGGTGTCCTTGAGGCTTTCGATCAGGGCGGCGGGAAAACGCGCGACGATCGAGCTGAAGATGATCATCGACATACCGTTTCCGACGCCTCGCTGGGTAATCAGCTCGCTGATCCACATGATCAGAGCCGTACCTGCAAGCAGGGATCCCACAATCATCACCGGCGTCAACCAGCCGGGGATGCTTGCGACGCTGCGGATGGCGCTGCGGAACGTGTAGAGCAGACCGATTGACTCGACCAAGCCGATACCGATGGTGATGTAGCGGGTGATCTGTGTGATTTTGCGCTGGCCGGCTTCGTCTTTGCTCCACTCCTCGATGGTGGGGATGGCAGCTTGCAACAGCTGCATGATGATCGAGGAAGTGATGTAGGGCATTACACCCAGTGCAAAGACCGAAAGCTGCTGCAGCGCGCTTCCGGTAAACAAGTTCAAAAAGCCCAAGGCCGCGTTGTTCTTGACCGTCTCTGCGACCAAGTTCACATCGACACCGGGGGCCGGGATATGACATCCAACGCGGTACAACAACACGATGAACAACGTGAACAGGATCTTTTTACGCAGATCCTCTATTTTGAACGCATTGATAATCGCAGAGAACATGGTTATTCGACCTTTCCTCCGGCTTTCTCAATTTTCTCTTTGGCGGACGCGGACACTTTCTCGACCTTGACGGTGAGCTTTTTCGAGATGTCGCCATTACCCAAGACTTTCACCGGAGCCTTCAGGGCGCTCTTGATGGCTCCCTTTTCTTCCAGTGCCTCGGGAGTGACGATGTCGCCGTCGGCAAACAACTCGTCCAAGCGGGCGACGTTAACCACGGCGTACTCGACACGGTTATGGTTTATGAAACCGCCCAGCTTGGGCAGGCGCATCGCGAGCGGCAGCTGACCACCCTCGAAACCGGCGCCCTTGCCACCGCCTGCGCGGGACAGCTGACCGTTTGCACCACGGGTGGAGGTACCACCGTGGCCCGAGCCATGACCGCGCCCGACGCGCTTGCGCGTCTTGCGTGAACCCGGTGCGGGCATCAAGTCGTTCAGTTGCATGCTACAGCTCCTCTACTTCTATCAGGTGCTTCACCTTGAACACCATACCACGAATAACGGGCGTATCGTCCTGTTCGACCGAATGGTTGATGCGCTTCAGTCCCAAGGCACGGATTGTGCCGACCTGATCGTGCTTGCATCCGACCGTCGAGCGAACCTGTGTAATCTTGAGCTTCTTGGTTTTTGCGGCCATTATGCCTCACTCCCTTCGACTGCGACGGCCTGAACGGCCTCGGGAGTCTGGGGTGCAGCGACCTCGGCGGGCACGTCCGCAACCGGCTCGACCACTTTTTCGCGACCGTAGAGCTCGGCGACCGTCTTGCCGCGACGTGCGGCGACGTCCCGGGCGGACTGCAGCGACTGCAGCCCCTGAGCGGTGGCGCGCACGATGTTAATCGCATTGTCGCTGCCCAAGGATTTGCTCAGCACGTCGGTGATTCCCGCGAGCTCGACCACGGCGCGCACCGGACCACCGGCGATGATACCGGTACCGGGTGCAGCCGGCTTTAACAGCACGCGACCGGCACCGAACTCTCCGATGACCTCGTGCGGCAACGTACCGTTCACAATCGGCACGTCGAACATGTTCTTTTTGGCATCTTCGATGCCCTTTTTGATCGCGTTGGGAACTTCGGTGGATTTACCCATCCCGACACCCACGCGGCCTTCGCCGTCACCGACAACCACCAAGGCGCTCAGGGCAAAACGACGTCCACCCTTGACGACCTTTGAAACGCGGTTGATGGAAACAACCTTTTCCTGCAGTTCTGATATCGGCGCTACGTTACGAGCCATTTCCAGTCCTTCCTAAAACTTCAGACCGGCGCTGCGCGCGCCTTCTGCCAGAGCCTTCACACGACCGTGATAAATGCGCCCACCACGATCAAAGACAACTTCGCTGATGCCGGCGTCCGTCGCACGGCGGGCCAGAAGCTCTCCGACCTGCTTGGCGGCATCCGCGTTCGAGGCAACGCCCTTGATGGCTTTGGCCAGTTCCGCCTCGTTTGAAGCGGCGGAAGCCAAGGTAACGGCGTTGACATCGTCAATCAGCTGAGCTGAAATATGTGCATTCGTACGGGTCACGCGCAGGCGCGGACGCGAGGCGGTGCCGGAGACCTTTGCGCGGACGCGGCGCTGGCGGCGCGCCAGACCTGCGTTCTTTGCTTTCGACTTTTCCATACCTGTTTCTTCTCCTTATCCCTGTCGTAGGGGCAGTGGTGACCACTGACCGACGGCGCCTGTGTCCCGAGGACATTCGGCACCCTACGATACGGTTTATCCGGCGGCCTTACCCAGCTTGCGGCGGACGTACTCTCCTTCATAGCGAATACCCTTGCCCTTGTACGGCTCGGGCTTGCGCCATTTACGGATGTCGGCTGCAACCTGTCCGACGCGCTGCTTATCGATACCCTTGACCGTGATCTTGGTCGGAGCGGGGACTTCAAAAGTGATGCCCGGCTCGGGCTTGACCAACACGGGATGCGAATAACCCAACGCAAGCTCGATGTCTGCGCCCTTCAGTGTTGCGCGGTAACCGACACCGACAATCTCGAGATTGCGGCTGTAGCCCTCGCTGACGCCGACGACCATGTTATTCAGCAGCGTGCGCGTCAAACCGTGAAAGCTGCGAGCCTCGCGGCTGTCATCGACGCGCTCGACGATAACCTGATCGTCTTCCTGGCGAATGGATACCTGCGGCTGGAAGGTCTGGGTCAACTCTCCCAGCTTTCCCTTGACGGTAACGGTGCTACCGTCGATTTTCACCTCGACTCCGGCGGGAACCGGAATGGGCATCTTACCGATACGTGACATCTGACTGCCTCCTCCTGTTCCGATTCTTACCAGACGTAAGCCAAGACTTCGCCGCCGACGCCCGCTTTGCGCGCCTCGACGTCGGTCATGACTCCCGACGAAGTTGACACTATGGCAATCCCCAGTCCTCCAAAGACACGGGGCAGATCTTCCTTTTTCGCGTACACGCGCAAACCGGGCTTGCTGATGCGGCGCAAACCACGAATCGCGCGGTCCTTGTCTTTTCCGTACTTCAGCGTGACGGTCAACGTCCCGACCGGTTTGGCGGGCGTGACGGTGTAGTCGCTGATGTAGCCGGCGTCTTTGAGTACGCGCGCGATATCCACGAGCTTCTTGCTCGTCGGGATGTCGGTCGTCTCTTTGAACGCCGAGTTCGCGTTACGTATGCGTGTCAGCATATCCGCGATGGGGTCAGTCATACTCATGGTCGTTCCTTTCCGATGCGCTTATCGTATGGTTCCGGATGCTCGGCTTGCAGGTTCGCAGGTACCCGTGGCACATGCGCTACTGCCGGCCGACTCCTCGTCGTCGCTTACCAGCTGGCCTTGCGGACGCCGGGGAGCTCGCCTTTGTTTGCCAACTCGCGCAAACACACGCGGCACAGGCCGAACTGGCGGTAATAGGCGCGCGGCCTGCCACAACGGTTGCAGCGGTTGTGCTCACGCGTCGAGAACTTCGCTGCTCGGCGCGAACGGGCGATCATCGATTTCTTAGCCACTTCACATATCCTTTCTGTAAGCCCTGATTATCCGGGCCTTATGCCTTAAAGGGAAAGCCAAAGGCGGCCAACAGTGCCTGAGCACCTTCGTCATCGGGCGCAGACGTAACAAAGGTAATGTCCATGCCGCGCGTCTTGTCAACCTTGTCATATTCAACCTCGGGGAAAATCAACTGCTCGGTGATTCCCATCGAATAATTGCCGCGACCATCAAACGAGGTCTTGGGCAGTCCACGGAAGTCGCGGATACGCGGAATCGCAGTTGCCAGCAGACGGTCGAAGAACTCCCACATGCGGTCTCCACGCAGCGTCACCTTGCAGCCGATGGGCATACCGGTGCGCAGCTTGAAGCTTGCGATCGATTTCTTGGCGCGGTTGATGCGGGGCTGCTGCCCGGTGATCACGCGCAAATCCTCAACGGCGTGATCCAGCTGCTTGGCGTCCGCAACAGCGGCACCGACACCCATGTTGACCACGATTTTCTCCAGACGCGGAATCTGCATGACGTTTGCCAATCCCAGCTGTTCTTTCAGCGCGGGCGCAACCTCTTCAAGGTATTGCTTTTTGAGGCGCGGTGAGTCGGCTGCGACAGCCGGCGTTTTCGTCTTTGTCTTTGTTGCCATTAGTCGATATCCTTCCCACATTTCTTGCATACGCGGATTTTCTTGCCGTCATCATCGCGACGCGAGGACACGCGGGTGGGCTGACCGCACTTCGGGCAAATCAGCTTGACGTTGCTCACGTGGATGGGCTGCTCGATTTGGGCAAAGCCGCCTTGCGGGTTTTTCTGGGTGGGACGCTGGGTCTTTTTCGCGACGGCGACGCGCTCGACAATCACGCGTTCGCGCGTCGGAAGAGCGCGCAGAACACGCCCCTCCTTGCCCTTGTCCTTACCGGCAATCACGACGACTTTGTCATCTTTATGAATCTTCAGTTTCGCCATTACAGTACCTCCGGAGCCAACGAGACGATTTTCATGTACTTGCGGTCACGCAGCTCGCGGGCGACCGGCCCGAAGATACGGGTTCCGCGCGGGTTGCCTTGTTCATCGATGACGACGGCTGCATTCTCGTCGAATGAGATGTAGCTTCCGTCACTGCGACGAATCTCTTTCACCGTGCGGACGACAACGGCTTTAACAACCTCGCCCTTTTTGACGTTACCTGCCGGCAATGCCTCTTTCACCGAACAGACGATAACGTCTCCGACGTGTGCGTACCGGCGCTTACTGCCGCCCAACACCTTGATGCAGGCGAGCTTGCGCGCGCCGCTGTTGTCGGCGACCTTGAGCCTGGTTTCAGCTTGAATCATAGCTCTCTCGCTCCTCCTACTTGGCTTTCTCGACGATCTCGGTCAGACGCCAACGCTTCAGCTTGGACAGCGGACGGGTCTCCATCACAACGACGGTATCCCCGACGCCTGCGCTGTTTTCTTCATCGTGGGCGTGCAGTTTCTTGCTGCTGGTGATCATCTTGTTGTACAAGGGGTGCTTTTTGCGCTCCTCGATTTTGACCACACAGGTTTTGTCAGACGACGCCGAAACGACGACGCCCTGACGGGTCTTGCGGCTGTTACGAGTGTCAGTCATCGCGTCTGCTCACCTTAGCCTTTCAGTTCGCATCCGCGACGGCGGCGGTTGCCGCCAGCTCACGGGAGCGGATCTCGGTTTGAACGCGCGCGATGTCCTTTTTGATGGACGGAATCTTTGAGGTGTCATCCAGCTGTCCGGTCGCATGACGGAAACGCAGGTTGAACAACTCGGCGCGTGTATCCTTCAGAGCGGCGGCAAGTTGCTCATCGCTCATTTTTGCAATCTCGGCGGGTTTCATGCTTACTCCTCCCCGTTGCTTTCGGCAGGTGCAGCCTCGGCGCCTTCGCCTTCGCCTGCCACGGCGACCGGCTCTTCCAAGCGCGCGGACTTGAATTGAATCGGCGTGAAACCGGGCTGTGCGGCCTCTTCGCTCATCACGAACTTGACCTTGATGGGCAGCTTGTGGGCGGCCAGGCGCAGCGCTTCGCGGGCGACCTCTTCGGTCACGCCGGCGATCTCGAACATCACGCGACCGGGCTTGACTACGGCAACCCAATCTTCCGGGTTACCCTTACCCGAACCCATGCGGGTCTCGGCAGGTTTCTTGGTGATCGGCTTGTCCGGGAAAATGTTGATCCAGACCTTGCCGCCACGCTTCATATGACGGGTCATCGCAACACGGGCGGCCTCGATCTGACGGTTGGTAATCCACGCCGGCTGCAATGCCTGCAAGCCATAGTCGCCGAATACAACCCGGGTCCCGCCTTTGGCCTGACCCTTCATCGAACCGCGCTGAACTTTGCGGTGACGGACTCGTTTGGGACTGAGCATTCCTATCCTCTCCTTGGTCCTCTATGATCGCGATCACGGTCACCGCGACGACCGGTGCGCGGTGCACGCGTACCCTCGGTCGCGGGGTTCGGCGGAGTCTGTCCCGGCAAGGTTTCGCCGTGATAGATCCAGACCTTGATACCGATCATGCCCATGGTGGTGTTCGCCTCGGCGAAACCATAGTCAATCTTTGCGCGCAGCGTATGCAGAGGCACGCGACCCTCGCGATACCATTCGCGACGCGACATTTCCGCACCGCCCAGACGACCGGAGCACTGAATACGGATGCCCAGAGCACCGCTCTTCATCGCACTGGTGACCGCCTTGCGCATAGCACGACGGAAGGCGACGCGTCCGACCAGCTGGTCGGCGACGGACTGTGCCGTCAGTTTTGCATCCAGCTCGGGGCGGATGATCTCGACGATTTTGACGTCGACTCCGACACCTGCGATTTGCTCCAGCTCGCGGCGCAGCTCGTCGATATCGGCGCCTTTCTTGCCGATGACGATACCGGGGCGGGCGGTTGCTATCTCAACCTCGACGCGATCCTCGCCTTTACGCTCGATCACGATGCCGGAAACGGCGGCGCGCTCGAGTTTCTTTTCGAGGAAACGGCGGAGTTTGATGTCATTTTCAAGGTTCTTGGCATAATCTTTACCCGCAAACCAACGGCTGCGATGGCGCTCGATAATACCCAGACGAAAACCTATGGGTGATACTTTTTGGCCCATGCTCAGGCCTCCTTGATCTGGTCGAGGACGATGGTGATGTGACAGCTGCGCTTGTTGATGCGCTTGGCCATTCCCTTTGCTCCGGCACGAATACGCTTGAGCGTCGGACCTTCGTCCACATAGGCTTCGGAGACATACAGCGTCTCGGCCTTGACGTGGTCCTCTTTGTGCTCGGCATTGGCGACGGCACTGTTCAACACCTTTTCGACCGTTTCGGCGGCGGCACGCGTCGAGAACTTGACGATTGCGCGTGCTTCATCAACCGACTTGCCGCGAATCAGATCGACGACCAAGCGTGCCTTGCGCGGTGCGATGCGCTGATGTTTGGCGACTGCTTTAGAGAACATGGCTTACCGTCCCTTCTTGTCGCCGGCGTGCCCGCGGAAGGTACGCGTCGGGGAAAACTCGCCCAACTTGTGCCCGACCATGGACTCGGTGATGTAAATCGGCACGTGCTTGCGTCCATCGTGAATCGCGATGGTGTGGCCGACCATTTCCGGGAAAATCGTCGATGCGCGCGACCAGGTTTTGACAACCTGCTTGTCGCCGGACTCGTTCATCGCGCTGATGCGGGAAAGCAGCCGCGCCTCGACGAAAGGTCCTTTTTTGAGACTTCTGCTCATCGGTTCGCTTGTCCTTTCTACTTCTTGCGGCGCCTGATGATCAGACGGTTGCTGGCCTTGTTCTTCTGACGAGTGCGATGACCCTTGGTCGGCACACCCCAAGGGGTGACCGGGTGGCGACCGGCGGACTTGTTACGTCCCTCGCCGCCTCCGTGCGGGTGATCAACCGGGTTCATGACCGTACCGCGCACCGTCGGGCGAACTCCCATGTGGCGCTTGCGACCGGCTTTACCGATGTTGATGTTCGAGTGATCGGCATTACCGACCTCGCCGACGGTTGCCCGACAGGTCGCAAGCACGCGACGCATTTCGGACGAAGGCATACGCAGGATGGCGTACTTGCCCTCTTTGCCCATCAGCTGAATGGAGGTGCCGGCACTGCGTGCCAACGCCGCACCCTTGCCCGGTTGCATCTCGACGGCGTGCACCACGGTACCGACCGGAATGGATGCGAGCGGCAGGGCGTTACCCGGCTTGATGTCGGCTTCCGGTCCGGATTCCACAGTGGTCCCGACTTCGAGACCCTTCGGCGCCAAGATGTAGCGCTTCTCGCCGTCTGCGTAATGCAGCAGCGCGATACGGGCACTGCGGTTGGGATCGTACTCGATGGTCGCAACCTTGGCGGGGATGGCATCCTTATCGCGCTTGAAATCAATCACGCGATAGCGGCGCTTGTGTCCGCCACCCTGGTGACGCACCGTGATACGACCGTTGTTGTTTCGTCCGCCCTTTTTGTGCAGCGGCTCGAGCAGCGACTTTTCCGGCGTCGTTTCAGTGATCTCCGCGAAATCGGAGACCGACATCCCGCGACGACCGGGTGAAGTCGGCTTGTATTTCTTGACAGCCATAAGTCCTCTCCTAGTTCGCGAACAACTCGATCGTGTCCCCTGCAGCCAGGGTGACGATTGCCTTTTTCCAAGAACGGGTCTTGCCTTTGGCGACGCGCACGCGGCGCGGCTTGCCGACGACATTCATCGTGTTGACCTTGGTCACCTTGACGTTGAAGATCTCTTCAATCGCCTGGGCGATCTGGGGCTTGGTCGCATTTTTGTGCACCTCGAAGGTGTAGCGGTTTGCCGTCTCGATCAGGTCGTAGGATTTCTCGGACACGATGGGTTTCAATATGACTTGGCGCGGATCGTACATCAGTTGAGCACCCCCTCAAGCCAGCTCAGGGATTCCTTGGTGAACAACAGAGCCGCGTTATCGACCAAATCATAGGTATTCGCCTCGAAAGCGAAAATCGGTCGAACGCGCGGGATGTTACGCAGCGAGAGAAACGCGTTGGTGTCCTCGTTGCCCAACACTACGGTGATTTTGGTGTCTTTCAGCCCCAAGGCATCGAGAGCAGCCAGCGCCTGCTTGGTCGAAGGTGCCTCGAAATCGAGAGCATCGACGACATGCAGGGCCTTTTCCGCCAGCTTGGCGGACAGAGCGCTGCGCATGGCGAGCTTTACGACCTTGTTGGGGACCTTGAAGGCATAGTCACGCGGATGCGGTCCAAAGACAACGCCGCCGCCTTTCCACTGGGGTGCGCGGATCGTACCCTGACGGGCACGACCGGTGCCCTTTTGGCGCCAAGGCTTTTTACCGCCGCCGCGGACCTCGCCGCGGGTCTTGGTCTGATGCGTACCAGCACGGGCACCGGCGAGCTGGCTGCGCACAACCTGGTGCACCGCGAAGCTGTTCGGCTCGATCTTGAAGACGTCGTCAGCCGCTTTGAGACTGCCGGCGTCTGCCCCGTGTACGTCTTTGACTTTGATGGTTGTCATGAGCATGTTCTCCTTGTTACCGCTTACTTCGCCACCGTGATGGTGAGGAGCGCCCCTTTGCCTCCCGGCACGGCGCCCTTGACCAGCAGCAGGTTTTCTTCCGGCTTGATATCGACGATGTCGAGGTTACGGACGGTCACTTTATCGGTTCCCATGTGTCCCGGGAGTTTCTTTCCCTTGAACACGCGTGAGGGGGTTGATGCCTGACCGACGGAACCGGGGATACGGTGAAAGTGCGAGCCGTGTCCACCCGGTCCACCACCGAAGTTATGGCGCTTCATGGAACCGGCAAAACCCTTACCCTTGCTGACGCCCGAGATATTGACGACCTTGGCATCCGCCAAAGCGTCGACGGCGATGGTGTCGCCGACCTTGAAGTCTCCGGGTCCGTCCAAGCGAATCTCCGCCAAGTGGCGCAGGGGCTTGACCTTTGCCTTGGCGAAGTGACCGGCAGCCGGCTTGTTCACCAGGGTTTCACGAATCTCGCCAAACCCGATTTGGATGGCGTCGTATCCTTCTTTGGCAGTGCTTTTCACCTGAATGACGGTGCAGGGTCCTGCCTCGATAACCGTGACCGGCAACAAGTCGCCGCCCTCGGTCCAGGTCTGGGTCATGCCCAGCTTTTTCCCTAAGATGGTAGTCATTACTCGCTCCCTTTCCTTAGGCCTTGATTTCAATTTCGACGCCCGCGGGAAGGTCGAGTCGACCCAGCGAGTCCGCCGTCTTGGGCGTCGCGTCGATAATATCGATCAGACGCTTGTGTGTGCGGATCTCAAACTGCTCGCGACTGTCCTTATACTTGTGCGGCGAGCGGATGACACAGTACAGATTGCGCGAGGTCGGCAGCGGGACCGGACCTACGACCTTGGCACCGGTCTTTTGCGCGGTCTCGACAATCTTTTTGGTGCTCGCGTCGACGATCTCGTGATCGTAACCCTTGAGCCTGATCCTGATTCGTTGTGCCACTGTGCGTCCTTCCTGTTTTCTTACGCCTGAGCCAGACCGGCCTTGGCGGTGATTTCCTCCGCCACGGATTTCGGTACTTGCTCATATGCCTTGAATGTCATCGTATAGACGGCACGCCCCTGCGTCTTGCTGCGCAGGTCGGTCGAATATCCGAACATTTCCGAAAGCGGAACCTTGGCACGCACGATCTGTGCGTTACCACGCGGCTCCATGCCCTCGATATGACCACGACGGCTGGAGAGGTCCCCCATCACGTCGCCCATAAACTCTTCGGGGGTGACGACCTCGACGGCCATTACGGGCTCGAGGAGCACCGGGTTGGATTTACGCAATGCATCCTTGATGGCCATCGAACCGGCGATCTTGAACGCCATTTCCGAGCTGTCCACCTCGTGGTACGAGCCGTCGACCAGCTCGACACCGACATCGACCGTGGGGAAACCGGACAGAACGCCCGACTCCAGGGCTTCCTGGATTCCCTTGTCGACCGAGGGGATGTATTCTTTGGGAATGGCACCGCCGACGATTTTGTTGTCGAAGTTGTAGCCCTCGCCCGGCTCGCGCGGAATGAGGTTGATGACCACGTGACCGTACTGACCGCGACCACCGGATTGACGGGCGAACTTCAAGTCGACATTGTCGACGCGCTTGCCCGCGGTCTCGCGGTAGGCGACCTGCGGCTTTCCGACGTTGGCCTCGACCTTGAACTCGCGCAGCAGGCGATCGACGATGACCTCGAGGTGCAACTCGCCCATGCCGGCGATGATGGTCTGACCGGTCTCGGTATCGGTGCGCACGCGGAACGTCGGGTCTTCTTCGGCAAGCTTCGCCAAAGCGACGCCCAACTTGTCCTGTTCGGCCTTGGTCTTGGGCTCGATGGCGATGTCGATGACGGGGTCCGGGAACACCATGCTTTCCAGCTGGATCGGCGCCTTTTCATCGCAGAGCGTATCGCCGGTCGTGGTGTTCTTGAGTCCCACTGCCGCAACAATGTCGCCCGCCGCCGCAAAATCCATATCTTCGCGGTGGTTTGCGTGCATCTGCAACAGACGTCCGATGCGCTCTTTGTTGTTTTTGGTGGAGTTCAACACATAGGAACCGGAATCGAGTTTGCCGGAATACACGCGGAAGTAGGTGAGCTTTCCGACGAAGGGGTCGGTCATGACCTTGAACGCAAGTGCCGCAAAGGGCTCTTTGGTGTCGGTGCGTCGCTCGACCTCGTTGCCGGATTTGATCTCGATGCCCTTGATGGGGGGCACATCCAACGGCGAGGGCAAAAAGTCGATGACGGCGTCGAGCATCTGCTGAACGCCCTTGTTTTTGAAGCTGGCACCGCATATGACGGGCGTGAACTGGCAGTTGACGCAGCCCTTGCGCAGCGCGGCCTTGATCTCGTCAGGGGTGATCGCCTCGTCCTCGAGAATCTTCATCATCAGATCCTCGTCGGCGTCGCTGGCCGCCTCGATCATCTGTTGGTGCGCCTCTTCGGCGATATCGGCGTATTCCTCGGGGATTTCGCCGATCGAGGGGTTGATGTTGTTCTCGTCCTCGTTGAAGAAAATGGCGTTCATTTCCACCAGGTCGATGATACCGACGAAAGCGTCCTCGGCACCCATCGGAATCTGAATCTTGATGGGGGTAGCATCCAGACGGTCACGCATCATCGTGACGACGTTTTCAAAGTCGGCACCGGTGCGGTCCATCTTGTTGATGTATGCCAGACGCGGCACGTTATAGGTGTCCGCCTGACGCCAAACGGTTTCGGACTGGGGCTCAACGCCACCGACGGCGCAGAACACGGCGACGCTGCCGTCCAGCACACGCAGTGAACGTTCCACCTCGACCGTGAAGTCGACGTGTCCGGGGGTGTCGATAATCTGGATGCGATGGTCTTTCCAGAAACAGGTGGTTGCGGCGCTGGTGATCGTGATGCCGCGTTCCTGTTCCTGCACCATCCAGTCCATGACGGCTGCGCCCTCGTGGACCTCTCCGATTTTGTGGGTTTTGCCCGTGTAATAGAGAATACGCTCGGTCGTCGTCGTCTTACCGGCATCGATGTGTGCCATGATGCCGATGTTACGCGTACGGTCGAGTGGGTAAAGTTGAGTAGCCATACTTAAGAACGCAATCCTTACTACCAGCGATAGTGCGAGAACGCACGGTTCGCTTCGGCCATCTTGTACACGTCTTCGCGCCTCTTGACGGAAGAGCCGGTTTCCTCGGCTGCTTCCATGATTTCGGCTGCGAGACGCTCGGTCATCGTCTTTTCGCGACGGGAACGGGAATACCCGACGATCCAACGGATCGCAAGCGTCGTCGAACGGCGGGCGTTGACCTCGACCGGCACCTGATAGGTGGCACCACCGACGCGCTTGGGCTTGACCTCGAGGGTCGGGCGCACGTTGTCCATCGCTTTCTTGAATACCGCCAACGGATCGCCGCCGGTGCGCTCTTCGATCAAGTCGAAGGCACCATAGACGATGCTCTCGGCAAGCGAACGCTTGCCCTTCAGCAGGATCTTGTTGATGAGCTGGGTGACCAGGCGGTTGTTGTATCGGGCGTCGCCTGCGATTTCGCGACGCTCCGCTGCTGCTCTACGGGGCATCTTACTTCTCCTTCTTTGCGCCATAACGGCTGCGGGCCTGTGCACGGTCGGAAACGCTGGCCGCGTCGAGCGAACCGCGAATGACCTTGTAGCGCACACCCGGCAGGTCCTTGACACGACCGCCACGAATCAGAACAATCGAGTGTTCCTGCAGGTTATGGCCGATGCCGGGGATGTAGGCGGTGACTTCCATCTGGTTGCTGAGACGCACACGGCAGACCTTGCGCAAAGCCGAGTTCGGCTTTTTCGGCGTGGTCGTGTAAACGCGTGTGCAGACACCGCGCAGCTGGGGGTTGCCCTTGAGCGCCGGCGTCTTTTTCTTTTCTGCGACCGTCTTGCGGCCTTTGCGGACCAACTGGTTAATAGTCGGCAAAACAAACTCCTATCACTAGGTTTCGCAGGTTTCACAGCAGTGTTTTCCTGCACTTTTCTTGATTTCGGAGGCAACTCGTACGCAGCATCGTACAGACCCCGAAAAGAGTCGCGACGTATTAGATTAGTCGAATTGCTGCAGCTTGTCAAACAACACGCATCCGGGCGTGTCCATAGCTTGTTTTCAGGGGGAGTACGTCCCCGCGCGCGTCACGACCTAGGACGGTCGCCGGACTCGGGGCAATACGATCGTGAAGGTCGTCCCCTCCCCCTCGACGCTTTCGACTTCAACGGTTCCTCGGTGCCGATCCACGATTTCCTTGACAATGGACAGGCCGATTCCGATGCCGCCGGTCACGCGGCTGCGCGCCGCATCCGCCCGCCAAAAGCGACTGAAGAGCTTACCCATATCACCTGCACTGATGCCGATTCCGGTATCGCCGACCGACGTGCGAACGTACTCCCCCGTTTTGTCGAGCTCGGTTTGTACGGTGACCGTCCCGCCCTCGGGCGTATAGCGCGCCGCATTCGACAACAGGTTTCCGAGTGCCTGTTGCAGTTTGTCGCGATCCCCCGCCACGAACAGCTGCGGCGTCAGATTGACGACCAGCTGCAGCCCCGCCGCCTCGAACAGTGCGGCGTGCGCGTCGACGGTTGCGTGCACGATGTCGGCGACATCCAGGGTATCGCTGCGGAAGGTGTCGGGGTCGGCGTTTTCCAGGTGCGAAAGCATCAGGATGCCGTCGGTCAGACGCGAGAGGCGCCGCGTTTCGTTCGTGACGACCTGCAGGTGTGCGGCGTCGGCCGGATAGATGCCGTCCTCGATGGCCTCGATGGTGGCCTGTATGCCCATGAGCGGCGTGCGCAGTTCGTGGGCGACGTCGCTGGTCAGGCGGCGTTCCAGGCGGCGGTCGTTTTGAATGCTGTCCGCCATTTTGTCGAAGGTCATGCCCAGCTGGGCGATTTCATCGTCGCCGGTCAGTTCGGTGCGTGCGTCTTCGTCGCCGGCACGCAGCGCACGGGCGGTCTGCGTGATGCGGTTGATGGGACGCACCCAGCGGCGCGCATAGGCGACGCCTGCTGCCGTGGCGGTCACAATGGCGATGAAACCGGCGACACCCAAGGCCAGCAACGACGAGTTGCGCATTTGCAGGTCGTGGACCGACAGCAATCCGCCCGAGCCGAATGCCCAGACGCGGACTTCGCCTACGCGATAGTTGCCGACGTAGATGGGGCTGGACATCACCGATTCCTTGCCGGGGTCCAGGTTGATGGGGGTATCCAACAAGAGGCTCGGGTCGATGCCGGAAAGCATCGCCGAGCTAGCGCGCATCGTCGCATCGTCATAGATGATCCGCCCGTTCTGGTCCAGAATCTGGACGGCGACGTCGACGCGGGTTGCGACTTGGGGGATGACCGGCAGCGTCAGGAAATTCCAGCCGCCGTAGGTTTGGTATGCTTCGCTCGCGTGTTCGGCGACGGTGTCTGCGGTGTCCTGTAGGTTCGCCTTGATGTAGTTTTCGAACTGCCAGGACCACACAAACCAGGTGATGACACCCGCCAGAACGGCGGTCACGGCCGCCACAATCGCGAACGCGAAGCCGATGCGCGAGGCGAAAATGCTGGCGCGGCGGCGGGCGTGTCGGGTACGTGCGCGTGCGTTCATCGAGGGGCGGCTTTCGGGTGCGAATCCGTGGGTGCGTTCGGTCGGGTCAAGGTCACCGGTCCTCAGTTCGAATCTGCGGGTGAGGAGGAGCTCTGGGGCGGTGTCGTTGCCGATTGCGGCTCGAAGCGGTAGCCCACCCCGTGCACGGTTGCGATGTAACGCGGGTGCTTGGGATCGTCGCCCAGTTTTGCGCGGAGGTTCTTGATGTGGGAGTCGACGGTGCGTTCGTATCCTTCGAAGTCGTAACCCAACACCTTTTCGATGAGTTCCATGCGCGAATACACGCGCCCCGGATAACGGGCGAGCGTGGAGAGCAGTTTGAACTCGCTGGCGGTCAAATCGAGGTCGACCCCTTTCAGGATGGCACGGTGGCCGGCGATATCAACCGTCAGGTCCCCGAACACGAAGCGGTCGCGTTGCGGCAGCTCGTCGGAATGGGTGCGGCGCAGCAAGGCTTTGATGCGCGCAATCAGTTCGCGGGGGCTGAAGGGCTTAACCATGTAGTCGTCTGCACCCAGCTCGAGTCCGCGGACGCGTTCTTCGACCTCGCCTTTGGCGGTGACCATGATGATGGGAACGTCGCTGCGGTCGCGAATCTCGCGGCAGACCTGTTCACCCGAAACTTTGGGAAGCATCAAATCCAGCACGACCATATCGAAACGGTGCAAAGCGAATTGGTAGAGTGCTTGCTCCCCATCCGCCGCCGGGGTGACCCAGTAACCCTCGCGTTCGAGATATGCCGCCACGGCATCGCGGATGCTTTTTTCGTCTTCCACTACCAGAATGCGCCTGACGTCAGACATCGTTCCTCCTCATAAGTCCACTGTGCAACCTGTATGTAAGTGTAGCAACGCCGCGGGATTTGCGGGAATGTTTGTGGCGTCTTTCCATAAATGTCACAAATTCCGGGTGTTGGGAAATTTCGCGCGATTTCGCGAAATTTTGCGCGATTGCCCGTTGACAAGACGCGCAGATTTTTGCATACTGTATACAGAGAAGTTACTTGATAGTTTGTGTGAGCGCAGTAATTGTTGGTTGTCAAGCGATTCGGTCCACGGGATCGCGGTCGCGAGACAAGAAGCCCCCGAGAGAACAGGTGCCGTCATGTCATCTTTTCAAGGAATCGGGGAGGTACGATGAACACACCGGGCACAGACAACCCCACAGGAGGAAAAATCAAGCACGCAGACTTGGGAGAGGTCTTGCGACGTGCGCGACTGGCGTCCGGTTTTTCCAGTCCACGGGTATTCAGCAAGGCCATCAAGCACGTCACGGGATGCGACATTTCGGTCCAGAGCATATACCGTTATGAGCATAATCTGACACGACCCGGCCTGGAAGTTTTGCAGATGATGCTGCATACCTTACGACCCACGGCCATTGAGCGGCTGTTCGAAGTGCTGTCCGGCTATGGGATTGACTTGAGCTTCATCGAAGAACAGAGCAGACTGCATGTTCAAAGTGAAGTGACCTATCCGGGCGGCTTTCAGCTGCAGTTATTCGACAGCGACACGTATCGCTGAGATTAGGGGTGCAGGATCGTGAGGATCTTGCAGCTCATTTCCAGCACCGATATCGCCCGCCAAGCATCCGACAGGTCGGCTGCCGCCGCAAAGGGGCCGTGTCCGCGCAGAACCGCCACCGGGCATCCGCTGTCAACCAGTGCCGCCGCGAGCAGGTCGGCTGCCACGGGTGAGCCGATGGTGGTTTCGCACGCCACCACCGGCACCCGTCCCAAAATCAGTTTCGCCTCGCTGTCGGCAGGCTCGATCCAGTCGGTTCCAAACGACAGCGCGGTCGCATACGGCGTGTGCGCGTGTGCCACCGCGCGCGCGTCCGGCAGCGCCCGGTAGAGCCTGCGGTGCACCACCAGCTCAACCGATGCGGACACATCGGCGTCGGCAGCCCCGGGCGCGTCGGCGGAAAACGGAACGGTGACGACATCCCGCTCCCCCAATCGGCCCAATGCAGACCCGGTGCGGGTGATGTGGATGTGCGAGCCTTCGCGTTCGCTGAGGTTGCCGCCGTGGCTGCTGATGAGACCTGCGATGAACAGGTCGCGGCCGATTGCAGCGAAACGCGCGTATCGTTCGGTGTGCGAGCTCAGAGCGTGAAGTCCTGTTCGCCGTTGAAGACCGCGAGCGCGTCGGCGACGCTGTAATCACCCAAGGTGATGGCGCTGATGGCCTTGGTCAGACGCGCGGCCTCGTCCAGCGAGCGCTGGTGGATGTTGCGACCGGTCGCGTTGCCCGCGGCGCCTCCCACGTGAATCTGATCCCAAAGCTGCTGCAAAAAGACGTCAGCGGCCACCGTCGACCCGCCCGCGCAGACCAGGCCGCAACGGCCGGATGCCGAGCTGGCCTCGACCAGTTTTTGCGCGGAGGTCGCGGCGTCGTCGCCTTTGGGCGGGTTGACCTTGACGAAATCGGCACCCAGACACAGCGCCGCGCCGGCGGCACCGGCAATCAGGTGCGCGTCCTTTTCGTCGCCCACCGCTTTGCCGCGCGGGTAAATCCACAGCACGACGATGAGGCCGGCCGCATGTGCCTGGGCGATCAGTTCGCCGGCCTCGGCCATCATCTGGGCTTCGTATTCGCTGCCCAGATAAATGGTGTAGCCGATGCCGACGACGTTCACGCCGTTTTGCGCCAGCTCCAAGACGGCGTCCAGGCTGTACAGCTGCGGGCTGTAGGGGTCGTCCTGGTCCTTTTTGACCAGGTGGGTCTTGCTGTTCATTTTGACCAGATAGTTGATGTCCGGAAAATCATTTGCGTAGGCGGCAATCAGGCCGCGCTGACCTGCCAGAATGCCGGTTACACCCCGGTCGGCGATTTCAAACAGGTGCAGTGGGCGGGCATCGGCCGGATCGATGCCTTCGCCGTAAAAGTCGTCGTTTAAGTGCTCGACTTTTTGGTCGCAGGCGTACAACATCAGCCTGCCGGTTTCGCGGGTCGCTTTCAGGTAATTCGAGATGTAGGTGTCGCGCATTTCGGCCGAAACATCGGCGGGTACCCGTACGTCGGCAGCGGTGATTTTGGGCATAAGACGTCCTCCTTATAAGCTCGTGCGGCGCACGTTCCCCGTCTGCGCCGTCGTCACCGTCAGTGTATCACAAGCGAGCTGCGTGCCAAGACGCGATTCGGCGAAACGCGCGCACGATCGGGGTGCGTTTAGCCGTGGATGATCGAGTTGATGGGTACCCCGAGGTGCTTGATCTTGTCGCGACCGTGCAGGAAATCCAGCTCGATGAAGAAACTGAATCCCAGCAGTTCCGCGCCCAGGCGCTCGACCAGATTGGCCTTTGCCGCCGCGGTGCCGCCGGTTGCCAGCACATCGTCGACAATCAGAATCTTGTCGCCGGAATCGACGTCGTCTTCGTGTACCTCGATAACGGCCGTGCCGTATTCCAACACGTATTCTTCGCCGATGGTCTTGTAGGGCAGCTTGCCCTTTTTACGCGCCGGCACGAAACCGGCTCCCAGAGTGTAGGCCATAGCGGTGCCGAAAAAGAACCCGCGCGCCTCTGCTCCGAATACCTTGGTCACGCCCATGCCGCGAAACGGCAGACACATATCGTCGATGGCCTGTTTGAATGCCTGTGCATCGGCCAACAGCGGGGTGATGTCCTTGAAAGAGATTTCCGGTGAGGGCCAACCCTCGATAACGCGAATGTAGTCGTTGTAATCAATCCGAGCCATGATACTTCCCCTTCTCATCAGTGACGCCGAACATTATCGAAACGGGCGGGACCGGTCGAAACGGTCGCAACCGGTCGAAACCGGCGGCGCACGATACACACGTCCCTACGGGTCAATGGTATCGTGTTGACTGTCATTTCTGTCACAACAAATCGTTGAGGCGGGCGGACAGCGTTTTTCGTAAGAGGTGGCGCTTTAACACATCGGTGTTGCGGTTGATATCACGCAGGCAATCTGCCAGCTGTTTTTTGCTCTCGGGAGTTTTATGTCGGTAGGTCGGCCGTAAGAACTGCTCGTAGGTCAGGGATTCCTTATCGGCGAAGGTCGCATACATCCGCAGGTGTCGGGGCTCGACCCCGACTGCACGCAGCGCCCACGCCGCCCGGATGCAGGACAGATCGGCTGCATCCACATAGTTACCGTTGCGGTCAGCGGTCACCTCGACCACGCCGTATTTTTTCAGGTCGAACACAAAGGCCTCGGGAATGTGCTCGGTACGTGCCAGCTCGACCAGCGCCATGTGCTCGCAATCGTCCGCATAATCGAGCGCATCATCGGCAAGTGCATCATCGGCCTGGCGCGCGTCCGCCAACACCTCGTCGATTTCAGCCACCCGGTGACCGGCATCCATACGCTCCAGACGTTTCTTGATTTCGAATAGCGGCAAGAACTTTTCGCTCTGCAGTTTCAAGACCAGCTCGATACGTTTACCGTCCTCGGCGCTGTACTTGCGATAGCCCCCCTCGGTACGCTCGGGCGTGACCAGCCCCTCGTCCTCCAGAAAACGCAACTTGGACACCGACAGATCGTAGCCGGCGGTTTGTAGCTTGCGAACGACTTCCCCGATGGTCAGATAGTCGCGCGGGCTCATCGCAAACAGTCACCCATCCTGTATCAGACGGCGGGTGCGGGCCGGGCGCTGTGGCTGCCTGCGGTATGAAACGCCATCTGGAAGGTGCCGATTTGAATAACGTCACCTTCGTGCAATTCGGTCGCATCCACGATGACGCCGTTCACGTAACTGCCGTTCAACGACCCCGCGTCATACAGCATCACACGACCCGGTTCGCGGACAATACGGGCGTGTTCGCGACTGACGGTACGATCGTTCAAGAACAACTGGGCTGCGGGGTCGCGTCCAATGGTGACCTCGTCGCCCTCCAGATAAAAGCACTCACCGATTTGCGGGCCCTTAACCACACACAGGCAGATATCGGTGACCGACGGTGCCGGAGCATCAACGGCTGCCGCAACAGGAGGTGCCACCGGCGCAAACGAAGTCGTGGGTGCCGCCGTTTCCGCAACGCATTCCGGGCAGAGCGGGGATGTCCCCTGATAGTCGGCACCGCAGTTCGGACAGGTTTGCGCAGCGGCGTTCGCCTGCGCGTTTGCCGATGCGTTGCTGCCGGTTTCTATCCCTGCATTTCCCTCGGTGCTCATGGTTTCATCTTATCACGAACCGCCTCGATTTCAGCCAGGAAGGCTGCCAGCAAGTCCTCGTCTTCGCGCAGAGCATGCATGCGCTCGGGAGGAATGCGATTGCGCACAAATGGGTCGTCCAAAATGTCGAACAACTCGCGCCCCTGCCCCAGCTCGCGCACAATGTAATCAATCGTGCGCTGTTCCAACAGGTTCACGAACAGCTTCTTTTTGCGCGCCATCCCACTCCCCCCGTGTTCGTTTTACCGTGAACCGTGCGCGTCGGCAGTCGGTGCCTGCCAACACAGATCGGGAGTACGTGCGGCAGCGGCCTCGTCCAGCCGGCGCACCGGGGTTGTCCACGGTGCGTTATGCAGCATTTCGGGATCGCGCGCGGCTTCGTCGGCTATCGCCAGCAGGGCATCGGCGAACGCGTCCAGAGCGTCCATCGGCTCGGTCTCGGTGGGCTCGATCATCATGGCCTCGTCCACGATCAGCGGGAAATAGATGGTCGGCGGATGAAAACCGTAGTCCAGCAGACGCTTGGCGATATCGAGGGTGTGCACGCCGTATGCCTTTGCAAATGGGGATCCCGACAGCACGAACTCGTGCATGCAGATGCGATCATACGCGACCCGGTAGGCATCCTGCAGGCGACAGCGCAGGTAGTTTGCGGACAACACAGCCTGTTGGCCGGCATCACGCAGGCCCTGACCTCCCAGCGCACGGATGTAGGTCCAAGCACGTACCATGACGCCGAAGTTGCCATAGAAACTGCGGACACGCCCGATGCTCTGTTCGGGATAGCTCAACTGATATGAGTCCTCCGCAGAGTCCACGTGTTGCACAAGCGGCCCGGGCAGGTAGGGCGAAAGCTCTGCAGTGACGCAAATCGGGCCGGCGCCGGGTCCTCCCCCACCGTGTGGCGTGGCAAAGGTCTTGTGCAGGTTGATATGCAGCGCGTCAAATCCCAAATCCCCGGGGCGCACGACACCCAAAATCGCGTTCAGGTTCGCACCGTCACAATAGGCATACGCGCCCACCGCATGCACCGCAGCGGTGATTTCCAGGATGTTCGGGTCAAAGATACCGACGGTATTCGGGTTCGTCAACATGAACGCAGCCGTATCCTGATCGAGCGCCGCACGCAGTGCGTCCAAGTCGACCAGACCCTCGGGCGTCGAGGCAATCTGTACGACTTCGTAGCCCGCCATTGCAACCGACGCCGGATTGGTGCCGTGTGCCGTGTCAGGCAAAATGACCTTGCGCCGCACGTTTCCACGTGCCGCGTGCGCTGCACGAAACACCATCAGCGCCGTGTATTCCCCGTGGGCACCGGCGGCGGGCTGCAAGGACACAGCAGGGAAACCGGCGATTTCACCCAGGTCGGTCTGCAGTTCATGCATCAGACGCAGCGCACCCTGTACCGATTGCGCGGGCTGCGCCGGATGCAGCTCGGCAAAACCCGCCAGACGTGCCGCGTCTTCGCAGCTGCGCGGGTTGTACTTCATGGTGCACGAGCCCAAGGGATACATGCCGACGTCAACGCCGAAGTTCATGGATGCCAAATGCGCGTAATGGCGCATGATCTCGACTTCGTTGACCTGTGGCAGCGCCGGGGGTTCGGCTGCGGCGTATTGCCCGAATCGCGCGACCGGATCCACCGCCGGCAAAGCCGGATCCGCGTCCACGTACAGACACCTTTTGCCGGCATCCGACAGATCATAGATCGTTTCCCGCGGTCCGCGGTTGATCGTCACGGTGTTTTGCTCAGGCACAACGGACCACCTCCTGACAAAATGCGTCTATTTCTGCGATCGTGCGCTTTTCGGTTGTCGCCAATATCAGGCCCGTCCCGTCCGGTGTGATGATACCGGCCAGGTATCCGCGTGCGAACAGTTCGTCGTGCAGGTCGCGCAGCGGTGTCTGCCCCGTCCAGGTCAGCGTGAACTCATAGCCGTGGGGACGTGCTCCCCCGCTTGATCCGTCAGAGCCATCGTCTGTGGCAAAGGGGTCGCTGAACAGACCGGTCGCAAGCAGCTGTTCGCGCAGGTAGTCGGCTTTCGCCAGGCAATCGAGCGCAATCGAGCGCAGGCCGTCCGGGCCTGTTGCCGCCAGATACATGCCGGCGATCAGCGCGTTCAGGGCGTGGTTGCTGCAGATGTTCGAGGTCGCCTTTTCGCGGCGGATGTGCTGTTCGCGGGTGGCGAGCGTCAACACGTAGCCGCGTTTGCCGTCCACGTCATGGGTGCGGCCGACCAGCCGTCCCGGAATCTGGCGCATGCAGGCTGCCGTGCAGGCAAAATAGCCCAGACCCGGACCGCCGAAACTCATGGCGTTGCCCAGCGGCTGGCCTTCACCCACCGCAATGTCTGCGCCCAGGCTGCCCGGGGATGCCAGCACCCCCAGCATGATGGGATTGGTGTCGAGCACCGCCAGCGCGCCGGCGTCGTGGGTCGCGGCAATCATCACAGACACGTCAGCGACCAGACCGTAATAGTTCGGATAGGGCAACAGCACGGCTGCCACTTGTCCGTCGGCTGCCGCAAGCGCGTCCGCCAGTGCCGCCGCATCGGTCACACCGCTTGAGACGGGGATGTGGCGGACCTCGATCAGGTCGGATGCCGCATAGGTCGCAAGCGTCTGCAGTTTGTCGGGCGAGAGTGCGGCCGATGCCAACACCACGCGCCGTCCGCGCTTGATGCGGGTCGCCATAAACGCGGCCTCGACCAGGGCGGTGGCGCCGTCATACATACTGGCGTTCGCGACGTCCAGTCCGGTCAGCAGGCAGATGCCGGTCTGGTATTCATAGATGGCCTGCAGCGTACCCTGGCTGACCTCGGGCTGATAGGGGGTGTAGGCGGTGAAGAACTCGGGTCGGCGGATCAGGTGGTCGATGAAAGCGGGACGGTGATGGTCATAGATGCCGCCGCCTGCAAAGCAGACGTAGTCGTTCGCGGCATTCGCGTTTTGTCCGGCCAGTTCGTCCAGCGTGCGAGTCAGTGCGACCTCGCTGATGCCGCCAGCCACAGACGGCGCGCCGGACAACAATACGCTGTCCGGCACGTCGGTATACAGCTGAGACACATCAGAAACGCCGATGGTATCGAGCATCTGCTGTTGCTGCCGCCGGGTAATCGGCAGATAGTTCATATCCCCTCCTCAGGGTGTTTTCAGGTGTATGGGTAAACGGGTGGCGCGGGTATCGGTGCGGGTATCGCGCAGGTTTCGGCGCGAGCGCAGCCGCCAAACTCGATTAACCCAGCGAGGCCTCGTAGCCCGCGGCATCCAACAGCGCGTCGACCTCGGACGGATCGTTCAGGCGTATGCGGACAATCCAGCCCTCGTCATAGGCATCCTCGTTAATGGTGCCCGGATTGTCGGTCAAGGCTTCGTTTACCGCGATGACCTCGCCTGACACCGGCAGGTAGATTTCGGATACGGATTTGACGGATTCGACCTCGCCAATCGCATCTCCGGCAGAAAAGCTGTCACCCTGTGCCGGCAGATCGACGTACACCACAGCGCCCAATTGGTCCTGTGCGAAGTCGGTGATACCGACGGTGGCCTCGTCGCCTTCCACCAAGAGCCACTCGTGGTCGCTGGAATACTTGCGGTCATTCGGATAAGCCATGCGTGTTTCCCTTTCTCTTGCAGTCGGTCTAACGGTTACTCCGGCACATCAGCCCGCCGGATGTTCTTGCACTCATGTCGGCCTGCCGCTCGGTCTGCCGCAAAAACCGGCAGACACAACGTCAGTCAGTACACAACACGTCTGCCATACTAGCAGACTATTTTTTCAAAAACGGCGGTTTCACCACAACGGCGGGCGACACTTTCTTGCGGATGTGCACCGTGAGCTCGCGACCCGGCTCCGCATAGCGCGCCGGCACATACGCGGTCGCAACACCGGTGCAAAGCGTCGGCGAATGCGAACCGCTGCCGATGACCCCGATTTGCGTATCGCCGTCGTAGACGCCGTATCCTTCGCGCGGAATACCGCCCTGTACCTGCAGGTGAACGAGCTTTTCGGCCACTCCGTCCTCGCGGGCAGCCGCAACGACGTCGGCACCGCTGTAACCACTTTTGGATTTCGGGCAGACCCAACCCAAGCCTGCCTCGATGGGGTTGCGCGTCCGGTCCATGTCGCTGCCGTACAAGTGGTAGCCCATTTCCAGCCGCAAGGTATCACGCGCGCCCAAGCCCACCGGCGTCACCTGGGGAAAGGAGAGCAACAGGCGCCAGACGGCAGGTGCGGCCTCGTTCGGGACCACCAGCTCGACCCCGTCCTCGCCGGTGTATCCCGTACGCGCCACCAGCACCGGAATCGTCCCGTCGAGTGTGGCCTGTGCAATATGGAACCGCTCGGGCGCCGTCCATGCGTCGGCACCGCCCGCCAGTTCCGTTACCACATCCACCGATTGCGGTCCCTGGACCGCAATCAGCGCGGTCCGGTCGGATTCGTCGACAATCTGCACCCCGTCATCCAGGTGCGATTCCAGCCACGCGAAATCATTCGCACGGTTCGACGCATTCGCGATAATCAGGTACTCGGCACCCGTGTTATAGACAATCAGGTCATCGATGATGTGTCCCGCATCATCCAGCAACAGCGTGTACTGCGCAGCCCCGATGTCATCGATGCGATCCAGGTCATTGGTCAGCATCCGCTGCAGCCATGCCTTTGCCGCCGTGCCACCGGAACCGTCGCTGACCCGAAACTCCGCCATGTGTGAAATATCGAAAATGCCGACCGATTCACGCGTCGCCCGATGTTCCTCGGGGATTCCCGCGTATTGCACCGGCATCTCATAGCCCGCGAAAGGCACCATCCGTGCCCCCAGCTGCACGTGCTCGTCATACAACGGCGTGCGCTGCAAGCCGTCCGTTGCCACATCCGTCATTGTTCATCCCTTCCTGTTCCGAATTAAGCCAAGCGTCTGGCACATCCCATTGTAGCCCAGTAATGACCATGCCTGACACCCCAATTCGGGGGAGTGCGTCCCGGCGCGGCCGTTTGCGGAAGAGTTGTCCCGTGCGGACGGACGGGCCTGTTTTCCGGCGGCTACGCCGCCGCATGTATTGCCGCGCGCACGACCGTGCGCTCGCAAAGACGGCGGTTGTGCTACCCGCGGGCCCGGAATGACGGACGTGGGATGTTTAGCCGTCGCTGAGGAGTTTGTCGTAAACCGCCTGAATGCTGTGGCCGGGGTCGAGTCCCAGTTCACGTGACAGGTAGCGCTTGCAGTCGTGATAGGTTTCCATGGCTTCCTGCCTGCGGTCCGCCATGGCGTAAGCCTGCATCGCAAGTTTATACAGCCCCTCGCGTTCGCGGCTGACTGCCAGTGCACGATCGGTAAAGTGGAGTGCCAGTTCGGGGGCATGCGCCTGCAACGCCAGTTCCGCCGCCGTGCTCATGGCGTCCAAGAACTGTTTATGATAGCGGTTGCGGGGATAGTCCAACCATTCGAAACGCCTGTCCCCGGGCAACACATCCCCGTGGTAGAGATCCGCGGCGGTTCGGTACAAAGAAAGGGCTTCATCACGCTCCCCCGATGTAATCAGCACCGCCGCACGGTTCAGGGCATCCGTAAAGGTGCGCAGGTCGATGCGGCAATACGAGGGCAGCAGCGCGCAGCGTCCCCCGTAGTTGTGAAAGGCCGCTTTGATTTCGTCTGCCAGATGCAGCAGGCCGGCGGGGAGTGTTCGGACGATGAGTTTTTTCATGCCGGCCCAGGTGACATAGAAGTTATTGCAGAGGGCTTCGCCGGTTTTGTCGGGCCAGAACAGGTTCATCAGCCAGTCGCGCGAAACCTCGTCTCCGCGATGAACAGCCAGCGCGATCAACAGCGCGCGCGCGCGGCTGTTGCGCCACGTGCTGAGGTCGAGTGCGCGACCGTTGACGCGCATGCGCAAGCCCCCCAACAGATCGACCTCGAGGATTTCGCGCGGAGCGGTGACGTTTGTGGCGCCGTCGCCGCCGATGTGTTCGAAGCGGGCATCCAGACCGGCGCTTTGGTCGCACCCCAAGGCGTCGACCACCCGATTGAAGGTGCCGTGAAACTGCCAGCTGTCCAGCAGGTCGGTCATTTCGAGGGGTAAGGCCTCGATTCCGTAGGCCTGACACAAGAGGCCGAAAAGGGGTGGGTGAATATAGCAATAGAGCGCCGCATACAAGATCAGGTCGCGGCTGAGTACGACCGAGATGTGCCGGTGGAGTCGCGCCAGGGCGGACTGCATGTCACCGCAGGCTGCATCCAATACAGCCGACAAAAGCACCTGTGCCTGGCGTTCACGGGGGCACGTCGAGGCGGCGTTGTCGATGACCGCCGCCACGTCCTGCAGCAGGGCTTGGGCACGTTTCAGGCCAGCGCGCTGCAGACAACAGGAGGCGAGCATGAGGTCTGCGCGCACATCCGGGGCGTGCCCGGCGGTCGCGCGGTGGGCGGATACGGTGAGTGTGACCTCGGACAGTTCCTCGGCGACGACCTTTGCCTCGCGCCGCTGGCCGGTGGCCTGCAAGATGAGGCAACTTTTATAGAGCACCTCGCTGCATTCACCGCGAGAGGCACCCGAGTCCGCCGCGAGCGCAATCCGACACAAACGGGCCGCACGACTGAAGTCACCGACGGCGATCGCATGGAGCGCGTGCGTAACCAGCATCTCGATGTCGGCAAGTGAGGCCGGATGATCGATGTCTTCGATAAAGGACTCGGCACGACGCGGTCTGCCGATACAGAGACACGCGTAGGCGAGCGTGGCCTTGAGCATCCGCTGTGCAGTCCGCGGCGCGATCGACCCGAGGTCGGCTGTGCCTGCGGTGGTACCCGTGATGGCAGCTGCCAGGGGTAAGAGGCACTCAACCACACCGTGTGCATCCCCGCTGATTGCCAAATCGAAGCGGCAGGCGATGGTTTGGCAGAGGGCGAATTCGGCGGAATTGGAACACCGATCCAGCGCGTTCAGTGCCATATTGAGGGCGTCGTCCGTTTTGCCGCAGCTTTCAAACACCCGCGCGCCCAAGAGACTTTCGGCAAGCGGCAGTTCATCGACGGTGACGCCGGCAGTGCGGGTAATCCGCACCAGTTGTTCGTAATCCGTCATCAGGCTGTCGGTGTTCGAGAGCGCCAGATGACAGAGGATGCGCCGACGCAACAGTGCCGCCTCTGCCGTGCTTTGCCCGGATGCACGCACCAACTGCAAGGCAGTGTCTAGGCTGATCGTGGCCTCTGCGTGCGCGTGATTGCGAATCTGGTCGGTTGCCAGTTGTGCCAGGCGCACCAGCATAGCTGATGCGGGAGCGTCGGCGGGGACGTTCAGAGCTTCACAGATTTCGCGTGATGTGCTGTGCGAGCGGGTAAGGACGGTGGTCATGGGTGTGGGGTGCCTTTCGTGGGGTCGGGGTGGACAGTGACGGGTGCGTCACCCGCCGGTGTCCGGCTGCAAAGGCGCGCGCAGGGCGCCATCCGTGACCGATTCGAGCGACAAGAAGCCATTCTGGCACCGCGGGCACAAACGGTCAAACACAAAACCAGCCAATTCTCAGAAGTGTAAAATTATTTTTCGCGCGCCGGGAAACAGTGTGACGATGGCGGCGATGCGAGACGCGGATGAGCCCGCCTTTTGTTGAGCCGGGGTTGCGGGCGATGAGCGATGAACGGTTAACCGGAGCAGATCCGACGACCGCGCTGTACACATCTGTTAATGCGACCTACGGGGGGATATTTTGAGGTTGCGCCCTCGCGCGCATCCGAGTCATTGATCCGGTGCGGGCAGATGCCCGCACCGGTGGATTGCCACGCCCGCCTACGGCGGGCTCGCAATGACGTCGGTGGGCGGGCAGATGCCCGCACCGGTGGATTGCTACGCATCGCTATCGCGATGCTCGCAATGACGTCGGTTACGCGAGTCGAGCCATATGCCGCACAGGCGGATAACGAACGCGCCCCTAAGCCCTAGTAGCGGTTGTCGAATATACGCGTCGTCTTTTTCTCGCTGCGGGGCAGGTCACCGATACTGACCGGCTTGGTCTTTGCGGTAATACCCAGCGCCTGTTTGAAACCGGCCTCGGCCGCCTTTTGCAGTTGCGCGCGATCGGGCCCCTCCGCCACGGCGGTTTCGAAAAAGAGCGTCAGCTGGTCACGCCCGTTCAAGTGATCGATCATGACCTGGTATTCGCTGCTGGCTCCGGCAAGCCCGGCCAGAAACTCGTCGATGCGGCTGGGATAGATGATGGTCCCCTTGACCTTTACCATGTCGTCCGACCTGCCGATAATCGCCGCCAAGCGCGGGTAATCACTGCCACAGGGACAGCTGCCTGCAATCTCGCGTGACAGGTCGTGCGTGCGGTAACGAATCAGCGGCGCGCCCTCTTTTTTCAGGGTCGTGATGACGATTTCGCCCGATTCACCGTCCGGGACGCACTCCCCCGTCTTGGGGTCGATGATCTCGAAGTACATGTAGTCGGTCCAGATGTGCATGCCGTCCTGGCAGTCGCAGTTGATCCCGATGCCCGGTCCGTAGATTTCGGTCAGGCCGTAGATGTCGTACAGATCGACGCCCAGTTCGTTCGCGATGCGCCGGCGCATCTTTTCGCCCCAGCGCTCGGAGCCGATCACCCCTTTGCGCAGGCAGATGCTGTCGTGCACCCCGCGCCGTTCGATTTCTTCGGCCAAGAGCAGCGCATACGACGAAGTCGCGCAAAGCACCGTCGAGCGCAGGTCCATCATCATCCGCAGCTGTTTGTCGGTGTTGCCCGGCCCCATCGGGACCGCCATCGCGCCCAGCAGCTCTGCCCCCAGTTGGAACCCGATGCCCGCCGTCCAGAGGCCGTAACCGGGCGTAATCTGGATGCGGTCGGCGCGCGTGATGCCGGCCGTTTCATAGCAGCGCTTGAACATGACCGCCCAGTCGTGCACGTCGCGGGCGGTGTAGGGGATAATCACCGGGGTGCCGGTGGTGCCGCTGGACGAATGAATCCGCACAATTTCATCGGTCGGCACCGCACACAGTCCCAGCGGGTATGCGCCGCGCAGATCCTCTTTGTCGGTGAAGGGCAGCCGGCGGAAATCCGCGAGCGTCTTAATGTCGTCGGGCTCGATGTCGGCGTAGTGGCGCCGGTAGAATTCGCTGTTCTTTGCGTGGCGGATGCTGGCGCGCACGGCCGAGAGCATCTCATCAGTCATCTGCATGGGCGGGTTCCTGCCTTCCGGGTGGGGCGTCGGTGGGAGCGTCGGCTGGGGCGTCGGGTGTAGGGTCGGGGACAACAGAAGCGGCGACGGCGACCAGTTCGGCACCGTAGTTCAGCGCGCGCAGGTTCATATCATGGAACTGTGGCTGCAGCCGCGCGCGGATGGCATCTGCCAGCGCATCGGCACCAAAGGGCAGACACCCCAGCTGCACGGTCGCGCCCAACAACACCACGTTCAGCGCACGCGCACCGCAGGTCCGCAGAATCGCCTCGCCATCCAACAGATATACATGGGGGAGTGCGTCCCGCAGCCAAGCCCGTGTATCGCGCGGCGCGTAATCGGCAGCGACGGCCGGAATGATGGCGCGGTCGCACGCGACCAAGACACCGTCCGGCTTCAGGTAGGCGGCGGCACGTGCAGCCTCGCCGGGTTCGAAGGCGATCAGCACGTCTGCGGTGCCGGGGGCTATCAGCGGGGATGCGATATCATGCCCCAAGCGCAGATGGCTGACCACGCTGCCGCCGCGCTGTGCCATGCCGATGGTTTCGCTGCCGCGGACCTGCAGACCCGACGCGAGTGCCGCAGACCCCACCAACCGTGCGGCAAGCACGGTTCCCTGGCCGCCGACGCCGGCTATCAGGACGTTCGTTGTGCTGCGTCCGGTCGTCATGCGCCATCACCCCGATTTTGCGAGGTGGAAACGAGCGCGCCGGCGGGACAGATCTGCGCACACAGCCCGCAGCCGGTACAGAGGACCGCGTCAACCTGGGCGCGGGCGGGTGCGGTTCCGTCAGCGGGAAGCATCGAGAGCGCGGGACAACCCAGGCGCGCCGTGCAGCGACCGCAGCCGGTGCAGGATTGCGTTACGGTCAGCGGTGTGCCGCGCGGGACCAAGTTGATGCAGGGACCGGAAAAGATAATCACGCGCACGCCGCTGTCCGCCGCCGCGCGCTGTACGATGTCGACGCTGCCGGTGAAATCGAAGGCGTTCGCGCGATAGATCCGGTCGGCGCCGGCGGCGCGGCAGACCGATTCGATGTCGATGACCGGGGCGGGACTGCCGTCCAGGCGCCTGCCCATACCGGGATGCGGCTGACCGCCGGTCATCGCAGTGGTCGAGTTGTCCAGAATGCAGACCACAATATCGTGGCCGTTCCACGCGGCGTTCATCAGTCCTGCAACACCGGTGTGCAAAAAGGTGGAGTCGCCGATGAATGCGAAGTGGACGGGGGCTTCCTCTGAGTTATGTATCAGGTTATCAACCACCGCGATGCCCTGTGCCTGGGTTATACCCGCGCCCATGCACAGACAGGTGTCGACCATCGCGAGCGGCGCGGCATTACCCAAGGTATAGCAGCCGATGTCGCCGCTGCAGGTGATGCGCCGTCCGCGCATCGCGTATTTCACCGCAAAGAACGACCCGCGATGCGGGCAGCCCGCACAGAGCACCGGCGGGCGTTGCGGCAGCGGCGGTGCGGGGATGTCATGCCGAGTAGGCGCGGACACGCCGCCGGCACCCGGAATGAACGCCGTCAGCAGGTCACAGATTCCCGCGACACTCGCTTCGCCCGCAAGGAAACTGTCGCCGGTGCGCTTGCCGCACACCCGCGTATTGAGGCAGCTGCGCGCCGCAAGCAGCGCCAACGCGTCCTCGATCACAGCATCCAGTTCCTCGAGCACCAAGACGCGGTCGCAGGCGGACAGGAATTCCCGGCACTGCCCCTGTGCCAGCGGGTAGACCCCGACCTTCAACAGGGCCGGTCGGACGGCAAGCGCGTCTTTCAGCAGATCGAGTGCCTCTAACAGGTACTGCCAAGTGACACCGCCCGCAGCAATGCCGATGCGTTCGCCACCGGCTGCGGCGGCGGGCGCCTGCAGGTACGTGTCCCCCACCATCGGCGGACGGGACGCCGCAAGGTCTGCCAGCGCCTGCTCGATTTGCAGCTTGTTCGCATACGCCAATCGCGGAAAGATCACCCACCGACTGTCGTCTTTCTGAAAACCGGAAGGAACGCACCGGTCCACACGGGGGCGCATCTGCACGGTCGAATAGCTGTGGCAGACCCGCGTCGTGGGGCGCAGAACCACCGGGCGCCCGATGCGTTCGCTGAGCTCAAAGGCCTGTTCCATCATCAGATAGGCCTCTTCAGGCGTCGCCGGGTCAAAGCAGCACAGACGCGCGAACTGCGCGAAACGCCGCGAATCCTGTTCGGTCTGCGACGAAATGGGGCCCGGATCGTCTGCCACCACCACCACCAGGCCGCCTGCCACACCGGTGTAATTCAGGCTCATCAGCGGGTCGGATGCCACGTTCAGCCCCACCTGTTTCATGGTGACCATGCTGCGCGCGCCTGACTGGGCGGCACCGGCCGCAAGCTCCAGCGCGGATTTTTCGTTGACCGACCATTCATAATGCACGCCCGCCGGATGTTCACGCGCGATGGTTTCCAGAATCTCGCTGGAGGGCGTGCCGGGGTATCCCGTGCACACACGCACGCCTGCGCGCAGAGCACCCAGTGCGATCGCCTCGTTTCCCATCAGCAGCTTGACTGCGCTCATGCATCCGTCCTGTTCGTGTTTGTGTTCGTGTTTGTGTTCGTATCCGTGTTCGTGTTCGTGTGCGCGTTCACCGTTCCCGCCGCCGTATCCGCCGCGCTCTCGGCTCCGTCCGTCCGCTGAAACGCCAACGCCGCAGCCCCCAACAGACCGGCGTCATTTCCCAGCTGTGCGCGCACCAGCTGCAGATCCCCCAAAGCCGGGGGAGCACACGCGCGCAGCTGCGCATCCGCCGCGGCAAACAGGCTGTCGGCACGCATGCCCAGTCCCCCGCCGATGACGATCATCTGCGGGTTCAACAGATTGACCAATCCGGACAACGCTGTGCCCAGTACGCTGCCTGCCCGGGACAGGACCGCGGTGGCGGCAGGGTCCCCGCCGTCTGCCACATCCAGCAGCATTTCGGCATCCAGGCCGGACGCGTCACCGCCACAGGCCCGCATCAGCGCACCGCCCTGTGGGCCGGTGGCTGCCAAACGCGCAGCCCGAGTCAGCGCCGGTCGCGCCACATAGGCCTCCAAGTGCCCGACGCCGCCGCAGGGACAGGGCGTGTCATCGTCGCAATTCACCACGATATGACCCAACTCCGCACCCAGACCGCGCCATCCCCGGTAGGGCTTGCCGTCCAAAACCAGTCCGCCGCCCACACCGGTACCCAGCGTCACCATGATGAAGTCACGCACATCGCGCGCGGCACCCCAGGTGCCCTCGCCGATTGCGGCGGCGTTCGCATCGTTGTCGATGGTCACGGTAAGCCCTGTGGCGCGCGCCAGTTCGGCCGCTACGTCGCAACCACCGGCAGCATCCAGCGGCAGGTTCACGCAGTGCATCACCCGTTGTGCGGGATAGTCGATAAATGCCGGCAGCGCCAGTCCGATGCCGGCGATAGCAGCAGGCGCCACGTCCCCGGTTACCTGTGCCACCAAGTCCCCCAACAGCCGCAGCAAGCCGGCGGCGTCGATACCGGTGGGCGTCAACTGAAAGGTACGAGCCGTGATCGCACCGTCACGTGCGACCAGCGCCGCCGCGAGCTTGGTTCCGCCGACATCAATACCGACGGCGTATGGGACACACATGGACATTGGGACGTACTCCCCCTGCTTCCGGGTTACCTGAATTGCGTTGCGTGCAGAATGGCAATTGTACAATACGAGCAGGTGGCAAAGCGAGATTGGGTTTGCCGTGAGTCCATCCGATTCGGGGCATTTCCGGACGGGGATTGAGGAGGAGCGATGGCGCAGATACATGAGCGGCAGTTCGGGACGTTGCCCGACGGGCGGGCGGTGCGGGCGTTCGCGTTGCGCTGCGGGGATGTGACGCTGGAGGTAATCGCGTACGGGGCGCGCGTGATCGGACTGACGGCGCCGGACCGTGACGGGGTGTGCGCCGACATTGTGTTGGGGCGCGCCGACTTGGCGGGCTACCTGGGCGCAGACTATCAGGGCGCGTGCATCGGGCGGTTTGCGAATCGCATCGGCAACGCGCTGATGCCGGCGGGCGGTGCCGTCTATCGGCTGGACCGCAACGACGGGGCGCACAATCTGCACGGCGGGAATGAGGGCTTTCACCAGGTGTTGTTCGAGGTCGAATCGGTGCGCGACGGGGACGCGCCGGCCGTGTGCTTCAGCTATGTGTCGCCGGATGGCGAGAGCTATTTTCCCGGAACGATGCGCGTCGAGGTCACCTATAGCCTGTTGCCGCCCGGTGACGACGAGGAAGCGGTGACGCTGCGGATCGATTACCGCGCGATATGCGATGAATACTGTCCCTTTAACCCGACCAATCACGCGTTTTTCAACCTGTCGGGGGATGCGGCGCATACGGTGCTGGACACGATGCTTGAAATCAACGCGGAATATCTGACGGTCGTCGACACGGATCTGATTCCCACCGGCGAGCTGGCGGACGTGGGCGCGGTTGCCGGCGGTGCCTATGATTTCCGCCGCTGCAAAGCCATCGGGCGCGACATCATGGCCGATGATGCGCTGCTGGTCGCCTGTGGCGGCTACGACCAGAACTATTGCCTGAACGGCGAGGGCTTTCGGCAGGTCGCGATGGCATACGAGCCCAACACCGGGCGCGTGCTGGAGGTCTATACCGACCTGCCGGGTCTGCAACTGTACACGTTCAACCGGGGCGATACCGTACGTCCGGGTAAACAGGGGGAGTTTTACGCCCCGCATTCGGCTTTTTGTCTGGAGACGCAGTTTTGGCCGGATGCCCCGAACCACCCCGGCTTTCCGCAGTGCACGTTGACACCCGAGCGCCCGTTCACGACACGGACGGAATACCGCTTGGGCGTGGGGTGAGGTGCGGCGCCGAGACGTGGGGTGATGAGGCGCGCGTTCGGTTCGTGTTCGCTCAGTCACCCTCGCGGATGCGGCGCAGCAGGTCACGCGCGGCGGGGCTGACGCGGGTTTCCAAGGTCGAGCGTTTCGCGGGCGCATCGCGTTCGCGCTCCCAGTCCCCATAGCCGTGTTGCAGCTGGTCGATGAACTCGCGCACGCTGCGGCGTACGACGCCCGGTCCCAGCGCGGTCCATTGCACGATGGCGTCGCCGGTCACGACCTCGACCGCATCCCCGCGTCCGCGCGATTCCTGAGCCAGCCGCTCGATGACCGCGTCGGCCGTCTGTCCGTGCGCGGAAAAGAGCACTGTGACCCCCAACATACGCTGTGGTTCGCGCACAGGGCGCGGGTTGGTCGTCCCGTCGAACACCACCGTCACCCGAAAACCGGGGCGCACGTAGCTTGCGACGTCTGATATCAGCGCATCGCGGGCGCGGTCCCATTGCCCGTCGCGAGCGAATGCGGCATAGGGTTCCGCTTGGAAAATAACGTTGTAGCCGTCGATTATCAGGTGGCTGCGTGCCATCAGGATTCCCCGTGTAGGTGGCGATGTGTGCCTGCATCACGCACATATGGGGGAGTGCGTCCCATCAGGTCACACGGTTCTGACGCAGCCATTCGTATGCCAACGCACAGGTCGCCTGGGAGACATTCAACGACCCGATCCTGCCGTGCTGGGGCAGTTTCACCAGAAAGTCACAGCGTTCACGCACCAAACGCGCCAGTCCCGTGCCCTCGGAGCCCATGACCAGGGCGATTTTTCCGGTCAGTGCGGCATCCCAGGCAAGTGTGTCGGCGCTGCCGTCGGCACCCGCGACCCAGAATCCCGCCTGTTGCAATTGTTCGATGACGCGCGTGATGTTGGTGACGCGCGCGACAGGCAGATGGTTCAAGGCACCGGCTGCGGCTTTGTGCGCCGCAGGCGTGATGGCGGCCGCCCGACGATCGGCGATGACCAGGGCGGCGGCGCCCACGACCTCGGCCGTACGGGCGATGGCACCGACATTGACCGGATCGACCACGTGATCCAGCACGATAATGAGGGCGTTTGCCACGGTATCGACCGCATCCAGAATACGCGGCAGCGGAGTGTATTCGAACGGTGCGACCTGTGCCATCACGCCCTGGTGTTTGCCGCGTTCGCTGAGCTCGTCCAGTTTGCGGCGCGACATACGGGTGACCGGAACAGACGCCTGTCCGGCGCGGCGGACGATTTCGTTCAGGGCACCGTCCGGGCGCGCGCCGTCGAACAGCAACAGTTGCTGCAAGGGGGTGCCTGCCCGAAGGGCTTCCAGTACGGCGTTTTTTCCTTCCAGATACATAGGTGCGCAGGCGAGTTTACGCCGGTTGTTTGCGGACCAGGCGGGGGCCTGCCGCGGTGTCTTCGATGGTGTAGCCCCGTGCGTCCAGGTCGTCGCGAATCGCATCGGCACGCGCCCAATCTTTGGCGGCACGTGCGGCGCTGCGCTGTTCCAGCAGCTGTTGCGCCTGCGCATCGGGGGCGTCTGCGGCAGTGTCTGCCGGTGGCGTCGGGTCAATGCCTAAGACATCCAGCAGTTCGACCAAAGTGTCGGTGACGGATTGCAGCGCCGTGTCGGGAGCGTCGGTGGCGGGTGCGGCGGCGCTTGCGTCGGTGGCGGTGGCACCGTCGTCGCCTGCATCAGCCGTATCACCGGTATCGCCCGCTGTCTGCAGCGCATCCAGATACCGGTTGCCGTACCGTATCAACTCGAACAGAGCCGCCAGGGCACCGGCCGCGTTAAAGTCGTCGTCCATTTCGGTCACGAACTTGTCGCGGGCCGCGGTAACAGCCGCACTCAAATCGTCGGTGCGGGACGTGCTCCCCCGCCCTATTGTCTGTGTCCTGCGCGCGCGGTCCAGGAAGCCGCGGATGCGATCCAAGGTGCTGCGGGTTTCCTGTAGGCGTTCGTCGGAGAACTCGATGGGGCTGCGGTAGTGCGTTTGCAGCATCAACAGGCGGATGACGGCCGGTTCATAGCGTTCCAGCACGTCGTGCAGCAGCAGGAAGTTGCCCAGGGATTTGCTCATTTTTTCGCCGCCGGTTTGCAGCATGCCGCCGTGCAGCCAGTAGTTTGCCATGCGGGTTCCGGTCGCGGCCTCGGATTGGGCGATTTCGTTTTCGTGGTGCGGGAATATCAGGTCCACGCCGCCGCCGTGGATGTCAAAGGGCAGGCCCAGTTCGTCTGCCGACATGGCGGAACATTCGATGTGCCAGCCGGGACGTCCCGGGCCCCAGGGGCTGTTCCAGGCCGGTTCGCCGGGCTTTGCGGCTTTCCACAGGGCGAAATCCAGCGGGTCGCGTTTGCGTTCGTCGACCGCGATGCGCGCGCCATGGCGGAGTTCGTCGACGTTGCGGCCGGACAGCTTGCCGTAATCGGGAAATGAGCGCACGGAAAAATACACGTCGCCGGCGGGGGCAGCGGGGCTGTCGGGTGCGGAACCGTCGGTGTCCGCGCTGTCGTCACGATCGCCGGCCACGTAAGCGTGGTCGGTGTCGATCAGGCGCCGGATCATGTCGATCATCGCCGGAATCATCGCCGTCGCAAAGGGGCGAATCGTGGGGTCGGCAACCCCCAGCGCGCGCATCTCGTCGATGAAGGCGCGAGTATAGTCGTCAGCCACCTGGGACGGTTCGCGCGCCTCTTCGGCGGCGCGGCGGATGATTTTGTCGTCGACATCGGTGATATTTTGGATGAAGGTCACCTGAAAACCGCGCCAAGTCAGGTAGCGGCGAATCACGTCGAAGGACAGGAATGTGCGCGCGTTACCGATGTGAATGTAGTTGTAGACGGTCGGTCCACAGACGTACATTGCGACGCGCCCGGGCTCGCGCGGTACGAAGGTTTCCTTTGTGCGGGTCATGGTATTGTAAATCTTCATATCCGTAGTATAGCAAGGATTATTCGGGGGGATGTATAGGATAAAACCTTTGACGCGCGGTATGTCGGCTACGATTTAGGTGCATGGGATCCTGTGCGCGAAGGGTCAAGTCGCACGCACCGGCTTGGCGATAAACAGGGTTCCCCTCATCAGTCGGGAAACGGGCCTCAGTAAGAGGCTCGTTTCCTATGTGATCGGATGTGGTCGCTGAACGGGCGAATGTCATTGTCGTGTTTCGGAACCGTGCTCGGACACGGGCTACAGCCCGCTTACCTCGCAGAACCACTCACACTCCTCGACCTCGCCCGTTGATCGACCACATCACAATTCCGCTGTCGCTGAACTTGCAGCAGGCGAGCGAGATCAATAAAAACCTATCACAGGTTTTTTCGGCTCGCTCGCCCACTGAACCTACAATACTTTTCTGTACTTTCTGTTTCGACCATATGAGCGAGATCAATAAAAGCTTTGCAGCTTTTTTTGACTCGCTCAAATTCGTTCCTGTCTACTCGAGGTCTAAATACCGGCGCCGTCCTGAAACATGGTGTCTGCGATCTGCTCGATCTCGAACAGGTAGCTTTCCGTGTCCACCGGGTCGCGTTCCAGCGGCACGCCACAGCGCCCTTCCAGCCGCTTGATGCGCGCCAGCAACGTTGCGAACACGTCGATGATCGGGTCCGGCAAATCCTCGTGCGGCAGTTCGGGCGCGACCAAGTTCCGCGTCCTGCGCAACCGGTCGCGTTCCTCGGCACTGCGACGTATCACCGCACGCGCCGGAATCCCCACCACGGTGCAATCCGCAGGCACGTCATGGACCACCACGGCACCGCCACCCACTTTGCAGCGCTCGCCCAACGTGATGGCGCCCAGCACAATCGCATCCACCCCCACCGTCACGCCGTTCAGCAGCGTCGGGTGGCGCTTGCCGGTTTCCTTGCCGGTGCCGCCCAGCGTCACGCCCTGATACAGCGTCACGTCATCGCCGATAATCGTGGTCTCGCCGATCACCACGCCCATACCGTGGTCGATGAAAAAGCGTCTGCCGATGGTGGCGCCGGGGTGTATCTCGATGCCGGTCAGCCAACGCGCCACCTGGCTGCCCCAGCGCGCCAAAAACCGCAGCCCGTGTACGTGCAACCAGTGGTGCCAGCGATGAAACAGCAGCGCATGCAGCCCGGGGTAGTTAATCAGTGCGGACAGGGTATTGGTCGCGGCCGGATCGCGTTCCTTGATGGCGCTGACCGCGTCTTTGATTGTGGTAAACATCGTCGTGTTCCTTTCGCTCAAGCGGTGATGGCTGATAAATAGGGGGAGCGCGTCCCGTCGCGCCCTTAACACCTACATCGTGCCAACACCACCGCCTGGGCGGCAATCCCCTCGCCGCGCCCCGTGAAACCCAGCCGCTCGGTCGTCGTCGCCTTCAGGCCGACAGCGGACACATCCAGCCCCATCGCCCGCGCCAGGTTTGCGCGCATATCATCCCGGTAAGGTGCCAGTTTCGGTCGTTCGCAGATAATGACGATGTCGGCGTCCACCGGTTCAAGCCCGCGTTCGCGGACAATTTCAGCCACACGCGCCAGCAGGTCCAGAGAATCAGCGCCTGCCCAGGTCGAATCAGTGTCGGGGAAATACTCCCCGATATCCCCCGCGCGGGCAGCCCCCAACAAAGCGTCTGCCAGCGCATGCGCCACCACATCGGCGTCCGAATGGCCCGCAAGCCCGCGCGCGTACGGCACGTTGACACCGGCCAGGATCAACGGGCGGCCGGCGTCCGCGTCGGCGAATGCGTGCACATCATAGCCCAGACCGATGCGGTTCATTTTGTCATCACCGTGCCTTCCACATGGTATTGCGCTGCTGCAACAGCGGCTCGACCACAAGCAGGTCGTCCGGTTCGGTGACCTTGATGTTGCTGCGCCGCCCCTGTATCAGCAGTATGGTGCCGCCGGTCGCCTCGACATATGATGCGTCGTCGGTGCCGGAAAAACCGTTTGCAGCAGCGGTTTCATACGCGTCGATTATCGTGTCGGTCGCAAACAGTTGGGGGGTCTGCACCTGCCAATAGCTGCTGCGATCCGCCGTGTGCGTGACCGTCGCAGCGTGGCGGTTGCCGGGTGCGGCCACTGTGACAGGTTCGATGCATTTGATGGTGTCGGTCACGGGATAGGCCAGTGCAGCACCCGCATATGCAGGCGCATCGAGCAAAGCCGCGACCAGCGCGTCTGTGTCAGCCGGGTCGAGCAGCGGGCGGGCACCGTCATGAATCGCGACGTAGTCGGCACCCAGTTCGCGCGCCGCGTACAGGCCGGCGACGACCGATTCGGCGCGTGTGTTGCCGCCGGCGACGAAGGTCACCGGTTTATCCGTTTGCAATGCGGACAGGATCGATTGGGTGTAGTCCACCAAGCGATCGGGGTCACAGACGATGACCACCTCGTCAATGGCACACGCGCGAGCCAAGGCATCGGCGGCCCAGGCCGCAACGGGACGACCCGCCAGCGGCAGCAGCTGCTTGCCGCCCGCGTGCCCCAAACGGGTACCGCTACCACCTGCCGCTATTATTCCGAGTAATTTCATAGGAAATATTATAGCAAGGGCGCGGACAGCGGTAGCAACGCGATTGCACGAACGGACGGATTGCCGCGCCCGCCTACGGCGGGCTCGCAATGACGTTTGAGGATTGCAACCCGGCCGGTAGATTGCCGCGCCCGCCTACGACGCCCACGGAATGACAGCCACCGGTATACCGGCGACCGTCAACGGTGCCGGTGAGGACATGATTACTGCTGGGTATCAGTAGATGGTGGGGTGTTTGTGTCGTCGCCGGCGACGGTCAGGATGACGACGCTGCCCTTGGGTACCGTCGAGCCTTGTGCGGGTACTTGCTCGGTGACGTTTCCTGCCGCGCCATCGGGCGTCAGCTTGACCACCAGTCCCAAGTTCTGCAGGGTCTGGGTTGCGTCAGCCACGGGCAGTCCCACAACCTCGGGCACGTCCACAGTGGTGGGGTCTGCCGGAGCCCCCGATGACAGCACGATAACCACCGTGCTCTTGGGCGAGACCGCAGCCCCGGCGGCAGGACTCTGGGTGATGACCATGCCCGACTTCACCGTTTCGGACGGGCTGTCGATCGTCGACACCTTGAAACCGGCTGCATCCAAGGCCTTGCGCGCGGCCTTTTCGGTCAGACCGGACACATCGGGGACGGTCGCGGTTTCCTCGATCACTTTCGTCCCATTGTCGGGCTGATCGGCCGGCGCATTACCGACGACCTCCAAAATCACCGGAGAATCGGCGGCGACCGATTGGCCCGCTGCCGGAGTCGAGGCGGTCACAGTACCCGACTTTTTGCCGGACGTGGCTTCCACATAGACAATCGTTCCGACCTTTAACCCGGCGTCCTGAATGGCTGTGGTCGCGTCATCCAATTGCTTTCCCACGACATCGGGGACCTTGACCTGGGTGACGCCTTGGTCCGCGGGCGTTTGTGAACGGAAACTGCGGCTGAGGTAGGGTATCCCGAAGACCGCAAGCACGATTACCAACAGCGCAATCAGCAGCCAGGCGATCCAACCGCGCGATTTGGGACGCACGGCCAGGGACGCCTCGTCCGGTATCTGAGCCGATACCAAGCCCGCCGGTACCGTGGCGGATTTCTCGTGCACGAACTGGGGGGACAGGCCGGCCGCGCGCAGACGGGCTGCCGCATCGGATTCACTCATTCCCACCACATTCGGCAGGTTCACCGGGACACGTTCATTGATGGACGGCCCGCTGGAAACCAGCAGCAGCGACTCCAAGTCGGGCGATACGCGCGTGCCCGACGCCGGATGCTGTGCCATAACGCTGCCTTTGCGCAGGGTCTCGTGATAGTCGTATATCACGCGCGGGCGCAGCCGAATGCGCGAGACGGCTTCCAGCGCCGCCCCCTGGCTCATGCCCAAGACATCGGGCATCGTCAGGTCGTCTGTTTCTATCGCCTGCAGTGCATCGGCGTCCAAAGCGCCGGTGGATACCACCACGACGACGCGCGAACCTGCGGGAACGGTGACCGGATTTACCGCCATGAGTTATTTGACGACCGTGACCAGGGTACCCACCGGTACCTTCGGGTACAGCTTGACGATGTCTGCGTTCTTTAGACGCATGCAACCGTGTGACTGCGCCTTGTCAATCGAGTAGCTTTTGTAGGTCCCATGAAAACGGATGCCGATGTCGCGACCGTTCTTCGTCAGGTACAGCGCGCGTTTACCCAACGGACCATAGGGACCGCTGATGCTTTCCGCCATACCCTGTGACCAGGCGGCACCCGGATTGCGCCAGGTGGGGTTTTTGGCTTTCCGTGCGACCCGGTAGGTACCGGTCGGGGTCGCATATCCCGGCATGCCGATGCAGATTCCGTATTCCGCCACCAGCTTGTTAGCCTTGAACAGGTACACGCGCCGCGAGGTCAGCGTGGACACCAACACCTTGCCCTTGCCGCTGCGCCCGGTCATCTTGGGCTTTGACCGGATAATCGGCGCTGCCAACACCTTGGGCTTTTTCGCCTTGCCCGTGCCGTAACTGTTCAGCGCCTTTACGGCCGCCTTCAGTGCTTTTGCCTGATCCAGCGTGCGGCCACCCAGGTTCTTGACCTTGCCACCGCCGGCGACTTTTGCGGATTTCGCCTTGACCTTGACCTTCTTTGCCAGCGACTTGATGCGGCTGGCCAGTTTCTTTTCGGCGGCAGCCGTCACGTACTTGCCGCCGATGGCCGTGTCGGTTGCCGCAACGGATGCCTGTTGCACCAGACTTGACACGGACGGCTTCATCTTCAGGTCCCCGGTCTTGACCTTTTTCGTGTAGTCACGCTCGGTGAAATACAGGTACGAGGGCGCCTTTTTCAGCGTGTATTTCGCCAGTTTCGCCTTGAGCTCGGCGGGCAACAAGCCGCCGGCCTTGACCTTTTTCAGGCCGCTTTTCGTCGCGATGGTCACCACGACACCCGGCTTGATCGGCTCTGCCGCAGCCGCCAATGCAGGCACCGCGGCGCACACGCACACACACAGCAGCGCCGATGCAAACTTCACCCGGAAAAATCTCTGTGACATCCTCGTACCTTTCTGTCGTTCGTTCTATCGTTCGTTCCGGAGCCCCGCAGTCGTCCTAATGTTACCTCTGCGCACTCATTGTGCGGCAATTGTATCATAGGTGGGCGCGGCCTCGATTTCACCATTTGCCAACATTTCCGCTATCATTTCACGCATCTTGAACTTCATAATTTTCCCCGAAGTCGTCAGCGGGAATTCGTCGACAAACAGCACGTATTTCGGTGCCTTGAACCGTGCCATGCGCTTGTAGCAGGCCTCTTTGACATCCGTTTCGGTCAGTTCGGTGCCTTCATTCAAGATGATGAACGCGGCCGGCAGCTCGCCGTATTTGCCGTCCGGGGCGGCCACCACTTGGACGTCTTTGATTTCGGGGAGCGTATAGAGAAACTCCTCGATCTCGCGCGGGTATATGTTCTCTCCACCGCGGATGATCATGTCTTTGATGCGACCCGACACGCGATAGTAACCCTCTTCGTCATACCACCCCAGGTCGCCGGAATGCAAAAACCCGTCCGCGTCGATGGCCTCTGCCGTGGCCTGGGGCATCTTATAGTAGCCCTTCATGACCTGGTATCCCCGGCAGCACAGCTCGCCCACCTCGCCCGGACCACAGATCTTTCCGGTTTCGGGGTCGATGACACGCACGTCGGCGTGCGGCATGACCGTGCCGATGGTTTCGGCCTTGCGCTCGGCGGTGTCGTCGGCGTGGCTCATGATGAACACCGGGCTGGTTTCGGTCAGCCCGTAACTGATGGTGATTTCGGGCATGTGCATGCGGTCCATGACCTGCCGCATAGTCTCGATCGGGCAGGTCGAGCCCGCCATGATGCCGGTTCGCAGGCTGGTCAGGTCAAAGCTGTCGAATGCCGGGTGGTCCAGTTCGGCGATGAACATGGTCGGTACCCCGTAGACAGCCGTCGCGCGTTCCTTTTCGATGGCGGACAACACCAGAAATGCGTTGAATTCCTCCAGCATGACGTGTGTCGCCCCGTGGGTCAGAATCGCCATCATGCCCAGCACGCAACCAAAACAATGGAACAGCGGCACAGGCAGACAGACTCGGTCCGCGCCGGTGAAATGCTGGCGTTCGCCGATAAAGTAGCCGTCATTCAAAATATTTCTGTGCGACAGCTGCACGCCTTTGGGAAAGCCGGTGGTGCCGCTGGTGTACTGCATGTTGATCACGTCGTCGGGGTGCGTATCCGCCAACGCCTCCATCACCGCCACATCATCGGTGTGTTCGCCCAGCAGCAGCAGTTCCGGCATGCTGAAAAAGCCGCGATGCTTCTCCGGTCCCATGTAAATCAGCCATTTCAAAAATGGGAAGCGTTCGCTGTGCAGATACCCGCGCGGCTGCGTGGTTGATTCGGGTACCAGCTCGCGGATGGTCTCGACGTAATCGACATCGCGGAAGGCATCGATGACGGCCAGCGCATCCATGTCGGACTGGTCCAGCACGTATGCCAGCTCGTGGCTTTTATAGGCGCTGTTCATGGTCACGAACACCACGCCGATTTTCGCGCAGGCATACATAAAGGTCAGCCAATCCGGCACGTTACGCGCCCACACGCCCAGGTGCATTCCCTTTTTCATGCCGATGGCCAACAGGCCCTTTGCCAGCGCGTTCACCCGGTCGTTGAATTCGGCATATGACCAGCGCAGCCCCCGGTCGGGCATGACCAGAAAGTCCCGGTCGGGATGTTCGGCGACCTCTTTTTCCAGGAACGCGCCGATCGTCAGATCGGTGAAGGGGCCGGTGTAGCGCGGTTGCGCCTTTACGATGTCCGGTTCCTCGTAGACCGACAGGTCGCGACCCAGTTTTTCAGCAACCGCGCGGTGGACCGCCAGGTTGACCGGGATTGTGTAATCAGGTGTAGACATCTGACTCCCCCCCTTATGCCGGCGTGTAGACGCAGGCCAGGATGCGCGAAATGCCGTCGCCCGCGCCGCGGACCTGATGGGGCACGACGGTGTCATAGTAGATGCTGTCGCCCGGGCCCAGCAGGTAGGAGTCTTTGCCGTATTCGATTTTGATGGCGCCCGACATGCAATAGATGAATTCCTCGCCCTCGTGGGTGTCCAGGTTGCGCGGTGTGTTGGGCGCGACGTCGATGATGAAGGGGTCCATGTGACGGCTAATTTTGCCCTCTGCCAGGCTGAAGAAATCCAGCGGGGCGTCACTGGTGCCGGTTTCCAGGGCGCCGCGTTTGCTGCCGCTGTCCAGGTCGGCGGCGCGCGTAATTGCAGGTCCCATGCCGTTGTCGTCGTCCAGCAGCGTGCCCAGGCGCATGCCCAGTGCGCGCGCGATTTTAATCAGCGGCGACAGACTGGGGGCGGTGTTCGATTCCTCGATGGCGGTCAGTTCGGCCGCGTCCATCCCGGCGCGTTCCGCCAGCTGGTCGATGGTGACGCGATGCGTTTCGCGCAGCGTGCGGATGCGGTTGCCCACGTGGCTTAGGGCCTGGGCGCCTGCGGGTGCGGTGACATTTTCACTGTTCGGTGTCATGGTTCGTGTCGGTCCTTTCGTGGTCGTCGGTGGTGTTCGAGCCCAAAAAATGAAGGCTCCGCTGTGCAACGGAGCCTTCGTCCCTCTGTACCTTCACGATGTTCAAACGATGTTAATCGTTCAGTCGTTCCAATCGTTCAGGTCATCGTTCAGATCAATCGTTTAGGGAATGACGCTGCTGTTCGTCCGGCTCCGTCCTTTAGTGTCCTGTCCCCTTATCGCCCACAAGCAGACCGCCGGCGATAAGGCAGGGAAGGCCGAGCAATGCCAGTTCGAACGAAGTGATATCGGTGTGCAGCGTTTTCATACCTGTTCAAGTGTGCTGGTTTTCGCGGGCGCTGTCAAGGGGGCCGCAGGTATTTTTGCGGGAATTTGCCGAGCGGAGCCGCGGTTGCAGCGGGGATTGCGGCAAGGAATGGGGCAAAGACCGGGGCGACATGCGACAATGGGTGGCATGACGGCAAACGGCGGCAAACGACGAGTCCTGGGATATGACGCGCTGCGCGTGGTTGCGATGTGTGCGGTGGTGGGAATACACGCCTGCATGACGGCCCGCGGCTTTGCGGGCGGCGGGACCGGTACCGATAGCGGTGCCGGCGGCAGTGCGGTCGCGGCGCTGGATTCGGCGCTGCATTTCACGGTGCCGCTGCTGGTCTTTCTGTCGGGCATTCTGGTTTGGGGCCGCCCCTTCGCGCGCGAACGCGGCGCCTACGTGCGGTTTATGCGCCGACGCCTGACTCGGGTGGGTCTGCCCTATCTGGCGTGGTTTGTGCTATACGCGGTTGCAGCATTGCTGTTGCCGGCGGCCCGCACCGGCTGGCTGCAAGACGTCCCGCGTGACGCCGCACATATCGGTGAGCTGTTGTTACGGCTGCTGTCCGGGCGCGTGTGGTATCACCTGTATTTCGTCCCCATGCTGCTGACCTTGTATGCGATGGCACCGGTGGTTGACCGTATGCTGCGGTGGCGCCGGTGGTGCCCGGAGCTGCTGGTCGTCGTCACGCTGGTCATAAAGGTCGGGCTGTTTCCCGCCGTGAACCCCTGGATGCAAACACAGCTGCAGTCAGACGTCTACGCGTGGTTGGTACACCTGCTGGTGCATCTGCCGCATATGATGCTGGGGGCGTGGGTGGCAATTCGATGGGGGGAGTTGATAACTCGCACTGTTAATCGCTTAAGTGACGGCGACGGTAGCCCGGACCGCCCGGATTCAGCGGCAACGGACACGGCCGGTGATACTGCCGCCGCCGCGCTGTTCCTGTTGCAGCCCAAACGCTGGCTGGCGACGTTGAAGTACCCTGTTTTGTTGTTGTTCATGATCGCCGTTGCGGTGGCATTGGAGCCTGTCTGGCGGCGGATCGAACGTCCGCTGACGCGCCTGTCGGCGCTGTCGTTCGGAGTGTATTTCGTGCATCCGCTGTTGCTGGTTGCGGCTCAGGCGCTGTTGCCGGCGCACGCGCGTGTATGGGCCGGTTTGCTGCCTGTTTTGGGGCTGTGGGCGGTACTGTTGGTGGTATCGTTTGTGCTGTCGGCAGGGCTCGCACGTTTCCGTGCCACCCGTTGGCTGATCGGTGAATAGCGACCCGGTTGGTTCGGAGTGATCCGGGGTTAGCGCCCGTGGTCCGGGGAGGTGCCGGATATATGCCGGACACTATCGACGACCGGTTCCGGGTCCAAAAGACCACAATAAAGACCCGGGGAAAGACCCAAAAAAAGAAGTGCGGGCGATCCGGTGGGATGAATCGCCCGTGGGTGCGTGGGGGTAGATGAGGTCCCCCCATGCATATAGTTATAACATAACAAAACGGTTTTCCGGGAAATTCAGGGACAATCTGAACGAATCATCGGTGAGCGGCAAAAAATGAGGGCGGTTCGGTGGGAAGAACCGCCCAGTGCACCACGCTCCCGTCGCCTTTATGATTGGCAAGAGAATGAGGGCGGTCCGGTGGGAAGAACCGCCCTCGGGTGCGTGGGGGTAGATGAGGTCCCCCCATGGGTATAGTTTATACCACAAAAAACCAAAACTGTCGACAGTATACAGTTAGAAATTATGAAGAATTTACCTAGAATTAACACAAGCGGGCAGCGTGTGTGCTGCCCGCTTGCAGTGTTTGCGTGAGCGTGCCTATGCGGCAGATCCGGCGGATGCCGGGGTGCGTCGACGCGATTTAGTCCGGGTTGATGCGGATTCATCGGGCATCAGGTCGCCGACGACCGGTTGGATGCCCTCGGCGCCTTCGACTTTCTCGAAACGCAGGCGCGGTTCTGCCGCCGTTTCGTCAAACAGCGCCTCGATCACGTCGCCTGCCTCCCATTTCCCGCTGAGGAGCTCTTCGCTCAAGACGTCATCGATGTAGCGCTGAATCGCGCGACGCAGCGGACGGGCACCGGATGCCTTGTCGAATCCGTGATCCGCCAAGAAGTTCCGCGCGCCATCCGTCAGCTGCAGCAACAGCCCGTGCAGAGCCAGCTGGTCCTGGGTGGTCTTGATCATGATGTCGACGATCTCGCCGATTTGATCGCGCGTCAGGGCGTCAAACACCACGACCTCGTCCAAGCGGTTCAGAAACTCGGGTCGGAACAGGTCTTTCAGTTCACTGGTCACCTTGTCACGCACGGCGTCCTGACTGAACTCGTCGCGCTCCATCGAAAAGCCCAAAGTCACGCCCTTGGTGATATTGCGCGCCCCGATGTTTGACGTCATGATCAGTATGGTGTTGCGGAAATCCACCGTGCGGCCCTGACCGTCGGTCAAACGGCCCTCTTCCAGAATCTGCAGCAACAGGTTAAAGACATCCGGGTGCGCCTTTTCAATCTCGTCGAACAAGATCAGACTGTAGGGGCGGCGACGCACGCGCTCGGTCAGCTGACCGCCCTCGTCATATCCGATGTATCCCGGAGGTGATCCCACCAGACGCGAGATGGAGTGCTTTTCCATGTATTCGCTCATGTCGAGCGAGATAAGCGCGGATTCGCTGCCGAATACGACCTCTGCCAAGGCCTTGGCGGCCTCGGTCTTTCCCACGCCGCTAGGGCCCAGGAAGATAAAGCTGCCACCCGGGCGGCGCGGATCCTTGAGCCCCGCACGACCGCGGCGTATCGCACGGCTGACGACCTCGATTGCCCGGTCTTGGCCGACGACGCGTTTATGCAGTTCGGATTCCAGCTGCATCAGGCGCTTGCTTTCCTCGACGGTCAGGTCGGACACCGGAATCCCGGTCCAGACCGACAGGACCTCGGCAATTTCAGACGGCGTCACCACGGCGGGATTGTCTTCGCCGTCCTTTTTCCATTTCTTGATCAGTTTCTTGCGCTCGGAAATCAGCGTGCTGACCTCATCGCGCAGGCGCGAGGCCTTTTCATATTCGCCGGCGATAATCGCGGTTTCCTTATCGGCGTCGATGGCCTCGATCTTTTTGTCCAGCTCGCGAATCTCGGGGCTGACGGTGGCACGCTGGATGCGCAGTTTCGCGCCCGCCTCGTCAATCAGGTCGACGGCCTTGTCCGGCATAAAGCGATCGGAAATATAGCGATCCGCGAGTGTCACGGCACTGGCCAGTGCGGCCTCTGTGTAATGGACACAGTGGAATGCCTCGTAACGGTCGATGATGCCCTGCAGTATTTTCAGCGTTTCGGGATTGGTGGGCTCGTTTACCTGGACCTGCTGGAAACGACGTTCCAGCGCGGCGTCCTTTTCGATGTATTTGCGGTACTCCTCGATGGTGGTGGCACCAATCGTCTGGAACTCTCCACGGGCAAGCGATGGCTTCAAGATGTTCGCGCCGTCAATCGAGCCCTCGGCAGAACCGGAACCTACCAGCATGTGGATTTCGTCGATGAAGATGATGACGTCACCGCGTTTGCGGATTTCTTCGATCACGCGCTTCATGCGTTCTTCGAATTCGCCGCGGTACTTACTGCCCGCGACCATGCCGCTGATGTCGAGTGAATAGACTTGCTTGCCGTGCAGGGTCTCGGGCACCAGGTCTGCCGCGATCAGCTGTGCCAAGCCCTCGACAATGGCGGTTTTACCGACGCCGGGCTCTCCGATCAGCACGGGGTTGTTTTTCATGCGGCGCGACAGAATCTGCACCACGCGCTCGATTTCACGCGTGCGCCCGATAACCGGGTCCAGTTTGCCGTCCTGTGCCTCTGCGGTCAGGTTGCGCCCGAACTCGTCGAGCATCGACATGCTGCGACCGCCCGGTCCCGCATCGGCACCGGCGTGCGCCGTCGAGAGCACCTGCACGATGGTCGCGCGGATATGGTCCAGGTCCCCGCCCAAGTTCACCAGCACACGCGCGGCGGTGCCGTCGGGCTCGTCCAAGATGCCCAACAGCAAGTGTTCGGGTCCCACGTATTCGTGCCCGAAACGCATCGCCTCGCGCATTGAGAGCTCGATCACGTGTTTCGCGCGGGGTGTGAAGTTCAGGTTTCCGGGAGGAGCCGATTCGGCGCGCTCGTTCATGCGCTCGACCATCAGACGCAGATCTTCGGGGGCAATGTCCAGTTCGCCCAGCACATCGGTCACGACGCCGGGGTTGTGAATCAGTCCCAGCAAAAGATGCTCGGTCCCCACGTGATCCTGCATCAGTGCGCGCGCCTCTTCCTGCGAGCCGGAAATAGCGCGTTTCGCTTCCTCGGTAAAACGGTCGAACAAGTTGAAATTCTCAGCCATAGCTTCACACTTCCTTCAGCGCGATTGTCCCTGCAGGTCGGTCCCTGACCTGATTGTATCGCTTTTCTGTCGGTCGGTCTTACACTTCTGTGTTTGAAATGTAAGTATAGCACACATAGATTTTATGAGTGCTATCACTTCACAAGAGCATCATATCCGGGGGAGTTGATGCCCGGGAGTTCCTGCTTATGCCTGCCTGCCCGCGGCGGCTTCTTCGGCCTCTTCCAGCGAATTGTAGCCGCGCATACGCGCCACGAAGTAATCGGCCTTTTGCTGCAGGTTGATGTCGTTTTCCAGCGCCAACTCGTAGCATTTCACCGCGCAGTTGATCGTGTGCAGCGACCAGGTGGAATACTCGCCGCGCGCGTAGGTCTCGATGGATGTGGCCCAGGGCTTGTCCTCGGATGTGTGCAAGGGGCGGCCGGCACCGGCGATTGCGGGGTAGTCGCGCGCGGTTTCCTCAGCCCAGCCGACGACGATTTCGACCAAGCGCTCAATGCCCTCCTTTTGCTGCGAAGACAGTTTGGGCAGCAGGTGCTCGATGCGGGCATATTCCTCGGGAAATGAGCTTTCCATCATGCGCGCATATTTCTCGCTCATGAGGTTGCGATCCTCGACGCTTGCCTGCAACAGGTCCATGCGCCAGGCGTTTTTCAGTTCGGGCGTCCAGCCGTACAGTTGTGCCGCGCGCATTTCGCCGAACTCGCGCGGGTTTTCCTGGCAGTTGGCTTTGCCGCCGCGGTTATCAACAGTCGAGAACATATCCCATTCCAGACCGACGATCTCTACGGTGACTTCGTCGACCTCGGGACATTCACGCAAATAGCTGAAATCATACGTACTCATAGCAACACCACTTTCAATCGTTAATCGGCGGGGGCACGGAGTGCCCCCCGGCGGTATCCGGAAAGGATTGATCCGAGAAAAAGCTGTGAAGCTTTTTATTCGGATTCAATCCCCTTCGTGCTGTCAAAGTCGGGCAAGCGGGGGCCGTGCCGGTTATTTCATGCAGATGCCTTCTTCTTCGTCGGGCAGACCCAGCTGGTTTGCCTGGTCTTCCAGCACACCGCGCAGCGTAATCAGCATCTTGAACTGATCGTTATCGTTGCCGGCGTCTCCCAGCTGCTGCTGTGCCTCGTCGACGGTCGATACCGCTTTGCGGAGCCTACCCTCTTTGATGAAGGCGGACACCAGGTTCGCATAGGCGGTGATCAGCATAAAGGTGGGGCCATCGGTGCGAATCAACAGATCGCGACTGCGCTCGTAGTTGTCGACGGCTTCGTCGAACAGGCCGCGGTCCAGCTTTACATGACCCAAATAGTTCAATGCGGCGGCATAGGGAACCACCTGATCGTTTCCGGCGGCGATGAAGACCTCCAGGGATGCGGTCAGTTGTTCTTCGGCCTGGTCCAGTTTGCCCTGCAGGCGATAGAGCTCCGCCAGGTTATTGCGCGTCACCGCAAGTTCGGTTTCGGCGATATCCCCGAGCGCGGTCAAGGTCTCAACGGCCTGCAGGAAGGCGGCTTCGCCTTCCGGGTAGCGCTCGCGGTGGCGGTAAAAGGAACCGAGCTCGTTGTTCAGGGTTGCATATACGGCATCAGCCGTACCCTTTTCTGCCGCATAGTCCTCGATCATTTGCTTGATTGCGGCCTCCACGGCTGCATCATCCTGCAGCGTTTCATACAGCCGATCGATTTTTTCCAGATAGTCTTTTGTGTCTTCCACGATACTCAGCTCCTGTCCGGTCGATATTCGTCATCGACCTGCCTGTGCCAGTTGGACCGCATCCGGGGGATGCGCTGTTTGCCGGACGCCCGGCAGAACCTTACCACACTGGCATTGTCTCACGTTTGTGTTACGTCTGTCTCGCCTTCTATTTGTGCCAGTTTCTGACACATTTCAGTATGAAAAGAGTGCCGGTTGGTACAATCTTTCGATTGTCCCCACACCGGCACTCCCGTAAACCCGGTATTACTTCAGTACGAGCAGTACTGTAGGTACTCCTGCAGGGGGTACGCCTGAAAGGGCAGGCGGGAGACGACGCCCGCCCTTCCTAGGCGCTGTGCGGTTCAGACTCGGCAGACTGACCACACACGTGTTGAAACAATCGACGGCGGGTGCAGGAGAGGCTCAGCCGTCAAAGGGTGGTACAAGTAGTGTTACTACGCGCCACGGGCGACGGCATCAGCCGGCGGATTGTGACGGTGGAGCGTCTGGGTCAGCAGTGCTGCCGCAGCGTAGGAAACCAGGGCCACGATGATCGGAATCAGGTAGCTGCCCCTGATGTCATACAGCGCACCTGCCATGATCGGGCCGAGACCGGCACCGGCACCCATTCCGATGAGGGTAAGCGTACCCCACACGGAACCGGCGTACTTGCGTCCGTAGATGACGCCGGAGATACCGACGATGGACGGAATGTAGGAACCGGAGGCGATACCGAAGATCAGGCTGTACAGCGTGTAGACCGCATGCGTCGCGAACGGAGCCGCAGTGGCGACTTCGCCGGCCTCGGTCAGCGTACCGTGAGGCATGAACTCGCCTGCCAGCATGATGGCGCAGGCAACCGCAGCCAAACCGTAGAAGATCAAGGTGCAGCGCTTGCGGGCCTTCAGCTGGTCACCGGCGAACTTGACCGTCAAGCGGTCGATGAAACCACCGGTGATGGGGCCGATAATCATGTAGGCGAAACCGGACAGTGCATAGAGGTAGGTCTGAATGTTCGGGTTCAGAACCAAGTCCTTCTTTGCGTAGTTCAGCGAGTGGGTCAAGCAGCAGAACTCGGACAGGTTCGAGCAGAACCATGCAATTGCCAGCAGCCACCAGCTGGAGGTCTTCAGGGACTCGCCCAGGGTAAAGCTGTACTCGGCCTTGGCCGAGGTGCCACCGGACTTGTCCGCGGCCTGAGCCTCTTCGTATCCGGGCGGGTGAAGCCCGATGGATTCAGGCGTGGGCTTGGTAAAGAACGCCACGATCACAACACCGACAGTCAGGAGGATACCCAGAACCTTCATAGAGAAGGACCAGTCCCAACCCAGGGGGCCCATCATAACCATTGCCAGCAGCGGAGCCAGACCGAAGCCCAGACCACAACCGGCGGTGGTGAAGCCCAATGCCTTGCCCAAGTCCTTGATGAACCACTTACGGACGAGCTGGGTCGGGGGCGCAAACAACGCGCCTGCACCGATACCGGAAATCACGCCGTAGGTCAGATAGAAGTGCCAGGGCTTGGTTGAATAGCTGGCCAGGAACAGTCCCAGGCCCAGCAGGATGCCATGGATCAGGAAAGTGGGTTTCGGCCCGAACTTGTCCAGCTCCATGCCGGAAATCATTGCGAAAATGCCATACACGACCATAAAGATCGAAATACCGCCGGACAGCGCTGTCGCCGACCATCCCAGAGCTTTCTGCATCTGCGGCATAAACACGCCAAAGCTACCGCGGATGGAGAAGCTGAGGAAGATGACGATAAAAGAGCAGAACACGATTGTCCAACCGTAATAGCCTTTCTTCTCTTGTGGTGACATAAATCCTCTCCTTAACTAGAGTTTACAGAAGCAATAACCGGGGTTGTGCGTCCCCAAGGTACAGGGACGCACATTATACCCCTTAGAGCTATCTTAGAACTCGTTCTCCGAACGGGCGATCAGCTCGTCACGGATGGACTCAGGCAGGTCGGTCCAGTACGCGGAGTAACCGGCAACGCGGACGATCAGGTCGCGGTGCTTCTCGGGCTCCTTCTTAGCAGCGATCATGTCCTCGCGGCTAATGACGTTGAACTGGATGTGCTTACCCTTGTAGTCCGAGAAGTAGGTGCGAATCAACGCAGCCAGGTTCGCGCGACCGGCAGGGGTCTTCAGCGCAGCGGGGCTGAAGCGCATGTTGAACAGAACGCCGTAGAGCTCGCTCTGGTCGATGTGACCTGCGGAGTTGATGGTCGCGGTCGGACCGCTGACGTCGTCACCCTGGGTCGGGGACACAGCACCGTCGGACATCGAGGTGTACGCCTCGCGGCCGTTCGGCAGCGCACCGCACTTGACGCCGGTTCCGCCGTGGAAACCGATGGAGTGCGGGGCAACCTCGTAGTGGCTACCATAAGCGGCAGGAATCTGGTACCAGATACCCTTGATCATGTCATAGCCCAGGTTGACCATGTCGTCGACCTCTGCGATGTCGTTACCGTACTTCGGCAGAGCCGTGATCTTGGCGCGCAGGTCGTCGTAACCCTCCCAGTTGGTGTCCATGGCCTTGAGCAAGGTCTCACGGTCAGAAATCGGCTCATCGTTGTAGATGGCGTACTTCAGGGTGTACAGGGCGTTACCGACGTCCTGGATACCGACGGGCACGATGTACATCGTGTTGTCGTTGTGGATGGCGCCGCCACCACTGGTGACCTTACCGCGCTTGATGCAGTCATCGGTGAATGCCGACATCATGATGTCCGGGAAGGTGTCCAGGTGCTGGATACGGCAGGCACGACCGGAGGCCGAACCGACCTTTGCCCAGTAGGTGCACTGCTCGGTGTAGGCATCCATGAACTTCTCGAAGGTGTCCAGATCCTTGACAAAGTCGCCGGTCTTGGGGCCGAGCTGCTCTTTGGTCATCGGGTTCCAACCATTGTGCAGGGTCAGCTCCATGAGCTTACCGAAGTTCATGACCAGCGGCCAGATGCTGGAGGTCTTGCCGGGGACGGTGTGCAGAACGCAGCCGCCGTAGGCGTGGCTGCGGGCCTCTTCCATGGTGTAACCACGGCTGAGCAGGTAGTTCTGTGCGGCCTCGTCATTGAAGAACGCGGGGAAGCCACGACCCAGAGAGACGACCTCGATGGCGCGCTCGAGGAACTTCTTGTTGATCTGGGTGTGCCAACGCACGGACAGAGTCGGGTGCGTGGTCTTGACGCGGACGGCGGCCTCGAGCCAGGCGAAGCTCAGCTCGTTGGTTGCGTCCAAACCGGTCTTGGGATCGACGCCACCGATAACGCAGTTGTGGAAGTGGCTCTCACCGGACAGGTTGGGGGTCATGACGTCGGGCCAGAACTGGCGCTTGCCCATGACCTTGACACGGAAGCACTCCAGCAGCTGGATGACGTACTCGTCATCGATGCGGCCGGCCTCGATGTCAGCCTTGTACTGGGGATACATGTACTGGTCGACGCGACCGTAGCCCATACCATAGGTGCGGGTATCCCAGTAAACCATCAGGATTCCGAAGAACGTGGACTGCAGGGCCTCCTGGAAGGTCTCGGCCGGGTACTCGGGAACACGATCGCAGACGGCGGCCATGTCCAGCAGCTCGCGCTTGCGCTGTGCGTCGGACTCTTTCTCGGCCAGCTCGCGTGCCAATGCGGCATAGCGATGCGCGTAGTCGATGCCGCCCAGCAGCATTTCCTTCAGACCAACCCAGAACTCGTGTGCACGATAGTCATCATCGGTCAGCATGACGAAGTTCTCGAGCTGCTCGTCGATGTCGGCGACCAAGCCACGGACGCCGCGGGTGACCAAACGGCTCAGGTCCGGCACGTTCCAGGCCTTCTCGGCGAACATTTCGGACACGGTGTTGATGATCCAAGCACCGGCCTCGCCGATCTTGTGCTCAAACGCGACCTCTTCGGGACCCTGGAACAGCTGCCAGGCCTCTTTACCACCGATCTCGTTCCAGTAGTTGGCGATCTCGATAGCCTGCTCGGCACCGCCCGGCTCGAAGCCGAAGAAAGCGCCTGAACCCTTGTCGCCATACTTCTCCGCATAGTCGCGGATCCAGGTGGCGGCCAGGTCGGGGTGGAACTCCGGCGCCATCGGACGGGCGGCGAAGTCACCGGCGAGCAGCATATCGTCGTCGATGCGAATCGGGATCTCGTTCAGAATCTTGCGGATTGCCAGACCACGCTTGTGGAAGACGTGATAACCCTCGAACTCCTTGTAAGCGTCGGTCAAAATCTGGGCACGACACAGCGAAATCGTCTGCGTGTAGCGAAGCGGGTTAAACCGATCCCACATCACGGTTCCACGTGATTTCTCAGCGTATTTCTCTGCGTAAGTCCCCCCTTTCGCCGGAGCCGGCTTAGTGGCCGTTGCACTATCAGACATGGCTCACTCCTTTCCTTGGTCCAAATCCTTGGTCCAAATCTCAGTTTGCATCCCTTTGACACAAACTATTAAAACCTCTTCAGTGTGTGGGAAGAACTGTGGCTTCCCCTCTCCCGGTACGGGGCGCTTCCACCGTCGCCCCTTAGAAAAAGCGCGATACCCGGTTTCCTGAGTATCGCGCGGTCATTATCTATGCAACCAACATCGCGTTGAGCTCGTCAATATAGTCCTGCGACTGGCGAGCATACTTCGGACGCTCACCTTCCCAGTCCATATGGTCGTACTTGCCCTCGCCCAGCGTATTGTACGCAAGGAGCTCGAGGTGCTTTTCGGGGTCGAGACCCAAGCTGCGCACGAAATCGACGACTGCCTGCACGTCTTCTTTGCTGTCGTTGTAGCCCGGAATCAGTGGCATACGGAACAGCACGAACTTGTCACCCAGGGCAACGATGTTTTTTGCGTTTTCCAGAATGTTTTTGTTCGAGACGCCGGTGCCGGCTTTGTGCTTTTCATCATCCATCTGCTTGAGGTCGTAGAGGATATAGTCGGCCTCTTCCACGATGGGCTTGACACGATCCCAAGTGTAGACACCGGTGATTTCGAGTGCGGTGTGATATCCGCGTTCCTGGGCACCCTTTAACAGGGCGATGGTGAATTCGGGCTGCATCTCGCAGTCGCCACCGGAAATCGTCATGCCGCCACCGCTGTTAAAGTACATCGGAGCGTCCTTGTCGACCTCTGCCAAGACGTCCTCGACCGTCCACGGCGCGCCCTCGATACGGCGGGCCTGACCGCGACAGATGCTGATGCACTCGCCACAGACGTTGCATTTGCTGCGATCGAAGACCAGCTGTCCGTCGACCACACTGTTCGCCTTATTCGGGCAGAACATGATGCAACCACCGCAGCCGTTGCATTTCTCGCGGTTGACGAGAATGACCGGCTCGAGGCTTTGGGATTCGGGGTTCTGACACCAGAAGCAACGCAGGGGACAACCCTTGAGGAATACGGTGGTGCGGATTCCCGGACCATCATGCGTGGAGAAACGCTGAATGTTAAACACCTGACCTACGGTCTCTTGCATTTCCTTTGTGTAGCTCATAATCTGTTTCGAACCCTTTCGCCGAGGTTGACATATAAACAGGTGAAACGTTTTAATGCACACTCTGAGCATAAAACTAGGGGTCGTGCCATGTAAAACAACTCTGGTTCAAGGGGGTGAAAGTTGCGGTTGTGGTAGCAGTTTTTTGCAAGTGTTTTCCTGCAATTACAACTGCGAGTTTCACCCCGTCAACAAAATAACGAGGATGTGTCGGTCGAGGGTGACCGCGATTTCGCTTTTCCGCTATACTTGTGACTAGGCCAGAGGAGAAAGGTTCACCCCGCCTGTGGATACCGATAGTTTGCGATACTTTGTCGTCTATTGTAAGTACGGCAATATAAGTCGTGCCGCCGAGGAGCTGTACATGACCCAGCAAGGTCTGTCGCGTGCCATTCGCGCCATGAGTCAGGAAATGGGTGTGCCGCTGACCGAGCGCCGCGGCACCAAAAGCGTACTGACCCCGTTTGGCGAGGAGTTTCGCCGCTACGCCGAAAACCGCTTGGCGGAATACGAGATGATGCTGGCACGGTTCAGCGAGATGGCGAAATCCATGGAAGGCACGGTGCGTCTGGGCTATGCGCTGGGTGCCCGATCGTTTATGGGCTTCGATCTGTTGGACGATTTCGAAATCGAACATCCCGAAATCAGGGTCATCGAGGAAGAGCACGAAGACCTGGTCATGGAGAAGATGGTGCTGCACGGCGAGCTGGATATGGGTATCACGGTACACCAGGTCGACACCAGTTTGTATGATTCGGTGCTGCTGAAGAGCGGTCCGTATTATTTGATTTGCCATGAGAGCAACCCGCTGGCAACCAAACAGACCATCCGGTTCGCGGATTTAGAGGACAAGCCCATTGTGGCACTGACCGATCGCTGCAAGTCGAATACGCACCTGGTCAAGCACTGTCGCGAGAACGGCTTTGAGCCGAATATCGTCAAGAAAACCAAAGAGATGGTCACAATTTGGGAGCTTTGTCTGGATAACCACGGGATAGCGGTGTCGAGCGCGGGCAGGTTGCTGCGCAATAAGTTCGACCCGGATCGCAACCTGCCGATGGTCGAGATTCCCTTTGACGATTCCGAGCACTATTATTTCAATATGTACCTGATCATCAAGAAAGGCAAGCCGCTGTCGTGGCCTGCCCAGTTGCTGTATACCCACCTGCGGGAACACAAAAAGATTACGGATGTGGAGGCGGCCCGGTTAACCGACCCGGTGGAGCGATAGACTCCCCCGCCTGAGTCTTATATGGTACCCGAGCGAGGGTATTTAAGGAATATCGGTGCTTTACTTTTGGGGAGTAACCTGTCAAACTGGCAGAGTTATGTTCGGTGGAAGTGTAACGCAGAAAAGTGGGAGAGTGGACGTATGGACATCGAGAGTTTGCGTTATTTCACGGTTTACTGTAAGCATGGCAACATCACGCGAGCTGCCGAAGAGTTGTATATGACGCAGCAGGGGCTGTCGCGGGCGATTCGGCATATGGGGCAGGAGTTGGGGGCTCCGTTGACCGAGCGGCGCGGGTCGAAGAGCGTGTTGACGCCGTTTGGGGAGGAGTTTCGGCAGTATGCGGAGAGTATGTTGCTGCAATACAATGGTCTGCTGAATCGGATCAGCGATTTGACGCGGACGGTTTCCGGCGAGGTGCGGATTGGGTTTGCGCTGGGGACGAAGGCGTTTTTGGGTCTGGAGTTGTTCGATGATTTCGAGGAGCGGTATCCGTCGATCGAGATTATGAAGTTCGAGCATGAGGACCAGTTGGTCGAGGAGCAGGTGCTGATCGGCGAGCTGGATATCGGGATTACGGTGCATTCGGTTGACACGGATTTGTATAACTCGACGTTGTTGAAGATGGGGGATTATTTCCTGTTGTGCCATGAGAAGCACCCGCTGGCTAAACGCAAGACGATACGGTTTGCGGATTTGAAGGATCAGCCGATTGCGGCGCTGACCGGCAAGACCAAGGGGGGGCAGCGGCTGGTCAAGCACTGTGAGGAGGCCGGGTTCACACCGAATCTGGTCGAGCGCACCAAAGAGATGATGGTGATTTGGGAGTTTTGCCTGGACAACCGCGGGGTGGCGGTGACGTCGTCGGGGCGGATTTTGAAGAACAAGTTGGGTGACGGGGATTTGCCGCTGGTCGCGGTGCCGTTTGACGAGAGCGAGAATTACCACTTTAAGGTGTATATGATCACCAAGAACGGGTTTCCGATGTCGTATCCGACTCAGTTGGTGCAGGAGTATTTGCTGGACGCGTTCGACGAGTGAGCGCGTAGGGCGGGCAGGCGCGGTGTCGCGGCTGCCCGCGGTGGGCCGGTGGGGTCGGCCGAGCGGTGAGGGCGGTCGGGCGGTGAACCGGAGCCGAACTAGACGGTCATGGGATGCAGAGCCGCGTAGGCGGGGTCTGCGATGTGCGCCGTGATGGTGGGGACGTGCGCAATCAGCCAAAGTTCGTCGGAGTCGGGGTCGGCGAGGCCTTCTGTTTTGAATTCAGCGAGAATGATGGCGGCGACGGCGTCTGCCGCCTGCATGATGCGGTCGGATGCCGATTGGGATGCGGCGACGGCGTCGTTCGTGCGCCAGGTGGCGTACTGTTCGGTCATGGCGAGCAGGGCGTCGGCTGTTTCGCGACCGGCGCGCGGGAGGTCATACATGCCGCGCTGCGCCCATTTGAAGTAGGGTTTGAAACGGCGGTTCAGAGTGTAGACCAAGGTTTGTGCCTGGTCGATGAAGGTCGCAAGGACGGTTGCGGCGGTGACGGCGTCGCCGCGCAGAACCGCGCGGGGCAGGTTGTATTGGCCGGCCTGGGCCGTTTTGGTTGCGGCGGCGGCGAGGCGTTTGTAGCGCATGTCGTCCGGGTAGTCTGCAAGCAGTGCCGCACGCAGCGCCGAGAATTTTCCGGGGGCGTCAGCGAACACGCGCCCGTTGGTGACGGTCGCCAGTGCGTCCTCGGGGATGCGCCGCCAGTCGTCGAGCGTTTTGGGGCGGGCGGCCGCGCCCAGGTGGCGGCGGTAAAAGTCGCTCGCGCGCATGACGCCTACGCGACCGGCGCTCATAGCGTCGTCGATGCGCGGGGGAAAGCCCGCGAATTCGGTGGCGGCGGCGCGATTGTAGATGTCGGTCAACGTGGTACCGTAAGTGTCGTAGTCGGCGTCGGTCAGCCAGATGCAGCAGGCGGGACCCCAGTTGTGGTCGCGCGAGAACTCGTCGTCGTAGCCGAAACATTCGGACCCCTCGCCCACCAGACCCGCGGCGATACAGTCAATGGCGGGCTGTCCCAGCGTCTCGGTGATTTCGGGGAGCAGGCGCTCATGGTAGAAGGCGACGGCGAGTTCGAGTCCTTGCATAGTGGTAATCCTCACAAATTCTGTATCGGAAGTTGGTATCGTGTCGGGTTCGACGGCTTACCAGTATAAACTATTTGGATAGTCCAGGGATGTTGCGGATGCGCCTATAAACCGCTGCGGGCTCAAGCCCGCAGCGGTGGATTGCCACGCCCGCCTTCGGCGGGCTCGCAATGACGGGGCGGTGGTGCTAGGCGGGCTCAAAACGAAGGCGGGTTTTGCCGCCTGTGCCAATATATGCGGCGACGATAGTCGCCGGATAACAGACCCGTGGCGTGCTTTTCGCCACGGGGACATTGGACGGGGCGGGGGGGCTAGGCGGGATGCCTGACTATTCCCACTCCAGAGCGAGAAGCAGGTCTTCTCTTATTTTCGTTGATTTATCAGGGCTTTTAGGAGTCGGATTTTTCATTTTAGCCCTATTATCCAGAGTTTTCATTGTTTTTATCATCAATTTATCATCGCTCCTGAAACAAGATTTTTTCTGTTCGGTACTACTCCCTTGCAGTTGTTACACC
>JAISUC010000015.1 GCA_031272275.1 Actinomycetes bacterium | reverse complement strand
GCCTTTGAGTATTGCCCCCGTGATGAAACCCGCATCACGGGTCACGTTATGTGGCGGCTTGACAGCCGCCACGGGGCGCCACGGAGTGGCGCGCTACGAGCATCCTGCATTTGCGAGTGATTTGCGGAATTGCCGGGTGCCTTGTAGCGCGGCACTCCGTGCCGCCGTGGCGTCGGGAGTCGCCACATTATAGGTACCGTGGGGTGTTTTTCGCCACGGGGGCAGTGGACCGGCGTGCATTCGGTAAACGGGATTCAATTGCCGGGTGCCTTGTAGCGCGGCACTCCGTGCCGCCGAACGGTCAGGCGGTCAGAACCAGGCCGTGCAACAGGTCGGTGTCGCTGACCGTAAAACGATCCAACCCCAGCACATCCAACACGCCCGCCAGAATCAACGCGCCCGCCAACACGACGCCTGCGCGGTCCGGCTCCAGCCCCGGAATGGTCGCACGCACCGCTGTCGGCACGGTCGCGAACGCCGTGACCAGCATCTCCATATCCGCGCGCGTAATCACCTGTCCCTGCACCAAGGCGGGCCGGTAATCGACAATCCCGTGCTTGACGGTGACCATCGACGTCGCCGTTCCCGCGACGGCAATCAGCTCGCGGGGATTGCGGGGGAGCGCGTCCCGCACCGCGTCGATTTGGCTGCAGACATAGTCGCGACAGTCGGCCAGCTGACCGGGCGTGGGTGGGTCTGCCTGTAGGAACATATCGGTCAGGCGACGCGACCCGATATCCAGCGAACGCGCGAACCCCAGCCGGATGCCGTCCGCATCGCGGTCTCCCAGCACGAACTCCGTGCTGCCGCCACCGGGATCACACACCAGCAGGTCGCGCCCCATCCGCCCATAAGTGGCACCCGTGTAAGCCAGACGTGCCTCGGTGTCGCCGTCGATGACCTGAATGGGGACACCGCGCGCAGCGGCTGCGGATAACAGCTCGTTGGCGTTTGCCGCATCACGGGCGGCGCTGGTCGCAACGGCGCGCAAGTTTTCCGGCGCCACGCAATAGTCGGCTATCAGTGCCGCATAAACATCCAACTGGTCCAGCACCGCCTGCAGGCCCGCAGTTCCCAGCCGTCCGGTCTGCGCCAAGCCCCGGCCCAGCTGTGTGATGCGCACGATGCGTTCGCATTCGGTGATTTGCCCGTCACCGGTCACGTCCGCTATCAACAGCCGCGTCGTGACCGTGCCGATGTCGATGGCGGCACGCCGGGTGGTGCCGGTACCCGGGGCGGGTGAGGTGGCGGCGCTGCTGCCGCCCGCTGCACGCGTGTCGCTCATCGCACGCACCGCCTGTCCCCGCAGGCCTTTCCGTGCCGCGCCAGCAGCTCGCACCCGATGGGGTCGTCCAGTCCCGCCAGCGCATAGGCGATATGCGCGTGCAGGCATTTGACCTTCGTGCAGTCGCGCTGACCTGCCAGGCCGACCTGCTCACAGGCATCCACGCCGCCGCTTTCCTCGCGGCGCAGCCGGCGGACCTCACAGTCGACGCGACGCATACGTGCGGACAGCCGTGTATCGTCGGACAGCCGACGGGTCCAGACATCACACTCCCCCGCTGTTTCTGCGACGGCCGCGACGTGCGTCAACCAGGGACAGACCAGCCAAGCCCAGGTGGGAAAGGGCGTCCCGTCGTCCAGGCGCGCGGGCGAGGCGATGGTTTGCGTGGCGCCGTAACGGCAGGTGGTGAGCACGCGCCAGGGCGTGCGGGGTTCGCGTTTCACGTCAGTTCTCCAGGAACAGCGAGTCCAAAAAAGGCGTCCAGGAACCGAAGGGGCGTGCCGTTTCGGGGATGTCGGCGATGGCGGCCTCGCGGGTGTCCTGTTCGGCTTGCAGCGGTTTGCCGTCGCGGGTCACCACGATGCCGTGGTCGCCCTCTTCGACCAGGTCCAGGGCTTTGCGGGCGTAATCGGCGATGCCTGCCGTTGTTTCCAGCGAGGCGTTTTCCGTGCGCAGACGGCGGTTGTAGTCCTCGATGGCCGCAAGCGTCTGGGTGCGGACCAGTTCTTCGCGCCGGGCGCGGTACCAATAGCGCGCCGAGTTGTAAAACCACGGGCCCGCCATTCCCACGATGACGACCAGGGCGACTATCACGAGGATGAACCAGCGCGAAAGGAAGCGCCGGCGGGGTTTCGCTGCGTTTTCACCGGTGCTGCGTTTGTTGCCGTCGGCAGTGGTGGTGGTGGGGGTGGTACCGGCGTCGGCACCGGACCGGCGGGCTTTAGGCCGCCTGTTCGCCTGGGACGACCGGGACGACGGGGACGCCTGGGACGACCGTTTCTGCTGCTGCAATTTGGCGGGACTCATTCGCCGACCTGCGGGATGCGCATCAACTGGATGCCGGCATCAATCATGCGTACCGTGATTTCGTCGCGGGCGTTGCGGTGTGCCGCCGTGCGCAGGTTGCCGTACAGGCGGTTGATACCGGCTTTGTCGGTGGTGATCAGCACCGCGCGGTCGCCGCCTGCAATGAAATAGCGAATCAGGCGGGTCGCCACTCCACGCGGTGCCGGCCAGGGCACCGGAATGGCGCGTGCGACCATATTCCAGCTGCTGTGGGTCGTCAGCGGACGGTCGCATGCAGATGCATCCACGGTAATGACAATCGCCCGATGCAGTTCGGCCAGATCCATGCGATCGTCGTTTTCGACGGCTGCCCGCAGGGTCGGGATATCGACCAGATAGCGGGCGTCCACGGTCAGCCCTTCTTGCGCCGCCGCGCGCACCAAATGCGCCCAGTCCAGCGACCCATCGTCTGCCAATATCAGAAATATCGTGCCATCAACGTGCGGCAACAGCTCGTGTACCTGGGACAACAGGCCGCGTCCGCGCCGGGCGGAAAAACTGACCACCGCATGATCAAAGCGCGCATCCGCCGGCAGATCGGACGTGAATCCGGCGCGCACGATCAGTTCGTCGGCACCCGGGTGTTCGACGTGCAGGGGTTTCAGCAGCTCGCGAAACGACCACGAGGGCTCGATGACCGTAACCCGTGCCCGGCGCGCCAGCAACAGACGGGTGAACAGCCCGGCAGCCGCGTCGACCTCCAACACCGTGTCGCCGGCCTTGATGGTCTCAAAGATGTATTCCGGCACCGCGCGAAACAGACGAATCGAGCCGTAGGCGTTTCCCTCGGATTCCGCCAGCCGGTCGCGGCGATCCAGCAGGGATTCCTGCGTGGAGCCATAGCGCTGAATCTCGGCGCGTTCGCTGTCGGCTGTGTCTGTGCCGGTCATGCCGTCTGCGTCCTATCCCAGCTGCGCGAACGCCGCCATACCCGGATAGACGGATGCGGCGTCCAGTTCTTCTTCGATGCGCAACAGTTGGTTGTATTTCGCGACGCGGTCGCTGCGGGCGGGAGCCCCGGTCTTGATTTGCCCGGCGTTGGTCGCGACCGCCAAGTCGGCGATAAAGCTGTCCTCGGTTTCCCCGCTGCGGTGGCTGATCACCGACGTGTAGCCGGCGCGGGTTGCCATATCGATGGCTTCCAGCGTCTCGGTCAGCGTGCCGATTTGGTTGACCTTGATCAGGATACTGTTGGCAACGCCCAGCTGAATACCGCGTGCCAGACGCTCGGTGTTGGTGACGAACAGGTCATCGCCCACCAGCTGCACGCGCGACCCTAAACGCTCGGTCAGCAGTTTCCAGCCGTCCCAGTCGTCTTCGGCCATGCCGTCCTCGATCGACACGATGGGGTAGCGCTGCACCAGGTCTTCCCAGAAATCGACCATTTCGGGTGCCGTCAGTTCGCGCCCCTCGCCCGCCAGCACGTAAACCGCGCGATCGGTGTCATAGATCTCGCTGGTCGCCGGGTCCAACGCCAGTTTGATTTGCTCACCGGGGGTGTATCCCGCCTGTGTGATGGCGTCGACTATCAGTTCCAGCGCCTCTTCGTTGCTTCCCAGGTCGGGGGCGAATCCGCCCTCGTCGCCCACGCCGGTCGCCAAACCGCGGGTTTTCAGCACCGCTTTCAGTGTGTGATAGATCTCGACGCACCAGCGCAATCCCTCAACAAAGCTTTCGGCACCCACCGGCATGATCATGAACTCTTGCAGGTCGACGTTGTTGTCGGCGTGCGCGCCGCCGTTCAGGATGTTCATCATCGGCACGGGCAGCCGATGTGCCGCCACCCCTCCCAGGTACGAATACAGCGTCAGTCCCGTCGATTCGGCCGCTGCGCGTGCCACCGCCAATGACACCCCCAACAGCGCGTTGGCACCCAGGTTTCCCTTGTTCGGTGTCCCGTCCAGCTGAATCAGCGCCGCGTCGATCGCGCGCTGGTCGGTGGCATCCGCCCCAAACAGCGCCTCGGCAATGGGACCGTTGACGGCGGCAACCGCTTTCATGACACCCTTGCCGCCATAGAAATCGGCATCGCCGTCGCGCAGTTCGACCGCCTCGGCGGCTCCGGTTGATGCGCCCGACGGCACGATGGCACGCCCGAACGAGCCGTCATCCAGCGTGACCTCGGCCTCCAGCGTGGGGTTTCCCCGACTGTCGAGGACTTCGCGGGCATGGACATCGATAATTTCACTCATGGTGGTAACTCCCCCTATTCGGTCAAATTTGTTACATTCGTGCAGTACTCATCTTACAAAAAAGGCGCGCCACAGCGCGCCTTTTTCAATCAGTTTTCGGTCAATCCTCACGGCAACCTGCTTATTCGGTGCCTGTTCGGTGCTTATTCGGTCGCCGCCTCACCGGTTTCGGCATCCGTGGTGGCCTCGGTGTCACCGGTGGTAGCCGCATCCGTGCCGGAATCGGTGGTGGTCGACGCCGCCTCGGCCTCTTGCTTGGCCTCGTATTCCTTGACCTGCGGGTCCAGAATCTCGATCTTTGCCGCCGCGTTCAGATCCTCCAGCATCTTGGTGTAAGCGTCGTTCTTTTTCTGGTTCAGCAGCGTATCGCGGATCTGATCGGTCACGTCCTCCAGCTTTTGCGTGGATTCGTTGCGCTCATCGGTCACCAAAATGATGTGGTAGCCGTACTCGGTCTTGACCAAGTCGCTCATCTCATCGACGTCCAGTTTGTCCAGCGCCTTTTGGAAGTTCTCGACATACGCGCTGGTCGGCCAACCCAAATCTCCGCCGTTGGCGGCAGACGCGGTGTCGGTCGAATGCTCTTTGGCGGCAGCCGCGAAATCTTTCTCCAGGTCGGTCGACTTCTTCAGGTCCTTCAGGACCTTTTCCGCCGTCGACTTGTCATCGGCCGCAAACAGAATGTGCGATGCACGCTTGCCCGCCGCCTCGACAAAGGTGTCCTTGTTCTGCTCGTAGTACTCTTTGATTTCCTCGTCTGTGACCGAGCTGTCCGGCACCTGTTTTTCGATCAACGCACGCGCATACAGGTCGTACTTGATCTGCGTCTGCAGCGTATCCAGCGTGTAACCGGCGCCCTCCATGGCCTCGTTAAAAGCGGTCTCGTCCGCATACCCTGCCTTAATCGCGTCAACCTGCTCGGTGACCTCGGCGTCGGTGACCTCAATACCCTGCTTGGCGGCTTCCTGCTCGATCAGGACGCGGTTGATCAACTCGTTCAGCAACGTCTGACGCACGGCGCCCTCTTCCATGCCGCCCTGGGCGGTGTCGAAAATGGTCGGGTTCTGCAGCTTGATCTTCGCGATTTCCGCGTCCAGCTGCGCGATGGTGATTTTGTCGCCGTTGACTTTGGCCGCCACATCGCCATTCCCGATGCCGCCACCACCGAACTTCACGATGCAGAACACTATCACCGCGATGACGACCACCGCGGCAGCCGCAATCCCGATATACAGACCGGTCTTTTTCTTGGGGGCTTCTTCTGCGCCCTCAAGGCCTTCGGGGAGCGTGATGTCGGCACCGTCGTCGCCACCGGCGACATCCTCGGCGTCGTCGCCCCAGTTGAAATCCAGATCCTCGACGTCCGCATCCGGTGCGGCTATCAGCTCGGGTGCGTCGACGGCCTCGGGATCCTCGGCCTCGATGGTCTCGATTACCGCCTCGGCATCGGTCGCCTCCGGCTGGGTTGCGACATCCGGCTCCTCTGCGATTTCAGATTCGATACCCTCTACGTTTCCCAGTTCGTCAGTCATGAAACTCCTCGTTTCCTCGATCGGTTCGCGCTCAGTCACGCGCATCATCAAAGACTATAGCACGCAAAAAGTCACGTGCCTCCACCGCCACATTCTCTCCACACTCAAGCCGCTTGCTCACCAGCCGTTTCGCGGGCAGGTAATAAACGCCCATTTCCCGAAAACCGGCTGCCATGCCGGTCGAAACTTTGGTGAACTTCAGATCAAGGTGCTGTGCCGTCTGTGCCGCGGATTGCGAAGCCGTCGCGGGTGGTGCCTTACATTCTACCGCTGTTATGTGCAATTGTGCAGCCAAAAGTCTAATTTCCGCCAAGAGAAACACCGTCAATGCGACTGCCGGTGGCGCGCCATAGGTCCGCGTACATTCCTGCAACTGTACCGCCAGCGCATCCGTATTGGGGGCCGCGGCAATTCTCCGATACCACAGCACGCGTTCATACAGGTCCGGAATGTACTCTTCGGGCAGGTAGGCGGGCTGGCGGATGTCGACGCGGATGTCGGGGACTGCGCTGTGCTCGACCCCGTGGGCTTCTTCGATGGCGGTCTGCAGCATGCCGGCAAACAAGTCGAAACCGACACCGGCCAGCTGCCCGGACTGTGCGGCACCGATAATCGACCCCGCACCGCGAATCTCCAGATCGCGCATCGCGATTTTTATTCCGGCGCCCAGCTCGTCGTGTTCGGCGATGGCCGACAGCCGCTCGACCGCTTCAGGCGTCAAAGGCTCGGTCGGCGGATACAGAAAATACGCATAGGCGCGCCGGTGACTGCGTCCCACGCGGCCCTTCAGCTGATACAACTGAGCTAAGCCCAGCCGCTGCGAGTCCTCGATAATCAAGGTGTTCGTGTGCGGATTATCCAGCCCCGATTCGACGATGGTCGTGGCCACCAACACGTCGACCTCGCATGCCGCGAATGCCTCCATGACCTCTTCCAGCTGGTGTTCGCTCATCTGCCCGTGGACAAAGGCAACCCGCGCCTCGGGTACGGCGGCGTGCACGCGCTGGACGGCGTCATCAATCGTACGCACGCGGTTACTGACGTAATAGACCTGGCCGTGTCGCGCCAACTCGTTTCGGATGGCCGTCTGCACCAGGTCCTGTTGGTACGCCCCGACATGCACCGAAACAGCGTGGCGTCCCTCGGGCGGGGTATCGATGACGCTCAGGTCGCGGACACCCGACAGCGACATCTGCAGCGTACGCGGAATCGGAGTCGCAGACAACGCCAGAACATCTATCTGTTCACGCATATTTTTCAGCTGCTCTTTGTGCTCGACACCGAAACGCTGTTCCTCGTCGATGACCAACAGACCCAAATCATGCGGCTCAACGTCGGCCGACAGCAGCCGGTGCGTGCCCACCAACACCGCCAACTCGCCCGACTTGAACGCCTCCAGCGCCGCGCGGCTCTGTGCCGGCGTGCGGAACCGCGACAGCACCTCGACAGTCACCCCGAAAGGCGCAAACCGTTCGGAAAACTGGCTGAAATGCTGCTGCGCCAGAATGGTCGTCGGACACAGCACCAGGGTTTGCTTGCCGTCACAGGCGGCTTTGAACGCCGCACGTATGGCGACCTCGGTCTTTCCATAGCCGACATCCCCGATGATCAGCCGGTCCATCGGGCGCGCCGATTGCATATCGGCCTTCACGTCGGCAATCGCCGCCAACTGGTCGCGCGTCGGTGTATAGGCGAAACCCGCCTCCATCCGGGCCTGGGCCTCGGTATCCGGACCAAAGGCAAACCCGCGGATGTGACTGCGTCTGCTGTACAGTTTCGTCAGATCGAACGCCAACCTGCGGGCCGCCTCGCGCGCCTTGGCCGTCGCCCGCGCCCAGCTTTTCGTGCCCAGCCGCGTCACACGCGGCGCGCTGCCGTCTGCACCCACGTACTTGCTGACCTTGTCGATTTGCTCGACCGGCGTATACAGCACGTCGCCCTCGGCGTACTGCAGCACCAGATAGTCGCGGGTCACGCCCTCGACCTCGCGCCGCTCGATATGCCGAAACAGCGCGATGCCGTACGCGGCGTGCACCACGTAATCGCCCGGTTCGAAACTGAAACGCAACTTGGTCGGGTCGATGGCGGCACCGGCCGCCTGCGGGTTTTCAACCCCCGGGGGGAGTACGTCCCCAACCGTGCCGGTTCCGGCAGGCGCGCTGGCACTGCGCGCGGCATTGCGCACGGCACGGGGATAGATCTCGGCGGTGGTCAGCACCGCAAGCCCGGCAGACTCCGCCACAAATCCGCCGCCGGGCAAGTCCAGATCGCAGATGCGCACGGCACCCGGTGCCTCCCCAATGGTGATACCGGCGAACACCAACAGGTCGCCGACCCGCTCACGATGCCGCCGGTCCGGCAGGGCCAAAGTCACCACCAGCTGCTTTTTCAGCAACTCGCGAATCGAAATCAGCAGCGCATCATCGGTGGCGGCCGGATTGGGACGGCGCGCACGCAGCGCCGCCGTCCCGGGGGTGCTGCCCGCCAGCGTACGCAGCGTCAGGCGTGCCGTACCACCGAAATCCAGCTGCGCGGGTTTGACGAAATAGGCATCCAGGGGCTGTTTCCAGTTGTTCGCCTGGGCTGAATCGCGCAGCTTTTGGTCGTGTTTCGTGGCACAGTCAAACAGGGCCTTGGGCTCGCTCACCACCACCCGGGCGGACGCAGACACATAACCGGCCAACGGGACGCACGCGCCATTCGGTTCGGCAATCGGATACAGGCTGACCCGGTCCAGAGCGGCCGCGACCTGACCGGAACCGGGGATGAAGGTCCGCAACGCCTCGATTTCGTCGTCGAAATAGTCGACGCGCACCGGCCGGTCCGGCCAGGGAGGATAGATGCTCAGCACGTCGCCGTGCAGGGCGAATGCACCCGGTTCGTTGGCGGTGTTTTGGCGGCGGTAACCACGCCCGACCAGCTGGGCGGCGACGTTTTGCAGCGGAATGGTTTCGGTGCCGACTGCGAATTCCAGTGGACGAAACCAGGCCTTGTCCTTGGACGGTACTTTGCGCATCGCAGCTGTCACGTCGGCGACCACGATGACCGGCAGCGCGTCAGCCAGGGCATGCAGCACCCGGGCGCGGGCGGCGACCTCGTCGGCATCCGGGCCCAACAGCGTCCAGGGCAGGTCGGTTCCGGCGTCCGCCAACAGCACACGATCGGGACCCAGCCAGGCGCGCAAGCGCTCGACCAAGCGGTCGGCCTCGGCGTGGGTCGGGGTCACGACAAAGGTGCTGGCGGGCGTTTGCAGAAAGTCCGCCGCCAGATATTCGGCGCGAATGAACGAGGGGATGTTCAGCGACGCGTCTGAGCCGTGCGCCAACGCCGCCGCAATGTCTTGCGCGGCGCCGGTTCGGTTGAAGCCTGTGCAGAGGCGCTCCAGTAACTGCTCACGAGCGTCGGTCATAACAGATACCATCCTACCACCCCGCCACGCCACCACACAATGACTCGGATGCGCGTACAGCGCCGTCAACGGCGCCGTCGAGCATACGGCTTGATGCGCACGCAGGCGCGATATAACGCCCCGCTACAGCACCTTGGTTATTGCCAGCTGTCCGGTTGAACCGGACACCACAATTGATACCTGCACATCAAACGTTCCGCCGACCTTTAACTGAGCCTTTTGATTGTTGGGCACCTGCACCAGCATCAGCGCATTGCGCCCCTTCAAATCCCCGATGCCGCCGTTATTCTCGCCCTGGGCCTTCCAGCTGCTGATATAGACCACCAGCTGTGATGCGCCGTCCGCACCACCCCGGTCGCGCACGCCGTACGGTTCAACGGTCGCGCGAAACGTGGTATACGGCGTCTTGCCCTTCAGCTCGACATACGCCAGCGTGTGCTCCGGCGGAGTCTGCACGCCCTCCAAAGCCTGTCCCGCAGGGGCAGGCTCGGTCGGGGCCACCTGTGCCGGTGTGCCGGAATTGGATTTCGAGGAATCAGGGGGAGTTTGATCGCTCCGCCCGTTTGTCGTCCCGGTGTCCCCTGCATCCCCATCGGCGGGCTGACCTGCAACACTGCCAGGCTGGTCGGTCACGTCAACCGGACCCTGGTCGACCACCACGTTTCCGTTCGGGTCAACCGTCACCACATCGGTCGTGACCGTGCTGTCCCGGTCCTCGGCGACCGTGTCGCTACCCTGCAGGGTGACGTTCTTTGCACAGGAAATCATCGATAACGCGCAGAGCGACACAATAATCAGACAGATGACGACACGACCGGATCCCGGCCGCCGAAACCGGCGGACATTCCTATTACCACGCATCAATCGCAACAGCCTGAAACCCCGTCCCTTCGTGCGGTAGCGGTACCTGTGCCTGCGTCGCCCGCTCCGTTCAAACGCTCAGTGCGCCACCATACTACCACGCCCAACCACCCCATGCGACAGCAACCGGCCGGGTGTTAGAGCAATACGGGGAAAGCACCACCGCCGCGCGCGGGGGGCGGCACAGAGTGCCGCGCCCGCCTGCGGCGGGCTCGCAATGACGACGTGGAGTTGAGTGCTCGTCGGTATACCGATCGTCATTGCGAGACCTGCGGGTTTTGCAGGTCGTGGCAATCCATCCGGCGACGCAGTCGCCGGATAACAGGTCCCGTGGCGTGTCTTTCGCCACGGGGCATTGTACAGTGCGGGTGCGGGGTGGGTTATTTTGCGTCGGCCCAGGTGGGGCCGGTGGCGACTGTGACCAGCAGCGGCACGCGGAAGTCCGCGACACCGGACATCGCGGCGGACACGACCGCGCCCAAGCGTTCACACTCCCCCGCCGGGGCTTCAAAGACCAGTTCGTCGTGAACCTGCAGCAGCATCCGCGCCTGCAAACCCGCCGCACGAATCGCGCGATCCACCGCCAGCATGGCGAGCTTTATCAGGTCGGCGGCCGTGCCCTGCATGGGGTGGTTCATCGCGGTGCGTTCGCCGAACGCGCGTAGATTGTGGTTGGCGGATGCCAGTTCGGGAATGTGGCGCTTGCGGCCGTAATAGGTCGCGACCCATCCCTGTTCGTGGGCGGCGCGCACGGTGTCATCCAGGTAGGTCTTGACTTGGGAGAATTCGTTGAAATAGCGGTCGATCATCGCTTTGGCCTCGGCAAAGGGGATCTCGAGGGACGCTGCCAGACCGTGCGGCCCCTGCCCGTAGACGATACCGAAGTTCACGGCTTTCGCCCGCGAGCGCATACGCGCATCGACCACGTCGGGGGACACCCCGAACAGGCGCGCCGCCGTGGTCGCGTGAAAATCACGCCCGCTGTTAAAAGCATCTATCAGGCCGGCGTCGCCCGACAGTTCCGCCAGAACGCGGAGCTCGATCTGGCTGTAGTCGGCCGACAGTATCTGCCAGTCGGCATCACCGGGCACAAAGGCCTCGCGGATGCGCCGTCCCAGGTCGGTCCGCACGGGGATGTTTTGCAGGTTGGGGTTCGATGAGGACAGACGCCCGGTTGCCGCCACCGTCTGGTTGAAACTGGTGTGAATCCGCCCGTCGGCGGCTATCAGGCGGGGCAGGGCCTCCAGGTAGGTGTTCTGCAGTTTCACGAACTCGCGATAGCTGACGATGGTCGCGGCAATGGGGTGTTGGGGTGCCAGCTCGGCAAGCGTTGCCGCGTCCGTGCTGCGCCCGGTGCGGGTTTTGCGGATAACCGGCAGTCCCAGCCGGTCGAACAGGACTTCGGCCAGCTGTTTGGGGGAATCGGGGTTGAAGTCGTCCGCGCCCGCCAGCCGGAAGATCTGCGCACGCAACTCATCGATTTGCGCGCGGCCATAGTCCGCCAGTTCCGCCAGTTTGTCCGGCAACACCGTGATGCCTGTGCGCTCCATCTGCGCAAGTACCGGTATCAGCGGCATCTCGATAGTGCGGAACAGATCCAGACTGCCGTCTGTGGTCAGGCGCTGCTCCAGCACGGACGCGAGTTCTGCGACCACACGCGCCGCACGCGTCAGAGCCGCCGGCGCGGGGGCGTCGGGTGCGGCGTCGGCAGTGTCGGGGACGGCGGCGCGCGCATCGGTTGGCGTCGGCGTGCCTGCAGCCGCGTTTGCAGCGTCCGCAGCGTTCGCAGCCTCCCTGTCGGGGTTGTCATCGGGGTTGCTGATGTCGACGCTGAGGTATTCCAGCGCCAGGGTCGACAAGCTGTGGTCGTTTCGGTTCGACGCCAACAGATAGTCAGCGACGCCGATGTCGAACAGCGCGTCCGTGTCAAGCTCCGCCGGGTCCAGCGCAGCTGCACGCGTGGTGTCGGCCGGGGAAGCAACCCGAATCAAAGCCTTCAGATCCGCAGACGCCAAGGGTACCGGAGGGGACGCATCGGGTCGATCAGTTGTCGTTGCCCACTGCCGCAAGACGTCGGCCACCTTATCCGCAGTCGCCTCGCAAGCGGTGCCACCGTCGGTTACCAACAGTTCGGTCGAATCGAACAGCGTGTCGCCGCCGGGTGCGATCAGCACGCCGGCAAACTGTTTGCGTGCCTGCGACGGTACCGGGGCTGCGGCAATGTCGTCCGGCTGCGGCTCGCCGGCCTGCGTACGCACCACGTCGCCGGCCGGCGCGGTCGGCGTGTGATCGTCTGCGGGTCCGGACACCCCACCGGCTCGCTTATGGGCGAACTTCAGCATCCAGCCCAGCGGGGATTTCAGCGCGTATTTCATGAACGTCGGGCTGATGTCGCCGGCGGCATAGTCGCCGAAGGTCACCGCGCCCACGTCCAGTTCGTAATCCACATCGCGGCGGATGGTCGCCACAGTACGCGACACACGCGCCAAATCGGCGTGTTCGACCAGATTCACGCCGATGCGACCGGGGATGTCGCCTGCAGCGGCGGCTGCCAACACCGCATCCATCGTGCCGTATTCTGCCAACAGTTTCGCGGCGGTCTTTTCACCGACGCCCGGGACACCGGGGATGTTGTCGGATGTGTCGCCCTTGAGCCCCAGGTAATCGATGACCTGGGCCGGGGTCACACCATAGCGCGCCAGCACGTCGGGTGGCGTGATGACGACCGGGGCCGTCTGCCCCCGCCCGCTGGAAACAATACTGACGTTGTCATCGACCAGCTGGTAGGTGTCGCGGTCACCGCTGGCCAAAAACACGTGGTAACCGGCCGCTTCGCCGCGGGTGGCCAGCGTCCCCAACAGGTCGTCACCCTCCCAACCGGGCACGCAGGCGATGGGCACACGCATGGATTCCAACAGCTCTTTGGCAACGGGGAACTGACATTCCAGCTCGGGTTTTTGCGGCGGGCGCTGGATTTTGTACTGTTGCAGGGCTTCTGTGCGAAATGCCGGCTTGCCGGCGTCGAAGGCGACCACAACCGCATCGGGCCGAATCAACTCGACGGCTTTGTTCAGCATGGAAAAGAACCCGAACACCGCATTCGTCGGCGTGCCGTCCGGTGCGATCAGCGGGTTTGAAATGGCATGAAACGCGCGGTGCATCCACGAATGCCCGTCAACGACCAGCAGGCGTTTTTTGGCATCAGTGGCAGGGAGTGTGATGTCGTTCGATGTGTTGTGAGCTGTGTCCATAGAAAAATCCTAACACAGCCCGACCGGTGAACGGGGCGGGCATATGCCCGCCCCGGTGGATTGCCGCGCCCGCCTGCGGCGGGCTCGCAATGACGACGTGAAATTTCAAACTGTCATTGCGAGAGCGGCGGGTTGCGCAGCCCGCGGCAATACATGCGGGGCTGGTGGACACCCGCCCCCGGATCAATGATTCGGATGCGCGTTTACGCGCATCCTCAACCTTATGTGTTCGCGCAACGAAAGAACACGTTGCGCTCACAGCCAGACTTTTTCGGGCAACAGAAATGCTCGTTTCGCTCACAGTCAGACTTTCTCGCGAAACGAAAATGCTCGTTTCGCTCAGGGGGCGGCACGGAGTGCCGCGCTACGGGGATTTTTCCGATTGCGAATTTACTGATTGACTATTGGTCATATCGTCGGTTTGGACATATCGCCCGCAATTGCGGAATGCCCTGTAGGGGGGCACTCCGTGCCCCCGCGTGGCGACGATAGTCGCCACATGACAATCCGAGACGGCGCGGGTTTGCGTTGGAGGCGCATCGCGCCTTCAACGGCGCCGTCGAGTACACGATACCGCGCGGTGTCATTGCCCCCGTGCTACGCACGGGATCTGCTTTCCGGCGACTGTCGTCGCCGGTAGAAACGTTGAGGATGCGCGTTGCGCATCCGGTCCGTCAGACGCGGGCTGCGTGGAGGATTTCGACCAGGGTGTCGGCGATTGCCTGCATATCATCGGTGCTGTGCGCGGGGTCGATATAAAACGCGATCGAGCCGCCGTCCGCCACCTGTGCACCCGGCAGGTCCTGATTTGCGGCCAGTCCGTTTGCAACCCACGCCGCCTCGCGCCCGATGAACGCCGCCGACCCGTACTGTGCCGCCGGCGTCGCCTGAGGATGTCGTTCGGACACGCGCGCGTTCAGTTCGTTCACGATGCGGTCGCGTGACCAGTCGTCGCGCAGACGCGCGATATTCAGCAAGCCGTACAGTCGATAGTAGGCGTGTTCGCTGCCACGCTCACGCTCGTGTTGCGGCAGCACCAACAGGCGGCAGAGATCCTGCTCCCCCGCCAAAGCATCCACCAGTACCTGCGCGTTTGCGGCACGTGCCGCATGCCAAGCCGGCAGATGGCGCAACAGGACACGGCCCAGCGCGCCTTCCATTTCGCCCATGCGCGCATTGGTGCCGAAGGAGTCGTTCAGATAGCGGAAGGTCGGGCTGGCGGCCGCCACCGACGCGTCGTGGGCTTTTTGCCAGCTGCGGCCGTGGTCGCGGTAGGACCAGGCGGCCTCGAAGTGCGCGCGGGCGCGATCGCGGGTGGTGGCGTCGGTTTCATCCGCGCGTCCGTAGGTGATCATGCCGCCTTCGCCCAGGGGGAGTATTTTTTCCTGGCTGAAGCTGTAGCAACCGGCATCTCCCCAAGTTCCGACGGCACGGCCGGCGGACAAGGCGCCGTGGGCCTGGGCGCAGTCCTCGATGACGGCGATGTCCAGCTGGCGCGTGAAATCCAGCAGTTCGGGCATGGGCGCGGGGTAGCCCCCCAGATGGACCACGATGACCGCGCGGGTACGCGGGGTGGTGACACGCGCGACGGTCAGCGCCGTCAGGCAGTTCGTGTCCGGGTCGATGTCGCAAATGACAGGCACGGCACCCAGCGCCACCACCGAGCCTGCCGTCGCAATGAAGGTTCGCGAGGGCACGATGACCTCGTCACCCGGGCCTATCCCTAAACTGCGCAGGGCGATTTCCAACGTCAGTGTGCCGTTGGCGACGGCGACCGCGTGGGCGGCACCGGTATAGGCGGCGAATTCCTTTTCGAAGTCGCGCGCCTGGGTCCCGGTCCAATAGCTGATTTTGCCGCTGCGCAGGACGCGTTCGACCGCTGCGATGCCGTCGTCAGGGATGTGGGGCCAGTGTGCCATGGGTGTCGGTCGCCTTTCTGTGGGGGGGTCGGTGGTTGGTGGGCTGTAGTCGGTTGTCGTTGGGTCGGTGTCGCCGATCGGTCGGGTTACTTTTCGCGGGCGGGTACGCCGAACAGCCGCACGCCGTCACCGTACGATGTCGTTACCACCGCCCCCGACGCGATCAGAGCATGCGCCCCGACGCCCAGGTTCGGAATGATGGTCGCATGTGCCCCCAACAGCGTATAGTCGCCGATGGCGGTCGTGCCGCACATGACGGCTGCCGGTGCGACGAACGCGTGGTCGCCGACGCGGCAGTCGTGTTCGACCACGGCAGCGGTGTTGATGATGGCGTTATCACCGATGCGCGCACCGGTATTCACGATGACACCCGCACCGATATAGGTGCCGGCACCGATTTTGGCATCCGGACTGAGCGTCGCCGTGGGGTGGATGACGCTGACGGAGCGGTGTCCGGCGACGCACAGCTGCGCAAATTCGTCGGCGCGTTGTGCGTTGTCACCGATGGCGACGATATAATCAAACGTTGCGGGAAAGGGATCGGTGTTGTCCCAAGCACTGCGAGCTTGGTCCAAGTCCCGGTATACGGGAATGCCCGCAACCAGGGGTGCGTCCGGTTTGCGATCCAGAAAGAACAGCGGGTTAAAACCTGCAGCACGCGCGGCGTCACAGACCACGCGCCCGTGCCCACCTGCACCGATGATAATCAGGGGATTGCCGTTGGCCGCGTTGCCTGTGTTTGCTGTGCTGTTCATTCGTGTCCACGCCCCCTTTCGCCCACATACTAGCGCCATACCTTACCGGAACACGAATTTACCACACGGGAATAGGATTCGTGTCGGAGCTAAGCTACAGCGGATTGCCGGTGAAGTTGGGGGTGGTGGTGAACAGCCAGCGGTCCATGACACCGATGCCGGGGTGTGATTGCAACACCTGGGGTTGCAGGGTTTCTGTCGCGGACACCGACGGTTGCGGCGTGATGGCGGTACGCGTTTCCGGCTCCAGTTGATCCAGAATCTGCCCCAGCGGCGTGTCGGTCTGCGCGTCCGACGCTTGTGCCTGCGTGCGCACGGCAGCTTGTGTCTGCAGCACCTTCAGCGGCGTCGTCTGCCCGTTGCCGTCCGGCAAGCCCCCCCGATAGCAAGGATTGGCACCGGCATAAACCTGCCCGTTTGCGCCCTGATGACAATCCGCACAGGTCAGCGCCCCCGCGCTATCCACGGCACTCGCAACCGCCGGCTTTAACCGACGCGGATTTGCCGGGTCGGTCGTCTGCATGTGACAGGTCCCGCAGCCATCGGGCTGTTGGGCGAAAGCCGCAGACGGTGTGGACGCACTTTGCGTCACCTGCTGCTCGATGGCGGTCTGGTAATCGGCGTGCACGGATGCCAGGTCCATTTCTCCGAACCAAAACAGGCTGGTATGGGAATTCAGGCGGTGACAGGGGGATGCCGCCGTGCCCGAACACGCGCTGACCGCAGTCGTCCCGCTGCCCCGCAACGCATGTGCCGTCGACACCGCCGCCGGCCGGTAGCCGTGCCAGACCTGTCCTGCCGCCGCGTCCCGGGCATGACAGCCGCTTTCATCCAGGCCACAGGTCAGACGCTGTACGCGCAGCGTATGCCAGTCGGTCACCTGACGCGTAGCGTCTGCCGGCGTGTATTTCTTGTTGTGACAAATGCCGCACATGGCATCACGGTCGCCGATCCCGAGGTGTTCGTCAATCAGCGAACCGGTGTGACAGCTGGCGCAGCTCTCGTCGTCATAGGTGATCTGTGCGGTCGGATAGCCCTGCACCATCGTATAGTGCTCGCGGTTGATCCAGCGCCAATCCAATTCGACCGCCAGATCGATTTCGGTGCGCGACGCAATGGGATCCGGCAGACCGATGGCCCAGTTACCGGCGGCATCGGCCTGTGCAGACCACCGTTCGGTCGCCCCGTCGTCATAGAACACAAGCGTCACCGTTGCCCCCGGGGTGGCGGTCCCGGTCAGGGTGGTATCCGCCGTGGTCACCGGCGTCGTCAGTTTCGCCTCCAGGTTACCCCAGCTCATGATGTGTTTCTGACCATAGGTGTTCGGGGCAGCTCCGGTCAGCGCACTGTCGTTGCTGGTCAAGGTCAGTCCCGTCTGTCCGGACACCAACAGATTGCCGGATGACTTCAGGTCGGTACCGGCCGCCTTGGTCAGCTGCAGCGTGGTTGTCGTTCCATCCCCGGTGAAATGCATGTCGGGGTTCGCATACGGCCAGCCGGTGTACGGACGGGCAGAACCGGTGTAATACCAGATGTCGTGGGCTACCGAATCCAGAAAGGTCACCGCCTTTGCCTGCGCGGGTTTTTCGTAGTTATAAAACAGTGCGAAATCGCGCACCGTGCCCGTGGTCGCGTAACCGGCGCGATAACCAAAGCTGCGCGGGTCGTCTAACAGCACCCGGTATTTTGCGTTATCGGCAGACCCCACGTAAAAGAGGCTCCCCGCCCACGGCATCTCGAACCAGACGCGCGCGCCCCGCTGCACGGTGAAGTCACCGTGCAGCTCGACCAGGCCGCCACTGGTCCAGTGACCGCCCTTGGTCTGCGTGACGGTCAGCTCGCCGTCTTCCTGGACGGTAATCGGAATCACCGCGTCATCACGCAGGTCGGTACTGGTTAAGCCATACGCAACCGTAAAATGCAGTTTTGCCCGGGGCCCGACAACGATGGGGACTTCATTTCCCGGTGCAGAGTTACGCTCGTCCCCGAATCCGTAATTGGCAAAGATTTCGCTGGCACCGCCATCGGTGTGCGTCCAATTCAACACCGCGTCGTGGTCGACGTACAGTCCTCGGGCGACGCCATCGATGTGGTTCTGGCAAAAGAACGAAGCATATACCGATTTGTCGATCAGGGTCACGTTGCTGTGCGGCAAGACACGGATATAGTTGGTTTCGTTGGATTCCGTCGTGATTTCAAATTTAGTATTCCCACCCAAAATGACCCGACCGTTGGGATTGAACCAACCCTGCTGGCCGGCATAGTCGACATCGATATAGCGCAGGGTCACATTGCTATAGGCAGCCCAGGTATAGACAAAGCAATAGACGCTGTCGACCCGCATGTTCACGTCGGTGAACTCGATGGTTCTGGAAGTATCGTCCGAACCGGTCGTTGATCGGATGCAGTAGTTGTTGCCATTGGACGAAAGCGTGTGCCGCACCCCCGTTTTGGGGTCGCGTCCGCAAATCACCAGGGTCTGATCCGGCGCCATCGGCGCGTCGGGCTGCGAGGTAATTTGAATGTCTGCACCCAGATAGATGGTGTCATAGCGCGATGCGTTCTTCATCGCGTAGCCCAGGTCGGTCGACGCGTTGCTGTCGCCGCCGGTCGTTGCGTAAAACTCGCGCGGTCCCGGCGTCCAGTTCGGGTCGCCGCCCGCCGCCAGTGCCTGCTGTGCCTGCAAGGGCAGAAAAACGCCCAGTACTGCGGCAACGACCGTCACCAGCAGCAAGATTGCCGCCCGGGTCTGTCGTATCGCTGTGATCGTTCGAGTTCGTTTCTGTGCCAAAATCGCTCTCATATGCGACTAGTATAGCACAAATGGCGGTTACTTTACAGTTTATGAAGAAACGGTGGAGCGAATGTTGTGCGATTGTGACGGCTCGTTAGTGCGGGTTTGGCAATCCACCCCCACGCGCATCATCGGCGGAGACAAGCCAAGCTGTGTTGCGCGCAGTTGACGGACCCCCGCCCGCACCGTCACCGGCTAACGGGGCAACCGTGCGAGAGCGCCGGTGAAATCGGGGCTCTGTGTGAACAGGCGGCGTTGCAGCGTCAGCGTGGTCGGCTGCGAACGCAACACTTGGGGCTGCAGGGTTTCGGTCGCAGTCTGGGATGGCTGCGGCGTGAGGGCGCTGCGCGTTTCGGGCTCCAGTTGGTCCAAAATGTCGTGCATCGGTGATGGCGGCTGCCCGTCGGCCGCCAGTACCTGCGCCGGCGGTACCTCCTCGCCAACCTGCGCGACTGTGTGTGCCCGCAGCGCCTTCAGCGGCGTCGTCTGCCCGTTGCCATCGGGCAGACCACCCCGGTAACAGGGGTCCGTCCCCGCATACACCTGCCCGTTTGTGGCCAGGTGGCAATCCGCGCAGGTCAGCGCCCCCGCGCTGTCCACGGCATTCGCAACAGCCGGCCTGAGCCGGCACGGATTTGCCGGATCGGTCGTCTGCATGTGACAGGTTCCGCAACCGGCAGGCTGTTTCGCAAAAGCCGACGACGGCGTACTGCCGCTACGCGTCAGCTGCTGCCCAATGGCGGTCTGATAATCGTCGTGCACGGAGGCCAGGTCCATTTCTCCGAACCAAAACAGACTGGTATGGGAATTCAGGCGATGGCAGGGGGATGCCGCCGTGCCCGAACACGCGCTGACCGCCGGCGTCCGGCTGTCCCGCAGCGCATGTGCCGCCGACACCGCGGCCGGCTGAAACCCGTGCCAAATCAGTGCCGCCGGCGCCGTGGTCGCGTGACAAACCCCCCGATCCAACCCGCAGGTCAGACGCTGCACGCGCTGTGTATGCCAATCGGTGACCTGGCGCGTGATGTCGGCAGGCGTGTATTTCTCGTGGTGACAGACCGAACACACCGCATCGCGGTCGCCCACCGACGCGTGTTCATCAATCAGCGATCCGGTGTGACAGCTGGCGCAACTTATGTCGTCGTAAATAATCTGAGCGGTCTCGAATCCCTGCACCATCGCATAGTGCTCCCGATTGATCCAGCGCCAATCCAACTCGGCAGCCAAATCGATTTCAGTGCGCGCAGGAATGGAATCCGCCAGCGCCATTTCCCAGTTGCCGGCATTATCAGCCGCTGCAGTCAACACTTTTTGAGTCCCATCGTCAAAATAACTGACCGTCACCGTTGCCCCCGGGGTCGCCGTCCCGGTCAGTGTGGTGTCCATCGTGGTCACCGGCGTCGACAAGGTCGCCTCCAGATTGCCCCAGCTCATAATGTGTTTCTGACCATAGGTATTCGGGGAAGCCCCGGTCAGCTGGCTGTCGTTGCTGGTCAAGGTCAGTCCCGTCTGTCCCGATTGCAGCAGGTTTCCGTACGACTTCAGGTCGACGCCGGCCGCTTTGGACAGCTGCAGCGTCGTAGTCGTTCCGTCCCCGGTGAAGTGCTTGTCAGGGTTCGCATACGGCCATCCCGCGTAGGGGTTGGCGGATCCGGTGTAATACCAAATGTCGTGCGCAACCGAATCCAAAAAAGTAACCTGATTCGCCTTTGTCGGCAGCACGACATTGTAAAACAGCGCAAAATCGCGCACCGTACCCGTGGTCGCATAACCGGCGCGGTATCCGAAGCTGCGCGGGTTGTCCAACAACACCCGGTATTTTGAGTTGGCGGCAGTCCGCACGGTGAACACCGGACCTGCCCAGGGCATCTCGAACCAAACGCGTGCGCCCCGCTTCACCGTGAAATCCCCATTCAGGTTTATCATTCCTCCGCTGCTCCAGTGCCCGGCTTTCGCCTGCGTGACCGTGAACGTCGCGTCCTCCTCCACCGTAATCGGCATTTCGGCAGCAGAGGGAAAAGCGGTGCCGCACAGACCATAGTCAACCGTGAAGTGCAACTGTGCCCGTGGACCGACGACTATGGGAAAGACCGAACCGGTGTTGACAAACGTGTTGAAGATCTCTGTACTTGCCGTGCCGTTCGCATGTGACCAGTTCACAACCGCATCATGATCGACATACAAGCCCCGCTCGACCCCGGGATAATAGACGCCCATATAAAAGGATGAATAACTCTGTGTGTCGGTAATGGTCACATTGCTATACGGCAGGATGCGCACATAGTTGGTTTCGTTGGCCTCTTTGCGTACGATAAAGTTGCAGGTGCCCCCGATAATGACCTTCCCGCTGTAGTTGTACCACGCCTGTTGCGAATCAAAATCCACGTCGATAAAGCGCTCCGTCACATTTTTGTGCGCCGGATCGGTATAGACGATACAGTAGACCTCGTTCGTTTCCAGCAAGTCGATGTCACGGAATTCAATGGTCCGCGATGTGTCGTTCGAACTGGTCGTCGACGTGATTTTATAATCCCAGTTATAAGACGAAATCTTGTGCCGCACCCCCGTTTTCGGGTCGCGGCCGCATATCACCAAGGTCTGATCCGGTGCCATAGGCGCATCGGGCTCTGCGGACAAGGTGATATCCGCGCCCAAATAAATCGTGTCATACTTCCACGCGTTCTTCATGGCATACCCGATGTCGGTCGACGAATTGGTGGCCCCCCCGGTCGTTGCATAGAACTCACGCGGACCCGGCGTCCAGTTCGGGTCGCCCGCTGCTTGCGCCGGCTGGCTCTGCAGGGGCAAGAATACGCCCAACGCAGCGCCGACAACCGCCATCAGCAACACCGCGCCCATGACAACCCGCCGGCAGATCCCCACGCTCCGCGTCTGCTCACCGGTCCGTTTTTGCGACCATTTTAATCCCATATTATCCACGTAAGCCGCACCCGACGCTTTCTCTGCAGTTGTATGGACGCACGAAGTATGCAAACCGCTGAATACCGGAAATACCGGTCAGGCGTTCTGCTCTCCGCTATCCCTTATTCCACAGTCGTCCCATCTCCTTTGACATCGTCTGAATGGGCTGCGTATCCCACGCAGCACGCACCCGTCGCATTTCCGTCATCCCACTGGCAACCTGTTCCGCCCACGTCCGGGCGAAGTCCCCGTTGCGTACCGATTCCAGTATACCTTGCATCCGCCGCCGTGTGTCAGAATTAATTACACTTTCTCCCGCCTGCATCGCGCCGAACTCGGCCGTGTTCGATATTTTCGCGAACATCCCGCTGAAGCCGTCCGCCACAATCAAGTCCAAAATCAGCTTGGCCTCGGCCACACATTCGAACCACGCAACCTCGGGCGCGTACCCGGCATCGACCAGCGTGTCGAACCCGGCACGCAACAGCTGGGTCAGGCCACCCACAATGACGGCCTGTTCGCTGAACAGGTCGGCCTCGCATTCCTCGGCAAAGGTGGTCTGGAAAATGGCGACCCGCGCACACCCGATTGCCGCCGCATAGGACAAAGCCAGGGGGAGTGCGTCCCCGCGTCGGTCCTGTTCGGTCGCAACCAGTCCGGCAACTCCGCTGCCTGCCGCATAACGCGCGCGCACGGCAGGTCCCACTCCTTTCGGGGCAATCAGAATCACGTCGGTGTCGGCGGGCGGCTCAATCAGATTGAAACGGATGGCATAGCCGTGGGCAAATCCCAGCGTCTTGCCCGCCAAGTCGCAGGCGGCGGCGATTTCTGTGTAGACGCCAGCCTGTGCCTCGTCCGGCAACATAAACATCAGCAGATCGGATGCGGCGGCCGCCTGTGCCAACGTTGCGACGGGAAACCCGTCGTCAGTGGCCTGTCGTGCGCTGGCGCTATCCGGATTGCGCACCCCTATGGTGATGGCCCGAACCCCGCTGTCGCGCAGGTTCAGTGCTTGGGCGCGCCCCTGCGAGCCATATCCCAACATCGCGACGCGCGTGTCGCGAATCAGCTGTGGGTCGATTTCATTCTCGGTAAAGCGACGCATCCGGTTTCTCCTTGTCCTGTCGCGCCTATGCGTGTCAGGTCAGTTTTTCAGGACGTAGGTGCCGTGGGCGCCTGCGCGCAGTTCCTGGCTGACGGTCGAATGCGGCGGCAGCTCGACCACCTCGACCACGTTTACCAGCTTGTTGGTCTGGCGGATGATTTGCTCGATGGGAGTTTCCGCCACGCCCACGATCATCGTGATGCGCGACAGCGCCGGATCCTCGGTCTGACCCACGACCAGAGCCTCGATGTTGTACGCACGTCGCGCGAACAGCTGAGTCACCCGCGCCAACGTGCCCGGTTTGTTGTCCACCAAAATCGACAATGTGTGCTGTTGCAGCTGCGTCATCGCGAACCCTCCGTCACGTCCCCCATCTGTCGGCGCGACTGCTCGACGCTGCTGACGTGCGCATCCGGACTGATACGGCAATCCACGATGGCAGGCCCCGGAGTCGCCAGCGCCGCAATCAGCGCCGTGTCGAACTGCCCGCAGGTGGCGGCACGCATCCCGACCAGCCCGTAGGCATGCGCCAGCGCGACGATATCGGGCAGGTCGGGCGCCAGGTCGGATGCCACGTGTCTGCCACCGAACCGCGCATCCTGCCATTGGCGCACCAGACCCAGCCCCGCGTTGTTCAAAATGAAGACCTTCAGGGGGATCATAAGCCCTGCCACCGTCGCCAGTTCCTGCAGGTTCATCTGAAATGAGCCGTCGCCTGATATGTTTACGACCAAGGCATCGGGACGCGCGATGGCAGCCCCGGTGGCTGCAGGCAATCCAAAACCCATCGCCGCCAGTCCGCCGCTGGTCAGCAGGCTGCGCGGGGTGCGAAAGCGGCTGCCGACGGCGGTCCACATCTGGTTTTGACCGACCTCGGTCACGCGAATCGTCGGCCGCCCCAACAGCTCGGTCTCGCGACAGGTTCGGTCCAGCGCCGCGATGATGTATTCAGGGGTGAGCATGTGCGCGGAAACTGTTTCGGCAGCAGGCCGTGTGTCGGCTCCTTGCGACGTCGTCGGGGCAGGCGTTTGCGCAGGCGTCTCGTGCGCTGTCCCCCGGTCGACGTCCGACAGTCCGGCAGCGCGCGCGTCGCTTCTACCGGGCGCGGCAAGTTGCTGTATGTGCTGTTGGATTGCGCCCAGTATCGCGCGGGCATCGCCTATCAGCGCCAAATCCGCACGACGGCGCTTGTCGACTTCCGCGGCATCGATGTCCACGTGTATCAGCTGCCCGCCGGGTGCCAGTCGCGTGGGGTCGGCCGCGACGCGCTCGGCGAATCGCGTACCCACCGCCAGCAGCACATCTGCCGCGTGCAGCGCCGCATTCGCAGATGCGTGCCCGAACATGCCCGCCATGCCCAGCCAGGCGGGGTCGTCCTCGTTAAACGCCCCGCGCCCCATCAGCGTACTGACCACCGGGATGCCGTTTGCATGCGCCAGCTGTGTCAAAACGTCCGAGGCACCCGACGCGATGACACCGCCGCCCGCCAGAATCAGTGGACGTTCGGCATCAGTCAGCATCTGTGCCGCACGCGCAAGAACGGCGGCTGCGGGTGCGTCGGGGACCACGGCGCGCGAGGGGACGTACTCCCCCGCCGTGTCGTCACCGATGTCGGCCTCGGCGACGTCGACCGGGATGTCGACCAGTACCGGGCCGGGGCGTCCGGTCGTTGCCAGGCGATAGGCTTCGTCGATGATGAAGGGCAGGTCGCGGGCGTCTTTGACCAGGAAACTGTGTTTGGTGATGGGCATGGTGACGCCGAAGATGTCGGTTTCCTGAAAGGCGTCGCTGCCGATGACGGCGGTTGCGACCTGGGCGGTGAAGACCACCAGCGGGATGGAGTCCATGTAGGCGTCCGCGATGGCGGTCACCGTGTTCGTGGCACCCGGACCGCTGGTCACCAGTACGGTGCCTGCGCGCCCGGTTGCGCGCGCGACGCCGTTTGCCGCGAATGCCGCCCCCTGTTCGTGGCGGGTCAGCACGATGCGGATGTCGTCGCGTTCGCCCAGCGCGTCGAACAGCGCCAGAGCCGTGGCACCCGGGTAGCCGAAGACCACCCGGACGCCGTTTCGGGCAAGCGCAGATGCGAAAGCCCGGGCTGCGATCACGTGAGCTCCGCCACGATCGCGTCGGCGAAGGCTTGGGTGCCGACTGCCCCGTCCGTGGTGCCGAAACGCGTGCGATGCAGGTCATAAGTCAGCGCCTCGCCGCGGGCGATGACGTTCGTGACGGCGGTGCGCAGGCGGTCTGCGGCGGTGTGCTGTTCGATGTGGCGCAGCATCAGTTCTGCGGTCAGAATCAGCGCGGTGGGATTGGCGCGATCTTTGCCCGCCATGGCCGGCGCGCTGCCGTGGACGGGTTCGAACAGCGCGGCGGTGTCGCCGATGTTGGCACCCGGTGCCAGACCCAGACCACCCACCAGTCCGGCGCAGAGGTCACTGACGATGTCTCCGAACAGGTTCGGGCAGACCAGGACGTCGAATGTGGTCGGGTCGATGACCAAGCGCATGCAGGTCGCGTCCACGATGAAGTCCTCGACCTCGATGTGGGGTGCGCGTTCGGCGTATTCGGCGGCGACCTCGCGCGCGACGCGCAGGTACAGGCCGTCGGTGTGTTTCATGATGTTGGCCTTGTGCACGATGGTGACCTTGCGGCGGTTGTTCGCGATGGCGTAATCCATGGCGGCGCGCATGATGCGGCGCGTGCCGTACTCGCTGATGGGCTTGATCGAGATACCGGCATCGTCGCGGATGGTGCCGGCTCCTGTCGCGGCCACCAATGCGCGCAGTTGGGCGGCGCCGTCGCTGTCTTTGTCGAATTCGATGCCCGCATACAGGTCCTCGGTGTTTTCGCGGAACAGCACGATGTCGACGTCATCGTAACGCGCGCCCGTTCCCGGAATCGACAGCGCGGGGCGCAGGTTCACATACAGGTCCAGTTGCTTGCGCAGCTCGACGTTGATCGAGCGAAAGCCGTAACCCACCGGGGTGGTGATGGGTCCTTTGATGGCGACGCGGTTTTCGCGGATGGAATCCAGCACGCGTGCGGGCAGGGGCGTCCCCTCGTCGGCGATGACGTGTTCGCCGGCGTCTTGAACGTCCCATTCGATGTCGGCGCCGGCGGCTGCCACCACGCGGCGCATGGCGTCGGCGATTTCGGGTCCGATGCCGTCTCCGGGAATCAGGGTAATGCGGTGTGTCATGTTATTCGTCCTCAATTTCTTCGTCGTCGTCTTCATCTGCTGCTGCGGCGTCGGCCTCCGCCGCTTTGCGGGCGGCGGCTTCGGCTTTTTGCGCCTCTGCCAGGGCCGCCTCGCGCTTCAGGCGCTCGATGACCTCGGGGGCATACGCTATGACGGCCTGGGCTTTGCGTGCCAGCAGACCTTTTCCGTTTTCCGCGTCAAAGGCGAACAGCTCGGTTGCGCCCTCTTTGACCGATTGGTCGACCTTGCCCTCCAGCATCGCCAACAGCTCGTTCACCATCGGGATGAACTCGGCATCCCCATGGTAGCAGCGCAGCGCCGCCGCAATCGTCGGCCAGACACGTTTGGAACGCGCAGCCGTAGTCGCGCCGTAGCAGGTGAACACCTGAAAGGCATACAGGCGCACGGTCGCGCTGTCCTCGTCATACAGGCAGTCCTCAATGGCATCATAGGCGCCGTCAACCACTTTGGCCTGTACGGGGCACAGCAACCGGATGGCCTCGAGCATGTTATAGCGTGTCTGCGTCTCGGGGCGATCCAGGGCATCGGCGATCGCGTCGGCAAAATCACTGACCAACGAGGCATCTCTGCGCGCCAGCTCCAAAATGACGCAGGACGCGTACTCGCGAATCCGGCGTGACGAGGCACCCAGCGCATCGGCGTACTCGCGCCGGTCTTTGACCCGGCGGATCGCGCCGTCAACGGACTCCTCGATCGGTGTGTCTACGGTGAAGTGATACTGCATATCAAAATCCTCTCAACCTCGCTCCCGACGCCTGAAAATCCTCGCCTAATTGCACCCTGAGGCGTCGTAAGTGCCCTGCTCGGCCAAATCGTCATCCTGAGGCGTCCTCCAGCTTGAACGTGCCGTGCTTACGCAGATGCGCCACCAATCCCCCATCCGCCAGCAGACGCGCCATCACCGGCGGCAGCGGCGCGAACTCGATGACCGTATCCTGCGTGACGTTGCGCAGCACGCCCCCCTCCAAATCCAACTCCAGGTGGTCGTCGGCCTGAATCGCATCCGTATCACATACGACTACCGGCAGCCCGGTGTTGATCGCGTTGCGATAGAAAATCCGCGCAAAGCTTTTTGCCAGCACCGCCTGTGTACCGGCCCCGATCAGGACCAGCGGTGCCTGTTCGCGGCTGGACCCACAGCCAAAGTTCGTGCCGGCCACCAAAAAGCCGCCTTGGGGCTTGACCTTGTCGTAATAGTCGGGATCCAGCTCCTCCATCGCATGGTGCGCCATCGCGTCCATGTCGTTGCTTTTGAACTTGTATTTCCCGCTGATGATGTAGTCGGTGTTGATGTCGTTTCCGTATTTGAATGCTTTAGCGCGGATCACTGATCTCTCCTGTCAGAACACTTGCCGCCACGGTCGCGGGGCTTGCCAGATAAATAAACGCATTGCTGTTGCCCATGCGCCCCTTAAAGTTCCGGTTTGCCGTCGAAATGACGTTTTCGCCGTCGCTCGGCACACCGTTATGCGTCCCCACACAGGGACCGCAACCCGGGGTCACCACACAGGCACCGGCGCGGGTCAGATCCTGAATGTATCCCGCATCCATCGCCGCCAGATAAATCTCGCGGCTGGCGGGCGCCACAATCAGACGCACCCCGTGCGCCAGCTGTTTGCCCCGCAGTATATCGGCCGCAATCCGCAGATCCTCCAGACGCCCATTCGTGCAGGTGCCGATGACGCCTTGGGCAATCGGGGTCCCGGCGACATCCGGCAGGGGCACCACGTTGTCAACCGTGTGCGGTTGCGCGATTTGCGGCACCAGCTGTGACACGTCCACCGTGATGACCTGCTCGTAGTGCGCATCCGGGTCCGCATCCACAGGACGGGGAGTACGGTCTCCATGCTCACGGACCCAGGCAATCGTTTTGTCGTCGGCAGCCATCAGCCCTGCCTTGGCACCCAGCTCGATGGCCATATTGCTGATGGTCATGCGCGCCTCGACCGACAGGGCATCAATCGCGCTGCCGGAAAACTCCAACGCCCGATAGGTCGCACCGTCTGCCCCCAGCAATCCTGCCAGATACAGAATCAAGTCCTTGGAATAGACGCCTGTGGGCCATGCTCCCTCGACTTGGATTTTTATGGTCTGCGGAACGCGGAACCACAGCTTGCCCGAAGCCATCGCCGCCGCCCCGTCGGTGCTGCCCACGCCGGTACTGAACACGTTAATCGCACCATAGGTGCAGGTGTGACTGTCACAACCCACGACCAGGTCGCCGGGAACGACATGCCCCTGTTCGGGGACCAGCTGGTGACAGACGCCGCAACCGACATCATAGACGTGGCATCCGGTGCGCTCGCCGAAATCACGCATCAGCGTGTGCAGGGCACTGACGCCCTCCAGCGGCGAAGGCGACGAATGATCCATCACCACCGCGACCTTGTTCGGGTCGAACACGGTATCGACACCCATATTTTCCAGGGCACGGATGGCCAGCGGGCTGGTTCCGTCCTGCCCCATCACAAAGTCGACGTCACAGACGACGATGTCGCCCGCCGAGACCTCGCGACCCGCGTGCGACGCGAATATCTTTTCTGCAATCGTTTTACCCATTTACGCTGTTTCCTTCTTATTCATATAGTCCCGATACAACTTAACTAATTCCTTGTCAAACAAACTCCGGTTCAACAGCACCGACTTCGCCCGCACCAAGGTCAGCAGCGCGGCCGCGTCCTCTCGGTCGATCACGATGCCGAACTCTTTCAGCTTGACCTCGATGGTACGCCTGCCGCTGTGCTTGCCGACGACGATCTGGCGCTCCAAACCGACCTCGTCGGGCGAAAACACCTCATAGGTCGCCGGATTCTTGATGACGCCGTCTGCGTGAATGCCCGATTCGTGGCTGAACATATTGGCACCGACGATCGGCGTCCAGCTGGGCAACACACGCCCGGCGGCGCGCATCACGAAATCGGTCACCTCGTAGAATTTCGGCGTCTTGATACCCAAATCGACGTGCTCCAGATACTTCAGCGCCATAACGACCTGCTCCAGCGCGGCATTACCGGCACGCTCGCCCAAGCCGCCCACGGTAACGTTCACCCAGGTGGCACCGGCGTGGATACCCGCCAGCGCGTTTGCCACCGCCAGACCGAAATCGTTATGCGTGTGCATCTCGATTTCCATGCCCGTTTCATCGCGCAGGTGCTTGATGATCGTATAGCAACGGAACGGGTCCATCACGCCGATGGTGTCGCAAAAACGCAGCCGATCGGCGCCCTCTGCCTTTGCCGCCGCGGCATACTCCAACAGGAAACTCAAATCGGTACGGCTGGCGTCCTCGGCGTTGACCGACACATACACGCCCTCGCTTTTCGCATAGGCGACTGCCTCGCGAATGGCATTCAGAACCCACGCACGGTCCTTTTTCAGCTTGGTCTTGATGTGGATGTCACTGGTGGCCAGCGAAATCGCCACCGCGTCCACACCACAGTCGATGCTGGTCTTGATATCGGCCACGTTCGCGCGGTTCCATCCCAGAATGCTGGCACGCAGACCCGCATGCGCCAGCTGTTCGATGACGGCGGCCTCGTCGCCGCCCATCACCGGGATACCGGCCTCGATTTGGTCGACGCCCAGCTTGTCCAGCATGTGCGCGATGGTGATTTTCTCATCATTTGAAAACACGACGCCTGCGGTCTGTTCGCCGTCACGCAGCGTCGTGTCGTCCAGATGCACCGTCGCCTGACCCATCGCTGAATCAATCGGCAGTTCCCACGCGGCACCCTTGGTGTCGCTGCTGATGGCGTCAGCAATACGAATCGTGTCCTTTTTTGTCGGCATAAGCAGGTCCTTTCACAAAGAATTGGTGCGGCTTGCCTCAGTCATATCCAGCGGATCTCCGAGATTCACAAATCGCCCCGCCGCACGAAACAGTTCCGTAAAGAAAGGATATTTTACCACAGCACGCACATTCCCCCGCCGGCACTTACCGCAAACGGTCAAACCGGCAGGTCAAAACACAGGGGGAGTACGTCCCGCACCCCGCTGTGTCCGGCAAAAAAGCGCGACGGGACGCGCTCCCCCACCTCCCCCCAATTCCCGCCACACAATCGGTGACAAAACGGTAGTGAGCCTGGTGACAAAACGGTAGCGAAGCATGTGACAAAACGGTAGCGAAGCAGGTGACAAAACGATAACAAACGAGGTATTTGCCCTATTATTGAAGCTATGAACACGTCGGGATATATAGAAAGAAATCTGGCCGGATCGGCACGGGAAATTCTGGACTATTTCCCTGTGCTCGTTATTCAGGGGGCACGTCAGGCCGGGAAAAGCACCTTTGCGGAAAACCTCATTGAGGGAAGCCCGCAGGCAAAATTTGTCTCATTTGACGATGAGGCAACTCGGGCGGCATTCCTGCGGGACAGTTTGCTTTTTCTGAATCAGGCCGACTCAACGCTTGTAATTGATGAGGTACAACGTCTGCCTGAAGCTTTGCTTGCGATAAAAAGCAGTGTCGACAATGACCGACGCCCGGGACGGTTTATCCTAACCGGTTCCTCAAATCTGCTTGACCTCAAAGGCGCGCCCGATTCATTGGCCGGCAGAGCCGCGACGCTGGAGTTGCGCGGTTTTTCGCAAGGCGAGCTTGCGGGCAGGAAAGAGGATTTTTTCGCCGCCGCCCAAAAGGAAAACTATCAATTTTCGGAATATGCCACGGCAATCAACAGGGATGGGTACCTGGACCTATTCTTGCAGGGACAGTATCCCGTGGTACGGGACTACCCCGCCAGAATGCGCAGCACGTGGTATACCAACTATATGCGCCAGTTGTTCCAGAAAGACATCGCCGACATCAACACCAGAATATCAAGCAACCTGCTGAATTCACTGTTTGGCTTGTTGGCGGCAAATCAAGCGGGCGAAATGGTAAAAGGGCGGTATGCGCAACAACTGGGCATTTCACCCAGAACGTGCGCGGAATACTATGCGGTGCTGAAAACAATGTATCTGGTCTCTGATTTGCCCAGTTGGTCAAACAACCTGACCACACGTCAGGTTGCCCGGTCAAAATGCGTAATTGGGGATACGGCACTGGTCTTGCAGAAAACGCGAACGGGACGCAATCAGCTGGCGGATTTGCTGCAGCCGACTATTCTGGGCGCCGCTACAGAGGGGTTTGTCATCACGGAATTGCTGCGCCAGAAAACGTGGTCGGAACTGGACTATGAACTGTATCATTATCGCGACCGTTTGGGTAACGAGGTCGACTGTATCGTCGAGTTTGCGGATGGGCGGATTATACTGATTGAGATCAAAAGCTCGACGACCTATTCGGGGCAGCAGTTCAAAGGGATAGATTACTTGGCAAAAAAGCTGGGCGATCGCTTTGTGGCCGGGTTTGTGCTGGGAATGGCACCTAACGCATATCAATACGCCTGCAACATCTGGGGTCTACCTATCGCAGCACTATGGGAATACGACAGCCGGTAGCTTTGGGGAGTACGTCCCGCCGCGCCGCGTTGTCTCGCACAACCGGTGCAGTGCACCCGTGGCCGTCGCACCGGTCAATGCCCCCGTCACGCGCTGCGTGACGGGGCTGTCATCCGGCGCCTAGCGTCGCCGCATGGATTGCGCGCGGCGCGAACGCGCCGCGCGCAATGATGACGGTGGAGTGCTACCGGCGCCCCACCATGACGATCTATGCCCCCTCCCTGCGGCGGCGTGTGCGGGTGCGCAGCAGCACGGCTGCCGCCACAGCACCCAGGGCGACCGCAACCACAATCAGCACAACTGACGTGGTGTCGCCGGTATCGGGCATCTTGGTCCTTTTCGGCGTCGGCAGATTCTCGGTCTGCGTCACGGGCTTGTCTTCCGGCTGCGTCGGTGTCACCGGCGGGTTATCCGGCTGCGCGGGCGGAATCACCAGCGATGCATCCGGATACGCCACGACCGTCACTCCGTCGACGCGCACCACAGCGCCACCGTTCGCGGTATCCCGATAGGTCATCCACGGTTGATGCGGCAGGCCGTTTTCGTGCGCGTCCTTGATGTCCTGATAGCTCAGGTCCGGTTGCAGCCGGGTCGGCACGTGCACGTGCACGACCTCGCCTGACAGCCAGTCATAACTACCGGACGGATAGTTCCCGTTCGCATCGGGCGGCACGGGGTCTCCGGTTGCCGGATCACGCGGATACAACCGGATCACGACCACGTTGTCGGTACCCACCACCACATCGTAATCGACACCGGGGGTCAACACCGTGCCGTCATCACGCGTCACGGTGATGGCACTCTGATCGATATCCAGTCGCCCGTCGATGGGCGAATACAGCGTCACATCATCCCAGTCGGACACGTCGTTTCCCATGTCGAAATGATCGTTCCAGGTGAACTGATCGTTCGCATCAGGAATGACGTACGACGCACCTCCCTGGACATCATCGGTGACTATCGGACCACCCGGCGGATAGGCGCGTACCTCGACGCCGGTCAGGTACTGCGGGTCATCGGCGCTGCCGTAACCCAACACCGGGGTCTTGGGGATGCCCTCGCGAATCATATCGCGCGGCGCATTGCCGTCCGCATCGATGTATTCGGGCTTGATGGTCGTGGTGATAACGACCTCGTACTGTTTGTTCTTCAGATAACTGTAATCATCCGGCGTATCCGGGTCGCCGTCCGAATCCTTTGCCGTCAGCTGCACCGTCACGGTGTTGGTATCAGGATCATAGACCAGTTCATAGTCCACACCCGGCACCAACAGCACGCCGTTTTCGTCATAGACGTCGACCGACACAATGTCCAGCCGGTCATCCATGTCGTTGATGATATCGGCATGATCCCAGGCTCCCGGTGTCTTGCCGAAATCGATGAAATCGTTGTACACGAATGCATCGTCCGAATCGGGCAGGCGATACTTGACCGCCGTCGGGTCGTAATCGGCAATCGTATGCGCCGTCGACGTCCCGGGCTGCGAGATGTCGTTTACAATCCCCGGCGTATCCGGTGGATAGGCCAGCGGCGGCACCGGCGGTGTGATCACCACATCCGGGTGCAGGGGATCGGGCGGGTCGGTCTGTGTGACCGTCAGCTCCACCACGTTCGCGATGCCGTTTTCACTCATGTCGGCCAGTTGGGTCGCGTCCTGTGACACTGCAGCCGAAATCGCCGCCGGCACATGCAGCACATAACGAGCCTCGAACAGGTAATCATATTCGTGCCCGGCCGCGGCCGAAGCATCCGGCAGGAAGGTCACCGTCACCACGTTGGTCCCATCCGTGGTTACCACAGACGTATACCGCGATGCGGGCACCGCAGCCCCGGTCGATACATCGACAACGCGCAGCCCCGCCATATCCAGGTCCAGCCGGTCGTCGAAATCGTCGGTCAACTGCACGGCATCCCACAGCCGGACATGGTTTCCAAACGACACGTGGATGTCTTTGTCCAATGCCTCGCCCGCAGAATCCATATAGTAGGTCTTTTTGCCGTTCCAATAGTTTTCGACGGTCGGTTCATCCGGCGGATAGGCGATGATTTCCGACGGCGAATACTCGCCTGACGGACGCAGACTTTCGTCGGTGGGTGTCGCCGGGTCGTCGGTCGGATAGGTTTCCAGCGTCGGCGTGTTGGGCAAGCCCTCGCGCTGCAGACGCGCATAAGCATCCGTATCCCCCACCACGTCGGCACGAATCTGCAGCGGAATCGAGATCTCATAGGTCCGGTTCAACAGATAGTCGTACGTATGCCCGGGAGCGGCCGTCCCATCCGGCGGGAAGGTGATGGTCAAATGGTTGCTGCCATCGGTAGCCAGCGCCACCTGATACCCGCTGACCAAGGTCCCGGGACGCGCCACGGTGCCCGGTGCGGCACCGGTGATGTCATAGATCACGATGCTGCCGCTTGCCACCAGATAGGCATCGTCCAAGTCGTCGGTCACCGCGACATTACCCCATTCACGCACACTGTTACCGAAATGCACGCGCACGTTTTTATAGAACGGATAGCCCGCCGTCACACCCGGCTCGGGCGTGTCGTCCACTCCGTTACCGTCCGGATCGGGGTCATAGCGCTCGGGCACGTAATATTCCTGTTCCGGATCATAGGGTCGCGTCGGGTCGGTCCCGTTGGGCGGATTGGTCGAATAGTCCTGTTCGATGTCCGGCGCGTCGGGCGGATAGGCATACACCGGGTCGGTCGGTATCGGTGCGTCCGGTACACCATCCACCCCCGCGCTGTGTTCCGGAGTCAATACCAGCGTTGCCACGTTTTCAATCCCGTTCACAATAGCCGCGGCCAAATCGTCCGCATCGGCCAACAATGCATCCGACAGCGTCAACGGCACCGCGACCCGAATACGCCGATTGCGCAGATAGTCATACACGTGCCCTGCCGACGCGCTGCCATCGGGCAGGAATTTCACCGTCAGCTTGTTAGACGTCGTATCGACGCTGATATGGTACAGGGCGGTATTGACCGCGGTTGCGGCGGCGTCCCCTGCGGTCACGTCGGTCACGGTCGGTCCGGGGGCGACACCGGTGAACAGCGACCCCAGCCACTCGAAAAAGTCCACGAACCAATTCCCGGTATAGTCATCAATCACCATACGCGCATCAATCGTGTCCTCGATGCTGGGTCCCTCGCTGGTCACGGTCGACCAGTGATCCATGCCGTTACCGAAATCCACGTAGATGTTGGCATAGAAATGCGCATCCTCGGTCGGCACGTAGTACTGATCGGTGCCCTGGTAGTCCTTGGTGATCGCGGCGCGTTCGGGCGGATAGGCATAGACGGTGTCCGGCCGGATGCTGTGCGGCTTGTTGACTCCGTAATCATCCACGTTCCAGCTGAATATCGGACAGTTCGGTATGCCGTTTTCGCGCATATCCCGGAAATCGGCCGCCGTCGCCGCATCGTATGCCGGGTCAGCCGGGTCATAGTACTTCGCCGGAATGGTGCTTTCCACGGTGGTGGTCACCACCGCCCCGCTCAGCCAATCGAAACTCGCGGTGCTGCTGTCATAGCCCGGCGCGCCCGGCGCCAGACCACCGGCATCCTTGGGCAAAAAGACCACGGTCACATAGTTGTTGGAATCCACCGTGACGACGTAATCGACGCCTGCAACCAAGGTGGTATCCGCGCTCCCGCCGGGACTGTTACCCGATGGGGTGAGTATGATCTCTACACCTGCTATATCCAGGCGGCTGTCTATTTGATCGGTCAGCGTCGGGTACTTGCCCGCATCCACCGACCACCAGGCGGTGCCGTCCCCCATCGACACGATATCGTCCCAATACAGGGTTTCGTCCTCGCCTGCCATATAGTGGGTCTTTTCCCCGTTGACCAGGTCGTCGATTGCCGGCAACTGCGGCGGGAAGGCATAAATCCACCCACCCGGCGGGTCCTGGGTCAACGGGTCGTCCGGATAATCCGGATCTTGGCTGCGCGGCGGATAGTCGTCAATCGGCGGTTGATAGGTGACCGGCGGCGGCGTGGTGGTTTCGTTCGAGGGATCCTGCGTGGTCAACAGGGGTTTGTTCGGAAAACCGTGGGTCTGTGCATACAGATAGGCTTCGGCGGCCGCCTGTTGGGCGGCAGTACGCTGAGCCTCCGGAATCAACAGGGCGGCGGCCCCGGTCTGCAGCTGTGCGTTCATCTGCAGCGGTATCGAGATCCGATAGGTTTTGCCGTTCAGGTATTCCAACCCGCGGTTTCCGCTGAAGTTAAAGGACAGATGCAGCGTGCCGTCAACCGCATTGTGGGTCACCGTATAGAAAGCCGATGCGACCAGGGTACCGCCACCGCCGGCAACCTGTGCGGCGGAAAGACCGGTGATGTCGAGCACCGTAATGTAATCCAGGCCGGTGATTTCCAGTCCCGCCGGGATGTCTTCGTCCACAACCGCACTTTGCCAATAGCCGGCGTTATTCCCAAAGCTGACGTCGATGTTTTTGTAGAACACCGAATCGATGTCCGGAATCAAGTAATCATCGTCCGGGTCGTTTGCTTCGTAACTGTCGCGGATGCCCGGTTCCTGATAGGGATAGGCATAGACGGTGTTACCCATCGCCCACCAACGCGGATCGTTGTCATCCACCCGTTGTGCCTCGGGCAGCCAGGGATCATCCTCGGCGGCGGCACTGGGGGCGTCCCTGAACAGAAACACCGAATAGTTGGGGATGCCGTTCGCAATCATGTCGGCCAGTTCGACCCCGCCGTCATAGGACGGGTCGGCAGGATCCACATATGCGCTCTTGATGGTCGTCGGCACATGCAGCACCAGCGAACCCATATCGGACAGCCAGCCGTAACCCAGCGGGTCGTAATCGGGCGAGGCATTATTGGGCTCACGGTCGTCGTCGCGCGCCGGATAGGTTATCAACGTATTCGGGTCGGTCCAGGCTCCCCCGTCGTGCGGCAAAAAGACCGCCTTGACCGTCGTTTCGCCGGTGACGCCGTCCACGCTCAGCTCCAGATAATAGTCCACACCATAGACCATCGGTGTGCCGTCGGCACGCGAAACATACGGACCGTCACCGACGACTCCCCAGTTGGCGGGCGTGTTTGTTGCCGTCACGTCCAGACGCGCGTCAAAGACATCGACCAAGGTCGCGCGTGCATAGGTCATCGTCTGTGAACCGAAAACCACCTCGTCGGTCCACTCGAACGGCACGGTGTTATCACGCAGATTGTACTTTTCGCGGCCCTCGACCAAATCGGAAACCGCCGGCACGTCGGTCGGCAAAGCCTCGACCTCCCAGCCGTATGCCGTTCCCGTATCCCCGGGTGCCACCACGTTCGCACCCGCGTACTGAATCAGCGGCGTGTGCTTGATGTGCCAGGCATGATGGCTGTCACCCCAAGTTGCCATCTCGTTATAGATGTCCCCGAACGCCGTGGCGGGATAGTTGGTCGAATCCACGTATTCGCCCGCAATCTTGGTGTTGATTGCCACGGTGAACTGATGGCCCTCCAGCCAGGCGTATTGATTCCCGTTATCCGCCGCACTATACACGTCCGTTTTGCCCAGGAAGGTCACGGTCACGGTGTTGTATGCCGTCTGCCAGGGGTCGTCCTGGTCGGGATTGCTGCCGACCACAGGCGGTGTCCCCGGTGGTGTCGTGGTGTTGATGCTGACCACATAATCCACACCCAACAACAGCGGCACGCCCGCCTCGTTGGTGACCACCACGTCGCTTGCGGCAATCGGACCCAGCAGGTCGCTGAGGTTATCCACCAACACCGCCTGTTCCCAAGCATTGGTGCGGTATCCAAAGTTCACGTAGTCGTACCAGGTAATCGTGTTCAGCGGCGAGGGCATAATCCAGTTTTGCTGCTGTTTGGTGTGGTCGGTCCAGCTTTGCACGCCGTCGCCTGCGCTGTCATGAACCTCGTTGGTGATGACCGGTGTGTCGACAATCGGGTCTTCCACCCACACCGTGAATTCCTGCGTGTACGAGGGATTCACGGTGAACGTCCAGTCGGACAGCGGGTGGCGTTCGTCATCTGTGGTGTCGTCAGTGCCCTTGTCATCCACCCACAGCGGCTGACGATACATCGCGTTTTGCGTCCACTCGACCACGCGATAGGTCCCGCCCGGCAGCTTCCCAAAGGTCACCACGCCGTTCGGGTCGGTCTGACGCGGCACGGCGGCAGACGCCACACCCCAGTTGTCCTGTACGGTGTATGCCACCCAGCCGTCATCGTCGTCGGTCCCGGCAATGCCGTCCGCATCAACCGCCACCTGATGTTCCAGATAGAACCGCATGCCGGACAGCTTTTTGCCCTCATCGTCCGTCTTGGTCACGCGCAGAGACGAGAGCTTTTCGGTTTCGTTGTTATAAACCATCAAAAACACCGTTTGTGAATCAGCGCCCACCACACAGGTATAGGTGTCGCCGTTCAGCTTGTAACCGTCGATGGTCGCGATTTCATTGATGTAATACGTCCCATAGGGCAGACTGTTAAACACAACGTTGCCGTTCTTATCGGTCGTGCGCTGGGCGATTTCCTCGATGGCTGACCCATAGACCTCATCCCCGCTCTCGCGCTCGGGGATCTCGGCCATCGAGCCGTCCGGATCTGCCAACAGCTTGGTCACAGTGCCCGATATCGCAAAGGTCACACCCTCCATCACCCTGCCGCCCTGCTGCGTCAGTTTCGTCAGACGAATCTGGCCCAGTTCGGGGTCGTCAGCATAGTTCAGGCGAATCGTGCCGTCGAACCCCGCCAGCGCCTTGTAATTGTCCGGCACAAAGGTCTGTGCGGTCGCGTCCAGCTTGTAGCCCTTGGGGGCTTTGGTCTCGGTCACCGCATAAGTGGCAGTCGCAATGAACTTGAACCCGTCCGGTGCCACGATATGCCCGGTCGCGTCGGTCACGGCATCGAACCACACGCCCGTACCGGTCGTGGGGTTGTACTGGTTGGCCGACGTCAACGTCCCCGGGTTCGGCGTAACCTGCGCCACGCGGAAGGTCGCACCCGACAGCGCCTTGCGCAACACACGCTCGCCACCGATGGTCACCAACGACAAGGTGGGGTTCACCGCCAGTTTCGCCGCGATGGCCTCTTCCAGCGCGTCCCCGCTCAGCGACTGCGAAACGCCCAGATACGCCAGCGACGCCTCGGTTGTCGCCGCCAGCACCGTGTACTTATAGATATCCAGCCCGGTATCCCAGTTCTTAAAGGTACGCGCCTGGTATCCGCTGTCCTTATAGACCGCCCACGCCGCCTGACCAGCGGGAATCATATACCCCGACGGGACGGCCTTCTCGATGATATACAGCGCACCGCCCCCGTTATAGGTCGCCAGCAGCGCCGCCGAGTTCGCCATACCCGCCAGAGTCGCCTCGGTGATTTCGGCGTAACCCAGCTGGTCGGTGGTCTCGCCGGTGTCCAGCACGCCGTTGCCGTTGCCGGTGATGAAATCGGCACCGGTGCCGCTGACGGCATTGGTCGTGGCGATGCGGAAGGTCACCCCGCCGACCGGATTTCCGTACTGATCGACCTTGGACAGCGCCGCGCGAAACACCGTGGCCTGCCCGTCGTCACCGATAACCAGGTTCTTTGTGTTAATCGGCAGCCCGTCCAGCTCGATGACACCGGCAGTGCTGATATAGACGTCATAGCAATTCCGGTCGTCCCCGCTGCCGCGCCCGACAAACAACGGATGTGCCGGGTCGGGACCGGCGACATCGACGTCGGTAATGTCTTCGACCAGGGTATAGTGCACATCCGGGTCCAAGTTCGAAAACGCGATTTCGCCCTGGGCATTGGTCACGCCGGTAGCCACCGCCACAGGCAGCACACCGCTGCCCGGGGCGGTGGCCTCGTCGCTTAGGTACCGATCGTATTCAGACGCCACATACAGCGCAAACGGCACCCCCTCCAGACGTTTACCCATGGTGGTATCCAGCTCGATATTGGGCCGAGCCATGTACGTTTTGTCATAGATTCCTATTTTTACGAGTGTGAACTCTGCCTTTGCGTTGTTAATGGGACCGATGATGTAGGTCTGACCGTCACTCGTCAGCTCGAAGGTCTCGCCGGCCCAGGTGTTGGACAGGTGCCCGGGCGGCGACACCTCGGTCACCCGGTAATGTCCCAGCGGCAGGTCGGTGAACGATGCCAGGCCACTTTTGTTCGTATAGCGGCGGTAATAGACGGCCGTGTTGTCCGGATACCCGTCGACGCTGCCGTCGTCGGTTCCGACCAGTTCGAACACGGCGTTTGCCAGCGGTGCGTTGTTGACATCGACCTTTTTTACGGTCACAGTGGCACGCACCGGATCGGGAGGGATCGGCGTGTTGGCGAGCAGCTCGGTCTGTGTCACGTCGTACACATAGCCGTCGCCCAGTGCGATCAGATCCTCCAACCGCACGGTGATTTCAGTGACGGTACGTTGGTAACCGTCCGGGGCTGCGACCTCGCGCACGGCATAGTTGCCGATGGGCACATCGGTCCAGATGACAAAACCGGTCTCGTCCTCGACGGTGTTCGGATCATCGCTTTGCGAGATCTTGATGCCGCTCACGCGCTTGCCGGTTGCCAAATCGACCAGCTCCAGCTCGGCGCCTGCCAAACCCTCGCCGTTCTCGTTGACCTTTTTGATCATGACCGCCCCGCTGGGTGGCAGAACCTCGTTATAGCAGGCGTTGCTTTCCAAGGGCAGGGTGTTTTGGTTGTCGGATTCTCCGAACGAGTTATAGGCACGCGCCCCGATCAAAGTCCCGTCGCGGTCGATGGGACTGTGAACCTGATACGTATATTCGTAGCCCTCTTGTTCCGCAAGGGTGGCGGTGGTCGCCACCGATTTGATACCGCGCACGGCAGCCAAGGCCGTCGGGTCGCCGTTCAGTGCATCCAGGTCGGTGACCAGGCTCCAGTTGGCGGCGTTCGTCACGAATGCGCGGGTGTTGACCGCAGCCGTGCTGGTGGTGACATACAGCTGCCAGCCCGGTCCCGGATCTGACAGATACGACAGCGTGTTCTGGAACTCCGAGTTGCGGTTCTTATCGCGCGGGGGGTTGGTCAGGGTCTGGTCCCACATCTTGTCACCCACATAGGGGAAGATATCGTACAGCACCATATCGGTATGGGTGACTTCGGTGTTGTTGAATATATTCAGGCGGTATTCCAAGGTAATGGGACGGGCGGCTTCGCTCGCCTTTGCCCCGGTCCCGATCGAGGAAAACGCGCCGCTGTTGTCGGGGGCGACCCCGTCGGTATCCAACAGGCGGATTTGTTTCCACAGTTCAAAGGTCTTGGCTATCAGGGCCTCGTTGGTGACGCTACCGTGGCTGACATCGGCACCTGCATGCAAGGGGGTCTGTCCGCTGCCGGTAAAGGGATCGGCCACGGTCCCGGTCAGCGTGATTTCGGCATCGGTGTCTTCGTCGCAGGCCATATAGACATCATTGGTGAAGCGTCCGTTGACCTGGTCATAGACGATATAGCCGAACTTGGCACGGATGGTGCCCAACAACGCGCTGAATACGCCGGTGTCGGTTCCCGGGCGCAGGACATCTGCGCGGATGATGACGGCGGTCCTACCGGTTCCCTGATAATCACCCACCACCTGATAGGAATAGTTGATGCTGTTTTCCAGCATTTCAGAGGGCGTAAAGGAAACGAATTCGACCTCGTTGGGGAGCAAATCGACCGCGATGAAGTCTTCGGGGTTGGCCCCCGGCGTGCGCTCGCCGCCCACCCTCAGTTCGTAGTCCAACTGTTCACCGCCGGTAAAGGGCTGATTGGCAAAGGCGGAACCCACCATCGTCGAGGTCTTGCCGATACCCAATCGGTTATTGGGGTCTTTGATGTGGGTGACGTTGCCGCCCGCGACCGTCATGTCCCGGGTGCCGTTTTCATCCGCATAGGTAAAGACACAGGTACTTTGGTTGGCAAAGGTCACGGCTTCGGCAGCTGTTGCATATTCGGTGCCCGCCTTGGCGATTTCGCTTTCATAGCTCAGTGACGTATCACGTAACTTGGTCAGCACACGCACGCTGTTGCTTGTACCGGCTGCCAAGGCATAGTCGCCCAGGATGCGTATCTCGACACGGGCGATGTCCTGCGGCGTCGTACCATAGGCGACGTCGCCCGGCGTGGCGGCCGACACCGCGCCCAAATCGGCGGGGAAGACATACTGTGCCTCGGAAAAGCTCTCGTCCAGCAGGACGTCCCCGTTTGCGTTATAGGCAATCACCTGTGCATCGTATTTCCCCGCCAGCGGGTTAGCCACGCCATAGAAAAACATGCGTCCATCCAGGCCGTAATCGGTATAGCGGATATTCGTGATGGGTTGTTCCAAGGTGTTGCTGAGGGTCAAAGGCCAGCTGAATACGGCTTTCTTTTCGACCGGATCATCATAGAAATACATATAGCCGCTGCCGTCATTGTGCGGACCGGCTGATCCCTTGGCATACATGCCGCGGGTCGATGTCCCGGTCAGCGTGAAGCTGACGCTGTCCACAGCGGTGAAACTATAGGGGTCGACCTGGGGAATCTGGATTTCGCGGTTGTTGACATAAGCGGTGATCGAGGCGCTGTTCGTCACATCCTGCGAGACATGTGCCTCGGGAAAGCGCAGGCGCAACGTCGGTAACTGGGTCGAGGACAGCGTGTGTACGCCGGGGTCTGCGAATGTGGCCGTGTATTGCAGTTTTACCGGGACGGCATCCGGATAGGTACCCGTCGGGTCGGTGGTCACGATGTCGCCCAGGGTTAAGGCATCGGCGTCGACATCCCACTCCACCACTGACCAACCGCGGTTGTTGGCGGCGATGAACTGTGCGTAGCGCGCAGTACCGTTCGCGTCGGTGTAGGTCGGGATGGTGTCGGTAAAGACGTAGCGGTCGATGTTGCGGTTGTATTCGCCGCGTGTGCTGTAGGTAAAGACGACGTCTTTGTCGCTGCCGGGCATATAGGCGCTCTCGCCTTCCAGCACGCGGCCGGCGGTGACGTCATGGTAATAGTCGCGGTATTCGCCGTTGTAGTATTTGTACAACCCGGGCTGGCCGCTCATCGTACCGGTCAGGGTCGCGACGTCTTCGTCGCCGGCTTTCATGATCTGTCCGTGCATCAGGTACGTGCCGTCGGGGGCATACAGATAGACCGGGAAAGTCTCGGTGTGGCCCCACGGCGTGACGTAGGGCTTGTACTGGAAGGATATCTGGAAATCGGCGGCGTTTGATGCGATGGCGTTGGTGGTAATCACGATGTAGCCGCCCTGAACCGTCCAGCCGGCGATATAGGTGTTTTTGACGACGGCGACGTTTTGAGCAAAATCGCTGATGGGGATGTAGATCTTGCTGCCCGCCTGGATCTGCGCGCCGCCCGACAGCCGCACGCCCGTCCACAGGATCATGTTGGAGCCGATCGTATAGCTCTTCGTGCCGCCGGTGCCGCCGGGGCCTGCCGTCACGCCGTTGTTGTCGATGTAGAGCTGCATGCCCGACGGATTGGTTGCCGTCGCCGCGTGATAGGTGAAGGTGACCTCGTTTTCCCGGTAACTGTCGATGGTGACGGATTTCGGATCGGTTTCAGTCGGAATCAGCGTATAGCCGGCGACAAAGGGGGCGGTGACGTCGCCGGTGCCGCCCGGATAGGTGCCGGCGGTGAGCGACACATGGTCCAGGACAGTCTTCAGCACCTTGCCCGTGCCCTGCTCGACACAGGTGATGGTCACGGCGTATTTGTTGATCCAGTTGTTGACATTGTAAACCCTGTATCTGGCATCCGTAGCGGCATATCCATTTGTATACGTCCCTAGGTTGTCCGAAAGCGTGGTCGCGTCCGTCACGGTGTATATCCAATAGTCATAGGTCAAATCGCTGGTAACAGGTCCGGGTGCAAACGCCTGCCCGTCCAGGCTTGTGACGCTGTCCGGCAGA
>JAISUC010000002.1 GCA_031272275.1 Actinomycetes bacterium | reverse complement strand
CTGAATGCCCGCAGCTATGACCCGGTAACCGCCGTCTTTACCGCACAGGACACCTACCGCGGCGAGACCGGTGACCCCTCAACGCTCAACTACTACGCCTACTGCGGCGGCGACCCGATAAACGCGACCGACCCCAGCGGGCACGATGCTGTTTGGCTTCAGGATATTAACGGGGTTTATGGTTTCGGGCATACGGGAGCACTGTTTTATGGTGGCGGAGCGTGGCAACACTTCTATTATGGGTCTTCTGCAACAACAAAGGTTGGTGGCAAGAAAAAGAAACAGATTATTGGAATAAAAAAACTCAAGAGTTCTTTTCACTGGCGCGCTAGCTATATCTTTGACCCTGCAACAAGAGAGCTAATAAAGACAACGAGTGCATTGAGCAACCTCAACAAAGCAGTGCATTCTACAAAGAACAGGAAATCCGGGGAGGTCATTTATAAGGGCAATTACGACGGGCATGTGTATTTTAAAGGAAACTTTACTCGTTCAATTGCTGCTGCAAAAAAGAAATACACCAAAAAGTCAGTAAAAAAATACGATTTGTTGGCACATAATTGCATGCATGCCACCATTGATATGTTACTAAAAGGGACTTTTTCGTTCAAAAAGAAGGCGTCGACTGCGCGCAAGAAAATGCGTAAGGTTCTGCGAGATACACGAAATAATAATCATGTACCCAACTATGCATACACACGCGTCAGCCTTGAATATGCTCGTCTAAAGAAAAAATATGGCACCAAGTAGTTAGCGGGGGCGAAATGAAACAAACAGACACCGGGATAGTTCGCTTTTTTGTGTGCACGGTAGTTTTCGCGCTGGTTGCAACGCTAGTCACTGCAGCCTTGGTGCACGCGTTTCCTCTCAAGTTGGGATCAATCGCATACTCTGATGATTCTGCGTCCACATCGAATGCAGGAACTCTTCCTGATGATCGCCGACTGGTGTGTTGCGAGGGTGTTCTCTACTACGTCTCGCAGACCTGGCAGGGTGAGGCCTTATACATTGTCGATGAAGGCGGAATCAAAAAAGTCTCGGATGTGGGTACTCCCTTTCAGGTCTATGGCAGTATCATCTACTATCTGGATGAAAACGGGCTTCTCGTTCAAAAAGAACTTCCGAGCGGGCACGTGGTGGACAATGCGATCAGTGCACGGATGCTTTCTGCAGGTAGCTTTCGCGTCTGGGACCGGTATCTTGCAATACTGACTCTGGGCAGTTATGAACTGATAGTCTTTGACCTGCAGACGGGAGACATGCTCCACAGGGCATCATGGTGCAATCGCATCGGTCTTTGGGAAAACGTGCTCTACTACGAGTCGGCAGATAGACCCTTTGTAGGTGCTGCTATGGGAGAAGTGACCGGAACCGTCTATTCGTGGAAGGGGGAGGGAACGGAAACGGTAATCGGGTCAGAAGAGGATCCCGGTCAAGATGACGATTTCGTGTTTGCGGGAAATGCGGATGAAATAGTTGATTGGGCCGATGGTTATCTGGGAATCAGTTCAATACATACGTTTGAGCGCATATGGTCAACTGTCCCGAACGCGGATGATGAGGCGGCTCTAGAGGAATCCTTCGATGAATCAAGTATTTGGTTAGGGTACACCGAGATCAGCTGGGCTACCAACGAGAAATATCTCGCGACATCAAGACGCGAATCGCTGGACAGCGAAGTTTTTTCGATTCCCTTGCCGAGTTTTCGAAATGGGACCTGGGCATATGAATGGAGTCAGATGTCGGAGCGTCGCTTGAACGGTCATGCATACGATGAGCTTATATTTGTTTCAGAGGAGACATTTGTCGGGGTCAGACGTGACGCAGTGTATCAAATAGACGTATCTTCCGGCAGGGAAAAGCAGTTGACGACACCGCTGAGCTGGTTTTGGTGATGGCGGATTCTCCCACGCAGGCAGACTCTACGTTGTCAGTATCACGCGCAGACACAAATAACCCCCGGGACGCACTCCCCCTGTGTTTGTGCAACCACGTGCGTGGACAGATGGGAAATGACATCCCCACCCTGTATACTTACGATACGGGCAACAGGCAGGTGTCAGTGGACAAGGGGGATGTGAACATTCAGACCGCCACCTATAACTCCGCAGGACAGCGTATCTCGAAAGAGACCACGGCAGCAGATCCTGAAATTGTCTCTATGATTGGTTCATGTAACTTTCTTCGGGGTTTTGCAATTGATGGTTTCAGTTTAGAGTCTTATGCGTGTCCGCGCAAGGAACCATGCCGGTGTTCTTTAAATCTCTGCGTGTTTTCTGCTTGAAACAGGTACGCATTGCTTTGTGTCCCTGGGATTTGTTATGGATGCTGTCTGCCGTTACCATGTCCTCGTGCGTGTATGGGCTGCGCCCATGCTTACACGCACTCGACGTTATGTGTTCGCGCAACGAAAACACACGTTGCGCTCACAGGGCGGCACGGGAGTGTCGCGCTACAGGGATTACTTCGACTGAATAGGTGCTGATTGACCTATCAGCCATGTCGCCGGTTTGGATACATCGCCTGCAATTGGCGGACGCCCTGTAGGGGGGCACTCCGTGCCCCCGCGTGGCGACGTCCGTCGCCACAGAACAATCCGAGACGGCGCGCCTTTGGGTTGACGGCGCGCGGCGCCGGCAACGGCGCCGTTGAGTACACTAGCTGAAAAAACAAGGCTGACAAGTCCGGACAAGACCGGAATTCACTTGCAACCGCCGGGACGCACTCCCCCTGTATGCCTGCATCATCGGGGGCGGGTTCAATTTCAACGGTCGGCTGACGGCGTTGGCTTTCATCCTATACTTATAGTGCTGTCATAAGTAGGGAAGGAGTAACATGTCGCTGCTCGACGTGTTGTTTGGATTTAGTGGAAATGATATCGCCGTCGACCTAGGCACCGCCAACACCTTGGTGTCGGTACGCGGGCGCGGAATCGAGCTGATTGAGCCGTCCGTGGTCGCCATCGAACAGGACACCGGCCGCGTGCTGGCCGTCGGAATCGACGCGAAACGGATGATCGGGCGCACCCCCAGCTCGATTAAAGCCATACGTCCGCTGAAAGACGGCGTTATCGCCGACTTCAACGTGACCGAGGCGATGCTACGCTACTTTATCAGCAAGGTGCGCGAGCGCAAATTCCTGTGGCAGCCGAAACCACGTGTGGTCGTCTGTATTCCGTCCGGCGTGACCGAGGTCGAAAAACGTGCCGTGTTCGAGGCCACGATGACCGCCGGTGCGCGCCTGGCGTTTCTGATTGAAGAGCCCATGGCAGCCGCCATCGGGGCGGGTCTGCCGATTCAGGAACCCACCGGATCGATGGTGGTCGACATCGGCGGCGGCACCACCGAGGTCGCCGTCATCAGCCTGGGCGGTATCGTCGTCAGCGAATCGTCGCGCACGGCCGGCGACGAGTTCGACGAGGCCATCATCAACTACGTCAAACGCACCTATAACGTCGCCATCGGCGAGCGCACCGCAGAAGAACTGAAAATCGAAATCGGCAGCGCCTGGCCCATGGAAGAAGAAATCGACGTCGAAATACGCGGTCTGGATTTGGCGACCGGCATTCCGCGTCCGGTCGTGATGGAATCCGAGGAAATCCGTGATGCCATCGAGGGACCCATCAGCGAAATTGTCACGGCGGTCAAGCGCACGTTGGAGCAAACCCCGCCCGAACTGGCGAGCGACCTGATGGAGTTCGGCATCATCCTGACCGGCGGCGGGGCGCTGTTGCGCGGTCTGGACGAGCGGCTGCGCCACGAGACGGGCATGCCCGTGCACGTCAGCGAAACAGCGCTGACCAACGTCGTCATGGGTTCCGCCCAGGCGCTGGAGGAAATTGACGTCCTGAAGAAAGTCCTGCAGGGCGCCCGTTAATCGGATCGGTGACACGATTGGCACCGACCACATCCACCAAAGTCGACTACCACGACCCCCGCGGCAGCAGCCGCCGTTTGGGTTGGTTGGTGCTGTTTCTGGTGATCTCGATTGTGCTGACCACCCTGTGGTACCGCGAGGGCTCGACCGGGCCGGTGCATCGGGTCAGGTCCGCTGTGGCGACCGTCACGACGCCGGTCACGCGCGCCGGCCACTGGGTATTCACGCCGGTGCGCAGTTTCGTTGCTTGGGTCAGCGACTTGGGCGTTTCGCGCAGCCAGCTGGCCGCACTCCGTCAGCAAAACGACGAACTGCGCGCGGCCGCCATCCAGGCCGACGAGCTGCGCGCAGAAAACGAACGCCTCTCGGCGCTGTTGGGTGTCGGTGAATCGGTCGCATCATCCGGCGTGGCCGCCGGCATCATAGGGCTGCCCGACGACAACTATGACCGCGTCATCGTGCTGGACAAAGGCACCGGCGACGGTATCACGCTGGGGCTTCCCGTCACCACGGCGCGCGGTCTGTTGGGGCAAATCGTCGAGCTGGGCCCCAATTGGTCCAAGGCGCGCCTTATCTCCGACCAAAAGTCCGGGGTCGCGGCCCTGGTTCAAAGCAAACGTATCCCCGGTGTCGTCAAAGGCTCGTTGGACGGAACGCTGAACCTGGATTTCGTCCCGGTCGATACAAAGGTCGAGGTGGGCGACGTGGTCTTGACTTCCGGCCTGGGGGGCGTCTATCCCAAAGGCTTGGTCATAGGCGAGGTCACCGATGTCTCGGACGAACTGAACACGCTGTACAAAACGATCGTGATCACGCCTGCCAACACCGATCCGGGAAACATCGAGGACGTCCTGATTCTGACCTCCGCCCCGCCCCCGATCAGCGAAACCACCGGGGGTGAGGAACTGTGAACCGTTTCGGTGCCGCCGCATTGGCGCTCTTGGCCGCCGTCGTCGCGCAGTTGATGCTCGCGCCGAATATCGCCATCGGCACGGTCTCGCCCGATTTCCTGCTGCTGGTCGTCGTCACCATGGCATTCGTCGGCGGCAGCAACGAGGGCGCGGCAATCGGATTTATCGCAGGCCTCGCTTGGGATTTCATCGGCAGCGGCGCGGTGGGGCCGATGGCGCTGACCATGACCGTCACCGGATTCACGGCAGGGCTGTTGCAGGAACACATCTTTGCAGGCAGCTGGCTGTTGCCGGTATCTCTGGTGGCGCTCGCGGCACTGCTCAGCGAAACCATCTACGCCCTGATACTGCTGGCGCTGGGCGACGGCAGCTCATTCGGCGCCGCGCTGATTCAGCACATCCTGCCGACCGCACTCTACACCGGACTGGTCGGGATCGTGGTATTCGTCCCGCTGTCGCGCTATTTGCGCCGCGATAAACAGCTCACGACCTTCAGGCATATGGCATAAGGGCGGGGGAGTGGTATCTCGTGAATCAATCCACTGACCGCTCGTCGCGCCGTCTCTTGATACTGGCCTCGATTGTGGTCCTGGTGATCGCAATTCTAGTGTTGCGCCTGTGGTCGCTGCAGCTGATTCACGGCGCCGAATACACGGCCGCCAGCGTGAACAACCGCATCCGTATGGCCACCACTGCAGCCCCGCGCGGACGCATTCTGGACCGCAACGGCAAGGAACTGGTGACCAACCGCGCCACTATGGCCGTGATGGCGCCGGCGCTTTCCTCGACTGACTATGATGAACTGTCCGACGAAAAGAAACTACTGGTCAGCCGTCTGGCAGACACGCTCTCGATGACCCGGGAAGAGGTCATCGAGAAACTCACCACCACGCGCGAGGGCGCTCTGGATCTGCGCATGGTGGCATTCGACGTGTCCATGAAAACGGTCAGCTACATCACTGAACACGCCACCGATTTTCCCGATGTCGAGGTCCAGGCCAAAGCCGTGCGCGAATACCCCTATGGCTCGCTCGCGGCACACGTCTTGGGCTACACCGGCGAAATCAGCGACAGTGACCTGGAAAACCCGGACTTTGCCGGTTACGAACCCAGCGACGTCGTGGGAAAGGCCGGTGCCGAGCGCGCATTCGAATCGGTTCTGCAGGGGGTGCGCGGCACCCGCACGCTGGAGGTCGACGCATCCGGCAAAGCCCGCCAAATCCTCGAGGAAACACCGGCGGAATCCGGTCAGGACGTGACACTGACCATCGACATTTCGGTACAGAAAGTTGCGGAGGCAGCACTGGCCGACGCCTGCAAAACCGCGCAAAAGGACGGGTTCAAAAATGCCAAGGCCGGCTCTGCGGTGGTCTTGGATGTCACGAACGGCGAGGTCGTCGCCATGGCCAATATCCCGACCTATGCTCCGGCGGACTTCATCGGCGGCATTCCGGCAAAGGTCTGGAAACAGATGAACTCGAAAACCTCGAACTATCCCTTGACCAACCGCGCGACCATGTCGATGTATCCGCCCGCCAGCACCTTCAAGACGCTCGAGGCGTTGGGGGCGCTTAACGACGGCTTCATCACGGCGGCGACGACCTTTAACTGTTCGGGCAGCTGGACCTGGAAAGACTGGAACCGTCCCTGGAAATGCTGGAACCATTACGGACACGGTAACCTGAACCTGCGTCAGGCCATCGAGGAAAGCTGCGATGTGTACTTTTACAACGTCGGCGAGCGCTTTTACGAGGACGGCGATGAAAAACTGCAGGAATACGTGCGCAGCTTAGGTCTGGGTAGCCCCACCGGCATCGAGTTGCCGGGCGAGGCATCCGGCCGGGTCCCGGATGCCGCTTGGAAGAAAAAGTGGAACGAAGACTATCCCGAAATGCAGCAGTGGAACCCGGGTGACACCATCAATATGTCCATCGGCCAGGGCGACCTGTTGGTAACTCCGCTGCAAATGGCGGTCAGCTATGCCACCATCGCAAACGGCGGAGACCTGCTGACTCCGCATCTGCTGAAAAAGGTCTCGGACACATCCGGAAAAACCGTCTACAAGCAGGAACGCACACTTGCGAAAACCCAGCCAAAGGCCTCGAAATCCTCTATCAACACGCTGAAAACCGCCCTGCGCGGCGTGATCAGCGAGGGCACGGGTAAAAGCCCCTTCCGCGGATTCGACATCGCGGTCGCGGGTAAAACCGGTACCGCCCAGATGCAGGGCGGCAAACAGGACGACTACGCCTGGTTTGTGGGCTATGCGCCCGCCGACAAGCCCAAATACTGCATCGCCATCCTGATAGAACAGGGCGGGCACGGAGGCTCGATTGCAGGGCCCGCCGCCCGTCAGATTTTCGCCAAGCTCTTCAACAAAAAGGTCGAACATGTCAACGCGGTCGACAACTCGTTCTAAGCTCCGCGTCCGCACCGGGCTGGGTCGAGGTGCGCGTGCCGTACGCACGGGTCTCGACAGCAAGCGTGCGTCCTCGCGCCTGACCTTACCTGCGCGCGGCAGCCTGGGAAAGCCGGTCACGCCGCATAGCACACCGCCCAAGCTGGGCGGCACCCCCATCGCACAGCGCACGACGCCCGGCCCCGGCGGAATCGCGGGTCTGCGCGCCGGCTTCGAGCGCTGGGTAAACCCGGTGCTGGTGGCGGTGCTGATAGCGCTCCTCGTATTCGGCGCGGCGTTTTTGCGCACGGCGGTGCACGCCGACAGCAGCTTCAAACGCCAGCTCTTGGGCATCGGCATCGGGCTGGTGGGCCTAGTCGTCTTTTGGATTTGGGATTACCGCAAGCTCAAGGACTGGGTGATCCCCCTCTTCATCCTAGACGTGTTGTTGATTGTGAGTCCCCGTATACCCGGCATCGGAAAATATGTGAACGGCGCCTGGTCATGGCTTGCCATCGGAAACCAAAACCTGTTTCAACCGTCCGAACCGGCGAAACTCATCACTATTCTGTTGCTGGCGGCGATCGTCGCGAACTACGACGGTGAACTGAACGACTGGCGCAGTTTCCTCAAAGTCGTGGGGCTGTCGCTCATCCCCTTCGTCGCCATCATGGTGCAGCCCGATCTGGGCACGGGCCTGGTTTTCATCGTGATCATGCTCGCGATACTTCTGGTCGGCGGCGTCCGAATGCGTCTGCTGTTGGGGCTCATCGGTGCCGGGGCAGCCGCCATCGCCCTGATTTTCTGGGTTAACACATTCACTTATGACGCCGAAAAGGACGAATACAAAATACTCAAAAAATACCAGCTGGAACGCCTGACCGGATTCATCAATCCCGAGGCTGACACCAAAGGCGCCAGCTACAACCTGAAACAGTCCAAAATCGCCATCGGGTCGGGCGAACTCAAAGGCAAGGGGCTCGGCGCCGGCACACAATCCAACCTGAACTTCCTGCCCGAACGCTCCACCGACTTCATCTTTAGCGTACTGGGCGAGGAAACCGGATTCGTCGGCTGCGTGGCGCTGATGGCGCTCTATCTGGCGCTGCTCTTGGTGGCGCTTTCCATCGCGCGGGCGTCCTCGGACCTGTACGGAACGCTGATTACGGCAGGCATCACCGGCATGTGGGTCTTTCAGATTCTCGAAAACGCCGGGATGACGATGGGTGTCATGCCCATTACGGGCATCCCGTTGCCGTTCATGAGCTACGGATCATCTTTCATGATTACCAACCTGGCAGCCGCAGGTGTGTTACTGTCGATTTGGCGGCACCGACCGTACCAAAGCGTCATGAAAGGAGCCTTCGATGAAGCTGCCCTATAATCCGCTCGACCTGTTCAAATCGGCGCGCAGCCTGATTGGCAGCCGCAGCAAAACACTCAAGCTCGGGATATTCCTGGACCCGCGCATCACAGACGCGCTGGTGGACCGGTTGACCGAACTCTTCATTCCTGCTGCCGCAACTGCCCGCGTCTACGTGCATGTTTTGACGGGGGAGTGTGAGCTCGGCGACCGAGTTTCTTATGACGCGATTATTGCGGTCCTTGCCGCCGACGACCTGGCACATGACATCGTGGATGCGGCCGCGCGCCTGCAGGTGCCGCTGCTGCTGATTGGACAGGCGGGGCTTCGTCAGGACTGGGCGCGCTCCTATGGCATGTCGATTCTGGACGTCCTCAGTGCCCGGCACCCCGAAACGCTCCCCGCACACATTGCCGCCTGGTGTGCAGACCGGCTGCCGGCGCATCGCCAAGCACTGGCCGCCGATTTCGCATGGATGCGCGATGAGCTTGCGCGCGGCACCATCCTTTCGGCCGCGCAGCAAAACGCGGTCATCGGCCTGATCGGATTCATCCCGGGCGCGGATTTGCCGGTGATGACGCTGACCACGGCGCGCATGACGCTGCAGTTGTCCTTTATCTATGGGCAGTCACTGTCAGCGGGACGTGCGGCCGAGGTCGCCGTCGTGACGTGCTCTGCCTTCGCCTCGCGTGCGGTGGCCCGCCTGTTGGTGTCGGCCGTCCCGCAGATCAGCTGGATTACCCGCGCGGCCGTCGGGTTCACGTCGACCTGGGCCTTGGGCCGGGGGCTTTTGGCGTACTATGAACGCGGGAATGACACCGACCGGTTGCTGGCGGGACTGTACGGTAAGGTCAAGGACGGCGGCACACGGCTGTTCAAGGGACGTTCGGTCACCTATGTCTGAATCGCTGTGGCCGCGCATTGAACCGCTGTTGGCGCAGGTAGAGCGCCCCAGCCGCTATACGAACGGTGAATACGGAGTGCGGGCCGACAACTCGGCAGGTACCGATTCCGCATCAGGCACGCAGCTGCGTTTCGGCCTCTGCTATCCGGCGCCCTATGAGCTGGGGCAATCCAACCAGGCACTCCAGATACTCTATGCGGGTCTGCGTCAGCTGGCCGGATGCCTGCCGCTGCGGACCTACCTGCCGGCACCCGATATGGCGGCAGCCCTGCGTGCACACGACGTACCGCTGTGGACACTCGAGGACGCGCGCCCGGTGCGTGATTTGGATGTACTGGGCATCACGCTGCCCTATGAGCTGAGCTTTCCTGCGGTCTTGGAGGTTCTGGATTTGTCCGGGATTCCGCTGCGTGCGAAGCATCGATCCCCGGATGACCCCATCATTTTGGGCGGAGGTCCCGGGGCATACAACCCCATGCCGGTTGCCGACTTTTTCGATGCGTTCTTTATCGGAGAGGCCGAAGCCGCATTATCTGAAATAGTCGCCGCATTGTCAGTGCCCACGCGCGCGAAACGTTTGGCGGCGCTCGCTGCCGTCCCCGGTATCTATGTGCCGTCCCTGCACGACGGACGCACGGTGATTACGCGCCGTATCGTCCGCGATTTTGCCCTGACCCCGGTGCCGGCATGTCCCGTGGTCCCCTTTGCCGAGACCATCCATGACCGATTGACCATAGAGCTGCAGCGCGGCTGTACGCGGGGTTGCCGATTCTGTCAGGCCGGCATCCTGTATCGCCCCGTTCGGGAACGGCAACCTGACGCCTTGGTCACGGCGGCGGTGCGCGGGATCCAGGCAACCGGTTACGACGAGGTGTCGCTGACCTCGCTTTCGACCAGTGACTATTCGGATATCGCGAGCGTGCTGCAGCGCCTGAAGCGCCGATTCGAGGGCAGCGGTGTGGCGGTTTCGATCCCGTCGTTGCGTGTGGATAATTTCAGTGTGGATTTGGCGCGCATTCTGGCGGCCGGCGGCAAAAAGACGGGACTTACCTTCGCGCCCGAGGCCGGCAGTCAGCGTCTGCGCGATGTCATCAACAAAAACGTCAGCGAGCAGCAATTGTTCGAGACCATCGGATATGCCCAGGACTGCGGCTGGCAACGGGTAAAGCTCTATTTTATGATCGGGCTGCCCACCGAAACCGACGAAGATGTCGCTGAAATCGGTGAGCTGTGCGCACGTCTAATGCGCTATCTGCGTCACCGTCGTGATGAGCACGGGAACTCATCGGTGGTCCAGCTGACGGTCAGCGTGTCCACCTTTGTCCCGAAAGCGCACACGCCCTTTCAGTGGGCACAGCAATTGTCCCTGCCTGAAATCGAACGCCGCCAGCAGATTCTGCGCGACCGGGTCCCCCGCAAGGGGATACGGCTGAACTGGCACGAGGCGGCAGAAAGCCACGTGGAGGGACTGCTGGCGCGGGGCAGTCGCGATCTGGCACCCGTAATCGAACAGGTCTGGCGCGCAAGCCGGGCCGCTGCCTGGCCGGATGGATTCGAGGCGGACGTGTGGGAGCAGCAGTTGGCTGCAGGCGGCATCGACGCCGAAAAGCTGCGCGCCGAACGCGATCCGGATGCCGCTTTGCCCTGGGACCATATCAGCACCGGGGTGAGCCCGCGTTGGTTGCACGCGGAATGGGACCGCGCCCGTGCGGGGCAGACCCTGTCGGACTGTTCGCAGGGAACCTGCAGCGGCTGCGGGGCGTGCGCGAATCTGGAAGCACGGGTGGTGACCGTCCATGAGCGCTGATTTTCGTCTGCGACTGTGCTACGCAAAGGCCGGTCGCGGCAGCTATCTGTCACACCTGGAGGTCTTGCGTGCATTGACGCGTGCCATACGGCGTTCAGGGCTGCCCTTTGCCGTGACCTGCGGATTCAACCCGCACATGCGCATCGCGCTGGGACCTGCGCTGGGTGTCGGCGTGGGGTCGGATGCCGAATATCTGGATGTCAGCCTGACCGAATACGTGCCTGCGAACGTGGCTTTGGCACGGCTGCAGGCGGTACAAACTGCGGTGTTGCCGTTTCTGCGGGCAGGCTACGTCAACGGCAAAGACGCGTCTTTGAACGCAGTGCTTGACCTGCAGCGATTCCGTGTTAGACTACTTACAATCGGCATAACACCCTTGGCGGGACCGCGATTGGGGGCTGACGGTGCCGACCGTCCGGACACAGACGGCGACGGGACGCACTCCCCCATATTACCCGCAGGGTTTGACATAGATGTTGTTGGAGATGCACGAACAGATGAAGGATGGCACGTCGCACGTGAAGGAAAGGCGTCGACACGGGAATTGTCGGCGGAGTGTTTGGCAGCGGGGTTTGCCGCTGTGCGATCGCAAGAGGCACTGTCAGTCAGCCACAAAGGCAAGACCAAAGTTTTCGATCCGCGCCTGTGTATCCCGAACGATGTACAGGTCAGCCGGTTGGAAGATACGCTGGAAGCGACTTTCGACCTGCGGATATCCCCTCAGGGCTCTTTGCGGCCCGATGTGCTGATTCAGGCGGTGTTCGCGCAATTGCAGTTGGAAACCCCACCGTATCGGTTGACGCGTGTCGGATTGTTCATGACCGAACAGGACGGCGTGCGCCCACCTTTGTAGATTCCGGTGACGGAATCGGTTGCGGGAGGTACGCATGGCAGCGGACAAAGACGTCCGGCGCGAGATGCTGATATCGCACGATGTCAACGAAACCCGGGTCGCGATCGTCGAGAACAAAGAGCTGGTCGAGCTCTATGTCGAACGTGCGCGGCATTCGGTCGTCGGCAACATTTACCTGGGCAAGGTCACCGATGTCTTGCCGGGAATGCAGGCGGCGTTTGTCGACATCGGCTTGGAGAAAAACGCCTATTTGTACGTCGATGATGTGCGCACGCGCGATGGGGATGGGCGTGCGGAATCGATCGGCGGGGCCGTGAACGTCGGGCAAAAAATCATGGTTCAGGTGACGCGTGATGCTATGGGGACCAAAGGCGCACGTGTGTCGATGGCGCTGTCCATTCCGGGTCGGTTTTTGGTGCTGACGCCGTGCAATCCCCGGCGCGCGGTATCGAAGAAAATCGAGGGGGAGCGGCGCGTGCACCTGCTGGAGCTGATGGCGCGCGAGCTACCCGAAGAGTTGGGCGCGATTGCACGCACGGCATGCGCCGATGCCGACGAAGCCGATATCATCGGGGATCTGGGATTTTTGACGCGGGTGTGGCGGCGCGTGGAAAAACAGTCGCGTGAGGTCGTCGCCCCCGATATTTTGTATGCCGAGGTCGATTTGGCGATGCGCTGTGTGCGGGATATGTTTTCTGCTGCGTTCGATTCGCTGACCATCGAGGGAAAACCGGTGTATGACAAGGTCGCGGCGTTTATCCGCAGGTCCGCGCCGGCACTGCAAAAGCGCGTGCACATCTACAAGGACAAAACGACGCCGCTGCTGGAAACGGGCAACCTGAAAGAGCAAATCGGGCAGTCCTTCAAGCGCGAGGCTCCGCTGCCCAGCGGGGGCTTTCTGGTGATTGATAAGACCGAGGCCCTGATCACGATAGACGTGAACACCGGCAGCTATGTGGGCAGACGCAACCTGGAAGAAACGCTGCTGAAAACCAACCTGGAGGCCGCGCACGAGGCGGTGCGTCAGCTGCGCTTGCGTGATTTGGGCGGGATCATCATCATCGACTTCATCGATATGGAGCTCGATTCCAGCAAGGAACGGCTGATGGCGCGTCTGGCGGCGGAGTTGGAACGCGACCATACGCGGACTAAGCTCGTGGGGTTGGACAGTCTGGGGCTGGTTGAAATCACACGCAAAAACACCGGCGACGGTCTGTTCGAGACCATGACCGAGATCTGTCCCTGGTGTGCCGGCACCGGCAGACGTATGACCGGAACGACGCGCAAGATCGCGGTCGAGCGCGAGATCCGCAGCTACGTGCATGCCAGTCGCGCGCGCAGTTTCCTGTTTGCGTTAAACGACGAAACCTATGCGTACTGTACGGGACCGGGTGTCAACCTGGCGGCGGTGATCAAGGCCGAAACCGGCAAGGAGGTGCGCTTTATCGCGGATAACACCTTGGATGCGCTGGAGGTCGCCTGCGTGCTGGAAGGGGAGAAACCCTCGACGCCGCTGTTGACGCCCAGGCTGTTCAGCAAAAAATGAGCAAAAAATGATTCGGTTTCGGTTTAATGACTCTTGCCGAAACGGGCGAACTTGTTGTAGTATTTTAGTTTGTCTGTTTTCCTGCGGTCGCGCAACAGGCGGACCGCTACACACGTAAGGAGTACACCTTGTCCGTTAAGATCAGACTGGCGCGTCACGGCGCCAAAAAAGCGCCCTACTACCGTGTGGTCGTAAGCGACTCGCGCAGCCCTCGTAACGGCCGGTTCATTCAGATCGTCGGTCGCTACAACCCGCGTCAAAACCCGCTGCAGGTCGAGCTGGATATCGAAGCGGTGGACAAATGGGTTGCACAGGGAGCCCAGCCGACCGAGGCTGCCGCAAAGATCATCGCCATAGCCAAGGGCGAAAAAGAGCTCGTCCCCACCAAGGAGAAAATCTCGAAGCGTGCCGCCGCCAAGGCCGAGGCCGAGAAGCAGGCTGCCGAAGAGGCGAAGAAGGCCGCCGAGGAAGCAGCTGCGCAGGCCGCTGAAGAGGCCGCCGCGGCTGCAGAGGCTCCCGCTGAGGACGCCGCTGCGCCCGCCGAGGAAGCGGCTGTCGACGAGTCCGCCCAGGCCGCAGAGCCGGCTGAGGAGTAAACAATGCCGGACCTTGCAGCCAGCACCGCCGCGATTGAGGAGCTGGTCCGCTACGTCGTCGATGCGCTGGTTGATGTTCCCGAATCCGTCCGGATCGAGTCCCAGACGGCGGAAAACAACATCAAACTGGTCATCCAGGCAGACCCTGACGATGTCGGAAAGATCATCGGTCGCGGTGGTCGAACCATAAAGTCCATACGTACGCTTGCACGCGCAAGTGTCGGTACGCCCTCCGTTTTCGTAGACATCGATGTCGAAGGCTGACGACGACTCGTCGCCTAGGTGTTATGGATAACACAGGGCACGCGTCTGCGCGTTTCATTGCACTCGCTCGTATCCTGAAAGCCAGAGGCATTCATGGTGAAGTCCTGCTGCGTCCGCGCGGCGGGATTTCTTTTTCCCGGCTTGATGCCGTCCCGCTGTGGATTGTGCCGCCCCCGCTGACCGTCGAACGCAGCGCAACGATTTCCTGCGCACGCCCGGAATCCGACGGCAACTGGCGTGTGACCTTCTCAAACATCACAGACGCCGACACCGCACGCGAACTGGCGGGGCGGGATGTGTTGGCTCGAGCGTGTGATCTGCCCGACGAGCTGTCGGTCGAATTGCTTCAGGCGCCCGATCTCGATTTCGATCCGGACCGTGACCCGCGATTGGGTCTGACCGTCATTGACGGCGAACGCGGAAGCCTGGGTCGGGTGACCGACGTTCTCGAAACCGGGGCAAACGATGTCTTGGTGGTAAGCGACGGTCCTTTCGGGCAGGTGCTGATTCCGGTGATTCCCTCGGTCATAGGTAAGCAAACTGCCGACACCCTGTACGTGACCCTGCTGCCGGGACTGATCGACTAGGTACGGTATGCGCATCGATGTGCTGTCCATATTTCCCGAACTGTTCGAGCCCATCGTTGCCAATTCGATGCTGGGTATCGCGCGGGAACGGGGTGCGCTGGAGTTTTATGCTCACGATCTGCGTGATTGGACGCATGATCTGCATCGCACGGTGGACGATGCACCCTATGGTGGGGGTCCCGGCATGGTGATGAAGGTCGATATACTGGTTCCCGCCATCGAGGACATCGCGGCCATGGATTCGCGACTGCCCCACGTGGTGTTCACCACACCGACCGGCAATGTTTTCAACCAGGACAAGGCGGCAGAGTATGCCGGCCGCGATCGGCTGCTGTTGGTGTGTGGGCGCTATGAAGGCTTTGATGAGCGCGCCTATGCCTTGGCAGACGAATGCATGAGTATCGGTGACTACGTCTTGACCGGTGGAGAGCTTGCGGCCTTGGTGATAGTGGATGCGACGACCCGGTTGCTCCCCCGTGTTTTGGGAAATGCCGACAGCGCCGCCGACGAATCGTTCAGTGCGGGGCTGTTGGAATACCCGCAGTACACCCGACCCGCAGAGTTTCGCGGGCAGCGGGTGCCGGATGTGTTGCTGTCGGGAAACCATGCGGCAATAGACGCCTGGAGATATGAACAATCGGTGCAGCGCACGCGGGATGTGCGCCCGGATTTGTTGGACTTGTTAGAATAGAGGAATGGATACCGTGACGACAGAAACTGTGAAAGCCGCGCCCAAGCAATCATTTGGGCGTTGGTTGATTGAGACCATTATTTTGGTGGCGATAGCCTTTGCGCTGTCGCTGTTTATTCGCTATTTTCTGATTGAGCCCTATCGCGTGCCGTCGGGCTCGATGCTGCCGACTATCCAGCTGCAGGATCGCCTGCTGGCTAACAAGCTGGTGTTCAAGGTCGGCGGAAAGCCGAAATACAAAGACATCGTGGTGTTCGATGACCCGACCGGCGAATACCCGAACCTGATCAAACGCGTGATTGCCGTCGGTGGACAGACCGTCGACATCAACGATTCGGGCGCGGTTACCGTCGACGGGGTTACGCTGGACGAACCGTACACGTATGGAAAGCCCAGCTATCCGCTGCCCCAGGCCAGTGGAATCGCCGCCATCACCTATCCGTATACCATCCCGGATGACTGTATCTGGGTGATGGGGGATAACCGAACCAACAGCGGTGACAGCCGCGTGTTCGGACCGGTTCCATTGAAATCGGTGCGCGGGCGCGCGTTTCTGACGTATTGGCCGCTGAAAAACTTCGGCACGCTGAAATAGCTTTGTAACTGACGCATGCGCGCCGGCGCTCTCTGTGCGTGGCGTATGCGCACGTGTGGGCGCGGTAACGCGCGGGAAAAGGGGACCGGTCTGTGGTATACTGGCTGGTCGGTTTTTAATGACACGAAAGGAAACACGTAACCATGGCAGTACCCAAACGACGTAAAGGCCGCGCAAAGGTGAACAGCCGCCGCAGCAGCCACTCGATCAGCGCCATCAAATCGCAGGAATGCCCGCAGTGCCACGAGCCGAAGCTCCCGCATCACGTGTGCTCGACCTGTGGTTATTACGACGGTAAAGAGATTATCGAAATCGAGAAATAGCGGCTGGACCTTGTCAGCGACAGGTCCTGATAGCAACACGAATACGGAGCGGGGAGCAATGGCACAGAACACGTCCCGAACCATCATCGCCGTCGATGCACTCGGCGGCGATTTCGCGCCTCAGGTGGTGTTGGATGGCGCGGAACTGGCATTGCAACGTGACGCGGATATACAGATCCTGATGGTGGGACCCGCAGACACCGTCGAACCCTTTGCCGCAAACCATACGCGCGTGCGCGCGATTCCGACAACGCAGGTCATCGCGATGGACGAGCACCCGGCGGCAGCCGTGCGCAGCAAAAAGGATTCCTCGATTGTCGTTTGCGCCCGCCTGGTCAAAGAAGGTGCGGCACAGGCGACCTTTTCTGCAGGGTCGACCGGTGCCTGTTTGGCTGCGGCGACCTTGGTCACCGGACGCATCAAAGGCGTGAAGCGGCCGGCCTTGGCGGTGATTTTGCCCGGCGCGCGTCCGACCGTCTTGATAGACAACGGGGCCAATGCCGATTGCAAGCCGGAATATCTGGTCCAGTTCGCCGAGATGGGACGCGCCTATGCCCAGGCGGCGTTGGGTGTGGAACAGCCGCGCATAGCCCTGTTGAGCATCGGCGAGGAAGACAGCAAAGGCAACCAACTGGTGTTGGATGCGCACGCCCTGTTGCGTCAGCAGACGGCCGGTTTTATCGGTAACGTCGAGGGACGCGATATTTTGGCGGGCGCGGCGGATGTCATTGTCTGTGACGGCTTCACCGGCAATGTCGTCTTAAAGACGCTGGAGGGCACGCTGAAGTTCCTGTTGGGGAAGGTCAAGGGGGCGATGACGGCAAGCACGACCTCCAAGCTGGCGGCCTTGGTGTTAAAGGGAAACATGGGCGCCCTGAAAGACGAACTGGATCCGGACCAATACGGCGCGGCACCCCTGTTGGGCGTGAACGGACTCTGCTTGGTGGGGCACGGTTCCAGCAATGCACGTGCGATTGCATCGGGCATTTTGGTGGGCGCGCGTGCCGTGCGTGGCGGCGTCACCGACCGCATCACAGAAGCGCTCTCGCGCTGACGACACACAAACACTACAATAGAGTTTTCAGAATAGGACCGAAAGGCAGGATATGACCGCAGCAAAGGAATCGTTTTACCTGACGACACCGATATATTACGTGAATGCCGCCCCGCACCTGGGTACGGCGTACACGACAATCGCCGCCGACGCCATGGCGCGTTATCGCCGGCAATGCGGCTATGACGTGCTGTTTTTGACCGGACTGGATGAACACGGGCAAAAAGTCCAGGCGGCAGCCAACGCCGCTGGGCGCGACCCCCAAGACTGGGTGGATGCGCTTGCTGTCGATTTCCGCGAGGTCTGGCGGCAGCTGAACATCAGCTATGACCGCTTTATCCGCACCACGGACGCCGACCACACTGCCGTCGTGCGCGCGCTGGCACAAAAGCTCTATGACAGCGGTGACATCTATAAGGGCAGCTATCACGGCTGGTACTGCCTGCCTGACGAGACCTACTGGGCACCGAACGATTTGGAGGGCACACCCCAAGGGGCTGCCGACGGCACTGAGGGAGCTGACGGCGCCGACTCCGCCGACTCCGCAACCGGCGACCGGGTACCCCTCTGCCCGGACTGCCACCGGCCGCTGACCTGGGTCGAGGAAGAAAACTACTTTTTCAGGCTGTCCGCTTATCAGGATTGGTTGCTGGATTACTGTGAGGCGCACCCCGATTTCATCGGTCCGGAAACCCGGCGCAACGAAGTCCTGTCCTTTGTCCGCGGCGGCCTGAAGGACCTGTCGATCAGCAGGGCAAACGTCGATTGGGGCATCCCGCTCCCCTGGGATGAATCACATACGATGTATGTGTGGTTTGACGCGCTGATCAACTACATCACTGCCGCCGGCTATGCCCAGCCCGGGCGCGAGGAGGAATTCGCGCACCGCTGGCCGGCGCAGATTCATTACGTCGGCAAGGACATCATCCGTTTTCACTGCGTCATTTGGCCGGCCTTGTTGCATGCAGCCGGGCTGCCGATTCCCGAACGCGTCTTTGCGCACGGATTTCTGCTGACGCGCGGTGAAAAAATGAGCAAATCCAAAGGCAACGCCACCCGTCCGCTGGATTTGGTCGAACGATTCGGCGTGGACGGCTATCGATACTATTTCCTGCGCGACGTTTCGTTCGGTCAGGACGGAAACATCAGCGACGAAGCCATGGTGCAGCGCTACAACGGCGACCTGGCAAACGACTGGGGAAACCTGGTCAGCCGCCTGTTCAATATGGTCGGCAAATACCGCGACGGGCGCGTGCCCGATTACGGCGGCGACATGACGGCAGACGCAGCCGAGGGCGCGGTCCTGCGCGATGTCGCCTGCGGCCTGTATGACCGGGTTCGGGCTTGCTATGACCGTCTGGATTACGCGGGTGCTCTGACCGAAGTCTGGGAACTGGTCAAGGCCGCGAACCGCTACCTGGAAGAATCGGCGCCTTGGACACTTGCGAAAATCGCTTCGGGTGGTACCGATGGCGGGGAGCAGGATGCCCGCGCCGCTGCTCTGCGCCTGTCACAGGTCCTGTACTCCGCACTGGAGGCCGTGCGCATCGTCGCGCTGTATACGGCAGCCGTGATGCCCGCGACGGCAGACGAGGTCTGTGCGCGGCTGGGGTTAGCCCCGGCGTCTGCGATCGACAACCTGGCAGAGCTCAGTGCATGGGGGCTGCTGCCCGCAGGAAACGAGGTTCGCGTGGGCGATCCGCTGTTCCCCCGACTGGAGAAATGACATGGGAGTACTGGATTTCACAACGACGAAGGGCAAGTCCAAAGAGGAAGTCCGCGTACCGCTGCCGCATTTGGGGGACGAAACCCTGATTGACACGCACGCGCACCTGGATATGTTGGATGATCCGGAAATCGCGCTGGCACGCGCGGCGGTGGTGGGGTTGTCTGCGGTTATCAGCGTGGTGAACGTACTGGAAAACCCCGAGCGTAACTTCAACGAACTGCGCTTGTGGAAAAGCGAAGCGAAGGCGTGCCTGAAAAAGAATCTGGGCGGATGCGGCGGCGAGCGCGAGTACTGCGTCTGCCGTGAGTCCTATGAGGGGTATTGCGAATGTCGGCGACGCGAATTGTCGTCTGCGGCTGCTGCTCAGGCGACCCCGCTGATTCCCGAGGTGTATTTCCTCGTGGGCACCCACCCCCACGATGCAGCACGAACCGACGACGCCGCCATTGACGCGATCCGCACCTTTGCCGCCGATCCGCGCGTGGTCGGTTTGGGCGAGCTGGGTTTGGATTATCACTATGATCATTCCCCGCGTGATGTTCAGCGTGAGGTCTTTGCGCGCCAGCTGGAACTGGCGCACGAACTGGATCTGCCGGTCTGTATTCATTTGCGCGAGGCGCACGAGGACGGCCTGCGCATCTTAAGCGAGGGCGGGGTGCCGGCGCGCGGAGCGATCCTTCATTGCTTCAACCTGGATTACGAGGTCGCCCGTCCCTTTGTGGACTTGGGATGCTATGTCAGCTTTGCCGGCCCGGTGACCTTCAAGAAAGCCGACGAGGTACGCGCGGCTGCCGCTGCCGTGCCGGCGGACCGCCTGCTGGTCGAGACGGATTGTCCTTTTATGGCACCCGAGCCCTTCCGCGGTCACACGAATGAGCCGGCGCTGACGCTGTTCAATGCCGCCGTCGTTGCAGAGGCGCGCGGCGTGTCGCTGCCGGTGCTGGCACGCGAAACGACGATCACCGCCCGCCGCCTGTTCCGCCTGTAGGGGAAACGTCTCGCCTTTGTTGCCGCAAAAGAGGATTGAAAAGGGGATTGAGCCGAGAAAAAGCTGCAAAGCTTTTTATTCGGCCTCAATCCCACGGCCGGATCTTACGGTAATCTGGGGATTGAGCTGAAAAAAGCTGCAAAGCTTTTTATTCAGCCTCAATCCCGCAGGTTAGGACTTACGGGGACAAAGGGATTGAGCTGAAAAAAAGCTGCAAAGCTTTTTATTCGGACTCAATCCCCACAGTCGGGATAGATCGAGAGGAATGCAGGACATGAATGTGGTCATTATCAACGGCAGTCCGCGTGCGAACGGTACCTGTGCGCGTCTGACGGCAGACCTGCAGCGTGAACACGTACAGACCGGACACAGCGTCGACGTCTTCTCGGTCGCACGTGACCACTTCCGTCCCTGCGGCGGTTGTCAGCGCTGCGTGCAGACCAAGGTCTGCGGTATTACCGATGACGACATCGGGCGCCTGTTTGCCGCCCTGGACGCCGCCGACGAACTGCACTGGGTGGCACCGGTGTACTTTGGAGCCATTCCCGCCCAGCTGAAAGCGGTCATCGACCGCATGATGGTCATCTGGTCGCGCCAGGGCGGCATTGCCGCCGACCGCAGCCGCCGTGCCTTCGCGCATCTGACCGCCGCCTCCGACGACCCCTACACCGACGCGATGCTGGTGCCCTTGCGCTATGCTTCGAACACACTGGGATTCACCCTGCAGGTTCCGTAATGGCCCGCGACCTGCCGCATCCGGCCCAGTATTCCCCGCTCGCCAATCCCGCCGCGACGATCCGGACGCTGCAGGAACACAGTCTGTACACCAAAAAGCGCCTGGGACAGCACTTTCTGGTGGCAGACGGCGTGGTGGGGCGTATCATGCGGTTGGCGGCGCCGTCAGCCGACGACGTCATCCTGGAAATCGGCCCGGGCATCGGGACGCTCACGACCGCCCTCCTTTCCTCAGGAGCGCCCGTCGTGGCTCTGGAAAAAGACCCGGACCTGGTGCAGGTGCTGACAGAAACCCTGGGGGAGTATGAAACGCTCCACCTGGTCGCGGCTGACGCGTTGACGCTACCGACCCTGACCTTGCCGGCGCCACCCACCACGCTGATCGCAAATTTGCCCTATGCGGTGGCCGCCACGGTGGTGTTGGATGCCTTTCAGAGCCTGGCGACCCTGCGGTCCGCCACGGTGATGGTGCAACGCGAGGTGGCATGCCGCATGGCAGCACGGCCCGGCACCAAAGATTACGGCGCCTACACGGTGAAACTGCGACTGCTGACCGATGTTGCGGGCAGTTTTTCGGTGTCCCGCAGCAGTTTTCTGCCGCCGCCGCGCGTCGACTCGACCGTTATCCGCTTGATCCGCATCCCCCCCGCGACCTCAAGCCCCACAGCCGATGCGTCCAAGCATCTTCCGACCGCCTACGCTCACACCGCCGCCATCGTCGACTGTGCGTTCGCGATGCGGCGCAAGACGCTCTACAATAACCTGCGCGCCACATACCCGACCGACACGGTGACTACAGCGTTACACAAAGCGGGCGTCAGTGCCTCTGCACGTGCAGAAACGCTGACGCCCGCTGACTTCGTGCGTCTGGCAGCTGAACTGCCTACTTCACCGTAACGCGCTTGGTGCCGCCCGTCGCCTTGTAGTTATAGCTGTTGCCGCCCCAGCGTGCGCGCATGGACACCTTGCCGCGCGTCCGCGGGGTCTTCCATGAATAGCTGTACTTCAGGGAGGTCTTGGTGCTTTTTACCTTCCAGGTCTTGATCTTGACCCACTTTTTGCCCTTCTTGCGCTCCAGGTACAGTTTGCCGCCCTTGGGGTTCGCGCTCGTCAGGCCGGCGGTCAACTTGACCTTCTTGCCGTGCTTGACCTTGGACTTCGCGGCCTTCACGGTGACCTTCGCCTTGACCTTTGCACTCATCTTCGGCGATACGCCGGTCAGGTACTTCGTGGTGCCTGCTGCCACCACGCGCAGCTTCGTGTTTGCTTTCAGCGCCGGCACGCTCAGCTTGAACTTGACGCCGTATACCGCGTCCTCGTCGTCTTCATCATCATCATCGTCGTCATACGAGTACGACGGACTTGTCTTGTTCAGGTCGTCTTCGCTCGATGCGCGCCCGGTTGCCAGCAGCTTTTCGGTCTTGGATCCCGCGGGTGTCCCGTACAGATAGATCGGTGTGCCCAGCGGACCGTCGATGACACCGGTGACGGTGGTCTTTTTGCCGTAAGCGAGGGTCGTTTTGCTCAGCGTCGCGGACACGGCGGTCGAACGCGCCGACACCGTCCCATCCACGTTGTTTGCGCAGTCCACGGTGGTGGATGCGATCTCACTGGAACCCTGGTACAGGGATACCACCAGTTTTTCATTCTGGTTGGGTTTCTGTTCCTGCAGGTCCTTGATAATCTCTTCCAGACTGGGACGCTTATAGGGCTCGTCGGTCGGGTCTTCCGCCGTGAACGGCTTCAGGCGCTCGGCGCTATTCGCGCCGGCATCACCGGACAGACTGTACATATAGTCGTCATCGTCATAGTAATCGCTGTACTTATAGCTGTTATACGGGGTCACTGTCAGCGTGTAATCGCTGCTGTTGACCAGCGCACCCGTCGCCTGTGGATCCCCCCATTCATCCGGGAAGTCCTCGCCGTTCAGAACAATCGACGTGGTCTCGTAGCTTGCATCCTTGACACCCGTGGTGAACAGCTTGACCTTGACCGTGTTCGTCCCGACCTTCAGCCCGTTCGGCGCCTCGATGCCCACGGCGGTCGAGGTCAGGGGCTTGCCGATATTCAGTGTGGTGTTCAGGCTCACGCTCTTGACCACCAGCGGCTCGTTTTTCCAGGTGTTCAGCGTCAGCAGGTCCCACAATGCGTTATACAGGTCGGAGGACACCAAATAGGCGATGTCATCGTCGGATGAATAGCTGTTCGTAAACGTCAGCGTCACATCCTTTGTGCCGTCATACACGACCAGCGTACCCTCGGTTTTCGCGCTGCCTGCCAGATAGCCGTAATCACACAGGCGGTAAGGCGCGTCGGTCAGGGTCGCGTCAATCAGGTCGATCGCATACTCGTCATACCAATCGTCGCGCAACAGGGACTGTTTGATCCAGCTTCTGCGCGTTTCGACCTCGCCGGTGGCGGCATTGGTGGCAGTCGACGTAATCGCGACATCCGGGGTTGACAAACCCGCCACACCCAGTACACCGTCCAGACCGTCGGCGACCACCGTGCCGTTTACCACAGTCGGCGTGCCCAGCTTATACGAGGTCTCTTCGCTGGGCCAAACCCCGGTGACCCAACCTTCCGCCATGTACAAATCCAGCGCCTGGCCCGGGTTTCCATAGGTGTGCCCGAACATCAAGACGTTGTCGCCATCCGTATAGGTCGTCGTTCCCATCGACCCCGAAAAGACCGATCCCACGCTCTCCAGCGCATAAACGGCGGAACCCGGCTGCAGCGGGGTCATCGATGCCGGAATCGAGGGGTCATCCGCACGTCCACCCACCGTGGTGAACCGATAACTCCGCCCCAGTTTCTCCAGCCGCTTTGCCAGGCGCTTACCGGCTTTGGTCGACGACTTCACTCCGCCGATGGTCAGCGTGTTCAACGGACGCGCCACAAAGGTGCCGGTGGCCGCATCAGCCGCGTGCGCCGCCGGGTCATCGGTGATGATCACGCGGTCCACCACCTTGCCGTTTGCGAACACCGGCGCATTCAGTTTCAGGGGCTGCAAACCCAGGGGAGTACGTCCCGCATACTCGCTTTCGACGCGCTCCATGGCCTCGATTGGCGTCGCCAATCCGTGCCCGCTGGGGGTGAACCAGTCACCATAGGCCACTGCCCCTATCAGCTCGCCGGTTGCCAGATACAAGGGGCTGCCGCTCATGCCCTGGGCGATACCCTGTGTGGCAGCCATGACCGGGCCTGTCCCCTGAAAGAAAATCAAACTGTCGCGCCAGCCGCCGCCGGGTGTGTAGCCGGTGATGGTTGCAGGAACGGTCTCGATGGTCGAGCCCTCGACAACCGTCAGGAAATACCCCGGCAACTGACCGGCAGGTGCCGTCTCCAAACGACTCATCAGATCGGCATAGGACAGTTTCGGAGACGGGGCGGTCGCACCGGCCGTTGCCGCAAACGCAAACACCAACGCCACGCCGGCCACCGCCGTCAGCAGCAATCGATTGAGTTTACCGTAAGTCATACACCACCGAGACACCATTCCGGACCTCATTCCGGACCTCATTCCGGACCTCATATTGGGCTTCATCCTGAGCCCTCCTTTCACCGCCGGGCGCGCAGGACAAAACATCAGTTACTTAAGGGTTTGCGCACCCTTCATCGTGTCTGTCCAGTATAGCCCAATCGCCAGACTATTCCCGATAATAGGAAAGCCCAATTCGTGCAAGCGGATTCCCCAGCGGACCACCACGGTGTTTTCTTTGACTTATCGTTGATACACCAACTCTTCGTATGCGATGGTCTCGGGGATATAGGCGCGCCCGACCATCCAGTCCACAACCTCCTCGAACTGCTCGCGCGACGGCAACGCGCTCATAGGATAGGTCCGCACCGGATAGCTGTCGCGCAGGGCCTCGGGCAGCTGAGCCTTCTCAGCCAGCAGTTCCCGATACGATTCCGGGTCGGCATTGATCTTCCCGACCGCCGCATCCCAGCACTCCAGCAACGTGCCCACCGCGTCGTCCGCTCCATCCTGCTGCAACCAGGCGTCGCGGAATTCCAACACGGTCGAGGTATACGCCCCGTCCTGTTCAATCCCCACTACCGGCACGGCACCCTGGGACACCGCCAACTGCCACAGCGTCCACGGCAGCGCGGCCGCCTGAATCTGCCCGGACTGCAGCATCTCCAGCCGCACGGGCAGTTTCTTGATTTCCTCGGTCTCGATTTGGTTCGCCGGCACCCCGGCCTCGCGCAGCGCCTTCTCGTAAATGAACTCGATGATCGTCGGCGACGAACAGCCCGTCTTGACACCCGCCAAGTCCTCGACCGTCTTAATCCCGCTTTCAGCGCCGGCGACGACACCGGCAGGCGCGCCCTGCATCGCGGTCACCGCACGCATCGCCGTGCCCGCGGCCTGCAGCTGCACCGGAACCACCATGTCGGTCATCATGGCGTCGACCTCGCCCGCAGTCACCGCCGCGACCTGTTCCTGCGCGGACTGAAAGACCTGAATCTGAACGTCCAGGCCTGCGTCTTTCAGCAGTCCCTCACTTTCGGCAACCCAGAGGGGGAGTAAATCGTCTGTCTGGAGTGTCGCCACCCTGATTGCCGGCACCTTACCGGTGCTCTGCACATCGTCGGTGTTCGCAGCTTCCTGTCGGACGCATCCTGCGACCGACAAAACGGCAGCCAACAGTGCCGCAATTACCAGTATTTGTACCACGCGTTTCATACCAAATCTCCTGTTCTGTACCCTGTGCGTACCCGTAAAAACAAGCCCCAATTGTAACTGATGCTTGTTGGATGTATCACGGATTCATATGACAAACGGTCAATGCCCCCGTCACGCAGAGCGCGTGACGGGAACTGTCATACGGCGACTGCCGTCGCCACGGCGCCACAGGAGTGGCGCGCTACAGGACGTCCGGCAATTGCAAGTGATGTGTCAAAGCCGACGAAATGGCCGATAGTCAATCAGTGAATATTCAGTCGAAGCAATCCCTGTCGCGCGGCAATCCATGCGGCGGCGTAGCCGCCGGATAACATTACCCCCGTGCGACCGCACGTGGGTAATCAATTGCTACTTGCAAAAGGTGATTAACCAGGTTACAATAATCCGGTATGTGTAGGGTACACATGGCTGCGCGTCCGTGGGGCACACACAGGGTCACGCGCAGCGATGAACCGCAAGGTTGGCACTATTGACTATTACAGAGGTGTGGTCAGAAAAACGAGGAGACGAATACCGATGGAGACTTTTGTGCACGGGGTGTATTTCCGCAGGATACAGCGTCGTATGCGCGTAATTGTCCGCCAGGTTCTGTGTGTCCTTTTGGCTTCCACAATGCTGCTGCCTTCCACGGTGACGGCAATTCCGCAGACTGCGGTCGCCGCACCGGTCACGTGGACGGCGGCGGATTTCACGACGGCGGGTAGCGCCGTCACCGGTTTGACGGCGGCCGGTACGACGAAACTCGCGTCCGCCGACAGCCTGGACATCCCCGCGATTGCAGGTGTCGACACCATCGCTGCCTCCGCGTTCGCCACCCTCGACGTCGACGCTATCAGTATCGCCGTCGGCTATCACACCATCGGCGCGCACGCCTTCCAGGCGATGGGCTTGACGCAGGTCACGCTGCCGGCGTCCCTCACTGAACTGGGCGCTTACGCCTTCAGCGACAATGCGCTGGCTACCCTTGACCTGTCCGCGTCAACGCTCACCACCATACCTGCCAGCGCCTTCAGGAATAACGCGCTGACACAGGTGAAACTGCCGGACACGGTGACCTATATCGACCAGGTCGCGTTCATTAACAACCGGCTGGGAGAGCTTACGCTCCCCCGTGTTACGGACATCGATGAATCGGCGTTTGCCAACAACTACCTGACGAAAGTCACCGCCCCGCAGGTAACCACGATCGCCGCCAATGCATTCGTGAACAACGGGCAGGTGGTCGCCATCACAGCCGACAGCGCGCAAGCCGGCAGCGCCTTTGCGAACGGGTCGGGCCACATCATCAACCCGGTGACCGTGACCGTCCACCACCTGAACATAGACGGCGAGCCCATCAAATCGGACGTGGTCCTGGGGTCCGATTTCACCACCGATCAGCTGTACCCCAAAGGCTCGACCATCACCGTTACCGCGCCCGCCGTCAGCGGGTATCGTGCCGTGGCGCCGACCACACGCACCATCACGGTCTCGAACAATACGTCGGTCAGCTTTACCTATAAAACGCAGACGACCGCGCCGTCCATCACAGGCGTCGATCGTAACGTGACCATCGGCGACACCGTCGACGAAACGGTGCTCAAGGGCTTCATTACCGCCACCAGCGGTGTTGACGACAGCGTCATCACGAACATCACGGTCGACCCCACTGACATCGACACCTCTTACCAGCATGTCGTGCCGGTGATTTACACGGCAACCGATAACTATGGCAACAGCGGACAGTTCACGCTGCAGGTCACTGTGGTGCCGACGCTTGCCGATTCCTATATCGGCGGCGGCTGGCAATACAAGGACTTCACCTATAACGGCGCCTCGATCACCGGGCTTTCTGCGACCGGTGTCACCAAGGCCGCGACCAACAAGAACTTGGTCCTGCCCGAACTGAACCCCTCGACCGGACAGGCCATCACGGCGATTGCTAACGGTTATACCGACCAGAACACGTATCTGGGCTACCACGCCTGGACCTCGGTCGACCTGTCGCGCGTGACTGAGCTTACCACCATCGGAAACAATGCCTTCTATAACTCGACGGCATCGACCCTGGATTTGACCCACAACACAAAGCTTACCGATATCGGAAACTACGCCTTCCGGAACATGACTTTGACCAGGCTGGATCTGCGCGGCAATCCCGAACTGCGCACCATCGGCGCCTCTGCGTTCTATAAGTCTCCGTTGACCCAGCTGTTCCTGCAGAATGCAGGCGAGCTGACCTCCATTGGAAACGAGGCTTTCTATTCGGCGCGGCTGACCTCGCTCGACCTCAGCACGGCACCGAAACTGACCACGCTGGGCGCGCAGGCATTCACGTCCTGCCCACTGACCGAGCTGGTGTTCGATAACCCGAATTTGACCGCCATCAGCAACTATTGCTTTGCGGCCTATGCAGGCACGGATCTGGACTTTGCCGGGCTCCCGAATCTGGTTTCCATCGGTTACTATGCGTTCATGGGTGCCTATAACCTCGAGAACTTGGATTTCAGCGGATGCCCCAAGCTCACCACCATCGGCCCCGCCGCGTTTTATGACGCAGGCAGTCTGACGGACATCGATTTCAGCGTCATCCCCGAACTGGTCACGATAGATTCGTATGCCTTCTATGGCGCGGCGGTGACCGATCTGGATTTCAGCGGCAACCCCAAACTGACCACCATCGGGTCCTGTGCGTTTTATTATGCGCCGCTGACCGATCTGGATCTCAGTCGTGCGGTGAACCTGCAGACCATCGGGGACTCCGCGTTTCATGACGCCCCCTTGGTCTCGTTTAACCTGAACTGCCCCGAATTGGTGAGCATCGGCGCCAGTGCGTTTTATTCCGCCGTGTTGCCGGACGCACATTTCGTGATTGAGGACCTGCCCCACCTGACCACCATCGGTAACTCCGCCTTTTATCACATGGAGGGCGGGCAGACCATTACGCTTGAAAACCTGCCGGCGCTGACCACGATCGGCGGTCAGGCGTTTTGTTATGCGCCCTGTGAGCGTTTCGAGGTCATTGATTGCACGGCGTTGACTTCTCTGACCGGCTCGGTCTTTGATGTCTACGGCGAGGGCTTGGAACAGCTCATTGTGCGTAACGCCGCAAACGTCACCTATGTTGAAAACTTCAACTATGCCGTGCTGACCGAACTCGAGCTCGATTGCCCCAAACTCACGACCATCTATGCCAGCACGTTTGAATCCTCCCTCATCACCGAATTCGACGCCACGAAAGTGCCTGCGCTCACCACCATCGGCGATTACGCGTTCTTTAAGTCCCCGATTACCGAACTCGACTTTTCGCAATGCACGCGGCTTGCGACCATCGGTTACGGTGCGTTTGCAAACGCGCCCCTGACCGAACTGAAGCTCAAGACAACATCTGCAACCAAATATCTCAAAACCATCGGGGGCAACGCCTTTGCCTCGGCACAGATTACCGAGCTTGACCTCAGCGACTGCACGGCACTCACCACCATCGGCTCGGGCGCGTTTAACTCCGCTCCCTTGACTACGCTCAATCTGTCGCGTACGTCAGCCAACGTGCGTCCCACGACCATGGCGCTCACCACCATCGAGATCTGCGCGTTCTATGGGGCGCAGCTGACCACGCTCGACCTCAGTGACTGCGTCAACCTGACCCGGATCGATTATGGAGCGTTTTACAACTCGCCTTTGACTTCGCTTAATCTGGAGGGTTTGCCGAAACTCAGCTCCATTTCGGACTATGCCTTTGCGGCGTCACAGCTGACCGGCGTGCTCGACCTGTCCGCATCAGTCGCCTTCAACTCGTTCGGCACCTCTGCACTGGGCCAGTCGACACTCGACTACATCATCATCGGCAAGACCGCGGGTACCACCGGACACGCGATTGCCTCGGGCACCCTGTTGCAGGCCACCCCCGAAGTCCCCGTCTATGTCCTGAACAATGCCGTGGGTGTGGTCAGCAGTAAGGCCGCGCGCGTGAATCCGGTCGATGTCATTGTGCACTGTGTGGATGGTGTCGGCAGCGAGGTCGCATCCGACACCGTGGTCAAACTGTCCGCGCCGCTCAGCGCCTATGCGGTTGCGGCCCCTGCCGTCTATCAGATGACGCCGCGCAGCTCGACGATCGCGGTCACGGTTCCCACTTCGGGTACCTATGCCGTCCAAACGCGCGAAATCACCTTTGTCTACGACCCGGTCAGCGCATCCGACCTGACGACCTTCGGCAACTACGTTCTGACACAAACGGGGGAGCATGTATACGATCAACTGGGGACGACGCTCATTACGCGCGTCAAACTTCAGGTCTCCAATTCGACCGGATTGCCCAGTACCGTGGGCTGGCAGATTCGCATCCCCTTTGACAACACGCGGGTCACCTTTGTGAACTGCACGACCGATCCCTACTATACGATCAGTACGGTCACCAACACGAACAATACCGGCGTGCTGGTGATTACCTTTGCCCAAAACGCCACCGGCGGCACGGTGATCGAGCCTGCCATCACCTGGCGTCTGAAAATCGGTGAAACCGAAGAAAATCGAGTGTTCCCGCTGACCGCAGACCTGTATGCGCCTGCCGGAGCGATGTACACGGGATCTGCTGCGGCGATTGTGACCCGGGCGAACACCATCGGGCTTTCGGGCTATTACCTGCGCCCCGTGCTGACCAAGTACAGCAACGGAAACACCGCGGACGGAAACGTCGTCGTCATCGGCGCCACCGAAAACGGCAGTTTTGTGGAAAGCCAAACGGTTTCTTTGACCTACAGCTTTAATTTGTCCTATCTGCAGCGCTCGATGACCTCCATGACCTGGACCGATGTGCTGCCGACCTACGAGACGATGATTGACGGGGTGGTGGGAACGGCACGCGCGGTCTTTGACCCGGCGAAAAACCCGCAGGACCCCACGTCCAGTGGGCGTTGGGTCGACAACGGGGATGGCACGGTCAGCTTTACCGAAAACTGGCCGAACGGCTACTGGGGAACCGTCGGCGGGGTGAACGGATACTATTGGGCCGGCAACAACCTGGTGTTGGATTTCCCGAATGCCCGTCCCGGTCAGACCATCATCAACACCATGAGCTTTACCGGTACCGTCAAGGATCCCTTGGCGGGTGACCCCACCACGCTGTTTGCATCCGACAGCGTGCGCACGGTGATTGACGGCTACGTCTATCACGGCTCCACTTTCGTCAAGACGCCGCAGCGCCAGACCTTCCTGGATTTGCCGACGGAAAAATCCAAAGAGTTCGGCTGGGCGCTGGTCTTTACACCCGGTACCGACGACACGGGGCTGATGGATGTGTCCAAGGACCAAAATATCGACAACATCACCATGGCTGACGACAACCTGGATCCGCGCATGCAATACAGCGCGGTGAGCTTCGGGATACTGGCGCCGAACTCCAGTTATCCCTACGGAACCATCCGGGCCTATGACGCGGATGGTACGGTTGTTTGGGCGGCGGGTAACCTGTACGGACGGGTGACGATACCCGCAGACGTTCGCGGTCAGATTGCCAAACTGGTTATCAGTGCTTCCAACCCCGGCTATAACGATCTGCGCTTTGCCTATGGCAGATCCATCAGCCTGATGATCTATACCGAACTGCGCGACCCGGACAGCGTGACCTTCGATGACTGTGCGGCACATACCGAACAGGGACAGGGTATCACCTTTAACAATACGGGACACGTGGTGTCGTTTAACGTGAACGACATCGACGATCGCGGCTATTCGACCTATTCGCGCACGGTCGCACCCCCCGCAGGTCAGGATTATCTGACCTCGTTTACGACGCATACGACGATCGCCGAGGCACAACCCGAAGGCATCGGTATATGGAAAGACACCAGCAACAACTACGAGCGCCTGTATCAGGAAAGTTCGCTGAACTACAAGGTGACGCTGCGTCATTACGCAGGGAACGGACTCATCACCGCTGATTACGGCACCGTGATTCCCACAGTCATCGTCAGGGACGTACTCCCCACCGATTATGTCGTGGAAAAATACCAGGTCAATGCGGCAGCTGGAAACAACGCCGACAGCTTTACCATTCGCTACCTGGCTGAAGACTACATCGATAGTGACGGGCGGATGCACGATGTGATCGAGGTCGTGCTGTATAACTACACGTTTACGACGACCAATGATGTGCTGGATATTTACGGGCACATTTCCCCGATTGCGTCTGATACCACGAACTTCCCGAACGTGGTCTATCTAGATTATCAGGGCGCAGACCACCTGCAAAAAATCGGCACGGTGACCGCTGACACAGACAACGTGTTCGGGCAGGCAGGCATCCTGTATGACAGCAAAATCGACACGGTGCTGGCGACGCGGACCTTTGTGGCGCGGAAATTCGTGCGCGTGAAAACCGACAGTGGCACGTGGGGTCCGTGGGGCAGCAGCGCCGACAGCGATTCCGGGCAGGACTACCAGTACCGGCTGACGCTGCGTAACAACACCAACCAGACGCATTCGAACATCAACATCGTCGATGTGCTGCCTGCCGTCGGCGACTATGCCATCGTGCCCGATCTGGGCGGTGCGCGCAGTCCGCGTAACAGCCAGTACGCCGATACCTTCAAAGACATCATCGTGCCGGACGGCTTTACGGTCGAATACCTGCTGACGCCGGTTCCGGCACTGTACGGGACGGCGTCTGCGGACGCATGGTACGATGCGCAAAGTTGGCTGACGACGGTGACGCCTGCACAAAAGGCACAGGTGACGGCGCTCCGCATCAGCTCAAACACTGTGAGTATCGGGGTGGGGGGCTACCTGGACTTCACCATCACGATGACCGCGAATAGCGACGGCAGTCTGCGCGGGCAGAGCAACTGGAATACCTTTGCCTATCGCGATTCGGTGGCGCTGCAGTACCTGGAGGTCGCGCGCGTGCGCCACGGGATACGGACCAAACTGGGCAAACTGACGGTTTACAAGCGTGCCCGCGGGACCAATACGCTGCTGGCGGGTGCCGTGTTCGGTCTGTACGATGCGCAGACCGACGCCCTGATCGGCAAAGCCACGAGCAACGCATCCGGCCAGGCCATCTGGACCGGGATTCCCTTGGGGTCCTATGTCGTTCGTGAACTGACTGCGCCTGCCGGATACCAGCTCAATGCGATCGAGACACAGGTCACCGCAAGCAACTTTGCCACTAACGACGGTGATTATCTGGCGGCCTATGCAACGGTCTACGACGATTTGGCTCCGGTGATGCGCACCTTTACGCTGCGCAAGCTCGATGCGGACGGAAACCCGCTGCGCGGGGCTCAGTTCAGCGTGGGCGGCACCGTGTACACGACCAATGCGGCGGGAGAAATCAAGGTCAGCTACATCGTCCCGATGAACAGTTCGGTGACGGTCAGCGAAGTCATGCCGACAGACGGGATACCGGGTTATAACCGCCTGCAGGTGCTGTCCGGCAGCGCGGTGTTTGCGATGAACGAGACCGGCACCTGGAAATCCAAATCGGCCAGTGGGGACTGGGCCACGGCGGCGACGTTCGATGCGGACGGCTGCACGCTGGTGGCGACGAACAAGAACTACACCGTTCAGGTTCTGAAACTGGGGGTGTATCTGGATAGCTTTATGAGTGTGCCCGCCACCCAGGCAAATCCCGATATGGGGGTGGGGCTCTCGGGGGCCGTGTTCAAGGTCTATCTGGGCGACACCGCAACCCAGTTCGGTACGTCCGGCTATTCGTCGAACAGTTATGGTCAGCTCAGCATCACGGGGCTGCAGGCAAACACGCTGTATCGTCTGGTGGAAACCACCACTCCCGCCGGTTTCGAAACCGCGCAGGATCTGTATTTCCGGCTGACGACCCACGGGGACTTGGTCGACCGTGACGGGAATCCCTATCAGGATGCCCGCCTGATAGTCCGCAACCGTCCCCAATCACAGACGGCGCGTTTCCACCTGTCGAAAGTCGATTCGACCACCGGGGAAGCCATCCCGAACATCACCTTCCACTTGGAGCGTCAACGCGACAATTCGTATAACACCTGGGATTCCCTGGGCTATTTCTCGACCGATGCGACCGGGTCCATCGACATCCCCGCACTGTCATACGGTACCTATCGGGTGACCGAGGTCGTCCCGGACGGCTGGATGGCGCTGGATAACACTACGCAGTTCATCATCACGCGCACCGACGTCGACCAGTCGATCGACTTCACCTTCCGCAATATCCCCATCACCCCGCGCATCTACAAGGGTGACCACATCGGGATATTCGACAGTACGGATGCCACCCAGGCAGCCCAACTGCAGGCTTTGAGCGATTATCTGGCGTCTTCCGGACAACACCCACACCAGGCCGTCTTAGATGACGGACGTATCGAGCTGATCGCCGGTCTGTCAGGCGCGGTGTTCGAGCTCAGTGAATATGAGGGCCAAACGCTGGCGCCGTCCCGATTGGTGCGTACCGTGACCGTGACCACAGCCACCGACGGCGAGCTGGTGCTGCCGGCGGACTTTACGATCAAGGCCGCAAATACCTATTTGTTCCGCGAGGTCACAGCGCCCGACGGCTACCGCCTGGCGACGCAAACCTGGATATACCGTCCCACGCAAGAGGCCGCAAACATCCTGGCGAACGGCGAGAAATGGCTGGTGCTGGAGAACGCGTCCTACAATCATAAGATCGTGATCACCCTGTATGCCTCCGACACGCTGGAGGCGATCCCCCAGGGCGTGTTCGAGCTGGTGCGTGCCGACGGCAGCGTCTATACGACGTCCACGGTCATCAACTGCGACAAACAGGGTATGCTGCTGTTCCTGAATGTGCCGGTGGGGACCTATTACCTGCGTCAGATCGACACAGCGGACGGCTACGTCTTCCCGCAGGGCTACTATAAACTGGTGGTTCAGGGCGAAAACGCGGTTGCGTCGCTGATGGCGCCGACCTATACCGACAGCATCGGGGCGACCAACACGCCGATCGACGTCACGGCCACCACAGGCGACCTGTACAAGATCATCTACAACGACCCCTACATCCCCTATCAACTGACGATCGATTTTCAGGACGTGTCCATCGGTGGGGCGGATACGGATGGCAGTCACAGCTACACCATCGATGTGGGCGGCAGCCACTACACCGGCCCGGTGACCGTGCAAGACAGCACCGGCGCGACGTCGACCGTGATGATCGGCAGTGACGGGCGCATCACCATCACGGACGGTCAGACCATCATTATGCCGCCGATTCAGAAAGGCACAGTGGTGGTGGTCACCCAGGATGGCGGTGCCACCTTTACGACGACGGTCGGCATAGACGGGGGAGTACAGGTCGACGGCAGCGGTCGAACCGTGACCATGGATGGCGACCATCACCTGCACTTTGTCAATACCTACCGCAAAGAGACGCCGACGACCCCGACCACACCCACGACCCCCACGACCCCGACGATACCGACGACACCGACGCCCAAACCGGCGCCGTCCCCGACCCCGCTGAAACCCGGTGTCATGCCCGACGCCGGCGAAGCGGCGCTCCCGTTGGCGGCGGTAACCGTCTGTCTGTTGGCGGCGGCAGGAGTCCTAGTGTTGCTGCGCAAACGCCGCCACGACTAAGTCAACGCGGTCGCTGCCACGACTAAACGGCGCGCCCGCCCCCGCGGCAACGCGGTCGGCGCACCCCCGCCGTCAATTGCAAACGCCCCCGGTTTCGGGGGCGTTTCTTGTGTCACAGTTGTGCGTGCGCGGGTGTTACAAGGTGCTACGCGGTGTTACGCGGTGTTACGAGTAGACGCGCTCGACCTTGCCGGCCTTCATGCATTTGGTGCAGACGTTGACCTTTTTGACCTTGCCATCGATGCGTGCGGTGATTTTCTGCACGTTCGGCGTAAAGGTACGGTTCGTCACACGATGCGAGTGGCTGACGTTGCGCCCCGCAGAGGGTGCCTTACCACAAACGGCGCATATTTTCGACATGGCTCTCAGACTCCTTCAAGGTTTCGTGCACGGACCGTTCCTGCCGTTGCTCAAACGGACGCGCTTCATTTTTTCACAGTTCGATGATGATACCATACTAGGCTATAATGAACAAGCAGAAAATGCGAAAGACCACGAAACTGCAGGGGGTTTAATGATGCCGACTGACGGAAAGACACAGGGTTCCATCCACATAGCAAACGAGGTTCTGGCCGATTTGGCCGGATACGCCGCACTGGAAAGCTACGGGGTCGTCGGGATGGCCTCGCCCAGCTTGCGCGACGGCTTGGTCCAGTTGCTGCCCGCGCGCAAACTGCGTCGGGGCGTGCATATCACGACGGTCGACGGGACGCACTCCCCATCATCAGATACAGATGGGGGAGTGGAAAGCCCGGACCCCGCGTCTGATGTGACGTCGCTGCGCCCCGCCGTCGAGGTCGACCTGTACGTCGTCATCGAATACGGGACCCAGCTGGCCGAGGTCAGCCGCAACTTGGCGGATCGCGTGCGTTACGTGTTGACATCCCAGGCGGAGGTCGCGGTTGCGCGCGTCGACGTGCACGTGCTGGATATCAAGGTCAGGCCCCGGGAACGTGCGGGGGCGGGCGCATGAGCCGGACCGATTATCCCTGCGCACGGGTACTGATTGCGGGTGCGACGGCGGCGCTGAAGGCCCGCACCGATGAGGTCAATCGTCTGAATGTGTTTCCGGTTCCCGACGGGGATACCGGAACGAATATGTCGCTGACCTGCGAATCGGTGGTGGCAGACGTCACCAAGCTGGGTGACGATGCCTCGTTGACGGAAGTCTGTCGCGCGGCGACACACGGATCGTTGATGGGGGCGCGCGGCAACAGCGGCGTGATTTTGTCCCAGATTGTGCGCGGCTGCTGCGAGGGTCTGACCGGGGATGCGGCGGCGGCGGCCGATACCGCGACCGAGCGCGTCGCCCTGGCGCTGGAACAGGCGAAAGTCGTCGCCTGGCAGGCGGTGCGCAAGCCGGTCGAGGGCACCATCCTGACTGTGATCAGCGATATGGCGGGCTGTGCCCGTGAACAGGCCGATGCGGGTGCGGATGTGCTGGTCGCGTTGGAGTCGATTGCGGCTGCGGCCCATGCCTCGGTGCGGCGCACGCCCGAGTTGATGCCGCTGTTGAAAGAGGCCGGCGTGGTTGATGCCGGTGGATTCGGCTTGGCCATTTTATTCGACGCGTTTGTGGCGTTGCTGAGCGGGCGCGAGGTCGCAGACATTCCCGATTTCACGCCGGTGACCGAACTGACGGTGGTTCCGGTTGACGACTGGGATGACGACGAATACCTGTATTGCACCGAGTTTTTGCTGTTCGGGGATGGCATCGACAAGGAAACCGTTCACGACTACATCGCCGCACGCGGTGGCAGCGAGCTGGTGGTGGGCGACGCCGGTCAGTACAAGGTGCACGTGCACACCGATAATCCTGCAGAGATTTTGACCTATGCGCTGAGCTTGGGCGAGATTGCGGAAGTCCATGTGCACAACATGCGCCGCCAGCAGGCCGAACGTCCCGGCGAGCACCCGGGAGCCCGTGCGGGCGCTGCGGGTACGGCAGCGGCCTCGGCGCCGGCGAAAGCGGTCGGTGTGGTGGCGGTGGCTTCCGGCAGCGGACTTGCGACTATTTTGACCTCGCTGGGGGTGGATGTGGTCGTGACCGGGGGTCAGACCATGAACCCGTCCACCGAGGACCTGGTCCGTGCGGCCGAAACGGTCAATGCGGATGCAGTCATTTTGTTGCCGAACAATAAAAATATCGTCATGGCGGCACAGGCGGCCGCCGATGCGCTGGATAAACCGGCACAGGTTGTGGCGACGCGCAGCGTCCCCGAGGCATTCAGCGCCTTGCTGAATTATGATCCGGAAAGCGACGATTTGGACGGCATGGCAGACGAAATGCGCGATGCCGCAGGCGAGGTGCGCACCGGGGAAATCACGACCGCCATCAAGGACTCCAAGGGCAATGTCGGTACCATCAAAGAGGGCGATACCATCGGTATTGTCGACGGCAAGGAAATCGAGGCCGTGGGCAAAAACGTGGGAGATGTCGCCTGTGACCTGTTGCAGGTGCTGGATGCGGCGGATGCCGAGACCCTGACCCTGCTGGCAGGCGAGGACTATACGGACCGCGCGCTGAAGGCGCTGGTTAAACGCATCGAGAAACAGTGGCCGAATCTGGAGATCGACGCACAGCGCGGCGAGCAGCCCCTGTACCCGTTGATTTTGGCCGTCGAATAGTACTGCCGAGGCCGCGCGTCAGGCCGGGTGGTGGTGCGGGATGCGTGTAGGGACGGGGACGTACTCCCCGTTATGTTATTTTGATGTGTTCGCGTTGCGTTAGGTATCGTGTTGCAAGGTGTTGCAACGCGTTGCGATGTGTCGCATAGGGCACCGCGCGGCGCACAGAACGGTGTTGCAGGAGGCACTGACCGGAAGGACGTTATGGGAAAAGGAATTGCAATCATCACCGATGGCGGGTCTGATTTAGGACCGGCCGATGCCGCGCGCCTGGGCGTGCATGTTTTGCCGGTTCGTATGGTGTTTCCGGATGGGACCGAGACCGACAGCAATCGTTTCAGCTCGGGGGATTTTTGGGAGCGTCTGCTGGCGGATTACACGAACCTGCCCAAGACCGCGCAGCCCACGCCCTTTGATTTTCAGGCCGAGTTTCAGCGCTTTGCCGACGACGGGTATGACGGGGTGATTGCGATCACGATGTCGAACGGCTTGTCGGGGACTTTTGACACCGCGGTGGTGGCTGCCCAGGACGCGCCGCTGCCGGTGCGGGTCATCAACTCGCGCGCGGTCAGCTGGCCGCTGTCGTTTCTGGCGGCCGAACTGGTGAAAGCGGCCGATGCGGGCCTGAACCTGGACCAGCTGGTCGATTTTCACCGCGTGCTGCGCGAAAGCATGGAGATTTACTTTGTCGTCGACACGCTGGAATACCTGGTGCGCGGCGGGCGCGCGGGTCGTGCCCAGGCGGCTATTGCGACCGCACTGGATATCAAGCCGATTCTGGAATTGCAACACGACGGCGTGATCGAGGTCGCAAAGAAATGCCGCGGGCGCAAGAAAGCCTTCGCGAAACTGGCGACCATCGCCGCCGGTGACGCACAGTCCGCACGCGCGGAGGGTCTGGACGAGTACCGCTATATGGTGCTGAACACCGACGAGACCGAACCGGCGCTGGAACTGGAACGCGCCTGTCTGGATGCGGGGTTTACCGGTCAGCGTCTGGGGCTGTATCAGGTGGGTATTGTGGTCGGCATCTATTGCGGGCCCGGTACCAGCGCGTTTATCTACTATCGTCTGCCGGAATATGACGACTTCCGCTGCACATCAGGCTCCACAGACGCAGGCTGAGCGGCTGCTGGCGTGGACGCGACCGGTGACCGAGGGCCGCTACGTCGAGAAAACACGCGCCGCGTCACTGGATAAGCTGCACATTCGCCGCATCGGCGACCTGTTGTATCACGCACCCTTGCGCTATCTGGACCTGAGCCGCGTGGCTCCGATCGGACGCGTGCGGCTGGGGGATGCCACGGTTACGGGAACCGTGCATGACATCGAGGTCAAACGGGTACGCAAACGTCTGACGATAACCGAGGTCGCGATTGCCGACGGCACGGGCACGCTGCTGGGTGTCTGGTTCAATCAGCCCTGGGTCGAAAACAGCTTTCGCGTGGGTCAGCGTGTGGCCTTTGCCGGCACGGTCAAGCACCAGTACGGCATGAAACAGATCGTGCAACCGCTGGTCGAACGATTGGGGTCGGGGGAGCGTGAGCTCTCCACCGGCGCCCCGGGTGAGGATGCAGGGGGGGGCTCGCGCGAGACCCCGCCTACGGCTTCTCACACGTCATCTTCCTTGGGGCGCATCATCCCCATCCACCCCACGACCGAGAAACTCTCGCTGGGCTGGTTGCGGCGTATGGTGGCGGCCGCGCTGGACGATTATGCACAGGTGCCGGAATGGCTGCCGGGCGATCTGATGCGCCGCCATCAGCTGCCGCCGGTCAGCTGGGCGCTGCGTAACCTGCACTTTCCGCAAGCCATGGGTGACGTGGACGTGGCGCGCCGCCGCCTGGCCTATGGCGAGCTGCTCGACCTGCAGCTGCTGCTGGCACGACGCCGGCACCGCGCAACCGTCGAGACCCGCGGATTCGCACACAGCGACCCCCCCTCGTTAGACTCTGCACAGCCCGAAGCGACTTCCCTGCAGCGGCTGCTGCAGGCACTGCCGTTCCGGCTGACTGACGAACAGCAACGCGCAGCCGACGAAATCTTGCGCGATATGGTATCCGATCGTCCCATGCAGCGCATGTTGCTGGGAGACGTCGGTACCGGAAAAACCGCCGTGGCTGCCGTCGCGATCGCCGTGGCAGCCGACAGTAAAACCCAGGCCGCCATGATGGCTCCGACCGAGGTGCTCGCGCAACAGTACGCGAACAAGCTGGGGGCGTTGTTCGATGCTGCGGGTATTTCCTGGACACTGTTGACCGGATCGACCACGGCCGGCGCGCGCGCCGAAGCGCTGGCAGGGCTTGCCGACGGCAGCATCACCGTGGCGTTCGGAACGCACGCGCTGCTGGAAAGCGATGTCGTGTTCCGGCAGCTGACGCTTGCGATTATCGACGAGCAGCACCGTTTCGGCGTCGAACAGCGCAAACGTCTGACGCACAAACACGCGCAAGCCTCGGCCGACACGGACGCCGACCCGGCAGCCCCGGCAGCGCCGGCATCCCCGCCCGCACCGCCCGCAGCGCCCGCGTATATGCCCGATACGCTGGTCATGTCGGCGACCCCGATTCCCCGCACGCTGACACTTGCGCTGTTCGGCGATTTGGCGCTGTCCTACCTGCGCTATCGTCCGGTTGCAGGCGCGGGCGTCTCGACCCATTTGGTGAAATACGCCCAGGCGCATACGGCATACAAACAGGTCCGCACGGCGGTTGCCGCCGGCCAACAGGCCTACATCGTCTGTGCCCTGGTGGACGAATCGGAAAAAATCGCCGCACAGTCGGCCTTGCGTACGGCAGAGGCGCTGAAGAACGGCGAGTTCTCCGAACTGCGCGTGGCGGTGCTGACCGGACGGATGCGCCCGGGTGAAAAGGCGCAGATCATGGCGGATTTTCGTGCCGGGAACATCGATGTGCTGGTCTCAACGACGGTCATCGAGGTCGGGGTCGATGTCGCAAACGCCACCATAATGGTCATCTTGGACGCCGACCGCTATGGTCTGGCACAGTTGCACCAGTTGCGCGGGCGCGTGGGGCGCGGACAGCTGTCCGGTCAGGTCTGGTTGGTGTCCGACAACTATTCGGATGTCGCCCAGGCGCGTTTCAAGGCCCTGCTGGAAACCGACGACGGCTTTCGTCTGGCGGAACTGGACCTGGAACTGCGCGGCGCCGGCGAACTGTTGGGTACGCGCCAGTCGGGTTTGGCACAGTTCAAGGTCGCCGACTTGGTCGACGACGCCGACCTGGCTGAACGAGCGCGCGCCGATGCCTTTCGCCTGATTGCCGATGACCCACAGCTGGCCGCCCCCGAACTGGCGCTGTTGTCCGCACGGGTGCAGGCGTTGGAACGCAGCCTGGAACGGCTGGTCTCATGAGGATTATTGCCGGCATCCACAAGGGCCGCCGCCTGCTGTCCCCGGCAGGTGACGGCACCCGCCCGACGTCCGACCGTGTGCGCGAGGCCGTCTTTTCCACGCTGGTTTCGCTGGGGCATCCTCCGGCAGGCGCAGTCGTCCTCGACGCCTTTGCGGGCAGTGGGGCACTGGGCCTCGAGGCGCTCTCGCGCGGGGCCGACCGGCTGTGCGCGATCGAGCGCGACCGGGATACCTATTCCGTGCTGCGACAAAACGCAGAAACCGTCAGTGTTGACGGACGATGCCGCACCCACCGGGCGAATGCCTATACACTCCCCCTGAATGATAGCTATGACCTGGTGTTTTTGGACCCGCCCTATGCGCACAGCGCAGAAAAAATCGCTGCGCTGATAGAATGGTGGGACGAACGTGGCGCGCTCAGCGCCGATTGCCTGGTTGTGTATGAACATGCGGGGGAGTATGAACTCTCCGCCGAGTTTCGTTGTGGGTTTCGCGTCGTGGCTCGGCGCGCCTACGGAACCACGGCGGTCAGTTACCTGAAACGAGCGGCAGCGACGGGCGGCCGGGCGGCAGATGCCGATGACGACGCCTGTGGAAAGGAGCGCGCGCATGATTAAGCGGGCGGTGGTACCGGGAACATTCGACCCGATTACCTGCGGACATTTGGATGTGATTGAACGGGCGGCCGGTATCTTCGACGAACTGGTGGTCGGTGTCGCCGCATCCGAGCACAAAAACGGGGTGGGGACGCTGTTTACGCTGGAAGAACGTATCGGGCTGGTACGTGCGGCGACGGCGCATCTGCCCCATGTACAGGTCGACGGCGTGTCGGGTTTGCTGGTCGATTTCGTGCGCGCGCACGGGGCGGCGGCTGTCGTCAAGGGTTTGCGCGCGTTGACCGATTTCGAGCATGAGTTTCAGATGGCGGCGTTGAACTGGCGCATGGACGCGGATTTCGAGACCTTGTTCATCATGGCCGCGCCCGAGTATATGTTCCTGTCGTCATCTGCCGTCAAAGAGGTCGCACGGCTGGGCGGCAGGCTGGACGGGTTGGTGCCGCCGCAGGTCTTAGAACCGCTGGGTAACAGATTTGCAACTGACGGCACAGAGGTTTTATCATTTACAGGATAGTGTTTGTTTACGTGTTTGACCGAACCGCGAGGCAAACCGGCGCCGACCCTGCAACAGTCGGCATCGGACTAACCGAGATGGGGGGAGCCCACACTCATGGATATAGAGCAGCTCGTTAACCGAATAGAAGAAGTCATCGATTCGTCCAAGGCCGTGCCCTTCGGCAACAACAAGATAATCGATCCGGACTCCATCTACGACATCATCGACGAGATCCGCAACCAGTATCCCGAGGATCTGAAGCAGGCGCGCTGGATCGTGAAACAGCGTCAAGAAATGACCGAAGAGGCCGAGCGCGAGGCCAACCGCATTTTGGTCGAGGCGCAGGAACGCGCCCAACAGCTGGTCGAGGATACCGAGATCGTGCGCGAGGCCAAGAGACGCGCCGAAGAAATCATAGATAAGGCTAGTGCCAAAGACCGCGAAATCCGCATAGGTGCCGACGAATACGCCGACATAATGCTCGCCAACCTCGAGGTCAACCTAGGCAAACTGTTGACCAGCGTGCAGCGCGGTCGCGACCGCCTGCAGGGCAAGAACCTCTAGATGGCATGATTGCGGACCTGTGGCACACGGTGCTTGACGCACGTACGCCGCCTCTGCCCGCCGAACTGTCCGGAAGGTTACCATGGCACACGTGATCACCGTCCGCCCCGCGCTTGATTCAGGCCGCGGGGCGTCCTTTGTGCTGGACGACCGGATCGCCGCCGGCGACTACACCCTGCACAGTGACACCGCTCGTGCCACCGGTCCCTTGCGCTACCGGCTGCAGGTCACCCATGTGGGCGACGGCGTGCTGGTTGCAGGCACCGCCCGGGTCACGGTGGTGGGGGAGTGTTCGCGCTGTGCCGAGTCCTTTCAGGCTGATATCACGGCGTCCATAAACGAACTCTATACGCGCGACCCGATTGACGATCCCGACGACCCGCTGGATTTGTACGATGCGGTCATCGACTCCGAAGGCAACATCGACATCGAGCCCATGCTGGTGGGCGAGCTGCGCCTGAATATCCCGGTGGCACCGCTCTGCCAGCCGGACTGTGCGGGTGTTTGTCCCGGCTGCGGTGCGAACCTGAACCGCGACGACTGCGCATGCGCGGCCGATGCTATCGACCCCAACCACCCCTTCGCCGCCCTGGCAGACCTCATCAAGGACTAGTTTTCTCTTTTATCCTTTGTCTCTATTTGGCTGTTTTTTGTCGCGCTTGTGCGCCCGACCACTGCACCCCACCGCCGTCATTGCGGGCATCGCGAGAGCGATGCGTGGCAATACATGCGGGCGGGTGGTAACCCGCCCGGACTGAGGCAGGCGAAATTGTGCATCCGCAACACACGCGGATGTGTCAGAATAGTCACATGGGCGCAACGATCTGCTTGACACGTGCCGAGGGGCAAAATGCAAAACTCGCCGACAGGCTGACATCGGCGGGGTTTCGCGTGGTGCTGTTTCCGACTATCGCGTTCGAGCCGCCGCCGGACACGCGTATCGTAAAAACCGCCATCGCACATATCGCAAACTATGACTGGCTGGTCTTTACCAGCAAAAATGCAGTACATTTCTTCAGTGACTATCTGCGCGCTGCCGATGTGCCGACCCAACAGTTGCCCCGGACTGCTGTTGTGGGCTCTGCCACCGCACGTGCGCTGGAAAAACACGGGATACACGTCGACCTGATACCTACGGACTACCATGCGGAAGGACTGATTGCCGCATTCGAGCAGTTCTCGCCCGGCGAGGGACACCGTGTCCTGATACCGCGCGCGCTGAAGGCGCGCGAGATTCTACCGGAAACCCTGCGCGAGCGCGGCTTCGAGGTTACGGTGGCTCCGGTCTACCAAACCGTGCGCCCCGAGCCCACCCCGAATCAGTGGGCGGGATTGGTGGACGCAGACGACCAACCGCGACCCGATGCGATAGTGTTTACCTCACCGTCGACGGTCAAGAACTTCGGGGACATTTTGATTGAGGATGCCGAGCTCGACCCGACGCATTTCTTGAATCGCATGCAGGTGTTTTCCATCGGGGCGGTCACGACCGAGGCTTTGCGCGAAGCCGGGGTCGAGTCCGCGCGTATTGCTCAGGCGGAAAAATCGACTTCAGCCGGTTTGGCTGCCGTCATCTGTAACACTTTGGCTTAAAGCCCCACGCGTACTCGCGTCCCCCGCGCCGCGGCTGCGCTCCGTTGCCGTCGCCGGTAGGGTTTCGTCGGGCGTTTCGGGCTGTTTGATACGCCGCCACGCACACACCGCTATCGAGACCACCGGGGCTGCCAAAGCTGCTCCCAGCAATCCCGCAAAGGTGGATCCCAACAGCGTGGTCACCAGAACCACGATCGGGTGCAGGTTCAGGCTGTCACCCATCAGCTTGTTATTGATCAGCGCCTGCAGGAAGTTTTGAGCGACAACCACAATCACCAGCGCAATCAGCGCACTGGTAAGCCCCCCGTGCCCCAATGCAATCAGGCAGGCGAACAGGCCGGATATTATCGCGCCGAAAAAGGGAATGTATGCCGTCAGGAACGTGACTATCAGAATCGGCACCAACAGGGGTACGCCCATGATACCCAGTCCGATGCCGATGGCGACATCAACCACCAGCGCGGTGATCGTCGTGGTCTTGAAATACCCGCGCAGGCTGCGGGTCGCATCGACCATCAGGGCTTCGCCCTGTGCCGGGTCACGGTTAATGTGGTCGCCCACCCACGCGCGCAGGCGTTCGTAATCAGTCAGGAAATAATACAGGCAGCAAAAGCCGATGAACAGCCCGAACACGGCACCGAAGGCACCGGAAAAAATGCTTGCCACGCCACTGACGCCCGCACGCAGATTTCCCGCCAACCCGTTGGACAGGACACCCGCCAGCCCCGAGCTGCCACTGGTGCCATTGGTGTTATTCGCGCCGTCTGAATTACCGCCGGTCACCAGCTGCGTCAGGCTGTTCGAGACTCCGTCGACCACGGCGTCGATGCGCTCTTCGCTCACCCCGAATCCGATCAGGCGCTTGTGGGCAAAGTCACCCAGGTCGTTCACGCCGTCGCTCAGTTGGCGTGCGATGGCGGGACCCTGGCTAATTACGCCGGATGCGGTAATCCAGATGGCCCCGCCGGCCAGCGCGATGATAATCAAAATGACCGCGGCAGCAGACACCATGCGCGGCAGCCGGATACGATCGCCCACCTTGACCAAGGGGTGTGCCACGATGGCGACCACAACCGCAATGATAAAGGGCACCGATATTGTGGCCGCTTCCTTCAAAAACCACAGCAAAGCCGCAAGACCTGCAACCATCAGCAGTCCGTACAGCGAGTTCATCCCCGCGGTACGCAGCCAGCGCGGCGTGCCGGCTATAGTCTGCGTCCTGTTTTTCTGTGCCCCGGAATCCATAATGCAGCGATTATACGCTAAATGAACCGCTCGGGAACATATGGCGACGGGACGTACTCCCCCGATTTTTACGGTCTTTACGGTCTGTCCGGTCCGGCGTTTATAATGGGGGAGTAGAACTCGGAATCGGTATGGAGGTTGAATATGCGTTCACGCACACGGGGCGGAATTGTCGGTTTTGTTTGTGGTCTTCTGTTGCTGGTGTTGCCCGCGACGGCAGGTGCTTTGGCTCTCGCGGATCATGATTTCGAGCATGACCCGTATTACTATCTGAAGTGCGATGGGGCTCGGCTGCGCGTGGTCGAGGGGGACGCGGCGTCGGTGGGTAAGCACTTGGTGGTCGACCCGCATTTCACCAATCCGAGGGTGGCCACAAGCCCCGCATCCGTGTATCTGAGCGAGCTGCCTGCTCATATACAGGATTGCTATCACATCGAACAGGAACCGATCGTTAACGGTGTCGCCGGCCTGTCTTATAGCTTGCACGGCGCGCCCAGCATCGGGATGCTGACCGGTACAGAGTCAGTCAGCTACAGTCTGGTCGAGGCGCAGCCCTATCGCGATGTGTTGGTGACCGATGCGATGAAGGGCAAGACGGTGGGTCTGCAGTTCATCGTCTATTATCAGCCGAACCCCGATGGTGGCAGCGACGCCGTACAGTACGGTAGCGCATCGAAACCTCTGCAGTCTGTTGACACCACGGTACCGGCAGCGTATGCGGGTACGCGCATCAATGTCAGTAAGCTGAGTGTGGGCTACATGAAAACGATGGCGTATAACGGCAAGCGGCAGTTCCCGGCGTCGCTTACGGTGCGCTACAAAAACGCGAATGTCGACGCCAATGAAATCAAGATCACGATGGGTACCAACAAACGCGGGACGGGGTGGTTCAAGATCACCGGTAAGGGGAGGTTTACCGGCACGAAAAAGTACACCTTCAAAATCAAGAAACTGTCCAAGGCTTCGCGTTTGAAGCTGGCGAAAAAGGAAGCTGCGCGTCTGGCGAAGATCATCAAGTCGAACACGAAAGCCAAAAAGGATCGGGCGATGATCACCTTTATGGTGGCAAACGTCTACCTGCAAACCAAACAGAGCAGCAAGGCGTACAAAAAGAACTTCGGAAACGAGGCATACGCCGCCTTCGCCTTGGGGCGTGCCGCGTGTTCCGGGCAGGTGCGCGCACTGATACTGATGAATAAGGAGCTGGGGATTTCCAGTAAGCATGTGAATGCGAATACCTATACGCACCAGTGGGCCAAGGTGAATGTCGGAACCAAGGCAAAGCCGGTGTATTGGACGGTCGATCCTCAGGGGGGGACGATTGACACCGACGAATACGTTCCCTCGTGGTTTTGGACCGATGAGGAAAACGGCCGATATATGGCATACACCGACTGGCAGAAACGTGTGCCCGAGGCGCCGCAATGGCCGACGTCACCGAGTTTTCGAAAGACCACGAAATACTGAGGCTTCGTGTGATCGCGATGCTGCGGTGTTGTTTGCGCCAGGGCAGACGCGGAGAAAAAAGCCGGAACAAACCGCAATGTAGTCGGAAGAAGACGAAAAAAGAAATGGTCCCCTTACGGGGACCATTGTTTTTTTCTGGTCGCGGGGAGAGGATTTGAACCTCTGACCTTCGGGTTATGAGCCCGACGAGCTACCAGACTGCTCCACCCCGCATTTTCGCGTCAGAAAAGCATAGCACACGCACACCCCATCGCGCAAGCACCAATCCTATGCAATTCGCGCCGGGACGCACTCCCCGACCCTTGCGTCTGCATTATCGCGGGGGGATGCTGCCAATAAAAAGCTTTGCAGTTTTTTTGGCCCACCCCCCGCTTGCTGTTCCGGAAAGGTCAGGTCACCCCCAACGTTATTGCGAGCAGTCCGTAGGGCTGCGTGGCAATCCATTGTTACTGCAGAGGTTATTCGTGCTACGGAAAATCATCCCGCTTGTATTTACCCGGTCAGAGGAATATACTTGTGCGGCGTTTGAAAACGCACCGGTCGACCCGGCACAGGTCGTGACACTAAGGAGTACGACAGGACATGGCACCACATAAGGTTTCGCTGTTTACACGCGTGAAGCTGCGGCTGTTGGGACGGCCGCTGGCCAGCAGCAGCCTGGAAGAAACAAAACTGAAATGGTACTGGGGGCTGCCCATTTTGGCCAGCGACGCGGTCAGCTCGGTCGCCTATGCCATCGAGGAAATACTGTTGGTGCTGGTTCCCTTGTTGGGCGCCGCCGCAGTGGGATACGTCCCCTGGGTGGCAGCGCCCATTATCCTGTTGCTGCTGGTATTGGCATTCAGCTACGCGCAAATCATCAAGCATTACCCGGCGGGCGGCGGTGCCTATAACGTCGCGTCCGACAACTTCGGCAAAAAGGCCGCGATGGTTGCCGCCAGCAGCCTGGTCATCGACTATGTGCTGACGGTTGCGGTATCCATCAGTTCGGCGACGGCGGCGTTTACCAGTGCATTTCCGCAGTTTGCGCGCTTTCGTGTGTTCATTGCTGTACTCTGCGTGTTGCTGACAACGCTGATGAACCTGCGCGGCAGCCAGGAAAGCTCAAAGATTTTCGGCGTTCCGACCTATGCGTTCATTGTGATTATGGCAGTAATGATTATCGTCGGGCTGATTCGTCTGACGATGGGCAGTCTGCAGCCGATTGCACTTTCGACCTATTACGCCACGCCGCAATCGACCGATTATCTGACCCAGGTGGGTTTCTTGACCGGTGCGTTTCTGATGCTGCGTGCATTCAGCAGCGGCTGTTCGGCACTGACCGGAATCGAGGCGGTATCGAACTCGATGCCGTCATTCGCCAAACCGCGCCAGAAAAACGCGCAAAAGGTCCTGTATTGCCTGGCAGCCATCGTGCTGTTCATATTCGGCGGCTCGATCGTGTTGGCGCGCAGCCTGCACGTCATGCCCTATATGAACGAAATCGGCGGTGCCTTGGTTCCGGCGGAAGGCTCGATGACCGTGGTCGCGCAGATGGGACGCGCGGTGTTCGGAGCGGGATCGCCCCTGTTCTACATCCTGCAGTTTGCAACCGCGCTGATTTTGCTGTTGGCGGCAAACACCGCATACACCGACCTGCCGAACCTCCTGTCGATTCTGGCGCGTGACGGCTTCATGCCCCGCCAGTTCATGCAGCGCGGCACGAAACTGACACTGTCAAACGGCATTTTGTTCCTGGCGGTCGCAGCTGTGGGGCTCATCGTGATATTCAGCGCGTCCGTGCACCATCTGATTCCGCTGTATTCGGTGGGCGTGTTTTTGTCATTCACCATCAGCCAATCCGGCATGGTCAAAAAATGGATCCGCGACAAGGAAAAGCACTGGCAAACCGGCATGCTGATAAACGTCCTGGGGACGATCATGACCTTCGTGGGCCTGATCATCGTGTTCGTGATGAAGTTCACGCACGGGGCATGGATCCTGGCGATTGCGATTCCCTGTCTGTCGTATCTGATGGCGCGCATTCATCGCCATTATGTCTATGTGCGCCGCAAGATTTCAATCAGCAAAGAGGAATTCCTCGCGCACTATCACCCCAGCCTCAGCAAAAACGACTTTCTGTGTATCGTGCTGGTCGACGGGGTCACGCGCCCGGTGCTGAAGCTGCTGAATTACGCGAACCGCATGTCGCAAAATGTGATTGCCGTGCATGTGTCCCTGGACAGCAAGCGCACCGAACGTTTCCGCAAAAAATGGGACGATTACGCCTCGTCCTGTGGCATTCCGCTGCAGATTCTGGAAAGTTCCTATCGCGACCTGATCGGGCCTTTGGAAGACTACCTGGATCTGCGCGAGGAGCGTCTGACCCACGGCGACAGCATCGCGGTCGTCTTGACCAAATTCGTGCTGGACCACCCCTACGAGACCATGCTCCACAACCAGACGACCTACCAGATTTCGCGGGCGCTGCGCACCTATAAAAACGTGTCCACCGTGCTGGTGCCCTATCACTATCGTCTGCCCAACGAACCGTCCGAGGCCGAGGTCACAGCCGACGTTGACGACAACGAACCGCTGGATGATGACGCGATGGATTCCCCGGAAGAATTCGACGAGCCGCGCACCGATGAAGCTATTCTGGAAACGGCGGCGGGCGTCGCACCCACCGAATCTGCGGACTAGGGCGATTGCCGGGTGCGCGATTTATGGGGATGCTGTGTATGGGCGGGTGGGAACGCTCCACAGGGCTTATACTGTGATATATGAGTAAGGCACAGTCATATGGGGTACGTGACGCGGTACGTGACGCGGTACGTTCCGGGGTACCTGCCCGCGCAGGGGTGGCGTCCGTCCGGTCGGGTGCCTTGCGGCGTGTCGTTGCCGTGCTGCTTGCATTGTCCGTCCTGTTATCCGCCGTGCCTTTCGGCGCGTTCGCCCGTCCGACGACCTCGACTGACACGTCGGGTACTGCAACGACCCAGGACACTCAGGACACCAAAACCGAGACGGATACCAAAAAGACCACCAAAAAGAAAAAGACGACCGAACTGGAAAAGGCCAACGAAAAGCTCGCGACGGCTACCCCTGCACAGACTGCAGCCCTGCAGGCCTTAAACGACCAGCTGGATGCCATCGACAAGGAAACCGAAATCGCCGCCGAGGAATACAATGCGGCAAAGCTGCACTTGGCGAGCATCGAAAGCGACATCAAGGTCAAGAAAAAAGACTACGAACTGATCAAGCAGGCATATGAACTGCAAGCGGCGGAGCTGGACGCGCGCGTGCGCGATTATTATCGCGAGGGCGGAAACCCCGGCCTGATGATGCTGTTCGAGTCCAAGTCTTTCGCCGATTTCACCGCGCGCCTGCGTTATGCGGCAGAGCTCTCGACCATCGACGCCGATTTGCTGCAACGCATCCGTGACCAGCGCGACCAGCTGGCTGATACTTTGAACAAGCTTGCCAATGACGAGGCCCAGGCCGAAAGCTTGGAGTTCGAGTTGCGGGCACGCAAAATCGAGGTGACGGCCCGCAACGAAGACCGCCAGGCCGAGCTGCGGGCGCAAAACAAAGAGCTGCTGGATTTCATGAATGCGACCACCACGCGCGACCGCATCAACGAAAATACGCTGGCAGTCGAGATTAAAACCGGCAAGCTGAAAGACGTCGTGATTACCGACGGCAGCCCGGTTCAGACCGCATTGGCCTATCGCGGCATTCCCTACAAGTGGGGTGGCGCTTCCAAGAGCGGATTCGACTGTTCCGGTCTGGTCATGTACGTGTTCAAACAGCACGGTGTGTCGCTGCCGCACCACTCGGCGTCCCAGGCGCTGAAGGGCACCAAGGTCACGGGGCTTTTGCAGGCAAACGACGTCGTGTTTTTTGGAAGCCCCATCCATCACGTCGGCATCTACATCGGCGGTGGCTACTATATCCATGCACCGCGCACCGGTGATGTGGTCAAAATCAGTGCGCTTTCCTCGCGGCGCGACCTGACGGCGGCGCGTCGCTACAGCTGGACTACCCGCACAAAGGCACCTCTCTAAGACGGTTCATTTTCGCGTTGCGTGCGCGGCGTAAAGCTCGACTCGCGTATCACAATACGCGTCGCTCGCTTTACATCCACGCACGCTGTGCGAAAATGAACCTCTAGGCAGCTTCGCGTTGCGTGCGCGGCAATCCACCGATGCGGGCAATCGCCCGCATCGTCCATACATATTCCGCAATTATGCTAGACTAATCAGCCAATCTAATCCCAACACTGAAAGGCGTATCCACCTATGGCACATATGAGTAACCCGACCGCCGAACCGGACTTTAAGACCGCAGCCGACCTGGCAGGCGTCCTGCCGAACAGCGCCACGGTCGAAAACGGCCACTTGCACATCGCCGGTGTCGACATGGTTCAGCTGGCACGCGCAGCCGGCACCGCGGTCTATGTAATGGACGAAAATCACATCCGCCAACAGCTGCGCGATTACCTGCAATGGACGCACTATCACTGGAAAGACGTCGACATCATCTATGCGGGCAAGGCTTTTATCTGCCGCGCCATGTGCCGCCTGGTGCACGAGGAAAACTGCTGTCTGGACGTGTCCAGTGGGGGAGAGCTTGCCATCGCGCTGTCTGCAGGATTCGATCCGGCGCGCATTTATGCGCACGGCAACAATAAAACCGAACGCGAACTGATCGAATGTATCGAGGCGGGCGTGGGACACATTGTTGTCGACAGCTTCGACGAACTGGACCGCCTGTCGGCCCTGGCCGATATGCGCGGTATCAACCAGAGCGTCCTGCTGCGCGTCACCCCCGGAATCGAGGCCGACACGCACGACTATATCAAGACCGGAGCCGAGGACAGCAAGTTCGGATTCGGGCTGAACCAAGGACTGGCCATGCAGGCCGTCAAGCGCGCCATCGAGCTGCCGGGCATCGACTTCGAGGGCCTGCATATGCACATCGGCAGCCAGATTTTCGCGCTGAGGTCCTATGCGGCTGCCATCGAGGTCATCGTCGGGTTCATGGCGCAGATCAAAGACGAATGCGGCACCGACGTCCGCCTATTGGACACCGGCGGCGGCTTGGGCGTCGCCTATGGGGTCCCGGACGAACCGTCCAGCATCAAGGATTACGGCAAGGTCGTCATCGACGACATCAAGGAACAATGCGAACGGCGCGGGCTTACCATCCCGCGTATGGCCGTCGAACCCGGCCGCTCCATTGTGGCGAATGCCGGTGTGACGCTCTACACGGTGGGCACCATCAAAGAAATCCCCGGAATACGCACCTATATCAGCGTCGACGGCGGGATGACCGACAACATCCGCACCAGCCTGTACGGGGCGCACTATGAGGCCTTGATTGCGAACAAAGCCGACCAACCGCGCTCGACGACGGCAACCGTTGCGGGCAAACACTGCGAAAGCGGTGACATCGTGGTGGCGGACGGCCCCATCCAGCCGGCAGACATCGGCGACATCCTGTGCGTTCCGGCAACCGGCGCATACTGCCAATCCATGTCCAGCAATTACAATAAGCAAGTACGTCCCGGCGTCATCTGGCTGCGTGACGGTAACTGGCGCTGGGTGGTTCGCCGCGAAACCTACGACGACCTGCTGCGCTGCGACCTCGCCTAAGCTGCCCGCCCCACTGCCCCCGTGGCGAAAAGCCCGCCACGGGAATTTGTTTTCCGGCGACTATCGTCGCCGGTGGATTGCCACGGGCGGCACAAAACGCCGCCCTCGCAATGACGAGAGGTATACCGGCGAGCATACAACCCCTCACGTTATTGCAGGTGTGCTTTGATGGCGCGGAAGGTCTCGTCGCTGATGATGTGCTCAATGCGACAGGCATCGGCCTCGGCGACGGAGGCCTGAACGCCCAGTTTGCCCAAAAACTCCGCGATGGTCAGGTGGCGCTCGTACACCTTTTCGGCAATCGCGCGACCGGCTTCGGTCAAAATCAGGTGAGCGTGCTCGTCCATATCCAGCAGTCCGCGGTCGCGCAACACACCCACCGCACGACTGACGCTGGGCTTGGAATAGCCCAGATAGTTGGCGACGTCGACCGAGTGCACCTCATCATGCGTCTGGGACAGCACCAGTATGCTCTCCAGATACATTTCCCCTGATTCCTGTAGATCTTTCATGGCATCAATCTTATCAAAATAATCTCTTGACAAACGCGTCAGTTAGCGTAAACTAACTTGTATAGTTAGTTACTGCTAACCGAAACAGCAATACACAACTGAGTAGGACACGAAGGAGAACCATGCTACCGCTATCGTTTTCAAGTATCGGCGAGCCCGTTCGCATTCAGGCGATCAAGGGCAAACCCGATGTCATGACCTTTCTGGAAAGCCTGGGCTTTGTCAGCGGCTGTGCGGTGACGCTGCTGTCCAAGCAGGGCGGCAACGTGATCGTGAAGGTCAAGGACGTGCGTGTGGCTATCAGCGCAGAGATGGCGGGCAACATCATGGTGGCACCGCACGCCGCCTAGAACCGCCTAGACTACGACGAAACCGACGAAACCGACGGCAACAACGGGCAACCGCACGTAAGCAACCGCAGTAGGCAACAACGGGCAACCGCAAGCAACCAACCGCAAGCAAGCACCGTACACAACAGGGGAGGAAACCACATGGCGACAATGGCGGACATGAAGGTAGGAGAGACGGCGACGGTCAAACGCGTCCACGGCGACGGCGCGCTCCAGCGCCGCATCATGGACATGGGCATCACCAAAAACGTGACGGTGACCCTGCGCAAGGTAGCCCCCCTGGGCGACCCCCTGGAAATCACGGTACGTGGCTATGAGCTCAGCATACGCCGCGGCGACGCAGCAGTAATCGAGGTGATCTGAATGGCATTCACAGTAGCGCTCGCGGGAAACCCCAACAGTGGCAAAACGACCCTGTTCAACCGCCTGACCGGCTCGACCCAGCGCATCGGCAACTGGCCCGGTGTCACGGTTGACCGCAAAGAGGGCACCATCAAAAGCAAAACCGACATCACGCTGATCGACCTCCCGGGCGTCTATTCGCTCTCGCCCTACACGATGGAAGAGGTCATCACGCGCGATTACCTGGTCCACGAAGAACCCGACGCCATCATCAACATCGTCGACGCCTCGAACATCGAACGGAACCTGTACCTGACCACGCAGTTGCTGGACATCGGCATCCCGGTCGTGGTCGCGCTGAACATGATGGATGTCGTGAACAAACGCGGCGACGTGATCGACATCCCGGCGCTATCCGAACAGCTGGGCTGCCCGGTCATCGAAATATCGGCCATCAAAGGCTTCGGCATCCAGTCGCTGGTGGGCACCGCGCACGAGGCGGCGCATTTCGGCGCCACGCCCCACTTTGTCGAGGCGGTGGAGGGTGATGTCGCCACCGCGGTCCATCATGACCAGGTCATCGCACACCATCAATACCGCGAGACCCATTTCGAGCGCACGTTCACCGCACCGGTCGAGGCCGCCATCGACTCCATCGCCCAGGTGATACAGGGCCGTATGCCCATCGAGCACCTGCGTTGGTATGCCATCAAGGTCTTTGAACGCGACGAACGGGTCGAAAAATCGCTGCACCTGAACGAAGCCGAACGCGCGCAGGTCGAATCCCTGATCAGTGCCGTGGAAACCGAATATGACGACGTTTCCAGCAGCATCGTCACCGGTGAATCCTATGACTTCATCAGCACGGTGGTCGAACAGACCGTGACCAAACAGCAGGTCGGCATGTCGCTGTCCGACAAAATCGACCGAGTCGTCACCAGCCGTATCCTGGGTCTGCCGATTTTCGTGGCCGTGATGTTCCTGGTCTATTACGTGTCGGTGACCACCATCGGCGCTCTGGTGACCGACTTCACAAACGACACCTTCGTCGGCGCCTGGATTCAGGAACCGGTCGCCCACTGGTTGGGCAGCATCGGGGTGGCCGACTGGCTGCAGAGTCTTTTTGTCGACGGCATCATCGGCGGCGTGGGGGCGGTAATAGGCTTTCTGCCCCAGATGATCATTCTGTTCATCTTCCTGGCACTGCTCGAAGACTGCGGATACATGGCGCGCATCGCGTTTCTGATGGACCGCATTTTCCGCCGTTTCGGCATGTCCGGCAAAAGCTTCATACCGCTCTTGATCGGCACCGGCTGCGGTGTCCCGGGTATCATGGCGACGCGCACCATCGAACAGGATCGCGACCGCCGCATGACCATCCTGACCACGACGTTCATGCCCTGTGGCGCAAAGCTGCCCTTCATCGCGCTGATAGCAGGCGTCGCCTTCGGCGGGGCGTGGTGGGTGGCCCCCAGCGCGTACTTCATGGGCATCGGCAGCGTGATTGTCACCGGTATCATCCTGAAAAAGACACGCCTGTTTTCAGGCGACCCGGCACCCTTTGTCATGGAGCTTCCGGCCTATCACCCGCCGATTCTGCGGAACACGTTCTATTCGGTCTGGGAGCGCAGCTCGGCCTTCGTCAAAAAGGCGACGACCATCATCCTCCTCACCAGTATTGTCATCTGGTTTGCGTCCAGTTTCGGCTTTGACGCCGGCGGATTCGGGATGGTGGACGACTTGAATCAGTCCATCGCCGCACACATCGGAAACGCTTTCGCCTGGATATTCTCGCCGCTGGGATTCGGCAACTGGAAAGCCGCCATCAGCAGCGTCCTGGGCTTGGCCGCCAAAGAAGAAATCGTCAGCGTCATGGGGATATTCAGCTCGATCGGCGACGGAGCCATCGACATGGTCGACGCCGGTCAAATGGGCGCCCTGTCACCCATCATGATGCTGTTCGGCGCCAGCGCCATCCCGGTGGCCGCCGCGTACGCCTTCCTGGCGTTCAACCTGCTGTGCGTTCCCTGTTTTGCCGCAGTGGGCGCGATGGTGGGCGAAATGAAGTCCTGGAAATGGTCGCTTTTCACCATCGGATACCAATGCGGTTGGGCGTGGATTGTCGGCATGATAATCTATAACCTGTGGATTTGGATTGCGCTCGGGACGTTCGGATTCTGGACGGTTGCCGCACTGCTGTGTTTGGCGGTGATACTGTTCCTGCTGTTTCGTCCGGCGCCACGAGATCGGGTGGCAAAACTCGCCGCCCGAACGACAGCCGCCTAGCAGACCGGGGCATATCTCCGGTCGGATAACCGGGCGGGGGAGTAGGATGTCTGACTATGTTTGCTTGGATTGGAAACCATATAGGAACCATCGGGGCCGTTATCGCGCTGTTCGTGATTGTCACCATCGCGTTTTGGATGCTGATGAACAACCGCAAGGCCAGCTGTTATAAGACCACCTGTGTCGGCTGCGCGTCAGCCGACACCTGTCCCATGTCACAGGTCAAGGCGCTGGAGCGCGAACTCGAGGCCAAACAAACCAAGGGCTCCAAGTCCCCCCGCAAAACAAAACGCTCACGCTGACATCACACGTCTGACGCGATGTGGACGCGCGCGCCCGCATCCTCAACGTCCCCGGCGCGGAGCACAGCGCGCGGGCGGCAACCGCAGGCGGCGGGACGCACTCCCCCCATGCATGGGTTTCGTCACAGGGTCGCATGTTCCCGTGGGTCGGCTGATGTCTTCGCTGGTGGATTGGGTTTGATTCGCGTATACTGAACGTGGTACAGAGGGTGGGTTCCGGAGAACCCGAAACAGGGAGGTGTGGCAATGCATCACCGAACGAACAGGGCGAAGTGCGGTGTACTTTCGAGGATTCTGTGGATATTGTCGCTGGTGGTTGTTGCGGTGTTCGGCGTTGTGAGTGCAGCCGGGGCAGCGGATAGTGACTTCATCAACCCGATCAACGTGGGCAGTCTGCCGTATGTTGTCAATGACACTATCGGTGCCGGCGATACGGCGAGATTTTACCGTGATGTAGGGGGATCACCTCAGACCATTTCGGGCAAGACCTATGCCGTGCAGTTGACGGCGGGGACACCCTATGTCTTTAGGCTGGAAAGTACTGACGATTATTTTGATCCGTATCTGTATTTGAACTCGTCAAGCGACTTAGTCACGTACAACGATGACGATGGGGTGGAGTTGAATTCCCGTATTATTTACACTCCGACGGTCAGTGGCA